>DAHXMV010000009.1 GCA_027371535.1 Candidatus Amesbacteria bacterium | reverse complement strand
ACCCTCCGGTAAAGGGCACATTGGTATCAGCGATGGTGATATCGTTAAAGGTCTTGGCTCCGGTAAAAGTTTGGGTGGTTGAGAGATCAGCCAGAGTGATATTGCCCGTGGGGAAGGTGGCATTGGTAGCCAGCGCTCCGGTCGTCAGGGTCAGGGCTGAAGATCCGGCAGTTATCAGGTTCTGCCCGAGAGTCAGTGTCCCGGTAGTCCAGGTGGGGGAGCCGGCAGCGCCGGAGAGAAGCACCTGGCCGCTTGACCCGACAGAAGAAAACATATATTTGGTTCCGTCCGAATAAGCTATACTTCCGGCCGCTCCGATGGTTCCCACATTAGTCCCGCCGTTGGCAATGGGCAGGATGCCTGAGATGTCGTTGGTCAAAGATACCGCTGACCAAGTGGGGGGATTGGCTCCTTGCCCGTGGAGAACCGTGCCCGCATTGCCCTGAGCCGTTTGGGAAATTACCCCGGATCCGTTGGTAAACAACACGCCTTTGTCCGTGGTTAAATTGGAAAATGTTTCAGTAGAGGAAGCCGTCAGGGTGGTGGTGGACACTCCCGTCGCTCCGCTGATGGCCCCTCCTGATGATATCTTTACTGTCGGTGAATTCAGGAAATTGGTATAACCGGTACTGGATGCAAAATTGATTCCGTTGATGACATTAGCGTTGTTGTTAGTTGCCGCCGGGAAATTAATTCCGTTTAATATATCCGTGTTGTTAGTATTTACGGCGTTGGCAAGGGACAAATTTAAACCGTTAACCGTCACAGTCGATGCGCCTGTATTTCCGTTGGTAAAACTGTAAGAGGCGATATTGTCGTTATTGACACTCGACGAATATGTTTGGGAATAAGTGCCGTTATTCAGATATATATTACCCTGCGTCAGAGTCACGTTTCCCTGGTTCAGGGTCAAATTTTTACCGGCTGTAATGGTAGTGTCGCCGTTCAACGAAATTGGCCCGGTTGCCGTGGAAAATGAACCGCTTCCTGATATGGCGAAATTACCGGAACCCTGGATATATCCGGTAATATTTTGTAGAGCACCGCCGTTTGTAACTCTCTGGATCCCGGTTGTATATAAACCGCCGCTGGCCAGATTTAAATTAGCGGTATTACCGCCGATGCTGTTAAGTATTGTCAGAGTAGAATTGCTGGACTGTTGCAGATCAAAAATAGTTGACCCGCCGGTAAAGGGCACATTGGTATCAGCGATGGTAATGTCGTTAAAGGTCTTGGCTCCGGTAAAAGTTTGTATTGATTCCAAATCCGCTACCGTTATATTCCCGGTCGGGAAGGTGGCATTAGTTGCCAGAGCGCCAGTCGTCAGAGTCAGGGGAGATGAACCGGCGGTAATAAAATTCTGGCCTAAAGTTAAAGTCCCCGTTGTCCATGTAGGAGCACCCGAAGCACCCGAAAGCAAGGCCTGACCGGAGCTGCCGATAGCGGAAAAACCGTAAGCCGTACCGGTCGAGTAGGTAATGGCTCCGGCTGGACCAACGGAACTGTTATTTGTACCGCCGTTTCCAACCGGCAGGATGCCGGTCACATCCCCGGTCAGCAATACGGCAGACCAGCTGGGCGGGTTGCTGCCGTTGCCGTGCAAAACGGTATTTGAAGACCCTTGTGCAGTTTGGGTAATTGCCCCTGAGCCGTTTGTATATAACAAACCATTATTCGTCGTCAGGTTAGAAAAAGTCTCAGTCGAGGAGGCATTTAAGGTTGTCGTAGATACCCCGTTGGCTCCCGTAACTACTCCGCTGTTGGATATTTTGATAGTCGGGGTGTTCAGGAAATATGTAAAGCCGGTCCCTGAAGCAAAATTAATCCCATTAATAATGTTTGAATTGTTATTTGAGGCCGCCGGAAAATTTATGCCGTTAATAATATTGGTGCTGTTGCTGTTAAGAACGTTGGTCAGGGCCAGGTTAAGCCCGTTGGTCGTCACCACCCCGGCTCCGGCATTGCTGTTGGTCAGGCTCATCGAGTAAGCGCTGTCGTTATTGGCGGTAGTAGTGTAGCTCTGTGTAACCGAACCGTTGGTCATCAGGTTGCCGAGTTCGTTAACACTGAAATTGGTCGTGCCGTTTGACTGCAACGATAGCAGGTTATTTGTGGATGCATTGGTATCATTAATCACGAATGCCGGATTGGTTCCTGCGTTATTTAATATGAAACTGGTATTAGCACCGCTGGCCAAATTAAAAGAAATGTCCCTATTTGCCGTGGTAGTAATCGTATTTCCGGCATCATAAGCCAGCTGGAGTGTCACCCCGGAAGCATTGGGCGCACATTCGGATAATTCTCCGGAGGTATTACGGCATACAATCGTTGTTCCCATCGTTCCGGATAAAGTGGCAACCTGCACAGTATCATTCAGGACTATCTGTCCGTTGCCGTCAGCAACTAAGGTCAGATCCTGGTTTGATCCGGCCGGAGTGGTAATATCCGTGCCCACTCCGGAAAAAGTCAGTGTCCCGGTAGTAGTGATGGCCCCGGACTGGATGGTACCGATATTGGTCATGTTGCCTGAAGCATCCATACGGTTGGTGCCGCCGGTTTGCAGAATAGTTGTGGCATTTACAGTCGATCCCAGGATAGTTCCCGAAGCCGTGATGTTTGTGGCACCGGCAATTGCTCCTGTATTACTGATTCCGCCGCCGTTGTTATTAATACCTCCGGTAATCGCCGCCCCGCCGGAAGATACTGTCAGTGTCCCGGCCGAGGTGATCGTCCCTGTCCCGGTAGTCGCAATACTTCCCGACGTAGAAATCGTCCCCAGTTCGGTTATCGTCATCCGGGATGTTCCGGCAGACATGATATTGATAGCATTGTGAGTAGCTCCGCTGTCAGTATCGTCGAGAACAAAAGTGTTGGTGTTTGTTCCGGCATTAGTCAGGGTAAACTGAGTGCTGCTGCCTGAAGACAAAGTAAAAGCGATGTTTCCGTTAGCGTCGGCGGTATTTATAGTATTTCCGGCGTTATAAGCCTGCTGCAAAGTTACCCCCAGGGCGTTGGCTGCACAGACGGAAATTTCCCCGCTGATATTGCGGCAGAGAGCCGTGGACCCCTGGGTCAATCCGGACGGATCAGCAATGTTTACCGTATCATTCAATCTGATTACTCCCAAACCGGCTGCCACCAGTGTCAGGTCTTCATTTGAAGCAGTGGTAATATCCGTGCCCACTCCGGAAAAAGTCAGTGTTCCGGTCGTAGTAATGGCACCCGAATTAATGGTCCCGATATTGATCATGTTGCCGCTGCTATCAATCCGGGTTACACCGTTGGTTTGAATATTTGTTCCGGCATTGACCGCGCCGGTCAACGACAGGCTGCCCGTATTACCGTTGTCGGTCAGTGTCATCAGGGTATTAGGCACAGTTTCCGCATCTGTGAAAGTGAGTACGGAATTTACTCCGGCTGTTCCCAAAGTAATTTTCGGATTGGCGCTGGACAATACCAGTGGCGACCCGCCTGTAAGGTACGCCGATCCGCTGGCATATAAATCTATCACCCCGGAAATCACGCCGGTATTTGTGATATTTCCCGAGTTATTGTTTATTCCGCCGCTTATACCGGCGCCTCCGGAACTGACCGTCAGGCCGCCTGCGGCTGTCACTGTTCCGGAACCGGTAGTCACAATATTTCCGGCTGTTTTAATCAGGCCTGTTTCATCCATTGTCAGGTTTGTCGTCCCGTTTGACTGCAGTTCTATTAATGTATTGGTGGCTAAATTGTTGGTATCATTGATGATCATGGCCGAAGCCGTACCCTGGTTTTCAATACTGAAATAGGCATCTGTCGCAGTATCTGCCAGCACAAAATTAATATTCCTGCCGTTGGTTGTTAGAATGGTGTTACCCTGATCGTAAGATGACTGCAGTGTGGCTGCCGATGAACCGGCAGCACAAGCCACAATATTGTTAGTCACCGAATCACGGCACAAAGCCGTACCTGTAGACGAAGTCAATGATGGTAATTTGGTGGGAGTGGAAACCCCGCCCAGGGAAATATAAGAGGTGTTTGATTTGCCGATGTAAATTATCCCATTGGCCGTCAAGCCTGTTCCTGCCGTTATATTCACATTCCCGCCGGTTCCCACAGCCGGACTGCCTATAGCTGAACCTGCAGTTATATTTACATCACCGCCGGTAGCCGTTGTCGCCCCCGATTCATTACCCGCATTAAGGTTTAAATCTCCACCGGAACCGGTACTTGCGCTGTTGGTAGCCGGTTGCAGGGACAGACTGTTTCCCGGATTAAGAGTAGTTATGTCCGGAAAATTATTTCCGATGAGGCCCAAAACGCCGTTTTCCTTCATTACAATAGTGGATATACTGTCCGACTGCAGAGAGATCAGGGTATTATTCGCGGAATTGTTCGTATCGTTAATGGTTAGGGCGTCAGCTGTTCCCAGATTATTAATAATAAATGCCGATCCGGTAGCCGTATCGGCCAGGTTAAACACAATGTTTCTGGCAGAAGTGGTCGTAATCGTATTTCCCAAGTCGTAGGCCGATTGTAATGTGGCAGTCGAAGATCCGGTGCTGCATTTGGTAAGATTATTTGATCCGTCAACACAAATAGACGTTCCGGCCCCGATTCCCAAATTAGCATGAGTCACAGTTCCGGTTGTAGACAGGCTGGTAGTTGATACACCGTTTGCGCCAGTGATAGCTCCTGAACCGGATATATTAATGTAGGGTGTCGACAGATAATTGGTATAACCGCTCCCCATGGCTATTGCTGTAAACGAATTATTATTGGCAGCCTGCACATCTGTAAAATCAATGCCCGTTATGGAATTATTTCCGGTAGCATTGTTTGTCCCGACCAGGCTGTAAGATTCCCCGATAATATTTGCTGTACCGGTGGTAGCAGTATCGGTGATGGTATATGCCGACCCGGTAGCATAAATATCCGCCGCAGACATGTTCCTGTAAAATGCTGAATTACCGTCTAGATTAAAGGTAATATTGTTTGTTCCGGATGGAGTAAAGGTCTTGTCTCCTATAAAAGTTTGTGTCGACTCCAGATCCGCCAAGGTCACCGTCCCGCTTGGGACAGCAGCCGCTGTACCGCCTAAACCTGTCGTAAGTGTAATGGTGTTATTTCCGCTGACGGCAAAATTTCCTCCAAGTGTCAGTGTTCCTGTAGTCCATGTCGGGGCTCCGGTTCCCCCGGAGACCAGTGCCTCACCTATATTTCCTGCCCCTGAAAAGGCGTAAGCCGAACCGGTGCCATAGGCTATTGCCCCGCTGGTTGGGGTAGCCGATCCTCCCGTGCCTCCGTTTCCGATGCCCAAAATTCCGGTCACCGCCGCAGACTGGTTTAAATTCATCTGCCCGAAAATTGGTGAACCGCCCGCCCCAGGAATAGTCAGAACCTGGTAAGCGCTGCCTGTGGCAGTCAGCACTGCCGAGGTCCCGTTTCCGATCACCACTCCGTATTGGGAAAGCATGTCTGTCCCGGTACCGCCGTTGGCTACTGTCAGTATACCGGTAATATCCGAGGCCATGTCAACTAACGAAAAAGTTGGTACTGCAGCCCCGTTTCCATGTAATACGGTATGTGATTGTCCCTGCAATGTCTGGAAAACTGTCCCCGAACCGTTGGTAAACAATATGCCATTATTGGTGGAAAATCCTCCTAAAGTCAGCGTTCCGGTATTGTTGCCTACTACTACGTTACCGGTTCCCGTCCCCACATTTGTATCCGCCAAACCGGTAGAATTCAGGTTTACCGTTCCTGTGACCGTCAGTCCGCCGGTACCCTGCAGTAGCCCCGTTCCGGAATTTACACCTATAAATGAGGCTGCTCCGGATTTGGCAATTGTAACTGTATTGCTCATGCCATCGTTTACAACCAAAGCGTTTAAATTGCTGCCGGTAGCTCCAGTCATGGAAATCAGAAGACCTGTCTGGTCAAACACGCCGTTTCCGGACAGGTTGATGCTTTGGCCGATAATCGGACCAGTCAGGTTGGTATTATCCGCTAGGCTTAATACCGTCCCGGAATTTTGGGCCGAAGTAATACTTTGAGCCGGAGCGTTAGATGTGATTACAGTTCCATTGGTGGTAGACGGAAAAACAAAAGCCGTATTGTCGGTTCCGGAAAAACTCAGCGAATTGTTAACTGCCAGGGTTTTGCCGTTGGCGATATTCAAAGTATTGCTGCCGTTATTGGTAATTGTCAGGCCGTTAAAAGTCCCTGCGGCAGTTACGTTTCCAAACGCTGATACGGAAAATTTAGATACCGGCACACCGCCTGCCACATCAGCCCGGGAAAAGTCCACAAAATTACCGGTATATAGAGAGCTTAAAGCCGGGGTTGCAAAAGTTATCGCCAGTCCGGTGGGGTTGTTTGCCCCCATCCCGGTGGATGAATCAGTTAAAGTCAATAATGATCCGTCTTTAACAGCCAATCCGCCGGTGAGACTGCGGCTGATAATGGCATCGTTGTCTGAGTAATTTCCGGTCAAATTACTGGATTGGGTAAGATTTAAAAGACTGCCGGTACCGGACTTGTTTATATAAATGGAGTTATTGGTCGTAGCATCCGCTTGGGCGGTAGAAGGGGCCAGCATCACCCCGACACCGTTACCCAGCGAGCCGCTGGTCAGACAATCAGGACAGGTAATATTGCCTGAAGTATCCAAGGCTACCACCCCACTGGCGGAAACCGCTACTGTTCCTGAGGCGTTCGGAATAGTCACAGTTTTATTTCCTGAACCGGGTGTGGCAAAAGCCAACGTATTTGTCGTCCCGGTATTGGTCGATGTAATAGCTGTGGCTGCTCCCTGCAATGTCAGGTTTTGGCTTTGCGCCCCAACAGTAAAAGCTCCTGAAGGCGTCAGTGAAGTCAGGGTTCCGGCAATATTTCCGGTTCCGTTAAACACCAGATTATTAATAGTATTTATGGCAGTTGCCCCGGAAATCGATCCGTTCACCGACAGGTTATTATCAATTTGCACATTCCCGCCGGTAAATTGGAACTGGTCTGAATTGTTATAAATTAATGAACCGGTTTGTCCGTTGGCTGCATACATCGCCAGGGTGCCGCTGGCCGTCGCCCCGCTGCCGATTCTGACCGTCTGGTTGGTATAATCCACCGAAAAAGGCGCTACCAGCGTGCTGTCCACCGAGATATTTCTGCCTATATTATTCGGATAAAGCAGGTTTGCTCCGGCATTTTCAGTCCACTTGGAAGCACTGGTACCCGAAGCCAGTGTGTCCCAATATGTGCCGTTATAAAAAATTACCTGTCTTTGGGTCGTATCATACGCCAGATAACCCGCTCCGGATATCGGGTTGGTCGGCGATAGTGAAGAAACATTCGGTATGATAAAACCCTGTCTGGCATTTGTAGTATGGTCAACAGCCGACAGATCAATCAGGTCTCCGTTTTCAAAAACCAGTGTCGGCGCCAGCTGCGCAGTGGTAACAGTATTGTTTGTTATTTCTGCCCCCGATACTGATTGCAGCGGCAGTACCAGTGCCCCGTCGCCGGTGGCGCTGGAAATTATGTCAATTACCGGTGTTGTTGCACTGCCCAGTGTTAACTGTCCCGTACCTGCCGGCGTGACAGTCAGGCCGGCATTAGCTCCGGTGTCTTTGGAAGTTAAAGTCACCACCCCGGCATTATTTCTGCCGAAAGTGATAGTCCCGTCCACCGCGTTATCAATTGTTTCCAGGTTATGCAATGTCAACGTCCCGTTCAGAGTCAGATTGGCAAAAGTCGGAGACGAAGTCGTATTGATATCCTGAGGTGTGGACAAAGTTATCGACCCGATTCCGTTAGTCACGATCACTTGGTTGTCGGTCCCGGTTAAAGTTGCCAATACCGGTACCCCTCCGGTAGCTCCGATTACCAGTTGACCGTTAGTTGCCTGTCCTACGGACGATAATGAGTTGCCGTTATAATAAATTACCGAATTATTTGTAAATGAGGAAGCGTTAGTTCCGCCCCGACTGATAGCCAGCTGTGGTTCGGAATTCAACACACCCCCCGAGCTGACATACACCGGACCGTTTCCCAGCCCGCTGAAAGTTATCGTGCCTCCGGCTGTCAGGTTTCTCAACCCTGAAAGATCACCCTGGGTACCTGCATCCGTTAAAGTAAATAATGTACTTGTGCCGTCGGATATATTGAACGAGCCGCCGTTACCAATCGTCGCCGTATAGTTGCCGGTGACTGTCAGTCCGGATAAACCGTATACTCCGCCGGTCAGTGTACCTCCGGAAATTATACCGCCTGAAATACTGGCATTATTAATTGTTCCGGCTGTAGTCACGTTCCCGGTAGCAGATACTGAAAACTTGGACACTGGAGCAGTGCCGGCAATATCAGACCGCAGGAAATTCACATAATTTCCACCATACAGCGAGCTCCCGCCGGGGGTATAAAAACTCAGGTTTATTCCGGTGGTGTTGTTTGTGACTGTTGTTGTTGACGAATCCGACAGGGATAAGAGACTGCCGTCCAGGGCGTAATTACTGCCCGTCAGGCTGCGGTTATATTGCATGTCAGACAGGGAATAATTTGATGTCACTGTACCGGAAGCCGATGCAGTCAGTATGGAACCGATACCTGTTTTGGTAATATTTATGGAGCTGTTAGCCGTCGAATCCGTTTGAGCTGCAAACGGAGCTAGCAGAACCGCATTCAGACTGCCTGACGACCCCACCAGACACGTGGGACAACTGATATTTCCCAAAGCGCTCAAAAGAATCGGTCCGGTAGCTGAAACCGCTACAGTTCCGGAAGCGTTAGGTAAACTAATGGTATTGTTCTGTGTCGGGTCTGTCAGTGATAAAGTAGTCCTGTTGGTATCAACAGTCGCTCCCTCAAATACTAAAGCATTTTGGCCCTGAATAGCCGCTTTGACAGTCAGTACATCTGACAGCTGGGTCCCTAAAGTGGTATTTCCGCTTACGGACAGCTGGGTAAAAGCTCCCGTTCCCGGAGTGGTCGTTCCGATTGACGGAAAGTTGGCCGCTCCGGCCCCGGATATATTCCAGTTAGCATCGTTCAGTATCAAATCAGACCCTGTCAGGTTACCGATAGTGATTGCGCCTGTGCTGATACCTGTACCGATATTTGTCGCTGCCGCGTTATTAGCATTTATGTTCGCTGTCCCCGTCAGGTTGATATTCCCGGCACCGGAATTCAGAGTCAAATCGCTTCCGGCACCTGTAGATATTGTCCCGGCACCCGGAAAACTCAGCGTTGTAGCTGAAACAGCGATCGTATCAATCGAATATACGGACGACAAATTGCCGGCATTTACAACCAAACCGTTTATGGTGTTTCCCGAAGTAGTCGCGGAAATGCTGCCGGCGGTAAAAATATCCCCGTTTGCCGCAACCGAAAACTTGGACACCGCCCCAGCTCCTGCGACATCCGACCTGAGGAAATTCACGTAATTGCCGCTGTAAAGAGTACCGCCGGCAGGCGTATTAAAACTGATATTTAATCCCGTCGGATTCAGGCTGCCGCTGGTCAATGAATTGTCAGTTACGTTAAAAATATTTCCTCCCAGGTTGTTTGTCCCACCGGTAATATTTCTGGTAACCATGACATCATTCAGGCTGTATACGGCGCTTGACGTACCGGATTGGGTCAGGTCCAGCAATGATCCCATACCGCTTTTATCAATATTTATGGAAGAGTTGGCAGTCATATCCGTCTGGGCTATAGTCGGAGCCAGCATTACCGCCTGGGCGCTGCCGACTGCTCCTACCAGACATGTCGGACAGCTGATATCCCCAAGTACGCTTAACAGCATCGGACGGGTAGCGGATACTGCTACTGTCCCTGAAGCATTGGGTAAATTAATTGTGTTATTTTGCGTTGGGTCTGTCAGAGACAGGGTAGTCCGGTTGGCATCCACCGTCGCTCCCTCAAACATCAGCGGGTTTTGCCCCTGGATGGCTGCATTGACGGTCAACTTATCTGCCGCACTGGCCCCCAGGGTAGTATTGCCAATGACGTTTAACTGGGTAAATGTTCCTGCTGCCGGCGTCGTAGCCCCGATAACCGTCGAGTTAATACCGGTAGTGTCAGTATTAAAGTTAATAGAGCTGATGAGTAAATTATTTACTCCGGTACTGATAGCTGACGCCGAGAGACCGGACAGGGACAGTGTTCCGGATGTTGCGGTTAGGTCCAAAGCACCTGTAGCCAGGCTTAATCCGTTTTGAGCCGTCATGGTATCGGCGAAATTACCTGTTCCCCCGACATTCAAATTTCCTCCAGCGCCGATGCCTCCGGCAACTACCAATGCTCCGCTGGCAGTTCCTGTTGAGGGAGTGTTGTTGCTGGTCATGATATATCCCGATGTCGTAGCATCTCCCGTTGGGGAAATCGTGAATTGGCTGGCAGTTCCGAATCCGAACGTATCCGTGTTTGTAGCCGGGGTCAGGTATCCGGTCGAATTATCCCGGTTCCAGTAGCCGATGGTTCCATTATTAGTGCCGTAAATATTTCCGCTGCAGGTAATATTCCCGGTGCTGTTCTGGATAGTGCAGCCGGTGCTGCCTGATCCGCCGGCCAGAGCTACATCACCGCTGCCGTTTATCGATAAACCGGTATCCCCAGTGGTATTATTCCGGATAATAAATGTGGAAACGTCCGCATTCAGAATATATTGGTTTTCTCCCGGAGTTGTATCAACAAGGGTTATGGAAGGGGAATCGTTGGCAATTGTAATATTCCCCCCGGAGGTAGTCTGTCCTGTCAGGTACAGGTTCCTGTATTGCAAAGTCGGCGTACCCAGGTCATATACTCCGTTCTGGTTGGGGCCGATGCTCCCGGCTACTTCCAGTTTCAGTTTCCGGCCGTTGGCATCAGTGTCGGATGGCACGGCCCCTATTCCGACTTCACCGTTGGGAATCAACAGATTGCCGTTATTATTTGTCGTCAGCATGGTATCCGTCACCCCGTTACCGGCAGAATACAAAACCAACGATCCGTTGTTACCTCCTGAACCGGTATTGTTAGTCCCCAGATATAGTGTCGAGTTGGCAGGATTAAACCATAAGGTTGACCCGGCAATCGTCCCGTCGCCGCCCAACACAAAATGGTCGCCGGTCATAACCGGGCGGATAAAATTACCGTAAGTCATATCCGAATCGATGGTAAAAGGTGTTACTCCAGCCGAGGTGATAGACGAGTCCAGATCTTTTAGCACCTGCTGCAGGTCAGTGGAATTGGAATTCACCAGATTTGGGTAAACTCCTATCAGATTTGCGCCAGACTCAGAAGCCGCTGCCCCGGCAGAATTTAATCCTAAACCGCCAACAGTCAAAGTCTGGCCTGACGGCAATTGGAGATTATTAGCAACCGTGGTATTAGAAGGAGTTCCGATATTGATGGTTTTGGCAGCCGATCCGGTACCGATGTTTACGTCTCCGGTAGATCCAGAGTCCAAATTCAGGGAATTATTTCCTCCGGACAGTATCGTGCCTGTTCCGGTAAAAGTTAATTGACCGCCGCCGATATTAAAATTATTGACCACCCCGGTCACCGAGTTTAAGGTCTGGGCCAATTCCAAATTTACCTGCCCGACGGGACTGACAGTGGGGTTAAAATCTCCCCCGTAAAAATTCATCGTGTTCGTCACAGGCGAAATCACCACGTTATCTTTTTTAACAACTGCCAGAGCAAATGAGCCTACATTGTCCCACGCTGGCAGACCCGACGCCCCCACTGTCAGAAATTGCCCAATGCTGCCTATACCCAGTCTGGCCAATGTGGCCGAGTCAGAAGCGTATACCATATCACCCGTACTATAAGTCGTAATTCCGGTCCCTCCGACTCCCGTCGCTACCAAACCGTTTTTGATTGCCTCCCCGGAAATGTTACCGCTGCCATCAATAGTCAGGCTGTTAACTACTTCCGCATCGGTGATACACGAATCGCAGGAACCCCGGCTGGCTACCGAACCCAGGGTCGAAATGTCGTTGATTGTCAGCCCGTCAACGGAAATATCCGTACCCGCCATCAGCTGGACGTCCCCGCTTTGGCCCTGGATCGAGCTCACCATATGGGGGATATTCACCGATATCGTCGGATTTTGGGTTTCAGCTCCTGTTATGACTATGAATTTCCCCGCCTGGACACTGTAGACCACATTTGGAGCGGTAATATTTCCGGTAAACACTCCCTGGCCGCCCACCTCCAGATTTTGGCCGATTGTCACGTTCTGCTTCACGTTCAGAGGCAGGGCAATTATCACATTCCCGGCCAGCTTCAGCCCGCTCGTTTCAGCCGCCAATACGCTGCCTGTCTCGGGGGATTTCATTGCCCATGCCTGATATTTTTCTGCCAGGCTTTTAATATGGCTTTGCTGGGTAAAAATCACCAGGATTAAAAATCCTAAAATTCCGCCCAGTTTATACCCCGTTTTTTTGGAAGGCAGCCTGACATTCAATTCCAGTTTGGTTTTTCTGTTTTTCCGGTAGTTTTTGGCAAAATCATTTCTCTTTTCGGTCGCCCTGGAAAACATAGTCAGCTGTGATCCGAAATACCCCGGCTGATAATCCGGTCCGACGGTATATTGCAGGATGCCTTTTTTATGCCATTCCTCCAGTGTCAGCTCAGTCTCACCCAAGAGTTTGGCCGCAGCGCCCAGATTTATAAATTCCCCATTATTTTCAGCTTCCCCGTTTTGCATTATTAATAATCAGAATATACAAATCTGATTACTTAAGGTTCGTGTGAGATACCAACCAACTTAACTGGACCTGTGTAGTCCTGGCCGATTTATGCCGTCAAAATTCCGCTCTTTATCTCATTGGTATTCAAGTCTATTGCCTCCAGGTCTTTTTGGGTTACAAATTTTCTGAAAAGTACCCGGTTTTTGGAAGTTCTGGGGAAAAACAAATCCCGCTTAATGCCTACAAATCCCAGGCGGGTTACGATTTTGCTTAATGGCGCGGTTAGTTTAATCCGGTCATCACACGTTATGTCGTAATCAATCTCTTTCATTCCCGGGACCACCAGCTCCATTAGTCTGACAATAAATTGATCCGATTCGCTGTCCAGTTCCGGTTTGCAAACTTTATACTCCTGGCCTTCGAAATCAAGTACCACCGTTCCGTCTGTTTTTTGTAAAACCTCTATTATTTTCGGTTCATCCGACACTGTCTGATAGGTAGTCGGTCTTATCACAGCAGCCGCGTCTCTCGCCAAAGTCGAATAATTTGGTTGTTTTTTCAGTAAAAAATAAATCAATATTGATCCCGGAATTAACAGGGCTATCAGAATGTTCGGGTCTGAGTTTTGGATCGCCAATTCATCTTTGGGAATCAGGCCGCTGTAATTAATCGCCGCAGCCAGCACATTACTGTCCTGGTCAGATCCCTTGAGGTTTCCGCTGTTGTCAAAAACCGAAGACTGATTTGTTTTGCTTCCCGTCTCGGCATATATCGTGTTGCCCCAGTTACTTCCGGATGGCTTATTATTCACAGCCTCCGAGGACAATTCACCGCTGACTGAAGGCACCAGCATTTGATTCTGTTTTCCGTTGTTAGAATATTTCGAAATCAGCAAAAACGAAAGTACTATTGTAGTAAAAAATGACATCCCGAAAGCCGGCCAAACCATCCGGCCGCCGTTTTTTTTAACTTCTGCAATTTTTTCCGGTTCCGGTTTTACCGGAGCATTATCAGTCATTTGTCTGATGGCCATGAATTGACTAATCTGTTCTTCCCGATATCCGACTTCACCTGACAGTGTAATGGTAGGTTTTAATATATTATTCTCATTCCATAAAATCAGTGTCTCTTTGTTTACTCCCAATTTTTGTGCGGTGTCCCGAAGGTTGAGGTAGTTTGGTTTACTGGCAGGGTCCATTTGTGGTCATCATCGGCAAAAAATATGTATATTTAATTTATGTTTATTTCCGGTATCAGTCAATAACTAAATATAATAAGTACTAACAACTCAATATCAGGAAAACTACATAAATATTATGCTTATCCTATTCCTGTAAGAGGCGTTTATTTGCTTTATAGAACAAATTATTAATCCAAAATATAATATTACGCTATAAGGTGTAATTATTCTCAAACACCGGGCTTTAGCTTCTGCAGTCCTAAATGTATTAAATCAATCAGGCTATAAGTTTATTATTCGTCGGTTTTTGCTTCTTCCTCTACCTTTAAAGCTTCCATTCCCAAAAAGATATGCACACTATCCTGTTTCACCTTCATTACTGCCTGTTCCACTTTCAACTCTTTAATATTTTTACCGTTTAAATACAGCGTCAGCCCTCGTCTGATAATGCTTATGAAATTTGCATGCATCGGATAAATATCAAACGGGCCCACCTCGTTAAATGAACTAATTCTGTCCACATCCCCTTCAAACAACACTCTTTCAATATCCCGGACTTTGACCTTTATCAGTTTGGCCATATTTTAGGTCTTGGTTGTCAGCTGATTTACCGGTGAAGCGGTTTCCGGCTTTACCGCCTGTGTCACGGTTTTTGTATTCAGTTTTTCTTTAATATCTTTCAGAGTGCTGATAAATAGGAGATCTTCGGGTTGTAACTTATCTACTGCCCCCTCCAGAATCGCCCTGACATCAGCCACAGTCTCTTTAACCGGAATGTGCGCCCCTTTCCTTTCCGTCTGAGCTTCAACCACTGTAAAATTCTGCGTCATGTAGTTCTTCAGCATCTTGGACCGTTTGTATATCACTTGGTCCTCAGTGGATAGTTCCGAAATACCGATAAGGGAGACGATCCTTTCCAGTGACATGGCTTTTTTCAACATGGACTGGGCATCCACGGCAGTCTGGTAATGATCATCTCCCACCACATCGGCATTCAGAGCCGATGAAGTGGAAGCCAGGATATCAACTGCCGGGAAACGGCCTTCCTGGTAAACTTGGCGGGAAAGAATTATTCCCGAATCCAGGTAGGGGAATACCGCCTGTACCCCGGAGTCGGTCAGGTCATCTGCTGGTACGTAAATGGCCTCAAAAGTAGTGATGGCGTTTTCTTTTGTCGAGACCAGCCGCTCATGAAATGAAGCCATCTCCGATGTTAAAGTTGCCTGATAACCGCCTTCGGACGGAATCGCATTCATCAATGTAGACAGTTCATACCCGGACTGGGCAAACCTAAAAATATTATCAATAAAAAATAAAACATCTTTACCCATTCTGTCCCGGAAGTATTCAGCCAGTGACACCCCGGTGAATGCCGTCCTGAATCTTAAAGCCGCATTTTCTCCCATTGACCCGTAAATTAATGAAACTCCCTGCATGACTTTGCTTTCTATGAGAGTCGAAAATAATTCTTCTCCTTCCCTGGTCCGCTCACCCACACCTGTAAAAACCGATACGTTTTTTTCAGGGTTCAGGATTACGATATTATGAATGATTTCCGACAGCAGCACGGTCTTCCCCACACCCGCTCCCCCGAACAGTCCTACCTTGCCGCCCCTGATAATCGGTGAAAAAAAATCTACTACTTTTATACCGGTTTCCAGAATTTGCCTGGGTATGCTGACATTGGCAAAAGTCAGATCTTTGGCAATAATCGGCCGGAACTCTTTGGCGTTTATCGGCCCCAGTCCGTCCTGTGGTTCGCCTAATGTGTCTACCACTCTCCCCAGCATTTCCGGTCCGACGGGCACTCTTATTGGCTGGCCCGTATCAGTCACCACTGCTCCGTGGTAATACTTCACTACCGTGGTTAAAGCCAGACAATAAAAGCTTGTCGGAGATGCCGAAGTATAGACTTCCATTTTCATCAGGGGATCTTCCTTTAAAACAAGCAGGTCGTATATTTTTGGCTTCTCATCCAAAAACTCAACTTCAATTATCTGCCCTCTGACGCTGATTATTTTTCCTTGTACCATATTTTATATATCCCAAAGGACTATCCCTGAAATTCCTTCCAGCTGCTTTTTTTCCTGCATAATATGTCCCAAACGCGTTCTTTGCCGGTTAAGTTTTTTACCCTCTTCTTCGATATGTACAAGTGCTTCTTCCATGGCGTTCACCCTGGAAGCATGCCGTGCCAGCTGGTTTTCCAGCAAAGTCTGCGAAAACAGGTTTGCCACAATTTGGGTTTCAAAAAAATTGAATATCTTTTCCAGTCCTGGTTCGAAAATAAATTTATCTTCCCTGGGTACAGGATGCAGCTCTTCTGTTTCAAAAATATCTTCCCCTGTAATGCTGGTTACTATCGGACTTTGTTTTACCACGTTACCGAACTTTCCGTAGTATACATATACTTTTTCGTACTGTAAAAACTTTTTGATTAACTGTCTGATATGATTGAGGCCGATATTCGTATCCGGTAAATCAAAGTAGTCAAAGGCCCGCCTGTTGCCCGAGTTCTCAAACATCTCTTTCCCTGCCCGGCCGATGATTACCAGGTCCGTATTTTGTTCGTCGTACTTATTTAATTCCTGAGTAAATAATCTATACGTTTTCATAGTAACGGAGCCATATAAACGTCCGTTCGAAGACAAATACACAAGCAGCGTTTTTGTGTTTTTCTGCAGCAGTGGCAGTAAAGTTTTATCTCCGTGTTTTACCCTTGAAATTAGGTCTTTTACTTCCCGTTCATAAGATGATTTCAGGTCTACAAACACATCAGATACCTCTGCTAAAAAGTCCCGGGTGTTTAAAACAGAGTTCTTGATTTTCTGCATCCGCATTACGGCGATTTCTTCATAGCTTTCAGCCAGATCCTTCAGACTGTTTAAAGCTTCCAGTTCTTCAGCGATGACTTTTCGTTGGGCCATATATTTTTTACTGACCGATGGTCATAAGTTTATCTTTATTATTCTTAACATTCTCGTTAAAGACTTTCAAATCCTTTGTTGCCGTCAGACTGTCTATCCATTTCCTTGTCTCTTTCCCCGAATAGGCATCAATCAGACCGGTCTTCACTTTTTCCAAAGTTTCTTTGTCTTCAATAATTCCTAAAATTATCATCGCTACAATAATTATCTCCACGTTCAACGGAATGGTAATTTTATACGATTGGTTAAAAAATTTATAGACCAGGTCCCCGAGTCTCAGATCACGCTTGACATCATCAGTCAGCTCCTGGCCGAAATGTGATAGGTTTTGGAGTTTTGTGTATGACGTCAGGAATGCCGTCAATTCTTTGTTAAATTCCCTTCCCAGTTTCGGCATTGTCTGTCTTCCTACGCGGGTGACTGACAAAGGAATATTCACCGCCGGTTTCATCCCCTGATAGTAAATATCACTGTCCAAATATATATGGCCGTCGGTAATTCCCATGACGTTGGTCGAAATATATCCCGTAAAATCTCCTTCCACAATTTCAATCACGGGCAGGCAGGTAATCGACACTTCCCCGACTTTCGGGTGCTTGAAATTACCTGCCCTTTCCAGTAGCCGGGAGTGGGTGTAAAAAATATCCCCCGGATACGAATCCCTGCCCGGAAATCTTCTGGCCAGAAGAGACAATTCCCGGTAAAATTTGGCATGGGTGGATAAATCATCAAAGACGACCAGCGAATTGGTACCTTCCTCCCGAAAATATTCGGCCAGGGCCATTGCCGCATATGGGGTTTGGTAAATCAGGGTCGGGGAATCGTATGAACTGGTGGCTACAATAATTACTTTATCCATGATATTTTCCTGAACGAAAAACTCCTGCAGTTTTTTAATGTCGCTTTTCTTTCTGCCGATAGCTCCGTAAATCGCTATTACTCCTTCTTCAACCTGTTTCTTAACAATGGTCATCAAAAGCGATGTCTTTCCTGTTTTTCTGTCGCCGATTACCAGCTCCCTCTGTCCGCGCCCCAAAGGCAGCATCAGATCCACCACGGCTATTCCGGTGGCCAGTTGGGTGGTTATCTTTTGCCTGCCTGAAATATTTACCGGCTTGGCATCAGTATCCCTTTCAACTGTCGGTCTGGTATAAGGCAGGGTCGGATCCAGCGGTTCACCCAGGGGGTTAATGGTTTTTCCTAAGAGTTCCCTTCCGGCAGGAACAGTCAGGGGCATTCCCGTCCGGGCCACATTGGTGCCTACTTTAACCGGTTCGTGGGAAAAATTCCGGGCTTCAATTTTTCCCCGGGTAATTGCAAAAGCTACTCCTTTTTGCCCGCTTTCAAAATAAAGGATTTCATTCGTCTTTACGTTCGGTAAACCTTCAATAAAAACAATCGGATGGCTCACCTGGTAAACTACCCCGTAATCACCGGTCTTTTTCAGATAACTGCTGTAAACTGTATCCGTCATAACGTTATTGGTTGGCCGTCGGTTTCTTATCCAATATCTCCTGTAAGTACTTATCAAAAACCGGCCTGATGGTGTAATCTTTGAATTTACCGTTGAAACTGATGGTGGCCCCTCCGGCCAGTACCGGATCCACCCGGATGTCAAACAGCACCTGCCGGTTAATATTGGTCAGAAACCACTGTGCCAGTTCGGTCATGATTTCTTCGGGTGGTTCGATCGCTACCGTCATGGTAATCACTGCGATTGCGGCTATTTGTTCCTGAATTCGATTAAAAAATCCTATCAGTTTGTTTTTGGAACCTTCGCTCACATTATTTTCTCTCAGGAGTTTTATAAATTTTTCTTTTTTGGTTACCCCCAGGCTGGCAGTCAGTAACCGGCTCAGATCAAAATCCGTCTGGTAGGCTTTATCTGAAATATCCGACAGTCGGGATGAAAAATCGACTGCCTCGCCTTTGGTTTTAAAAAAATCCGAGAGGTCCAACTGGTCCATTTAATCAAACACTCCTTCCTTTTTAGCCTTTTCCAGGGCCTCTACCATCAGTGTTTTGTGATCTTCAACGGTTATTGATTTATTTAACAGCTCTACTCCGACTCTCTGGATCACTTCATTAATTGTCTTATCTGCCTGTTTGAAACGGATATTTTTATATTCGTCCAGTTCTTTTTGCATCGCCGGCAGGAGAGTGGTATGAAATTCATTTATCTGTTTTGCCAGATCGGCCTGCAGGCCATTGCTGATATTTACCAGGTTGACTTTCAGATCATCGGCAATTTTCTGCAGGTCTATTTCCAGTCCTTTGGTAATCGATTGGTAATTGTAAATTGACTGCATGGATAATTGTTGTATTGATACCTGGTAGCTTTTCAGAAAATTATTCGCTTCGTCCGTCACTTCCTGCTGCATGGCAACTACCATTTTTTGCAGAGCCTGGTTTACCAGTTCTTTTGAATCCGCATTCAGGACTTTTGCATCGGTAATGATTTTATCCGCTTCGCTGGTGGCGTCTTCCAGAATTTTCCGTTCTTTGGATAACGCCGTATCCACCACCTGGTGGTAATCGGCATCCACCTTGTTTTCTTTCTTTTTCAGATCCTGTTCCCGGTTTTTGTATTCGATAAAAAAATAACCCACGAATATAAACACCAGAGCATCCGCGATCAGATTCATTACCTGAAGCACTAGGGCAGACATACTATTTATAATACTATAGCCTGAGAATCAAGAATGCTACTGTCAGCCCGGCAGCCACTATCGCCACCACAATAACCACGTTAAAGATAATTCCCAGTTGGATAATACTTTTGGCGGCCGGATTTCTGCCCAGTGCCTCCACTCCCTTTGATGCCGCCCGTCCAAACGTCATAAAGCCTAAAATAAACGATCCGATTACTACCAACGCCGCTATCAGATATTTCAGAAAAGGTGAAGGCCCTTCCTTGGTAGGAAACAGGGCAATTTTTAAAATATCCGTCAGCGAACCGGGAATTGTCGGTTTGGCATTGAAATAATGCAGGTTTAAATCCGCTGCAATTTTACCGGTTTGTTTAGGATCGGAACTGGTATAGTCTTCCAGCGCATAACCGATGATATATCCAGAATCAACGGCTTTTACTGCCACACCCGGAATCGTGGAAGTGGTTATCATATCTCCCTTTTTCAGATTTCCTAAGAGTGATGACACCAGCACATAAACCGTCCCGTTGGAGATCACCGGTATGCCGTTTTGGGCGGTATTATTGGTCAGAATAATCGCCGCATCCCGGGCCACGATCCCCACCACCTGGGAATCATACGGTGTTATTGACAAAACCGCTCCCTGTTCGCTGGACGACAAGATGCTCCCGTCCGGAGGATTTTGGGCTTTGGTCTCCATTATTTTGGCCACCCCCAGGGTCGCCTCTCCGTCATTTTTGGAAAACAGGTCTCTGACTGCAGTAGTGGGAGTCTGGGCCGCCACCAGTCCCGGCCAGATCAGCCACCCTAAAAGTCCCGCTGCCAGCACCAGCTTCTTCATTAGTTTAACTTTATCAGTCATGGCTGTTTATTTCACTGAATAAATCATTTTCAGTTACCGCCGGACCGCCGATTTCTTTCATAATGGAATTGGCAGTCGCCAGGGCTTTATCTTCATCCAGATAGGGGAGTACTGATATCAGCATATTGTTGCTGGCATAGAAACCGTTGCCGAAATACCTGTCCAGGGTGGTAGCCAGCAGGGTTGTATCCTTTGTAAAATACACCTCCTGCAATACCGGCAGGGGGATTTTCATCGCCATCTGGCTGATAATTTTAACCAGCAATGGGTATCCCAGTTGCATCGAACTTCCCGTCTCCTGCCCCATCACCTGCCGGGCATAATATTCGGTCAGGCCTTCTTCAAAAGCCTTTGGCAAAGCTGTCTGATCGGACACGTAACTGGTGTAATGCAGGTATTCATGTACCAAAGATTGTAAATATGCCTGAACCGAACTGGCGCTCACCCAATCCAATACCATATCGATTTGATTTTGGTCGTGAAACAATCCCAGTTCGTCGGGCGCGGAACTTATTTGATTGGCTACTACCGTCCGGTAATTGGTGACCATTATTTTGGTATAGTTCAGCGTATCCAGTTGCTTTTTATCCGCCGCCGCCTTGACATTCAAGTCATTCAGGCTTTTTTGATTTTCCTGGATTTTATTGCCCCATTCCAACTGGGCTTTATCCCTGCAGTATTTCTCATCGTGATAGGGGATGAATTTCTTTACAAAAATATCATAGTAACCGGCGGCCATACAGTTCTGGTAATCCAGATTCAGCATTTTGGTAGCGCTATTAATAGCCTCCGTGCTGTCGGCTATCCCGGTATTATCCGCCGCCACCGCATTTTGGACGGTCTGCCAGGTCCTGCCGCTGTCGGAATTTAATTTGTCAATTTCCGCCACCTGTTTATTAACCTGATCCTCCCTCAGCTTCAGATAATCCTGCCTTCCCAAAATATCCAAAAGGGGCCCGGCTTTTATATATCGCGGATTAAAATAATTCTTCACCATCAGGTACCCGAGGCGAGGTGAAACGGCCTTCAGATCAGCCGCATTCAACCCGGTAAACACCAGGGTCTGGTCAAAAACATAAACGCTGGCTTTGGGAATTGACACTGACACCAGGGATTCGGGAATTTTATGTATCAGATATTGATTGTAAAAACCGCCGCTATGTCCGGCTGAAAAATACTGGTTTTCCACTACCAGCGGGAAGTTTTTGTCATCCGTAATTACCATCTTCGGCACCGCATCCATATTGTTCAGATACCCCAGAACCTCCGATCCGCCGGACAAAAGCCCCAGACTGTCCGGAAAAAATACGGACTGATAGGCGAATATATTCAGATTGATATACGCTGCCAGAAAAACTCCCAGCAGGCCAACGAGTGCCGCGGCCGGGATTATTACCCCGGCGGTCACCAGGGTGTACATCAGATTTAAGAGTCTGGCCGGCAGCCATTTATATCCGGAAAATCTTTCTTTAAATCCCAGATAAATAATCCATATGGCCAATAAAAAATATCCGTTTAACCACTGATGGCTGCTGAAATATTCTCCCAGGGATTTGTTATATGCAGCCAACAGCGGCAGTCCGGCAGGTTGGGTTTCCAGACCGAAATAACCGATCAGGAAAAAAAATACGATCGTCAGAGCAAATACTCCCCACAGCACCGGTTCCGCTTTCAAAAAACTTTTCATCAGGACTTGACCATTTTTAAAAGGAAGTACACGAGTAGTGTCAGAGCCGAAATCATCGCCATTTGGAACTGCTGGAAAGACATTCTGTCCGGCCAGCCCAAAACTTCTGCCGGATTCTTTCTGAACACGAATTTATCAGACATATCTTTATTTATTTTCAAAAACCCCTCCGGTACCTGCGGGTTCCGTTTGTTAATAAAGTAGGTCTCCAGAAGCGTCATCACCAGCCCCAGACCGACCGTTACCCCTTCGAACCTGAAATGGGTTATAAACCCTGCCCCGTAGGCTACCGCCGTGATTACTACGATTAATAATATGTAGTCCCGGGCAAACAGGCGGGGATTGATAATCTCGCATTTCATCGACAACTGTTGGTCCTGCATAGCTGCTCATATTATTTCACTTTTTCTCCGGATTTATCAAATTCAAACTCCTCCGCCCTAAACGCCTTCATCTGCATCCGGAATTTGATCCTAAAGCTGAATCAAAATACCGGAGTCTGTCTGCTATCCAAATAAATGAAACGGAAAATATTCACTTGATCATTAATCATAACTATTATAGTATGTATATTGCATGGTGCCTGCTCCGACTTTAACGCCTGGTGACTTGAAAAACCAGTTTAATCACGAGTTAGGTTTAATTTTATCAGTCGCAATAGTAACGATTCTGGCATTAATAATCTTTGTTTATAGTTATTTTATCCGTTACTCAAATAGCCAGATTGCGGAAAATATTACCCCGCGTCCGCCTCGAAAAGTGAAAGCAACCTCCAACCATTTACAGTCAGGCAGGAGGAATTATTGCAAACGGTCGACCACGTCCTTGACTCAGAATTTACCCCCCTGAACCCGGATATAAGAAATAGCCCCCATGACGACTTAACCGTCTTTCAAAATTGTTATAATCTTAAAGATTGTTACACTTATAACAGCTCGACCGGGATAGTTAAAAAATTGGGCCTTACCGAAGCAATTATGGCCAATGCATTCCGGGATGGTGGTAATTATCTTCCGCTATATTCTAAAAATTTGGGTCTGTTCGCGTATATAAATAAAGACCTCAATATCTGGATAAGGGATATAAATAGTCATATTAATTTCCGGATTTCAAAGCAGGGAACCGGCAATAATAATTTATATACAGGTACGGGTGTATGGCTTGATCATTGGTCCCGGGACGGCAGATTTTTAGTATACCTGGTAACGGAAGATATGTGTGACGAAAGCATTGAAATTTGTAATAATAATCTAAAACCAAATCCAGACATTAAGGCAGGCTTCTACGTCGCAGATCTTTTTTCAGGTAAAGTTTACTATCTTCCTTCCCTGGAGATGCCCGGCCTGTTTATCCCCAATACTCACAAACTCCTAAACGGAAACGGTTATGATTACTCTCTTAATTTTGATACCTTCGAAAATTATCAATCATTTCTTCCCGAAGGTATGATTCAGGAAAAACTGGGTTTTTCCGACGACATGCAATTTCTCACTTACTATTCAGACAGCCTGAACATTGCCAATGCAGATTATTCGAAAATAATGCTCGTAAATTTAACGAAGAAGAGTTCTAAAACTATAGCGGAAGGAAAGTTTGCCGATTTTCAAAATCCCTTAATATCACGTGACGGCAAATGGCTAGCTTACAACAAGCATTCACTTATTAGCGATAATACATACATATATAATATTAATCAGGGTAAAGTCGCACATACATTTCCGGGATATCCGTATAGATGGACTTATGACAATAAATTAGTCTTAACTACGGATAAAAACAGTTTGGATATTTTTGGATATTATTTAATGAATCCGGACAATTGGGCAACCAAAATGATTTTCAGGTACGATTCCAAAACCTTCAAAATCCTGGAGTAATAAACCTTCACTTATCCCTTTATGGGATGTGTTCGGTAAGTGTCCCTTTAACCCTTTCGATTATTCCTTTGGGATTAATAAGTCTTAAACCGTTTTTATTATCTGAGGTCGTTTCATTGATTATCCTGACTATTTCATTCTGTTTCAAATCCGTATTAACCTGTAAGGCCAAAGTGAATATCCCCGCCAGATAGGGGACTGACCAGCTCAAGCCACCAGTTCCATTATATTCATAATCGGTAGGTCCTTTAAAAGAAGCAAAAGTTCTATCGTCAGAAGGTATGGTAATTAAGTTTGAGGATTGGGTTAAATTCCGTTTTTTAAGATCATTCCAGGTTTGATAACTATCCGAATCATCTTTATTTTCAGTGCTGCCTCCACCAACAAATTCAATACCGCAATTGTTTGTTGTATCGACAAGAATAATACCACTGGCCCTAGCTTCCTGAATTGTGGTTTCCCATTCCTTTTGCCCGGGTAAAGCACTGGCTACAGAATAACCTTTTGAACAGCTTACTACCTGAATTTTTTGACTTTTGTCTGTTTGTGCCCTATTAAAATCAATAATTTCCCGTAAAGCACTTGTATATGATTCAAAATCTTTTCCCTGCGGAGCTGCATGGAAAAATAATTCAGCTTTGGGTGCAACCCCGCATGTTCTTCCTACCAGCAAACTGGCAACCGCTGTTCCGTGCATGCTCATTGGTTCATCTGGTTTAATATCATGTACTTGATACTGATGAATAGAATATTCCTGATGGCCTAACAGCAGTTGTTGATCAATAATTGCTACCCTTACACCACGACCATCGATACCTTGTTCGTGAAGTTGCTTTAACCCTAATCCCGGGTTTTTTCCTGCCTCCATCAATGCTTCCGGATCAAATTCAGCCGGTAATTTTTCTTTTTGGGGCCATTTAGTCTGTGTATCAAAATTGGTCGTTATTAACGTTTTTGGATCAACTTTAGTCAAATCCTTTCCGGATAGGTTTAACCCTCTCAGATCTCTAAATTCAAAATTATCAGCAGCCTCATTTTTAACGGGTAAATCAGGGTAATCCATTTTTTGTGCCGAGGGCAGGACGAACCCCGAACCAACTAACTTGTTTCAATGATACCGTAGTCTAAGCTAAATTACTAAACTCTCAATTGAAACAGCTCAACATTCATCTGCGATAACTATTAATTCACTTATAGTTTTTTCTAATTTATTAACGGCCCCTGTGGTTACGTCAGTATTTCTGTCTACCGCCGTTTCCAGCCTGAAGCGTTTCCAAATTATCCAGGTCCTGTTTTGCTGAATGGACAATACGGGCTTGTCCTGCATGTCTGGCATATTCTTACTTTAAGTTGTACCTGCTTTTTACATCTGCCAAAATATAATCACTTAAACTTTGCTGCTGACTGGGTAAGACCACCTCAATTTTTAAAAAGTAACGATACTGGTTAGAATCCTGTGGAAGGTAATATGCCAATCCAGTAGTCGTTTGGGTAGGAGTTGTCAATTTGTATTTAACGAGGGTGGATGAGATAGCTTGTATATCTGTACCGGAAGGTTCTACCATAGGCGCACCTGGAAAATTCCTAACATACTCTTCTTTGGCAGGCTCAAAGAAAGGAGCCGCCGCTTCCAAAATACAACCTCCACAAGCTGGATATTCCTCTAGTTTAATATGCGGACCCAATGTTACTGATCCGCCCACTGGATAAAGACTGATAAAGGTGTTACCGTCCGCTCCTTCTGAACTGTCTCCCGTCCAACCTTTCGGTCCTAACACAATCCTGTTTGCTGCACCGCCGTAAGCGGCAATTTGATTTGCCAGATATGAAGGAATAACCACTCTTAGTGGTTGAGGAAAAACAGGGGCCGTCTCTGATTCAATACCATATGAGGTTTTTAGTACTGTTACCTGAAGAGGGACAGCCGCCGGGTCCTGAGTTGGAACAACACTAGGAGTAATCACATCAACCAAGGTCTGAGTTATATTAGCTTTATCCACATCAGTGACGTTGTCCGCAATTTTGAAATTCCTCCAGGTTTTGGTATCAACTACCCAAAGCTGAGTTTGTATTTGTTTGGCCTTATTACTCGAAATGTATAGTTGATCCGGGCTAATCAAATAGTATAACCTGCCGCTGTCTGTAAAAAACTGAGGATAAATATACGATTTCCCCGATTGAAAACCTTGCTTGACTAAATTAAATTCATGTTTCTCACTTGTATTAATCTTTTGTACAAACAACTCGTCTGACCGGTTATCCCCGGTCGGGAATGATAAACCGGCTAAATATTTATGATCCGGTGAAATAATTCTTGCAAACTGTACAGGTTCATTGCCTTTTGTCTGGAAGATAACTTTCCCATCCGATGAATAAACAAAAAATAAATTGCCGTTTTGGATAAATAACAAGTTTCCGTCCGCCGACCAACTCAGGTTAGCCAAAGTCAGATCTTTATTATCCTGAAGCAACTGCTTTCCGGTTCCATCAATATTTGCCAGCCATATTTTCCCTTGTCCCTCCACGCCCCCCTCAATATACGCCATCTTACCCCCACCTGGAGAAAAAGCAGGTACCGCCCCGGCGACAGTATCAGTACCACCCGGATCCGTATATCCCAAAGCCTTAAATACCTGAGGATTTTTTCCGTTTAAACCAACTTCAAAAAGAGGAGAACCCATCGTTGGTTCATCGGTATAAGCATAATGTAACAGAATCCGCTGACTATCCGGGAGCCAACCGTCGAAAAACTCCAGTTGTCTGGCTATTACCAAAGGCTTTTTCACTATCACCTTGCCGGTACCGTCATTTTTCATAATGCGGATAATGGTGGCCGGAATATCCGGAGGAGCAGCACAGCAACTAACATAACTATCCAGGGTGTTGTAAACCACATATTTTCCGTCAGGAGACAAAATAAAATTATTTACCCGGCCCTTAAGGTAAGTTAAGAGCGGATATCCGCTTGCGGTAGCCTGTTTTGTCTCAACCATATCCCGCTTTACAGTCACCAGCAGACTTGTTTTTCCCATTTCATCCGTTTTTCCCAGTTCTCCCTTATCGGTCAGCCAATAAACCTGCTGTCCGTCCGGAGAAAAGATAAAGTCAGTAATTGGGTCAGTTACACCAGCCAACTCATAATTCATCTTTTTATTCAAATCGACATTCACCAGCCATATTTGACCGTTCTGCAGATAGGCAATTTCCCGTTCGCCTGAACCGATACTTTCATTACTAAGGTGAAGAGTTGTTTCTGAAGTATGGGCAGGTGAAGGTGTAACTAAAGTATTTGGTCTCAATTCCGCCCTCAAGTTAATGTAAGATATTGCTGCTAACGTCAGGCCACAAAGCAACGCCCCGGCAATTATTATTAACATAATAGTTAATATCCGTTTGCCAACCGGAATACGGGGTTTGATAAACAATAAATGCTTCTGGATCAAAAGCTCCTCAAACTCTTTTATTTGACTGTCATTGAATGCCCGTTTGGGTACAAACATAATTTGTTTGTTGGCTTGCACTGTTTGAATGAAATAATAGTTTTTCAGAGACCAAACTCGATTAATATACTCCCACTTGAATTCGGTTTTGGCCAACTTAGTCTGTGAAACCAAATTCTCAGGTGAAAAACTGAAATTGACTTCAGAATCTAAAAGCGGGTTTTTGCGATAAAGGCGAAAAAGGAATATCACAAAAATAATTACAAATGAGAAAAGAACTATTTCCAACGAATATAGTATCGCAGCCACCAATGTAGCCAAAGTCAGAAATAGAAGCCCATCTGTAGATAATGGATTGCTGAACAAACTCAAGCCAAAAAAAACTAATACTAGCGACCAAATAATCACTTTCCATGATCGGTTAAGCATCAGAGATTTTAAATTCGCCCGGAGGTATTCTCGCCGGCTGACAGTATACGAAACCGTGGCCATGTTTCAAATATCATAGAACCTAAAAAAGATGAAGTCAAAAGTGCCAATTCACACCAACTCTTCAGGACAACAAAACAATCCCGCCTTGTGCCGAGGGCGAATTTCATTTTAAACACCTTCCTGGAGTGGATTGCACCTTTAATGGACGTTTTTTCCCAGAAAATCACTGGTTGAAAATCCCTCTTGTTTTGGTAATGCAATATAAGTTGCTCCGCATGCAGCAGCCCTTTCTTCCATCTCCTTTTGCTTTTCCTGGGGGATACTCAAATTCCCAAAATATATATTTGGCTTAATCTTACTTAGAATCCTTTTATAACCTTTATCGCTATAGTCAGTCCGGCTAATCCTGACCAATCCACCATCAAAACCGGAAGCTTGCACCCACTGATGCCGCTGCCAATCCCTGAAAACCGGCTCGGCATTTTTAAATTGTTTTGTTCGCCAGCCATCTTCTATCCCCAATAACAACATATCGCACTGTTCTGCTGCCAGGGCAACATTGGCCCAATTAGCAGGTGTCAGTATTCGGTAATGGCCGTGGACAAAACCTACTTTCAGACCTCGCTGTTTTAGCCCTGAACTGATTATTTTTGCTTCTTCAACTGTAAAAATGTAATTTTCAGGTCCTTCTGGAGGAACATGCCACGGCATGAGAGACTCAATCTGTAAACCTTTTTGAAGCCCTAAAGTAAACAAGGCAGTCGATAATTGCCTGTAATATTCATAACCGGTGTTTACTGCTACTCCGGAAAGACCGGCACATAACAAAGCAATGCTTTTATCTTTTGTAAACTGACTGGTAATTTTTTGCGCTTCTGAGGCTATTTCCGGCGAGGGTGGTGTCTGCCAAAGTTTAGTCAGGTGCGCTACACCCTTTTGTTCTAACACAAGGCGATTATATCCGATTCCAATCGTATTTTACCGTAGAAGGTAGTATGTTGAATATCATATGCTTATTACCTATGAAAACATTATCTTTGGCTGTTGGGCAACCTATCTCATTATTTGGGCAGTTTCCGCATTAAACGTCAAGCGTGATATTCGCGGAGGTTACGGTAATATGTGGCGGCAGTTCTGGTTATTGCGCCTCGTAGCTGCAGTCTTTTTGCTATTTGTCGCTATCCGCATTTTGACGGGGACAGCGCATTTCACAAATCCCAGACTGATTATCTCTCACGAAATATTCCCTCAGTCCTCTTTTCTTGGCTGGATTGAGGCCGCTCTGACCGTAATCGGTGTCAGTCTTGCCATTTGGGCCCGGGTACATCTTGGCCGTAATTGGAGCCCCCGCCCGGCAGTTAAAGAGCGCCATGAACTCGTGACCACCGGCCCGTACGCTTATGTCCGCCATCCGATTTACACCGGCCTTATACTTATGGCGTTTGCAGTCGCGCTTACCGGAAGCATTTGGGGTATTTGCATTTTCGTCGTCGCCTCACTTGTTTTTACCCTGCGCATCGATAAAGAAGAAAAAATCATGCTAGGGCTTTTCCCAAACGAGTATCCGGACTATCGCAAGAGAACCAAGGCCTTGATACCATTTATTATTTGAACAAATAATTTATATCTCCTAGCTTTTTTGTGCCGAGGGCGAATTTCAGTTTGAACACCTTCCTAAATTGGATTATACCTATCATAAATATTTATGGAAAGATATATACTTGAATTCAAATTAATACCCTCGGAGTTTAGAGGCTACCAACAATTTTTTCTAATTCAATAATAGGCAAACTTTTATCCTCTGACATAAGAATGAAAGTTGTGTCATTTTTATTCCAGTGCATAGAAGTAGTAGTAGATAACGATCTCTCACACACCTGGTAATTATTAATATCCTTTTCTGTGCCATCATCACAGGGAATGGACGATTTCGTACGCATATCAATTTGTATTATTGAATTATTCCCTTTCAAGGTAGTCAAAAAGAATACCAAACCATTAGGTAAAACATGTTTTATACCCTTAGAAGTTACTTCGTTTTTAACAGGTAAATCAGGATTATCCATTTTTTGTGCTCTGTATATCGTAAACTTCGAACTTATTTTGAAAAACGCTAACTCCGGCGCCCCACTTCGGCGGGGCGCCTCCGAAAAAGTCGGCTCGAACATCTAAAATTTCTCGAAAGAAATTTTAGATGAAAGAAAAAGCGCGAAAATTTTAAAAATAAAATAATTTGCAAAAAGGGGTAATCCGGTTGCGCACAACGCAAGTTGCCTTTTGTTGTACCGAACAACCCTTTTTACAATCAAATATTTGATCATAAAAGGCAACTTTATGTGCGCTCTTAAAATATAGAATAAAATAAAAATATTTGATATAATCGCAATACGATGAACGATATTACTACAACTAGTAAAATAACACCCTTAGAAAATAACAATAACAGTAAGCAAAGCAATATAAATGTTAAAACAAATGGAGGTATCTCAATTAAGAAATCGTATATTAATACAAAAATAAAAACAGATAATAATAAGCAGGCAAATAAGAATAAAGAATAATAATTATATTTTTCAATATGGCTGAATTTTTATCTTTTCTAAATAAAAGAGAGGACGTAAAAAACCCAGAAGAAATAAAGCTGGAATTATATGGGTGTCCGAAACCGGAAGTGGTTGAAGCCGCAAAAAAAGCCGTTAAGTTAACAATGCAAGAAATGCAATATAATGGTCACCCTCCTCCCTTAAGAATTGCTGAGGGAGTTGTTAATGATAAATATGCTGGAGTTATTGCCGGGGTTTTTGAGTGGGCAACAGAGTCGGTTGTTATTGGACAAGGCACATTACAAAGCCTATTGAGGGCGGGAGTAAGCGCTCCCGATGAAGCGTTGGCCGCTTTAGTTGCTTCCGAAGAAACAGCTCATTATATTCAATATAAATTAGGAAGAGGATCGCGAGAATTATTTCTCGATGTAGATGCCGCAGCACATTATGAACATCCTACGGAAAAAGAGGCAGGAGCCGTTTCTATAAGGGTAGCAAATAAGTTGTTTCCTCATATTGGTTTTTCAAGAACTCGTCAAGGAATAGAAGAATAATTACTGTTTTTTCGCTCAAGTGAAAAAACAAAATCGCGCGCGCAAAAAATAATTACAAAGATTTATCAATCTTTGCAAAAAAAGTCGGCTCGAACTACTTCTTATTTAATAAACGGCTCGAATTTTCCGCGTCTTTGCCGTTTGGCGCGCTCGTCGCGGGAGCGGGCGCGACGAGCGCTACCGCTTCCAATCTTTCACTGTGCCGAGGGCGGGTTTCATTTTGAACACCTTCTTGAACTGGATTATGCCTCTAAAAGATAGTTTTGAGAATAACTCCGAACAATATTTGTTAAAATAATAATATGCGGGTAGTCTTACTAATGGCGATAACAATAAATGGATATATCGCTGGACTTGACGATGACACAGACTGGGTCAAAGATATTGATGCACTAAATCAAACTATAACTGAATTTGGGGTTGTAATAATGGGTAAAAGAACCTACTTAGAATGTATTAAGTACAATGTTTTTCCCTATAAAAATGCTCTAAACATAGTAATGACCCACAATATAAGCTTACAAAATAAAAATACCGACCAAATTTTATTTTTGGATAAAAGTCCAAAGGAAGCTGTCGACCTATTAAAACAAAGGGGAGTGAAACAATCACTTCTAATGGGAGGAGGTCATTTAAATGGGTCGTTCCTGAAAGAGGGTTTAATAGACGAGATATTGTTAGATATTCATCCAATAATTATGGCGAAGGGAATTCATCTTTTTGAAAGTGAATTTTCGAACCAGCAATTAGAACTTCTAAACGTTCAACAAATCAACGATCAAATTATTCAACTTAGATACCGGATTAAAAAGTAAATGTGCCGAGGGCGGGACTCGAACCCGCATATCATTGCTGACGGGGGCTCTTAAGGCCCCTGCGTATACCGTTTCGCCACCTCGGCAGATCACATTCATATTATCGCATTAAAACCCTTGATATTAAACATATATTTGTGTTAATTTTATATTAGTGAGAAAAAACCGGTTCAGAATAGTTTTGCTTGGACTGTCGGCTATTTTTATCTTCGCTTCCCTCATATTAACCATCCTGGCCGTCAAAAATAAAACCAGTTTGCATAGCCGGGCTTCCGCCTCGCGTTTGGTCTATGCCATCGGAGATTCTATTACGGCAGGTTTTACAAATTTTACCAATTGGACCGTTTTCAATCCTTCTCTAAATATGGTGCCTGACACTTTTCTTTCCGTCTATGCTAATCAAAACAGCTCCCAGTTTTCATCTTTTATCAACCTCGGGTACGCCGGCACCACAGCCGCCTGTGCATATACCTGTCCGACTTCCGACCTTCCTAATTATGCCAGCAACGCCAAATCTTCATATATAAATAATTTCACTTCATTGCCAAACAACCAAGGCCCCCTTCAGACCTTACCCAACTTAGTAAACCGCAGCGCCCCGGGTCTGGCCAGATCCAACCTGGGCCAGTTCGATAGTATCAAAAACAGCGAAGTCATCCTGGCATACGGACGGAATGATGTGGATAACGCGGGAATTTCTCTGGACCAATTTTATCAGGCCGAAAACAGTTTGGTCACCCGTCTCCAAATCAATTATAATTCCGTAGACTTGTTTACGGTTCCGCCTATGACCCAGTCGGGATGGTCAAAATATGCTTCTTACTCCACCCGCCGGCACGAATTTGATAATCAGATTTACGACCAGAATTATCCTCTTGAATTAGATAGTTTCTTCTCCGCTAAAGTCTGGGAAATTGCCTATAATACCAAATCTTATATCGTTCCTGTGCATGAATTCTTTTATACCCATCCGGATCAACTTGCAAATTATATTTCGCCTGATCAGGTCCACCCCGGCAAATCGGGCCACCAGATATTGGCCAATTTGATTAATAATAAATCTCCGGTTTATAAAAATTCCCTGTCTGTGGTTCAGGTAAATGACAAATTTGTCATAACCGGGTCTTCAGGTTACGGGATGGTAGTTTATTACTCTGATAATGGCTCATTTTATTATTCAGAACCATTTCAGTCCGGTCCGAATCTGATATATATGGGTCAGAAACTTTCGAATCAGGCATATGTTTATTCCACAATCCCGTTAACCATTTCTCCGGTGGTAATCGATACCCGTGCCCAATTTACGTCCGGTTCAAACCTGATTGATTCCGTCACTGCCTATGGTAGGGGATACAATTGGAATACCGAAAGAAACAATATACCCCACCCCTGGCCAAATAACGGATTTGATTTAATGTCCGTATCCCGCTTTGCTTCCGGTCCTTGCGCCGGCAGACCTTCATACGGATGTAAACTTGATACCCGCAGCCAGTTTAACGTCAACGGAACCTTCATCGAATCTATTACTGCTTATGGTCGCGGTTATAACTTTAATCCCAATGGTTCAGCCTGGCCCGGAAATGGTTTTGACTTAAACAGCGTATCCCGCTTTGCTTCCGGTCCTTGCGCCGGACAACCATCATTCAGCTGCAAATTCGACGCCAGAAGTCAATTTAAAATCGGCGGTGTTCTCAAAGAAGTGATAAATGCCTACGGCCACACCTGGGTAATGTAAACCTCATCGGCAATACCCAAATTATATTATAATAAGCAGATCACGGGCGAGTGGTGAAACTGGTATACACGTAGCCTTGAGGAGGCTATGGTCGCAAGGCCGTGCAGGTTCAAGTCCTGTCTCGCCCACTAAATACTGTAAAATATAAATCCGTGGGCGGATGGCGGAACGGTAGACGCGCTAGCTTCAGGAGCTAGTGACCTTAACCGGTCGTGGAGGTTCAAATCCTCTTCCGCCCACCAAAAGGGACGATTAGCTCAGCTGGTAGAGCGCTTCATTTACACTGAAGATGTCGGGGGTTCGAGTCCCTCATCGTCCACAAATTTGCTAAAATATAAATATCTCCCGCAAAGAGGCTATTCTCTCAAAAGTTGTTTCAAAAAACTGTCTGACTATTTTCAGGCTAAAGACTTCAACCGCATTAATTTCACCGCGTTTGTCAGCTGTTTGAAAAACCACAAACACTCTTATCCAAGTCCTGATAATGCTACCGGCACTACCGGCTGCCGGGTAGGGGAAGGGCAGGATCTTACCTTTGAAAATGTCCGGAGGGGGCTGCCTTTTCTGGTTTTCAGAGATACCAAAAACGGCAATAACCGCCCTGTACCTATTACTCTTCAGTTAAAATAGACAGACACAATTGCCGAATGTATAATCCCGGGTAATGGTTAAAAAAACTTTGCAGGTTGGGGATCCACGCTTGAAACAGCCGAATCGTGAAGTGACAGATTTTAGTGACCCGGAGGTAAAACAGGTGGTTGATAACCTAGTGGAAACCATGAGGGCATTGGAACTTATCGGAATGGCGGCACCACAGATCGGAGAAAATTGGCAAATATTCGTGACTGAACCTAGAGAGACCAAAGCTAGAAACGGAGATCAAACTGACGTTCTTAGAGTTTATATTAACCCTAAAGTCGTAAAGTCCTCTCCTGAAGAAGTAATAATTTATGAAGGGTGTGGGTGTGTTGCTCAAGGAAAGTTGTTTGGTCCAGTTTCCAGACCAAAGGAGATAACAATCGAAGCTTCCGACCTAACTGGAAAACGTTTTACGCTCAGAGCTGACGGTATCCTTGGCCGAGTAATTCAACATGAGAATGACCACCTGTCCGGCATAGAGTTCACTGAAAAAATTACCGACTACCGAAAGCTGCTGAGCTTTGACCACTATGTTGCCCAAGTACGTAATTCTCCGGAACAAAAAACTGCGTCAGTTATAAATGTTAAGGTTTTCAAGGAACTTTAAGTCGATTTTTCGGAGAAGTGGATTAGGCACCCCACACCATAAGAATAATTTGGAAATTTAAGTCCCGACTTAGTTTCACCGAGTCTGACTATCATCTTTTACTGAATGGACAATACGGGCTTATCCTTTTACCCGACTTCCCCCGTTTATTTAAAGGTCATAGTTGAAGCTATCGTCTCTAAGATGAGCACATTAGTTCCCTGTCCTAACACGTCAACTAAATTTACGCCATTGCTGACCAAAATTTCATTCATATTTAATGGAGATGCCATTGCCACTTCCACTACACTATTATTACCTAAAACTTTGTCTTCAAAGAATACCTGTTCTCCCCCCCCACCCTCACCATACCCGAAATGGTTTAAGTACCACGATTTTGCAGATCCTCCTTTATAGTCATCTGCTAAAGTTAAATCCGGACTGCTATATGTACCGTTTCCCTGGCTAGTCTTTAACCGTAGTTGTATTTCACCTTTACCTAACGTTATTGCATTAAAAGTATCTGCCGGATACTTAACACTGAAAATACCATTATCAGCTTTTACCCAGCCAAGAATCGGCAATAGTTCTGAATTTGTACCTTTAGCTTGCGTCGACACATCTTTAAATTTAAATGAGTTTATAACTTGAGCAAACAGCTGTTTTTTTTGCAGTAAGATTGTCTTATCCCAGGCCGATAAAGTAATTTTATAAAGTTTCTTATTTCTCAAGACTAAAACTTCATCGTTATACACTCTGACGTTACCCGCTACTGCTGCAAAGTCATAATTTATTTCATATCCATTGAGAGTCGAGTATACAACTGCGTAAGCGTTAGAATACCGATCCCGCACCGATTCTGAATCTAAATACTCGTTCAGAGATTTCCAGTTTACATCCGGCTCAACTCCTACGTTTAACCATACATCCCCGGGACTTAAAAATTTAGGGCCATTACCACCCACTCCGGCCGACGGTGCTAAATATACCCCTCTATCAGATATTTGTTGAAATTTAAAATAATCCTTGGAATAATTAAACGAAAATCCGTATTTATTATTTTCATACATATCCGGGTTGGGTATCTCTGCCGCACCCAATATGAATTGAAAAGTAGAGATTAACCGATCAAATAATTGTATCGAAGCTGTATCTGCACAGCTACAATCAAATTCGATAAATTTAGATGGGTTATTTGATATAGGGATGAAGACCGATCTCAGACTATTTGCTGCAATTACGTAGTAATATTGCTTCAAGTTTATATTTGATTTATTCTCAATGCTTTTGATAGGTTTTGGAGGGCAAACTCCCGCATTTGGATTACCCGTACAGTCTGTGCCGGGTCCCTGTGCCCTTTCTGTTGCCTCCTGCTGCAATGTCAGCGTTGTATCTCTTGTCCAAACGATAATGTTTAGATATGGAGAAACACTTCCTCTTTTTTCGGGACCACCGCCTATAACCTGATCAGCTGATACCTTATTAATCTGCCAGGTCGGAGGGTACATAAACTGGTACTCCCATTTTGAATCTCTATATGTCTTCCAGTTTGCGGTAAAATCTGAAGCTGGAGTAGAAGTAACTAAAGAATCAGACTTCAACTCAGCTCTTAATTTAAAGTAAGGTATAGCAACTGAAGCCAAACCGTAAATTAACACCGCAATAACCATTATTAATAAAATAGTTAAAATCCGTTTACCAATCGGAATACGGGGTTTAAGAAACAGTAAATGCTTTTCGTTTAATAAATCTTCAAATTCTTTAATCTGGTCATTAGAAAAGGCGCTCTTGGGAACAAAAACAGCTTGTTGACCAGGGTTTTTAGTTTGCAGTAAATAACATTTATTTACCGTCAGTACTTTGCGAACAAATTCCCATTTTGACTCCGTTCTTGCTAGTTCATTTTGCAAAGTAAACATATCTGGAGAGAAACCAAATTTTATTGGTGAATCAATAAGCGGACTTTCGGCCCGGAGTCTGAAAAAAGTCAATCCGATGAGAAAAATTAAAGCCAAAAACATGGAGATAAAAGCCATAATGATCGAGCTCATGAGTAACAACGGGAACGAATACAGTAAGCTTTGCCCGGAAAGAGGATTATCAAACAGAGTTACAAGAAATGATGTAGCCGCTATAAGCCAAAATATAACCTTCCAATAACCGGTAAAAAAGAAGGCTGACAAAGAAACCTTAAAGTATTCTTTGCGACTGACAGTAAAATCAACTGTTGTCATTAAAACAATTATACTTCTAAATATAATGTCCCAACTGTATGGATATCTAAACGATGCCTTTACCTCCAGGTCTGCTAAAAAAAGCCCTGGTGGAGTTTGTCTCAGACCTGGTATGTAATCAGTGAAATACAAACTGACAACTGACATGAATTCTTGGGTAAGTTTTATGTGTATCTGGAAAGCTTAGGCCGGAAACTGAACCCAAAGGCCGCATTATTCCCTCAAATAAATGACGCCCCAAAGTTACATACTGACCGGTACCCCTTAAACTGAACACTGTTTCTATATAATCCGTGTTAGTTTAGGGAGGTGAATTTATATCAAAAACTTAATTGCTAAAGAAGTAAAAGAAGAG
>DAHXMV010000008.1 GCA_027371535.1 Candidatus Amesbacteria bacterium | reverse complement strand
GCTTCTGGCTTTCTTTGTGGAGGGTGGTTTTGCGGCACTTGCGGCAATACTTGTTCAACTGAATCTTATCCGGGACGTTAACCTTGTTTTTTCCGGAAATATAATTCTGGGATTTGCAAACGCTGCATACCAGGGCGAATATCTGACGAGCACCTTTTTTAGCCATATAAAATCAATCAGTGAATTTTACGGGAAAACCGCTTGATGCACAAGACTTGAAAAATCAGATGGGCTTGACCGGTGCAGCAGGTGCTACGGGAGCCATGGGAGGTACCGGGGCTGCCGGAACTACGGGCACGACCGGAGCCGGTGAAACATAATTCATGGCGGAATTGCCGGCTGTCAGATCCGGGACCTGATTGGCGGCAGAAGTCATGTCCGCAACCGGTGGAACACTGACCGCGGCAACAGCTTCGGTAATGACCGCCTGGGCATCCGCAGAGTCGGGGACGGTGGGAGCATTTTCAGTTCCGCAGCGTTCGCAGACCCAGACAGTCTGACCGTCGCTGGTGGTGACAGCCTGGCAGTTAACACAGCTAATTGGTTGGGTAGATTGAGGGTTGATAAGACTCACCGCCTTTCTTTGTCCCATTAACTGTAATGTATTGTTGACTGACTTGTAAAGATGCATAACAATAGATTGTGAAATGAATGACAATTTTTCGCTTTCGGGGATGTCTTCACCGGTGGAAATTGTGGATCAGGTGATTGCCCAGGCAGTCAAGATATCGGCGTCGGATATTTTATTTGAGCCGCAGGATAAGCAGGTAGACGTCCGGTTGAGGGTGGACGGGGTACTACAGCCATTCGGGATGATGCCCCAAGGGGCTTATGACCAGGTGCTGTCGAGAATCAAAGTGCTGGGGAATATGGATGTGACGGAAAACCGCAAGCCACAGGAGTCCAAGATCAGGTTTGAGGTGGAAGGCCACCCCTATGTACTTCGCGCTGCGATAGTGTCTACCAATTTCGGGCAAATGGTGGCCCTGAGAGTTTTGGATGCTCCCAGATTTACGGATTTTACGGATTTGGGAATGTTGTCTGAGCTGGCTGACAAAATCAAGAAAAATATTTCCGGCAGGTACGGTTTATTTTTGGTCTGCGGTCCGACAGGCTCGGGTAAAACCACTACTGTACACTCGTGTCTCAAACATTTAAACAGCGGGGAAGTAAATATAATGACTCTGGAGGATCCGGTGGAGTATATCATGGCGGGGATTAACCAGATCCAGGTGGGGGAGGATATAGGGTTGGATTTTGTGTCGGGGCTGAAAATGATACTCCGCCTGAACCCGGATATTGTCTTTGTGGGAGAAATCCGGGACGCCCAGACAGCCGAAATTGCCATTCAGGCTTCACTGACCGGCCACCTGGTGATTTCTACGGTGCACGCCAGAAACTGTGTAGGAGCCCTATACCGGCTTTTAGACCTGGGGGTGGACAAGTTTATGATCAATTATGCGCTGAGGGCGATTTTGTCGCAAAGACTTTTAAGGAGGGTATGTACCCACTGCGCGGAAGAGTATCATCCGGATCAGTTGGAGTTACTGATGTATGTCCGGGAGACGGGTAATCCGCCGGGCAGACTGGTACATGCCAAAGGGTGTGAATTGTGCCGGCAGACCGGATACAACGGGAGGGCGGGAATATATGAGTTGATGGAAATGAATGACGGCATACGGAAATTAGTTACAGACGGGGACAGTGAGGTAAAACTGAGGGAGGAATTGGCAAAGGACGGGTTTAAGCCGATGACGACTGAAGGGATTAGGCTGGTGGATGAGGGTGTGACCTCTTTGAAAGAATTCATCCGGACCATTTACGACGCCAAATAACAGGCCGGAGTCTTGACGAGACTATAGGTTATGATAAAATGGCTCTATGCCAGGTTTGGAGATTAAAAGGAGACAATTTTTAAAAGATCTTGCGAGCTTAGTCGGAGTGTGGCTTGTCCCGGATGTTCAACGGCAACCGACGGATCGGTGCGATACAGTAAGCGGGGTATCGGAAAAAATTGATTGCATAGTCAGGACTGCGCAAGCCAAGGTGCCGGAAGGAAACAACAGTGAAAATAATTCAAGCTGGTGGGGATTGGGTGGAGTTATAACTTTAGGCCTCATTTTTTATGGGTTTTGGAGAAGTATGGGTTCGGGTCGGGAACCCGTAGTGATGTCGGGACCTGAAAATATTATCAGCGATCGGCAAAGGGAGCTGTATAACGATTTTGAGGAAACCCACCCGAATTTGGTCGCTGATGGTAACCCGGAAGAAAAAAGACAGGCATTTATAGAATATTCCCAAAATAGGAACAGGCAAGATGCAAAGGTATATGAAATCAGTCGAGATACGATAGTAAATCCCACAAGAGTGGGAGATCAGATGATAACCAGAAAAGCGAGGGTAATACTGGCAACCAGCCCTGCTAAGTTGGAAAAGATGTTCGGTTCAGATTGGGTTAGAATTAGAAACTCTGCTGCAGACCGGGTAAATGCCCACAATGCGGCGGATGAAAGAAACAGAAACAAAAAAGTTTAGTTTATGGATTTTGAGCCTGGAGTGAGAATCGGACTCACGACTTCATTCTTACCAAGAATGCGTTCTACCACTGAACTACCCAGGCAGACCCAGTAATTATATCTGACATCAGGCTGATGTGAAGAGGTTTATTTAACGGTCTTATGAAACTCGTAGAGACGTTTAGTGATTTCGTCGCAGATTAAAACCCACTTTTGGTGAGTGGGATGATCTACATATTTGAGTTGGCAGGAAAGGTCTACCAGGGCGGCAATTTTGGCGACGGTAATAATACAGCGATCCAGGGCTTCGGACGGGTCCGAACGGTCGGTACGGACGTTGCCCTGGGCAAAATCGGTCAGCAGATTGACAGCCAGGGTCCGGATCTGCTGAATTAAACCGTTGCTTTCGTAGTTGGGGAGCTTGCCCGTGAAGGTGAAGATATCTTTGGAAAAGAGACTTAACTGTTCGTAGATGACATTTGACTGGAACTTAAAAGCCATACGAACATTATCAGTTAGCAAACTATAATTATCAAGCAAGGACTTTTAAACAAGGAAATAAATAGCTAATATAATGATATGTCTTTTGTGCCTTCCAGCGATGTGCCGCTAATAATCATGGATAAGCTTCATCTTGGGGCTTCGAAATCGGATGAATTTGTTTTACAAAATACGACGATAGCTGCTGTTTGTGCGAATATCCAAACTATAGCCCGGAATGATTCCTGGAAACAGCAGCTAAATGAGACATCTGTTACACATTCTAATCAGGGATGGATGTCGGGGGGTTTTGGGGTCAGCGGATATCAGCAGATCGGTATAAATTTAGATCAGGTGGAAAATGATGTTAAGGTTAAGATAGGTTCCAGATCAATAGGCGGCCAACTGAATGATTGGGGAGCTAATGAATATAACGTAAACCGCCTAGGTGAATTTTTGAAGAACCCAAATTTGCAGTTAGGAAAAAGATTTATACCGGGAGAGGGGAGAGGCACGATTTTATTGGCTATAACTTTTATCTTGGGAGTTATTATTGTCGGGGGTATTTTGTTTTTATTCAGTTATTATAACGGTACTCATTGAAGAAGTTATTTTGTGCCGAGGCCAGGATTCGAACCTGGGAAGGCGATGCCACCTGATTTACAGTCAGGCTCGTTTGACCACTTCGATACCTCGGCATGGATATTATTTTACCAAGTTTTTGAAATTATTACCGCTTTATTTCACAAAGGCAGATATTAAAATATTGCTAAAAATATTTCCTGGATTGTAAATCCGATAGAAAACAAAACAGACGGGATGGACGCATATAGCAGAATTTTTTTTGTTTTTTGATGTTTGTTCAGCCATAAAAAGTTAAATATAAATATAAATCCCGTCAATAGAAGTACCGATGTTAAAAATATAATATTTTCTTTCAGGATTTGCTCCGGAGTGCAAATTTTGAAACAAACTTGTCTCCAGATACCTAAACCTAGAATTTCCAGTAATAAAGTGATAACCAGCGCCCATGAATAACAGATATAAAACTTGAAAAAATTCCAGAGTATGGGTTTCATTATATTAACTGGTGCAGTTTTCTGAAATCAATTTTAACAAATAGGGAAGAGATTAGTGTTGGAAAGAGCCGGGGTTTAAAAGGATATCGCCTAATCTGCCTGATAAATCCGGTTACCAAAATAACCTGCTTGTTTGGCGAGATGTTTTTCAGATCAGCAGATATTGAGGAGTTTTAGCACAAAAGACAAATTTTGAGCCATCTCTCGGGTTCGAACCGAGGACCTGCTGTTTACAAAACAGCTGCTCTGCCGCTGAGCTAAGATGGCGACACTATGACCATTTTAAACTAATAAACCCTCCTTCGCCAAGGTAAGGAGGGCAACGAAAAGTCCCGCCGAATGGGTGTAACAAAAGGTTCTTCCCCGAGTTTATTCAACGTGGGCGGGCTACTGCGGTTAAATAATTTTATCCGCAAATTTCTATCAGAGTACTTGGACCCGATAGCTTTTCGCCTTGGCCCTTAGGGAAAAAAATAGTCAAGGAAAATATCCTTTCACTTCCCTTTCGGCAGGACAATTTAATTATACAGAATTGTCAATGGGGGAGTAAGTCCTGATATGGATGTTCCCGCGGACGTTTGGGACAATGGATATCCCCCGGGGTAATAGCCGAACGCGCCAAAAAATTGGTGATGTTTATTCTTAATAAGCAGCCCAGGTGGATATCTTCCTTGGGACGGGGTGGATTTTGATCCAGATACAGATCACTCCAGGGACAGGATGCACAATATCTGATACCCATATTAAGGGCATGCAGCCAGTCGGAGCACGGGTCATAAAATTTAGAGTTTTTGTGAGATCTGATTTCCCGATTGATCGACTTGAGAGCAATTTTGGCGATGTCTGAATATCGGGTTGGTTGCTCCAGGTGATTCATTTGTTATGGCAAAAGGAGATGGAGGAAGAAACCGGAGACAGGAGAGATAATCAGCCCGGCGATAGAATTACCTCCGAAGATGGGAAGAATTAAAAGCAATAAAAGCAGAATATTGCTGCGGTTTTCAAACCTGACCGCGGATTCATTGGAGAGAAACAGGCCCAGGATTTTGGAACCGTCCAGAGGCGGAACGGGAATAAGATTGAAAAAGGCCAGGGTAATATTCAGGTAGATCAGGCGGAGGACGATTTCACTGACAGAAGCGGGTATGGAAATGAATCTGAAAGGCAGGGAAATAAGGAAAGCCATTACCAGGTTGGATGCCGGGCCGGCCAGGGCAATTAAGGCGGTATCCCTTTTAGGGTCTTTTAAGTTGTAGGGATCGTAGGGAGAGGGTTTGCCCCAGCCGAAAAAACCGGTGATTAAAATTGTCAGGGTACCGATAGGGTCCAGGTGGGCGAGAGGATTTAAGGTAGTTCGTCCCTGGGAACGGGGAGTGGGGTCACCCAAATAGTCTGCCATATAGCAATGGGCAGCTTCATGGAAACCTATGGCCAGAAGAATACCCCCGAAAATAAGGATAAAGGCAAAAGGCTGGGAAGCAAGTAAATCAAGCATGGAATAACTGTAACAGTTTACATGATTTTATGATAAAATACAGCCCATGGCTTACGTTTGTGATAACTGCGGCAGGGGGGTGCAATACGGGGAATCTCATGCCCACGGGAGGGGTATTGCCGGAGGCAGATGGAAAAAAAGAGCCCCCCATACCAGAAAGGTATTTAAACCCAATTTACACAAGTGGATGGGAATGAAATTGTGTACAAAGTGTCTGAGAATTCTGAAAGGGCAAAAAGATATAAAGAAAACGGCGGCAGCAACAGCCTAAGCTAATTGGAAATACGGATAAGCAGGGGATTAAGAGATACAAGTCTGATTCTTTCGCCTTTAGGGTTGGTTGTCCATAATCCGGGCCAGCCGGCGAATGCCCGAAACATTCGGGAGATATCCAAATCGCAGGTCCCGAAATCCAAAAATTTCTTAAACTGAGAGTATTCGACATAGCCGGATTCGCGGGTGAGCTTTTTGGTGTAAGTGGCTTGGGAGTCTGCCTGAATTTTTAATTTTAAATTTCTAATTTTCAATAACACTTCATTAATAAATAAATCTGCACCTTTGGCAAAGAGGCGGGTACCCAAAGTCCTGGTGGTATCCTCAGGTAAAATAACGTCTTTTTCCTGAGCCACAATCGGGCCATGATCCATTCTGGCATCGATTTGGATAATGGTTACACCCGAGTCTTTAATGCCGTCCAGAATCTGCTGTTGGAGGGGGGAAGCACCTCTATATTTAGGTAATAGTGAAGGGTGAATATTGAATATCCGATTATGAAATGTATCCAATATTTCCTGAGGAATAATTTTGCCATATGCGGCAACAAGGGCAACAGGATGATTTATGAATAATGATTTATGATTTATGATTTCGGAGAGATCTTTTATTACCGGAATATTATTTTTCCGGGCCAGGATTTTAACCGGGTTGGGGGTGAGCTTTAAATGCCGGCCGACAGGCTTGTCCGGGGTTGTAACCACAGATATAACGTTTACCTGACTATCCAAGAGTTTTTGGAGGACGGGGACGGAATAGTCGGAAGACCCGAAGAATACCAAAGTTGAACTCATAGGTTGATGATTAAATAAAAGTTTGTAATCAGATGGAGATTTCTTCAAAGATTTTGCCTTTGATTAAAAATAATTTGGAGTTCTGCTCCAGGACATGATCGATAAACAGAATGCCGTTTAAGTGGTCGGTTTCGTGCTGAACGATATGGGCGAGCAAACCGGTGAAGGTTTCGGTTTTGGTTATTAGTTGTGACTCGCCATTCCAGTCTCGCGTGCTCGCTGCCTGGTCGTTGCCGGTGTCCGGCTGCGCGCGCTCGCTTTGTAATGGCGGCGTTGTTTTTGGGTTTAGTGTCTGGTATCTGACAGTCACGGACATGGAGCGCTTCAGGGGAGAATAGTGATGGGGAATGGAGAGGCAGCCTTCGTAGACGCCTCTTTTGGTGTCCGGAGTCTGCTGGCGCTGTGAATAATTTAATATTTCGGGATTGATAAATAACCGGGGCGGTTTTTTCATATCCGGTCGGGCCAGAAAGATTCTCAAAGGGATGCCGATTTGGGGAGCGGCCAGGCCGATGCCTTCAGGGTCGGTGGCTGATAATAAAGCGGCGGTCATCTGAGAAATGATGTCAAGGAGACGCTTGTCAACCCTGGTTACAGATTTAGCAACCTGGCGGAGCACCGGATCGGGAACGGTCACGATATCGGACATAAGCCAATTTTATCAGATTTATTGATGGATAGGGAAAAAATTATATAAAAATTGCTTCTTGCACAGGAAGAAAAAAGTGTGGTAGATTACTACAACGTATGGCAGGCCAAACAGGTAAAAGTGTCAAAAACGAGGCAGAAACCAAGGTGATTGACAGTGAAAACGGAGAGAAAGCGGTAGTCCAAAAACTGCCGGACGGCTCGGCCAGGGCGGTAGTTAAACCGGCAGACGAAACTGAAGAGGACGAATAATTATTTGGCGGGTTTGGCTGAAGCTGAGGCTATCTTAGCCAACTGGACCCGGGGATCAGCAAAGTCAGGTTTTAGTTGCAGTGACTGATGGAAGTATTTTTGAGCCAGAGCAGTCCGACCCATTTGCTGGTATATGACACCGAGATTGTATGGCAGCCGGGGGTCGGTAGGGGAAATGAGAAGAGCCTGTTTCAGAGTGTTTATTGCCACGTCCAAATCCTGTTTGTAGACGGTGGATAGGATAATGGCGACCCTGGCCCGGGTTTTGTAATAATTGGGGTGGAGGGGATTGTCGTCGATCGCCTTTTGGGAAAGAGCCAGGGCGGATCGGGCCAGCTGGGCGCTGGAGGTAGCGTCCGTATCGTAAGTGAGCGCCGAAGCAAAAGCGGTGGCTACGGCCAGTTCGGAACTAATGGGAGGATCGTGGCTGTTGATACTGAAGGCATCTGTCAGACTCTGGTAGGCCGGGGCGACATAGATAGTGTTGCCGGTCATAGAAAACAGCTGGAGATCATGGTCACCGGAGGCATAAAGGGTGTCGGCTATCCAATACTGACCGATGACAAAAAGCAAATAACATCCAAGCGAAATCAAACCGAGAATAGACAGGATCCGGGGCAGCGATAGTTTGGACCCGGCGGGTGAAGCAGGCAGCGGGGGGACAGTCAGGGTTTGGGCAATTGCCGGCAGCGTAAACATGAGCACTTGGACAAAAACTACTGAGAAACCCCAGAAATTGGTAACCGGAATTGATAGCCAGCCGGCCAGCAGGCCCAAGCCCAAATACGGTTCCTGAGAGTTTGATTTGGAAGATGAGTGATGGAATTTTATCAGTACATAAACCATAAAACCTAAAAGTACCAGGTACGATCCAAGGCCCAATATACCGGTGGTGGCCAGATAATTTATGAATTCATTGTGGGCTTTGTTGTATAAAAGTTCCCATTCCGAGGTGTAGTTATGGGCTATCGGGCGGTATTGGTAATAAATCATGGCAAAGGTTTCCGGCCCGGTGCCGATGAAGAAATTTTTGGCAGATGCCAGCCAAGCGTGAACGGCACCTTCCCAGACAATGCGGCGGATTAAAATTGATGAACTGCCGCCGGAGTTGGGGATATCGGCGGCTTTGGCGGTAGCCAGGACATCGGTGGTGAGCATAAACTTAAGGTTTTTGGTGATATTGCCGATGATGTGAAGATTAATGAAAATCAGGAATAAAAACGCTGCTCCGGCTCCCGCGATGACTTTAAGCCGGCGTTTCCGGATTAATAAAAAAAGCAGATAGAGGAAAAAGATAACCAGGGTAACCCCGATGCCGGATTGGCTTTTAGTAAACAGAATGGTTAATAGCAGCAAAAAAGCCAGAAACAGGTTCCAAATGGCAGACAGATGATCTAAGAAAAAGTAGGCCGGGTCGTAACGGGAAAGGTCTGAGTGCCGGTCTTTGGGAGCCGGGTTTAAAAGCCGGGAGATGGGAATAAATACCAGGGCTACAAGATAAGCCGCCAGCCAATTGGGCTGGCCCATGGTGGAAAAGACCCGGTTTTGGACGTCCTGAACCCAGAGTTTGGCGTCGATGCCAAAATGTTCCAGTACCCCGTAAAAAGCCACCAAAGCAGCGGTTATCAGAGCCACCCTGATAGTAGTAACAGCGCTATTTTTGTCCATGAAAGTGACGTAGGCCCAGTACAGCAGGGAGTAACAGTAAAGCGATACAAGGCCGCCGTTAAAGCGGGAATAGTAGCCAAGAAGCGAGGACCGGATATTAACGGAAAATAAAAGGCTGATGGTTTGAGTAATTAAAAAGATTAAAATCGGCCAATCCAGGACAGTCCGGCGGAAAATAAATTTTTTGGCCAGCACCGTTTGGATCAGCCAGGCAGTGGCAATCAGGGTGGTCAGAATATAGACCACGATCATCTTGTTGAATTCAAACAACTCGGAAGTATTGGGCAGAAAGATGAGGGGGACGATAAAAAAGACCAGATATAAACAGGTACGGATGAGTCTGACAGGAATGGACATAAGTAACACATAGTTTAACAGATTCAAAGTCCACAGAAAGAGTACAAGTTATTAATCAGTTTGATGACTTAGTATAATCTGATATAAACAATGTCTGAACACTTTAGTGAATCAGTTAGAGGTCAGTTGGTAGAACATTTTTTTGATGGCAAAGTTCCTGCTGAAGCAGAGAGTTTGTTTTCTGATTTATACAGGGATTTAAAAGAACGCGGTTATCCGGTAGAATCAGTAGTTCCCTTATTGGGTTTGCAGGGAGAATGGGCGATTAAAGGGCTAGTTAAAAGAGAGAGGGTCGGGGGAGATGTGGATTGGGGGGTAGTGGTGAACTGTAAGCCAGAAGATAAAGATAAAGTAGTTCGGGAAATAGCCGAGGTCGGGGCAGAATTTATGCGAAGCCGCGGACAAACCCCATGCTCCGAGGTTAACCCTGTCCTATACAATCTGAATCTGACCGAATTTCCGGAAATGGCCGGATCTTTGGTGGCAGCCTGTGTGGACTACAAAAATGGGATGCCCGGCAGTTTCAGAACGATGGTGTGTGCCAGTTTGCCGTTATTGTCAGCCGATGTTAATATAGCTAATAAATTTCTGAATATAGTTAACAAGACATTAAAAGCTGAGGATCGGGAGCAGATATTTCAGGCAATTAAATCGTGTATGGATTGGATGCGGGATGCAAAAGAAAAACCTGGATTAAATCCGGAGCAACAAAGACAAATAAATCTGTTACGGAGGATTCCCCATGAACAAACAGATAAGGCTGAGAAGATCGAAGGTACAGAAAGAAGTTTCGGTATAATTGCTGTCAAGCCTGCCGGGATGGAGGGTGAAGTTTCAGAAATAGTAGATTATGTCTTAGCGCTTGCCGGGACGGAAAAACTAGAAAATGACCAGGTTTTACCGTTTTTAACCCATGGTATGAATCAGGAACAAAAAAGTTTTTTCCTGGGGGGATTAAGGAAGATTGATGCTAAATTTGTTAAATTGGTTCATTCCGGCGAATCCGAGGTTTTTTGGAATGCAGCTTATGCCAGAGAGGCTCAAAACCAGTTTTGGTATGGGGATTTGATAAATATGATAAGTAAGGGACAGTCAGATGCTTACATGATTGAGGGAAGTATGTCTGAAAAAGAACTGGAAAGATGGCTGGAACTTTTTAAGGGCAGAGAAAATATTATCAAAACCACCGGTGTTGACACGGAAATTTTTCAGCACGGCAGAGGAATAAGAGGATTATATGACTCGGAGGCGGTGATGGTGAATAAAGATTTATTGTTAACATCCGTGGCAGAAAATCAGAATATTTCATCAGACGAGGTAAAAAGGTGGACAGACCTGATTGGAAAGGATGAGGTTCTGTATGTGGATTTGCCTCACGATATAGCCGCCTGTGTTTGGAAAAATTTAAATGAATCACAAAAAAAGGCCATGCTAAATAATGTCATACATATGAGCGGGAATCAGGCGGAGGTGCTAGACGGAGCGATAATTTTACTTAAACCTGTTCTGGGGGACAAAATTGTCAATATGATGAAACAGGAACAAACAACCCCATATGAAACTTTAAAGATGATGATTAACGCGATCAATTTGATTAAAAATGGACCGCATGATACTCAGGGGAATCAGCCAACCACTTGATTTTGGCAATCAAATCGGATCGGGCAGCTGCTTGGACAAAATGCATTTGCCGAGTATGGTCCCTGCCGTTTTCATGAGTTGCAAGATGTAGCCGATCTCCTTTTAAACCAAGTTTTAAATAATAACGGACCTGCAAATATTGGTTTGTGATTTGTTTTCGGTCATCGAGTTCATCGACTACGTAGTAGCCGATGAAAAAAGCCTGATTGGCCAGATTAGCAATGTCCAATCCCGTTTCTTCTTTAATTTCCCGGACAAGTGTCATGGTTTGGTTTTCATCCGGCTCGGGATGGCCGCCGGGTAGCTGCCAGTGGGCATTATCAGGGGAAACTATAATAACCTTTTGGTCGGAGGTAACCAGCCAACAATAGATTTGATTAATTCTCAGGTGTTGGTGCCGCGATAATATAGACCGGCCAGTAATCCATTCGGTGCGGTAGTTCATATTTGTGACCGGACTTTCAGGGCTGCCTGCAGCATGGCGGCACCGGTTTCTTTCCAGCCGATAGTGGAATTTAATTCCGTGGCAGGAACGAAATGATAATCAAATATTTCATTTTCTTCAATGCTGGCTTTTCTGGGTAAAAATGAACATGCTTCACCATAGTAGACCAAATGATAAAAAGGAGGTTTGGAGGGACCAGTCAGATTCTGAACTCTAAAACCGCCGATAAGCTGGATCCGGCCGCCCATGACAACATCAACTTCGTCCTGGACTTCCCGGAGGATGGTTCGCATGGGATCTTTGTCGGCAGCTTCCGGACCGCCGCCGGGAATACGATACTGACCTTTTTCCAACATTACCAGAATTTGGCCTTCGTCATTAAAAACAACTGCACTGACGTAGTCACAGGGTTGCATTTGCTGATAATCCGTTTCCGGAATCCAAGTATAAAGGTAATTTTGTCCATCATACTCAACTTCTGTTTGTATCAAAGGTAATTTTTGGCTGTCAGTTTTTTTTGGAATTTCGTTGGACATATTTTTATTATAACCTAAGAAAGTATTTTTATGATTTAATGGGGGTATGCGTGAATTTTCAGTGTTTAAAATTCAAAAAAACGGCGGAGAAGCCAAGGCTCAATTTGTACAAAATACCGAATTACCAAGTGAGATTCCGGTGTCAACACCTTTTACCTTTCCTTTTTTTGAAAATAGAGAAGTGGTCTTGTGTAAGGATAAAAATGGCTGGTGGAACCCTTTAGGCGGACATATTGAATCAGGCGAGAGCTGGGAGCAGGCAGTTATAAGAGAAGCCTATGAGGAAGCAGGCGTAGAGATAGGTAATTTGGTATTGTTTGGCTACGTGCGGGTTAAACAATCAAATATGGGAATATCGGGATATCCGCCAGTATCAGTGCTTCCATTTACGACTTCCGGTGTGATCCGGATAAATGAGTATTGGCAACCAAGAGAAACGCTGGACAGGATTGTGTGCGACTTCCAATCGGCTTTTAATTTATTTCAACTCAGGGAAGACAATCGGCAAATGGAAGAGATTTTCAGGACGGCGATACAGAGTAAGGGCTACTGAGAAGGGTTTTATAGATTTCCAGATTACTTTTAAGTTCACTGCGTTTTTTTTCTTCCGAGCCGGACCTGGGTGGATGGTCCAGGTGGTATATGCCGCAGGAAACAACCGGAATGATGTAATTACCTTCAGCAATCATTCTGGCACCAAAAAATGAATCTTCCAAACCCCAACCCTTGAAATTTCTGGAAAAACCGCCTATTTTAGTCAGGTGGTTTTTCCGGCAGCTCATATTGTGACCTACCACCATGGAAGGCAAATCGTAAATACCCACGTTGCGGCCATAACTCAAATCCTTAAAATAATTGGTTTCTCCTAAAATATCCGTGGCTATTTTTCCTGATATTTCATACAGTCCCGGGGAATTATCCTGAATAATTTTGCGGATTCGGAGATCGTTTGATGTATCCGGTACGTCCATTCCCCGGGCAATAAATTCCTGGGAAAGTTTCGGGTCAGATGGGTCGCAGTTCTGCTTAAAGCTGATAAAAATAGCATTTGGAATGACTGAATTACGGATTGAATGTTCCAGCAAATAATTTCTGGACAAAACCACATCGGAATCCAAAAATATTATGATTGGGTGTTTGGCCAGAGACAGGCCGGCGTTCCGGGCATTGGACAAACCGGAATTTGTTTCGAAACGGATTATTTGAACAGGAAATTTAAGATGCAAACGGGCATTTTCGTATACCTGCTTAACAGGTATTTCGGAACCATCATCCACTAATATAACGTCGATTTCAGCTAATTGCTCGGTGGTTAAATCTTGGGAGTTGATGGAAATTAAAGTTTTCAAGTAAGAATCATCAGAGTTATAACAGGGAATAATTACTGAAACAGGGGAGAAAAAAGCCTGAATGGGACCGGAAATCGGTTGCGGGCTTAAAAGCGGGTGATTGAAAATTGTTTCATAAGCTTTTTCCAAATAAGTATAGTCATTGCTAAATGTAACCAGGTAGTCTTTTAAAGTGATTTTGGAAGTCTTACTGATACTCAGGCCAATTTCCTTTGCAAATTTGTATATGTCCTGGTTAATGACATTCAGATCGTTTATCGCCTCAGTGTATTTTATTTCATTATCGTTTGTCAGAAAGCGGAATTGGTCAACATTTTCGGACACCAGGTTGAGAGAATGAACCCAGTCAATAAGCGGTTGGGCCTGACTGCGATTTTCGTATCCTATTTGCAGAAAATTGCCAATAAAAGTATCTATCATCAGCTCTATAAAAGTGCCATCCAGATTATAAAAGCTGTAGCAGGTGGCCAATCCCACAGATGCCCTGTTATAACCGATTTTTTTAAGCATGACCAGAATAGAATTAATATCTGTCCGGCTGGTATCAATGTGAATTTTTGGCCGGAAAAGTTCATCAGTATCAGGATCAATCAGCATCATCAGACATTTTTTGTTACGAAAACGGAGATGAATTTCAAATTTGCTGTTATTTTTAAAATAAATAGCTAAGTCTTTTCTGATTTCCGGGAGTCCGAATTTATCCATAAGCTTGGGGATCAAGAAGCTTTGTTGAGTTTGACAGGAAAAAATTTCGGTAGTCATTTTATGATTATTCTCTTTTAACAGGTAAATTTGCAAGTATAAGTCAGGAAGAATTGCAGAGGTTAACGATAGTTTGCGTAACCTCCTGTAGATTGCCTTTGAAATAATGGGCCCGGATTTTCGAGCTCACTGATCGGCAAAAATCTGATCTGTATCCGGCTAGTTGGGGGGTATCCAGTGACGGCAACGGAAACGAGAAATTCTGGATACGTCGGGAAACCCCGCGGATTTTACGAGTTAATTCTTCGTACAGGTGAAAATTTGTTTTAGCTTCAGTCCATTTTTCGGATTCGACACCGACCGAGTGGGTTGAAACAATAGGGATAATTAGCAGTTTTAGTTGGGGAGAAGTTTGACAGATAGGGATTTTTTGTTTTAAATCGTGAAGAGGCAGGTTATTTATAGCCGGGTCCAGGGATTGCGACAGGAATTCTTTATTAAAAATAATTCTTTTGGAACCGCCGATCAGGCAGCCGTTTTGGTCGATTAATATTTTTTCATCTCCGACAAAACTGAAACCATGATGATAACAGAGATGGATGGCGGCGGTGGTTTTTCCGAGTCCGCTGACTGCCCCGATAAATACTACCCCTTTATCATCTTTGGCTACCGCGCTGCCATGCAGACAATAAACAGATTTTGTTTCCCTGATAAATTCCAGGCAGTAATCAATCACGGTGATAATATCCATTAAGCTGATAAGGCGGTTAATTTGACCAGTCAGAGATGATTCGCGGGCGCCGAAATTGAATTCGGGATACATTATTTCGCTGTTATATAAAACCAGCCGGTGATCGTAGACTGACGAATTATCGGAAATGACCGCTTCCGGAATATAACTTTCCAAAAAAGTAGAAGTGCGAAGCCGGTTTTCAAGATCCGCAGAGCATATTACCAGGAGATTCGCCGGGCCGGATGAAATTATCATACGGAAAATTGTTTTATCAGTTGATCTAATTTAGATATTGATTTATTCCAGGTCCAATTTTTGAGTACTTCCTGCCTGGCTGCCATCCCCAGCCGGTTTTGCAGCAAAGAGTCTGAAAAGGCACGCCGCAGACACTGTGCCAAACGGCCGGAATTTTGGGGAGGGAAAAGCAGACCATTTTGATCGTCGACAATAAATTCTTTCATGCCGCAACAATCCGATGAGATGAGGCAGCAGCCGGAGGCGGCGGCTTCCAAGAGGGTTGTTAAAACTCCTTCCTTGGCATATGAAGGGAAAACTGCCAAATGAGAACGATGATAAAGGTTGGGTAATAGAGAATTGACAATATAACCGCCCAGATGGACCTGAGATTCAAGATGAAGCTCTGAAACCAGTTCCTGCAATTTTGCTTTATATGGACCGTCGCCGGAAATTTCTACACGGACTTGGGCGTATTCAGTTTGGGTAGTTAAGGTTTTTACAGCCTGAATTAAAAACTGGACTCCCTTAATTTCAATTAGTCTGCCGATATATAAAATATCGATATCTTTGGTAATGTCCGGATCAGGTTTGAATACATTTTCATCAATTCCGTTTCTGATAACTGTAATATCCAGATCAGGTGAGATTAATTTTTTCCAACCATCGGCTACGGATTGGCTGACGGCCACCAATCTACCGGCAATTTCACAAGCCGCCCGGCTTTGAGGTTCGGAATTTTCCGGCACTCCGTGTAAATAGAGAATCTGGGGAATTGAATTCGGTACTGAAATTGCTGCGGCCGAATAGTGGGTCAATACAAGGTTAAAATTTTGCATTTTAAAGTACTCATAAGCCTGAGAGTTAAGTTTTAGATACAGCAGCTGACCCAGCTTGTGATCAAGATTATTATTTTCAATATCCGGGATGGGGGATTCTAAATAATCATATTCAATATAGGGATATTTTGTTTTAAAGTCCTGAAAATAATCAGATTCCCGATTGACTCTGAGAACAGCCACGCGGACGTTGTATCCGATATCAGCCAAGTATCTGGCCTGAGTCAATGGCACGGTTTCGCCGCCACCGACAAAAAAGCTGGCAGTGGGGATATAGATACATATTTTCATAAATATCTCGTATATTTTACATTTTTACCAGCGGGTCTAAAACAGACAGCCCGAGTTTATGCTGGTTAACAAGCAGGCCTGTCCAACCGGTTTCAGCGGCCAAATCCAAAAATTGTTGTTCGTCGTCACACAGTGTGATTTTGTCTGACGGGAGTTGTAAATTAATTAGCCGATATGCTGCCGGATCATTTTTTGTCAATTGTAATTCGTCGGAAATAAATATCATTTTCGGATTAAAGAATTGATCTATATGCAATTCCTGCAGAACGATTCTTCTGGAGGGCCGGCCGTTGGTAAATATACCCAATTGATATCCCAGTTTACAGAGTTGCTGAAGATAAAATAGCGAATTCGGAAAAAGAAAATACCGTTTTTGACCGAGACGTTTTTCAATTAAATCTTCCGGAAGCTGAGAAATTCCAAGTGAAGCAAATACCAGGGAAAAATAACGGGAATAATAGTTTTTTTCCTGAGACAAATTCCGGATTTTTCGGTTATCTAACCATGGGCTATACACTCCGGGGTAAAAGCGGGTATTTTGAATTATTGATTTACGGATTTTATCAGGATTCAGCCGATATTCAGCAGCAATCAATTCAACATCTGAGTCCAGATGTTTTTTGGGACGATATACAAGAGTATCTCCCAAATCAAATAAAATAATTTGGTTCATCGAATACTCTTTGAAGATGTAATGGTGGCTACCAGGAAACCACCACCGATTTTAACACCAGAGGTCAGAGAAATTTTGTAAATCGGCGAAATTATTTGTCTTAAAACTTCATTTAGCCACCAGGATCGGGGTTTGATTATAGGAAACAAGGAATAAGTCGAAATAGTTCCGCCTGCTTTATGTACCAGGTCCGAGAAGGAAGACAAACTGTAGTGATGAATGTGGCCATAGCGATTTCGGGTTTTGGCAAACTCATCGCTGATATGAAGCCATTTTAATAGTATATTAATCCAACTGTTTTCCAGAGGCAGACGAATTATGCAAATATTTCCTAAATTCAGGATTTGGCGGATAAATTGCTGATCGTCGGGAACGTGTTCTATAATATCCGTTGATATAACAGCATCAAAACTGGCGGCAGGGCGGAAATTAAGAATATCCCGGCAGATAAAATTGATCCGAGGATGAGAGTTCATACCCATGGCTGATTTAATCATGTTTTCAGAGATATCCAGTCCGGTGGCTTTTTCGGATTTTAAAAACTCAAATACCAGATTAGTAACTGTTCCAGTTCCACAACCCGCGTCCAAAAAAGTATTTATGCGCCCGGCTTTTGCCAACTCGGATTTCAGTTCATAAAGTTTGTTCGGGGCGTCTTCCACATGCAAGGTAGGATTTTTTCTCAAATATTCTTCCTGATAATCCATAATGATAAGTATTTTATTCCTTTTTATATTAAAGGGGAGTATGCCAGTAGATTTTTTTTACAAAACGGGTTTAAAATGTATTTTCATGGTAAAAAAAATTACCAAGGCAGTGATTCCGGCGGCCGGGTTCGGGACCAGGTTTTTGCCGCAGACAAAAGCCATGCCCAAGGAAATGCTGCCGATCGTGGACAAGCCGGTGATCCAATATGTGGTAGAGGAGCTGGTAGCTGAAGGCATAAAAGATATAATAATAGTTACCGGGTATCACAAGCGGGGAATTGAGGATCATTTTGATAAACCGAATTCAGAACTGGTTAAAACCCTGGAAGAAGGAGGAGAAAGAAAGCGGCCGCTCCTGGATGAATTAAACCGGATTTCGGAGATGGCCAATTTTGTGTATGTGCGGCAAAAGGGGCCATACGGCAACGGCACACCGCTTTTGAATGTGGAGAGCCTGATCGACGGGGAACCGTTTTTGTACACCTGGAGCGACGATTTCATTTTGTCCGACAAAGCTCCCAGGTTCAGACAGCTGATTGATACTTATAATGAGTTCGGCTGCAGCGTACTGGCCGGGATGCGAGCTTCACGGGACGAAGACTATAAAAGATACGGTTATGCGGCGGGCACGGAGATCCGGCCGGGGCTGATTGATGCCACCCAGATTATCGAAAAGCCGGGGAAAGACAAAGCCCCCTCGGATATGGCTACGGTGTCAGGTTTTGTGCTGACAGCCGGTATTTTTGAAAATATCCATGAAGCTTTGGATAAACTGCAGCCGGGGCAGGAACTTTACTACAACGATGCCCTGAAGCTGATGATTTCCAAGGGGGAGAGGGTCCTGGTCAAGGAGATAGAAGGAGGCAGGTACTGCGATACCGGGAACAAGCTGGAATACATGAAGACGGTGGTGGAGTTTGCCGTCAAACATCCGGAGATAGGTGAGGATTTTTCCAAGTGGCTTGCGGAATTGAAGGTTTAGTTCAGGTTGGGTGGGGGCTGGGATGAGGCACCGTTGACAGAGGTATTGCGGATATTGGCAATCAGGGCCCGGTCGAAAGCAGGAACATCAAACATCAATGGACAATAATTACATTTACAACTATTGTTGTATTGGCAAAATTCAGGCGGATTTCGGCCACGGCGGCCGGTAACGATATATTGGTCCCAAGTGTCACAATGGTCCAGTTCTTTGCCAGCCATGGGGGAATTTTAGCAAGGTCTTTTAAATTTTTCCTGAAATAGCCTCAAAATAAAGGAATTATTAAAAGAAAATGAGAAAATAATTATATCCTACCTACTTAGAAAGATTAATGATTTTTTCTATGGGGCCAGGGGTGGGTTAAGGCATTTATGCCAAGTCCAAGGCCAATCATGCCAATCCCGCCAACAGCTATGGGGATAAGAGTGTTAATGTTACTTTTCCAAATTTCGCTGGTTAGTAAATCCCCGGCTAATTTCGCGGTCTGGGCGTGGGCATCGGAAATTACTATCAAAGACGCGCTAATTAATTCAGTAGAAACACCTAAACCTATAAGAAACTTTACAAGACCGGATGATCCGTTTTCAGGCCTGGTAGCCATTTCTTTAGGCCTTGTACCGTGAATTTCATTTGCCATTATCCTATATATATATACTTTTATTATAGGCTTGTCAAGAGGGAAGTCAGGTGTGCGAAATATCTATAAAAGGGATGTCTTCTTTTTTAAAACCGGCCCTTAATAGATAGATAAATACATCGTCGTTGTCAGCAGTTTCGAAGGGAATTCCGGCTTTACTTAAGAGATCTTTTACCCTGCGAAAAGCGGCTTTATTTTCATGACTCTCGGACGGGTCATTAATCAGGGTAAAGTGACTATGAGGGTACATATTTTTGAAATCAGCCGATGTGAGATGTGCCAAACCCAGCATACCACCCGGAATTGATGTGGCCTTAACAGGGAAATCTTTTTCTATTAGATACATGGCTCTGACAACTATGGGGCTGCGTTCCTTGCCTTTGGCACAAACGACAAAGTTCTGATGATGGTGGTCGATGGAAATTGACATAGATTATTTTTAAAGCATTCTATTGTAACATGAGTAGTCTATTTACAATCGAGATAGTGATAAAAAGAGTAGCTACTGAGGTTCATACTAAAGGTTTGGGCCCAACATCCCAACGCGGCATCGTCCACCGTCCGGTAGTTTATTCTTTGCTCATTAAGCATTTCGGTGACTCTCTGTACCGCCTCGCTGTAATACCGATCTGTCATAAAGCCGGTAAGGACATAAAAAAGAGGCCGGGGAGTAAATAAACCCGGTTTCAGAAAACCTCCGTAGTCATGTAAAAATTTTTCCAAATTCCTGTCCCATTTCAGTTCACTTAATCCGCCGGGAAAGGTTTCGATGTGGACTTTATTTTTTTCCCCGATTTCAGCCAATAGGGGTGATCTTTCAAGCCCTTTATAGCAGGCAGCGACACCGGAAACCAATTCAGGAATTTTGGCCATAAATGAATTATATGACTTATACTATAGGATTTCAATAAGAAAATTATGCCAAGTCGTTATTAATAATATCTTCTGCTGATTTTGGAGAGTCGAGACGGAGTTGTTTTCTGGTGTTTTGGGCGGTTTTGAAATCAATTAGGCCCAAGATCAGGGCAGTTTGGATCAGTTCCGACCAATGTTCGGGATGTTCTTCGCAACGATAAGTGCGGCATCTGGGAGGCTGATTTTTCTGGCGATGCACAAGGCAGCTCCGATCAGTTCCCTGAAAGGGGCAATAGTTGTTGGAAGTTTTGGGGATTTCAGGGATGGCGAAACGGAAACAGCAGGCGTTACATAACTTTCCATTAGGGAGTAGACAGCCTTTATAGCCCCAGATATTGAGTTTTCTGACATAAGAATTTCGATTATACTCTTGAAGAATTGAGTGAGAAACTTTATAGTGCGGGCAAGGGAATATGTTTGACTATTTATTCGGTTTACTCTCGCATGACGTGGGGATTGATCTGGGGACGGCAAATACGCTGGTGCACGTCAAAGGCCGGGGAATTGTGATCCGGGAGCCGTCGGTGGTGGCGATGCACAAAAAGACCAAACAGGTGCTGGCGATCGGGGACGAGGCCAAGAAAATGCTGGGGCGAACGCCGTCGACCATCGAAGCCATCAGACCGTTAAAAGACGGGGTGATTGCGGATTTTGACGCCACGGAAGCGATGCTCAAACACTATATATTAATGGTACACGAATCGGGAAAACTGGTACCCAGAATACCCAGACCCAGAGTGGTAGTAGGAATTCCGTCGGGAGTGACGGAAGTGGAACGCCGGGCGGTGCAGGAAGCCGCCCTGTCGGCCGGGGCCAGGACCTGTTATCTAATTGAAGAACCGATGGCGGCAGCCATCGGGGCGGAGTTGCCGATTTCGGATGCAGGGGGAGTGATGGTGATTGATATCGGAGGCGGGACGGCGGAAATTGCAGTGATATCCCTCGGAGGGATAGTACTGAACCGGTCTATCAGGATTGCCGGTGATGAAATGGATGAAGCGATTATCCATTATGTGAGACTGAAATATAATGTGCTTTTGGGAGAGAGGACGGCAGAGGAGGTCAAGATAGCCCTCGGGAATGCCCATGTGAGTGCATTTAATGTCCAGGGAGCGCTCTCCTCCGCTAAAGCTACGGAAGGGCCTACTGAAGAAAAGAAGCAGGGGGTGAAGTTTATGGTGGTCAGGGGGCGGGATCTGGAATCGGGTTTGCCGCGGAGCCTGAAGCTTTCGTCTGATGAGGTTCGGGAAGCTCTGATGCCGGTTTTAAAACAGATCACCTCCGCTGCTGCGGAGCTGATAGAGGAGACACCGCCGGAACTGGTGTCGGATATCCTGGAACGGGGAATAATGATGGCCGGAGGCGGCAGTATGATTGCCGGAATTGATAAGCTGATGAGCGATGAAACCAAGATGCCGGTTTATATTACGGAAGACCCGATGACGGCGGTCGTCCGGGGATGCGGAAAAGTGCTGGAGAATGAAGCCCTACTTCGGAAAGTGAAAGTGGTAGGAGGACTGAGATAATATTCCAAAACACAAATTACAAATCACAAATAAAATAAATTCTGTTTTGATGTTTGTGGATTTGAACTTTGAATTTAAAATACATGTATGAAAAGATTTCGGCCGGGGGCGAGTTTTGGGGATTTTGTAATTTCCGACAGCCAGACCAGCAGGAGCAGGATGGGTGAAGATAAGGGCAGGGATTTTCGCCGGGGATGGCTGGTGTGGTGCGGGGTACTTTTGGCTATGGTAGTGTTGGTAATCAGGTTGGCGACGCTGCAGATTTTTTACGGAGACAGATACCGGCTGCTGTCAGACCAAAACCGGATCCAAACGATAAAGCTGGGCGCTCCCAGGGGAATAATTTATGACCGTAACGGCCAAATTCTGGCAGGGAACATCAAGGTGAGGATTGTGGATGCACAAACCGGTAAGGATGAAAGGGAGACTTATTTCAGACAATATCCGGCAGCTACCAGCTCGGCCCATGTGGTGGGATATGTGGGGGAAGTCGGACAGGATGAAGTGGGGCTTTTAAAAGCCGTCGGCAGCAAGTATGAGGCCGGGGATATGATTGGCAGAAGCGGGATAGAAATGCAGTACGAAAGCGTATTGAGGGGAATAGACGGCGGCCGGTTGGTGGAAGTGGATAATCAGGGCAAAATCGTGCGGGAACTCGGCCGGCAGGAGCCGATACCGGGGCAGGATCTCCATCTGACCATTGACCGGGATTTACAGGAGACGGCTTTGGAAGCAATGGGAGGTAAGAAGGGGGCATTAGTGGCCAGCAATCCGCAAACCGGGGAAGTGCTGGCTATGGTCAGTTCGCCGTCATATGATCCGAACCTGTTTATTAATAAATATAACCAGGCAGCCCAGAAGCAATTATCACAGGTGCTGGTGGATCAGAACCTGCCGCTATTAAACCGGGCCATAGGGGGCATATATCCGCCTGGATCGACATTTAAAATGACGGTAACAGCGGGAGCGATTACAGATAACAAAGTGAAACCGGGATTTATTTATGACGATCACGGAATTATTACTCTGGGGAATTACAACTACACCAACTGGCTATATTCCAGAGGCGGGGGAGTAGAGGGACCGATCGGGTTTGCCAGGGCGATAACCAGGTCGACGGATACGTTTTTTTATACGGTAGGGCAGATGAGCGGGCCGGAAACAATTGCCGCCTGGGCAAGGAAGGTGGGTATGGGGAGTCTGACAAATATAGATATCCCCGGGGAGGTGGCCGGGGTAATTCCGGATCCGGCGTGGAAATTAAAAACCAAGGCCGAAGCCTGGTTTACCGGAAATACCTTTCAGATGGCGATCGGCCAGGGAGATGTATTGGTGACTCCCCTGCAGGACAATCTGATGACCAATGTAATGGCCACAGGGGGAAGAAAATGCCAACTGCATCTGGTGGAAATTACAAATTCCAAATCACAAATAACCAATGATAATAACTGTACACAGGTGGACATTTCACCAAAGGCGGTGGATATAATTCACCAAGGAATGACAGGGGCATGTACATCGGGAGGAACAGCATTTCCGTTGTTTGACTGGAATAACGCCGCTTTAAACAAAAGCGCAGTGGCGACTTTTGCCAGGAAAATGGACGGTAAACCATTGCCCGTCATCGGCTGCAAAACCGGGACGGCTGAGTATGTAGCCCCGGACGGCAAAATGCGGGAACACGGTTGGCTGACAGCGTATGCACCGGCCAATGATCCCAAAATCACCGTTACAGTGCTGATGGAAGGAGGGGGAGAGGGATCAAACGTGGCCGCACCTGTCGTCCGGAAATTACTGGCCAAGTATTTCGGAGTGGAAGACAAGTATCCTTACAGCGCCATACCCCAGGCAGTGGGGGAATAAAGTCAGCGGCCACCCAGAATATGCAAATATCTGGGACCATCCCGCTTCAATAGCAACCGGGCTTTTTCGTAGGCAGTCTGATCATCCATACCTTCGACAGTTTTAATACACATGCCGGTTTTGGTGATGAGAACAGTATAAGGTCCAACCAGACTATAGTAACTTTCAGGATGGATTGTTGTGTGGGCAGTATCAAATTGCGGCCAGGTGTGATACCAAATATGATCCGGGGCAGGGTTTTCCCCGGGGGCCAGGAAGCGGAGGAATTTCGGCCAGCAGCCCGGATTTTGTTCGAGTGACATTTTTTATCCCCGATGATCTTTATGTTTAAGTTTTCTTTCACCTTTATGGCTGATGGCCTGACGGTGACCGTGTTCTGATTTTGTTTTGGGTAGATCACGGGGACGATTACGAAAAGGGGCGTGGGTATGAGATGTTTCCGATCGAGCCGGGAAATTTGTCTGCGGATTATCTGGGGGTTGACTTGCAGCAAGTTCAGCCCTGAGCTGGGCAGTTTTTTTTCTAAAATGATCTGCCTGAATGGGACAAATTCCATCCTGACTGCAATATTTACAATTAAATTCATTGACATTGAAACCCAATCTGCCACACCATAATATTTCCGGTTGGGAAGACATGAAGCACATTTTACAGGCTGAAAAACGAAAAAGCCAGGCGGACTTGACTATCCGTCTACAATTATGAGATGGTATCAGGGATGAATCTTGTCATAGTAGAAAGCCCGACAAAAGCCAGGACGCTGGCTAAATATTTGGGCACAGATTATGATGTCCGGGCGACTTACGGGCATGTCCGGGACCTGCCGGAGAGAAAACTGGGAGTGGATATAAAACACGATTTCAAACCGGATTACGTACTGGTGCCAAAACAGAAGGACAGGGTGAAAGAGCTGGAAGATCTGGCCCATAAAGCGGAGGTGATATTTCTGGCGACAGATCCCGACCGGGAAGGGGAGGCAATTGCCTGGCATGTAGCCAGCCTGATAAATTCAGATGACAAAAAAATAAAACGCATTACGTTTCATGAGATAACGGAGTCGGCGATCAGAGGAGCACTGGCTGATCCCCGGCAGATTGATATACCGATGGTAGATGCCCAGCAGGCCAGAAGAATTCTGGACAGGCTGGTAGGTTATAAACTGTCGCCGCTTTTGTGGAAGAAAGTGCGTAAAGGTTTGTCTGCCGGGCGGGTGCAAAGCGTGGCAGTCCGCTTAATTGTGGAACGGGAAAGGGAAATAGAAGCTTTTAAGCCGGAAGAATACTGGATTATTGAAGTGATATTACAAAAAGTCCAAGGGTCAAAGTTTAAGGTTCAGTTGACGGAAAAAAACGGGGAGAAGATAAAAATCGGAAAGGCAGAGGAAGCCAAAAAAGCGGAGGAGGAACTGAGGCGATGCGCCTACAGCGTGAGGAGCGTGGAGAAAAAAGATATCAGAAGAAGTCCGCCGCCGCCGTTTACGACTTCGACATTGCAGCAAACGGCGGCAAACCGGCTGGGGTATTCTGCCAAGAAAACCATGCAGGTAGCCCAGATGCTGTATGAAGAGGGTTATATCACTTACCACCGGACAGATTCGACCAACCTGGCCCTGGAGGCTGTCCGGGAAGCCGGTGAATATATCAAAGAGACATTCGGGCAGGAATATGCCCTGGAAGCACCGAGATTCTATAAAACCAAATCCAAAGTGGCCCAGGAAGCACACGAGGCCATCAGGCCGACGAAAATCCAGTTAAGAGGCGAGAATCTGGGGAGCGCTGTCAACCGGGATCAGGAAAAATTGTATGACCTGATTTGGAAGCGATATACCGCCTGCCAGATGGCAGAAGCCAGGGGTGAGAGCGTAAAGGTGAGCGTGACCGGAGCCGTAAACCTTATAAATTATGGTCTGGAAGCCAGGGGGGAAACCATAAATTTTGACGGATGGCTGAGGCTTTATCAAATTACAAACCACAAATCACAAATTACAAACGGGGAAGAGAACGAATTTGAGCAGACAGAGGCAAATATAATACCGGAGATGGGTGAAGGCGAGGCACTGAATTTTTCCGATATGAAAAGCGAACAGAAATTCACCCAGCCCCCGGCCCGATATAACGATGCCAGCCTGATCAAAGCCCTGGAAGAAAAAGGCATCGGCCGGCCGAGTACTTACGCCCCGATACTGTCGACTATCCAGGACCGGCAGTATACCGAGAAAACAGATAAGCGGTTTATGCCGACAGCCCTGGGGACAGCAGTAAATGATTTTCTGGTAAAGAACTTTTCGGGAATTGTGGATCTGAATTTTACGGCCAAAATGGAGGACCAGCTGGATGAGATTGCCAACGGGGAGATGAAATGGCTGCCGGTAATTGCGGATTTCTATCAGCCGTTTGAAACGGAACTTTTAAAGGTGGCGGAGACGGCGGAAAGAGTGAAAGTAGAAGTGGAAACCACCGGAGACAAGTGTCCGGTGTGCGGGCAGGGGGATGTGGTGATCAGAATCGGCAGATACGGCAAATTTTTAGCCTGCAGCCGATATCCGGAATGCGGCTACAAAGCCAATTACATGGAGAAAGCAGGAGTGAAATGCCCAAAATGCGGTGGGGAGGTGATACTTCGAAAGACCAAAAGCCATAAAACATTTTACGGTTGCAGCAATTACCCCAACTGTAATTTTGCCAGCTGGACCAAGCCAAAGGCGGAAACAGCAGCCACTGGCCAGACAGTGGTAAAATAGAATTATGGAGAATGAAAATAAAATAAAACAACAGCCGGATAAGAATAGTTTTTCAGAAAGGGCCAAAAGATTTGGCAAAGGAGTGCTGCTGATTTTGGGCATAGGCGTTCTTGGATATGCTCTGTTTGCGTGATAATATAAGGTTCTGATGGCGACGATGTGGGGCAGGGGATTACTGATTGCGTTTTACGGACCCTCGGGAGTGGGGAAATCCAAACAGATGGATCTGTTGATGGAGAGGCTGAAAGAAGAACGGGTGCAGACGAAAAAAGTCGTTTATCCCATTATAGAGCTGGGGGAATCCGGCAAGAAAATCAAGAAACTGGTGTACAGAAAAGAACCCCCGCTACCGGAAGAAGAGATGCAGAAGCTGTTTACCCAAAACCGGCTGGAATTTGAGCCTACCTTAAGAAAATGGCTGGACTCGGGAGTGACGGTTTTGGCCGAGGATTATGTGGGTACCGGCATGGTGTGGGGGGTTACCCGTGGGATAACCCTGGAAAGAATGGAAGAAATTAACTCGGACTACACCCCGGCGGACGTGTCAATTTTGATTGACGGGCCCAGAAGGCTGGACCTGCGGCCGGGTGAAGGGCATATTTACCAGTCGGATGAGGAGGAATGGTATCGGGCCAGAAAGGTATATCTACAGATGGCAGACAAATACGGGTGGATCAGGGTAGGCGGGGACGCCCCGATTCTGACAGTGGCCGGCAGGATCTGGACGGTCGTTAAATTAGCACTGACGATGAAGAAATAATGGTTTTGGGGGTAGATGAATTACTGAAGCTGGTAAAGGAAAAAAATCTGGTCACGGATTTATCCGACAGGGAGCTGACTAATCCTGAAGGATGCGGATTTGATCTTAGACTGGGCCAAGTGTATGAAATATCAGGTGAAGCTTATTTGGGGATAGAGGAAAGGAAAACTGCAGAGGCCAAAGTGGTATCGGAATATAAAGATGGAATATCCAGAGTATTTTTACTGAAAAGCGGGTTTCAGGTGTTAGTAACAACGATAGAATCCGTTAAGTTACCTGCTAATCTGACAGCTAATTTATGGGCCAGAAGCACGCTCTACAGGAGCGGGATAATTTTGTCAGGCGGAAATGTGGCTCCGGGTTATGAAGGGAAGTTAAGTTTTACTTTGTATAACAGCGGAAAAGCCAATGTAAAAATCGAAATGGGAGCCAGAATCGCACACATTTTGTTTTATGAGATCAAGGGCAAAGCTAACAAATACAGAGGACAGTGGAAAGGCGGGAGGGTGGTCACCAAGAAATTGGAAAAACAGGTATAAATTTCAAAATCGAACGGTCGGCGGTTAAGAAATAAATATAGCATTACGGACAAGATATGGTATAAATAACGCCTATGGGGTTGTTTAACGGGGAAACAGAATCCAGTATAAAATTTATTAATGATTACAGAAAACTACACAGAATATTGAATGTTTTTCGTTCTGAGTTGAATAGATCAGTGGTGGCTACGATAGGGACTTGGGATATGCTGCATATAGGACATGTCAGGTACTTAATGGAAGCGAAAAAAGCAGGAGATGTGCTGGTGGTGGGGGTGGATACGGATAAGGTGGTGAGAAAATATAAAGGTAAATACAGACCTGTAGTGCCTTTTGAAGAGAGGGTTGAGATGTTGAGCTATTTATGGTGTGTGGATTTTATAACGGGAATTAGAGACGTTAATGATAAGGGGCTATGGACATATGGTTTAATTAGAATGATCAGACCAAATGTATTTGTGGCTGTTGAAGATAGTTATCCACCCGAACAAAGGGCAGATATTGAAAAGTATGTGGATAAGCTGGTAATTTTACCCAGGCAGGCAGAAAATACTTCCACCAGTTTTCTGGTGCAAAGAATTATAAAAGGCCATATGGCACAGATAAACCAAATAGGCAAAAATGAGCGCAGAAAATAAAGATCTGGTGGCATATATACCAGTTATTCATAAAGGATATCTGGAATTGTTTAACAGATTAGGCGGTGAAGTAGATGAATTGTGGGTTTTGGGACAGGGTCTTATTAATCAGCTATCCATATTCCCCCGGGAGATCAGAGCGGTTAATCCTGAAATAATTGCCAAGATGGCTGAATCTTTGGGGGTTTTTGACAAGGTGGAGATTTTAGATAAGGAAAAATTACCCCGGTTGGAGAATAAGCATATCGTTTTGCCCAGCGAAGAAATAAGCAGACAATTAGTTCACAGGTATTTTAAATTGAACAAAATCACATTCGAAAATGTATTTTTAAGATGGGAGGAATCCGATGTCGCTACACCTATGATTGTGGTTCCGGACCGGGTGAGTAACGATCCATTCGACAGGCAAATTATGAATCTGGCAAGGGGTGAGGCGGAAATGAGTTCTGATTGGTGGAGGCATACGGGAGCTGTAGTAGTAAAAGACAGACAGGTATTGGCCAAAGCTCATAATCGGCATGTACCAGCCGAGCAAACTCAGTATGTTGATGGTGATCCCAGAGATGTGATCCAGGCGGGAACTCACAGTGAACTTTATTCTTCCATTCATGCCGAGCAGTTGATCATTGCCGAGGCAGCAGGCGGGAAAACTGATTTTTCCGGAGCTGAAATATATATAAATGTCTTTCCCTGTCCAACCTGTACGAAATTGATTGCCTTTTCCGGAATAAACAAATGTTTTTATCAGACCGGTTCGGCCTGGATGAACAGTGATGAGGTCATGAGGGCGTTTAAGATTGAGATTGTCCGGGTTGAAGATTAGCCAATAGGGAAATTGACGACGGTGACCCGGTCGTCTATTTTTTCAGGTACTATCAGGTGTGCGTGCAGATGGGTGACTGTGGCCCCGGTGAATTCTTTGTCGCCAAAGCGCATAGCCAGAAGAGCTCCCGGTAGCTGATATTCCACCACTGCCCACTGGGCTAAACGCAGAATGGCAGTCATGTCCCGGGGGGACAGGTCCAAAATATTTTCGACATGTTTCTTTCCGACAATCAGGAAATGTTCACGCGTGCCGGCGTAAGGATTCATATTGCGGGTTATTAACCATCCTAATGTACGTTGGAGAATAGGTTTGGTGTGCCATTTAAATGTATCGGGACAAAAAGGGCAGACTCCGGCGGTTTGTATCTGGTTCAGGACTTTACCATAGTCGGTGCCCTTGGCATACCTGGGGTCAACAAATTGATGAGTAGGTTTTTCAGACATAATAATTATGTTGCGACGGGAATTTTCATAGGCGGGTAAGGATCATAATTTTCCAAATGAAAATCCTCTAATTTGTGGTCATATATGGTTCCGGAAGGAGTTTCAGAAATAGATATAGTAGGTTTTCTCCGGGGATTCCTTTTTAACAGTTCTTTCATAAATGGTACCTGGTCCTCATAAATATGGGCATCGGATAGAGTGTGGATCAATCTTTTGGGTTTCATTTTCAACTCAAGAGCAACCATTGACAAAAGAAGTGCCATTTCAGCGGTATCAAACGGAACCCCAACACCTAAATCCGCGCTGCGTTGAAAAATGTGTAAACCCAATTCACCTTCCTGGTGAAAGAAATGCAACATGGCGATACAAGGAGCAATAAAGACTTTTTCCTGGCCGTCTACCTCTACATCACCAGGATTCCAGAAAGTAATCAAAGCCCTGCCGGTGTCGGGGGATCTTTTTAGCATACCGATGATCTGATCCAGTTGGTTAATACCTTTTATCTGAGGCGGACCTTCTTTTTTAGACAGATGTAGGGCTTGGGATATTCTGGTAAGTAGACCCGGGGGCCGGGAATAAAACAACTGATCATAGCCATATGGTTGAATTTGGGCATCGGGATCGGAACCACCATAATTTCTCAATTCATGGCCATAGACGGGACCGAGATTTCCATTTGTGAAACCTAATTTTCCGCTGGTTTCCGGAGTGGCCCATTGATCCCAGAGTCTGATACCGGATTTATGTAAATCGTTGACGTTAGTGCTTCCAGAGATGATCCATAAGAGTTCACCATAAAGGGCTTTTAAAGTTTTACTCATATCACGGGTTGTAATTAATGGGAATCCTTCTTCAAGGTTATATACAATTTTCGGTGTTTCAAAAGTACTGATTTTTTTAACTGCTTGGGCGCCTTGTTTGACTTTTCCGTAGGTGAGGACGTATTCAACCGTATCCAGGTATTCGTTCATGGTTATACAGCTTTTTTTCGGTCGTAAATAACAAACTGAAAAGGGTATTCGTCCTTTTCTGTCTGAGGAGGGGTGGTTTGGGGTGTGACTATCCATTCGTGAGGATTGAATTTCGGAAAATAAGTGTCCGCAGGACCGTTATAATCAACTTCGGTAAAATACATTCTGTCGGCGTATGCCAAAGCCTGAGCATATATGCCAAATCCGCCGACAATATAAGCCTTATTTTCGGTTCCCGGTACAAGCCTTAATGCTTCTTCGAAAGAATGGGCAACCAGAATACCGGGATGGGAAAAATTGTTATTGCGGGTTATTACAATATTAGTTCTGTCTGGTAAGGGGATAGTTTGAAATGATTCAAGTGTTTTTCGGCCGGCAATAATAGTGTGTTTTGAAGTGATATCCTTGAAGTGCCGTATATCTGTTCTCAGGTGCCATGGCAATCGCCCTTCATACCCGATTTTATTATTGTGGCCGACAGCGACGATGATCGACAGTTCCATTAAGAATCGATTTTAACAGACATGGGAAGAGGGTATAATCGAAGAGTGGAAATTGAGGAATTAGTAAAGCTTGAGGAAAAAAGGCAAACGGAGACACTGACTCTGATCCCGTCGGAAAATTACGCCAGTAAAAAGGTCAGGGAAGCCATGGGGAGTGTGTTTGCCAATAAGTATGCGGAAGGATATCCGGGAAAAAGATATTACCAGGGCAATGAGTTTGTGGACCAACTGGAACGGCTGGTTCAGGAAAAAGCCAAGGCACTTTTTGGGGTGCCGTTTGTGAATGTCCAACCTTTGTCCGGGGCGCCCGCAAACTTGGCAATTCTCAAAGCCTTAATGAATAAAGAAGATATCCAACTATCACAACATTTGTCTACAGGCGGCCATTTGTCGATGGGACAAGAAGCCAGTATTACCAGCGAATACCGCCGGCCCCAATATTACCATTTAACCGGTTCGGGAGAGGTAGACTGGGAGGAATTGGAAGCTCTGGCCCTGAAGTTTCACCCGAAAGTCATCTGGTCCGGCGGTACCGGTTACACCAAAATTTTTGACTGGAAAAAATATGCGGACATAGCAGACAAGACGGGGGCATATTTCGTGGCGGATATCTCCCACATCGGAGGGCTGGTAGCAGGCGGGGCGCATCCGTCGCCGGTGCCATATGTCGATGTGATCATGACAACGACCCATAAAACGCTGAGAGGGCCGCGGGGGGCGATGATAATGGTAACAGAGAAAGGAAGGAATAAGGATCAGGAATTAGAGAATAAGATAAATAAGGCAGTCTTCCCGGGAATTCAGGGCGGACCGCACATGGAAAATGTGGCGGCTTTGGGGATGGCTTTGGATGAGGCGGCCGACCCGGAATTTAAAGTTTATGCAAATCAAATAGTATTAAATGCCCGGAAGCTGGCGGAGGGTTTAAAAATTATGAATTATGAATTAATCGGCGGCGGGACACAAAACCACATGATCTGGATTAATTTGGAAAATAAAGGCATTGACGGCTGGACGGCGGCCTGGGGGCTGGAAGGGGCGGGGCTCGTTGCCAACAGGCAAACAATCCCCGGAGAGAAGAGGTCGGCCTATTATCCCAGCGGTCTGAGACTGGGGACACCGGCGGTGACGACCAGGGGGATGAAGGAAAAGGAAATGGAGCGGATCGCCAAATGGCTGAATGGGGCGATAGAGAGATGCCGGGAGATGACAGCGGGCGATTTTAAAAATATCGGCAACCCGGACCGGGAGACAGACCAGGCAGCCAGGAAGAGATTTAAAGAGGCGGTTAAAACCGACGAGGTGTTAACCAGGATCCGGGGTGAGGTAAAGATGTGGAGTGAGAAGTTTCCGGTACCCTGATCCGACAGGGCATATTTAACGTATAATCTGGATATGGCAGCGGTTGTTTTTGACGGAAAAGAGTTTGCGGCCCAAATCCAAAAAGAGGTGGAGGAGAAACTGGCGGTAATAAACAGATCGTTGGGCCGGAAACCAAAGCTGGTAACGATTTATAACCCGGATGATCCGGGAAGCGCTATATATACTAAGATGAAGTCCAAAAAGGCAGCAGAGCTGGGGGTGGAGTTTAAGGAATATTTCTTACATTCAACCAATGATATGGAAGGTTTGATATCCAACCTGAATAAGGAGTCCGATGCAGACGGGATAATGATCCAGACGCCGCTTTTCGGCGACCGATGGCGGGATACCAAGCTGTGTCTGTTAATCGACCCGGAAAAAGACGTGGACGGCCTAAACCCCAGATCCCAAAAGCTGCCGGCGACAGTGCGGGGGGTGTATGAGATCCTAAGACGCCGGGTGGATCATGATCTGAATATGGATTTAAAATATGTAATTATCGGGAATATGGGGCGGGTAGGCAGGTGGCTGGAAAGGGTATTGGAAGTTAATCATCTGGTAATCGGCATGGATAAATATGATTTTAAGACCGAACCGATAAGTGAAGCGGACGTAGTGATCAGCTGCACCGGACAGACGGGTTTAATCAAACCGGAATTTGTCAAAGAAGGGGTGCGGGCAATTGATGTGGGATATCCCAAAGGGGATTTTGCACCGGAAGTAGCCCAAAAAGCCGCTTTTATTACTCCGGTGCCCGGCGGGGTGGGGCCGGTGACGGTGATTATGCTGTATAACAATCTGGCGGATGCAATTCTTGAGCGGAATAGGTAAACTGGCATAGTGAGTGATCTGACTTTAGAAGAAAGAAGAAAAATTGACCGGATGCCGTCCGAGGCGCATGTGCAGTATAAGTTTGGCGAATGGCTGAATAAAATCATCAAGGTAATGCAAAAGGAAGCCGACCCTGCGGAGTTGGCCCGCGAGATGGCTCAAAAGGAGGTCAAATTGGAACAGGAAGCGATCCGGGATCCGGGTACCGGGGTATACAACAAATCCCAAATCGGGGTACTCTTAGGGAGGGAGGTCACCTTGGCCCGGAAATATGGCTGGAAAATGTATGTTCTGTTTTTAGATCTGGACTATTTTAGGGAGGTGAATAACACGGAAGGGCACCTAAAAGGTGATGAGGTTTTGAAGCGTTTGGTAAATATCATGCAGGATGTAACCGGGAAAGAATCTCTGATCGGCAGATATGGCGGTGAGGAATTTGTGGTGGGGTTGTCGGATATGGAGACGGAGGCTGTCAGAGAATCAGCTTTTAAACTTGGCTTAACGATTAAAAAGAACCTGGCTCAGGAATGTCATTTGAAAAAACCCGAACTGACTGCCAGTATCGGACTGGCCAGTTTGCAGGAAGGGGAAAATGTGTCTGATTTAATCAACAGATCAGACAAGCTGATGTACCAGGCAAAAAATGCAGGCCGTAACAGAATAGCCTGCCAAAACGGTGGACAAACAGAAATTTTACTGATAGAATAAATGAGTTTTAATTACACACCCGGGTCGTTTTCTCCTGATTAACTTCAGATCCGGGGAGGATAAAGGAGAAAAAATATGCGTGATATTTCACTAGAAGAATTATTGGAAGCCGGTTGTCATTTCGGACACCAGAGAAGGAAGTGGAATCCGGCGATGAGTAAATATATTTACGGGGAAAGAGACGGGGTGCACATTTTTGATCTGGCCAAAACCAAGGAAGGACTGGGAAAAGCCTGCGAATTCATTTCCCAAGTGGCGGCCAGGGGAGGAAAAATCCTTTTTGTGGGTACTAAAAGGCAGGCGGCGGATTTTGTCAAAAACGAGGCTATCAGGGCAGGCATGCCTTTTGTAACAGTGAGATGGATGGGCGGGCTATTGACCAATAATACCAATCTGGCAGGCAGAATCAGAAAATTGGCTGATATGAAGGCTAAAAGGGAGGCAGGAGAATTTAACAAATATACTAAAAAGGAAAGACTTCTGTTTGACCGGGAGATAGAGAGATTGGAAAAGTTTTTCGGCGGTGTGGCCGGGATGACCGGTCTGCCGGAGGCCCTGTTTGTGGTGGATACCCACAAGGAGGATGTGGCGGTCAGAGAGGGATTGAAAATGGGAATACCGGTGGTGGGGATCGTGGACACCAATGCCGATCCGAAAGTAGACTGGGTGATTCCGGCGAATGATGACGCGGTAAAATCAATAGAACTAATTGTGACTGCGGCGGCTGATGCAGTGATTGAAGGAAAGAACCGTCCGGCAAAAGAGGTAACCCAGCCGGTGCTACAAACGGCCGGTACAGAGGGACCGGAAAAGCCGGTGAAAGTTAATAAAGCCAAAAAGAAAGAATAAGATGGCGATAGATGTGGCGGCAATCAAAAAATTAAGGGAGCTGACTTCAGCAGGAGTTTCCGATATCCGGTCAGCTCTGGATGAAGCCCGCGGGGATGAAAAAAAAGCCATCGAGATTTTAAGAAAAAGGGGAATAGAAAAAGCGGCCAAAAAGGCCGACCGGCAGGTGAAGGCGGGGATGGTGTTTGCGTATGTCCACCACACGGGGACGCTGGGGGTGTTGGTATCTTTGGCCTGCGAGACGGATTTTGTAGCCAAGACTGACGACTTTCAAAAATTGGGGAAAGAATTATGTTTACAGGTGGCATCATCACAACCGGAAAATACGGAAGCTCTTTTAAAGAGCGAATACGTCCGGGATCCGGCAAAGACGATTGCGGAGCTGGTAAAGGAAACCATCGGAAAACTGGGGGAAAATATCCAGGTGACGGATTTTAGGATAGCCAAAATATAATTGTGATAATATAAGATTATGGATTTAGGGGATGTGCAGGCGAGGATGCAAAAGACGCTGGAGACAGTAAGGCAGGATATCGGGACGATCAGAACCGGCAGGGCCACTCCGGCACTGGTAGAAAACATTGTCATAAACGCTTACGGCGGGACTACTCAGATGAAAATAGTGGAACTGGCACAGATTACCGTACCGGATCCGCAGTCGGTGGTGATTGCCCCATATGACCAGTCGATCATCGGGGATATTAAGCGCGACATAATCGCGGCCAATACCGGACTGACACCGGTTTTGGACAATAACCTGATCAGGATTGCTGTGCCGGCGCTGACTTCGGAGAGACGGTTGGAATATGTCAAAATGCTGCATAAAAAGCTGGAAGACGGCCGGGTAAAACTGAGGCAGATCAGGCATGACAAAATGGGGGAGTTTAAGAGGGATTTTGAAGAGGGAGTCCTGCCTGAAGATGACAGGAAAAGACTTGAGGAAGAGCTGGAGAAAATCATGAATAAAATGTTGGAAATGGTGGAAGAGATGGGGAAAACTAAAGAAACAGAGTTGACAAAAATATAAGCCTATAGTACAATACATCTATGTCGGAAAATTCTAAAAACTTTGACTACGGAAAATACGAGCAGAAGAGAATTAACGGTGAAAAATGGGATAAATTTGTAAAGTGGGCTCTGGTTATAGGAATACCTTTAGGAGGTTTGGTAGTATATGCTTCAATGTACGGGTTTTTAAAGTAAAGAGTGAATTCTTATTGAGTTAGGACAATATAATCTGTAAACTTGGGTAATGCCGACGTGGTTGATATTTTTTATTGTGCTTTCCGTTTTAGTCCTGGTACATGAACTGGGGCATTTTGCGGCGGCAATAATATTCGGGATCAGAGTCGAAGAATTTGCTATCGGACTGCCTTTTACCAGGCCGCTTTTTAAAATTAAAACCCATGGGACCCAGTATGCAATTTACCCGCTATTATTTGGAGGATTCGTAAAGCTGTTGGGTGAGGATGGCCCGCCGGATATGAAATCTTCAAGGGGCAATGATTTTTGGAGCCGGAGTCTTTTGCAACGGATCCTGGTAGTGGGGGCGGGAGTGATTATGAATACGGTGCTGGCTTTATTCGGATTTTATGTATTGTACTCGGTAGTCGGCGTGCCGCTGTCAAATACTTCCAAAGTGACAGTTGCAGATGTAGCAGCCAATACACCGGCAGCAAAGGCAGGCCTGAAGACCGGAGACAGAATTACCAAAATTGAGGGCAAAGAGGTGTTTTCGGTGGATGAGTTCGGGACACTGGTCAAATCGTGGGCAGGAGTGCCGGTGAATTTAACAGTGGAAAGGGGGGAAACCATTCCGCTATTTGAGGGAATTGTGGAGAAAAATACGACCACCAGCGTGATCACATTGGTGCCGCGGAAGAATCCGCCCAAAGACCAGGGGGCACTGGGGGTGACAATTTCCGACTATCCGTATGTGAATACCAAAAAATGCGACGTGAGTGATTTAAAATGTGCTCTGGCGATTGCCGGAGCCGGGATAAAATCCACCCGGGTGTGGGTGGGAAGGGTATTTGACGGTTTGAGCATGATCGGTAAGAGCATCATGGCCGGGAAAGTGCCGCAGGAGGTATCCGGACCGGTGGCGATTTACCAGGTGACCGGGATTATTGCGGCCGAAGGATTTTTACCTTTAATAGAATTTGTAGCGGTACTGTCGGTGAACCTGGCGGTATTTAATTTTCTGCCGATTCCGGCACTAGACGGCGGAAGGCTGTTGTTTTTTTACCTCGAAGGGATCTTCAGGAAACGGATCCCGGCGGAAATCGAACAGCGGGTAAATTCCATCGGTATGGTGGCGCTGCTTATACTAATGGCTTTGGTGTCATTGCAGGATGTGTGGAGACTGGGGGTGTTCGAGAAATTTTTTGGGAAATGATATAAAGTAGAACCATGACATCGATTGATTTTTTTTACTGGAGCCTGGGAGCCGGTTTTTTGATTCTGATCGGGTGTCTGGTGGCGGTGACCGCCCAGGTGTTTCTGGTATTAAAAGATGTCCGGGTGGTGACCCGGGATTTATCCGGCCTGGCCGGAGATGTGGCAGCACTGAAGGATGGTATTAAAGTGGTAATATTGAAAGCGATCCAGAGTTTTCTGGAAAAACGCGGGAAAGGGGGGGACAACGAAAATCACAAATGACAAAAACCAAATCACAAAACAAAACAGGAAATGCGGGAGCGGCATTGGTGGGGGCAGCGGTAGGAGCGGCGGCAGGGGCAGCAGCGGTAGCCCTGTCCAATGAACGCAACCGGAAAAAGCTGAAAAAGGAGTTTAATAAAGCCGTCAAAAGCGGTTCGGGAGCGCTGGAAGATCTGAAAGACGAAGCTACCGATCTGACGGAAAAGGCCCAGGCAGCAATTTCGGAAAAAATTGAGGAACTGGAAGAAAAAATCAGCCAAAAGCTGGAAGAAGTAAAGAAATAGAGAAAACTGTCTCGGGTAGAGGCAGATTTGGAGAAAATGGTTAAGAAATGAGGCAGGCGTCGCCAAAAGAGAAGAAGCGGTATTTTTCGCAGATGGCGGTGTGGTAGGCTTTCTGGATAATCGGCCAGGAGGAAAAAGCGGAGACGAGCATAATGAGGCTGGAGTCGGGAAGATGAAAATTGGTAATCAGGCCATCGACAAATTTGAATTTATAAGGGGGCTTTATAAATATATCCGTTTCACCGGTTCGGGCGGTTAACAGACTGTTTGAATTTGAACAAGTTTCCAGAACCCGGGTGGTAGTGGTGCCCACAGCGATAATCCGGCGCCCGGAGGCTTTGGCGGCATTCAACCGGGAAGCAGTCTCTGCATCCAGGGTAAACCATTCGGAATGGAGGTGGCCGGATGAAATCTGTTCGGGTGTGGGAGGCTTGAAGGTACCTAAGCCCACATGAAGAGTGACATATTCCAGATCGTGGCCATTAGCACGCAGCTCGTGGAGAAGGCGGGTTGTAAAATGCAGGCCGGCAGTGGGAGCGGCGGCGCTGCCCCCGGTTTTGGCGTAAACGGTCTGGTACTGTTTTTTAAGCAGAGATTCTGGTGACGGGTTATGAATATAAGGAGGGAGAGGGGTTTCACCGATTTTGGAGAGTAATTTTAAATTTTTAATTTTTAATTTTAAAACGTCGGGGGAGACGACCACACCGATGATACCAGGGGCGAAAATAAGAGACTGACCGGGTTTGATGCCGGGATGGGAAATAACTTCCCATAGGTCATTACCCCTATTTTTGAGTAATAAAATCTCTACTTTTCCGCCTGTCAATTTAAATCCGTGTAACCGGGCGGGAAAGACTTTGGTTTGGTTAAAAACCAAGACATCGGCAGGCTTCAGGAGACGGGGCAGATCATAAAAATGATGATGGGATAATTCTCCGGTCCGGCGGTTAATCATCAATAACCGGGAATGATCTCTGGGGGAGGCGGGAAAATCGGCTATCAAGTCAGAGGGAAGTCGATAGGAAAAATTCATAATTCAGTTACTGCGGGGGAAACTTGGTAGTCCGGGCGATGGCAATGGCAACCGTTTCAATTAGTTTGATTTCGGTCAGGCTGAGCCTGCAAACCGGGGTCAGTTTTTTATCTGAAATAGTTATTAATTGTGAAGGTAAAATCCGCTTTTGAGCCAGTTTTTGGGTCATACCGGTGATTATAGTATGTTACACTAAATTCAGTGAAAAATAAGATCATAGCCGGTTTTCTCCTGGTATTGGCAGACTGGACTTTAATGGCCTTGTTGAGTCTGTCGCCGATGTTTGCCTGGATATTTCATTTCTGGAACCCGACTTACAGCAACAAATGGCAACTGGCCGGACTGATGTTTTTGCCGGGAATACTGGTTTCGTTAATAATAATACCGATAAATATCTACCTGTTGAGGCTGAGTTGGAGAGCTTATTTGATTATCCAGGGGTTATTTTGCGGCGTGCTGGCCGGGTTTATGGTTTACGCGCTGCAGTTTTTCGGCCAGGCAGCGTATTGGTAATGAATACTATTTAGAGAGATTTTCAACCGTTCTGATAATGGTGCGGAGGTTGTGGATGCTGGCCAGACGATAGAAGAGGAGTTCCTTACACTTATATAAGTGATGCAGATAACCTCTGGTAAATCCGGATTGGCAGGTATAACAGTCGCAGCCGTCCAGAATGACTTTTTTGTCCAGGGAAAATATTGATTTTGAAATATCAAGATATTCGGATTTCGAATCCGGATCGTAAAGCTGCCCGCAGCGGGCAAGACGGGTAGGGGCGACACAGTCAAACATATCCGCTCCGGCACTGATAACGGAAACGGCATCCGACGGGTAAACCCCCACCCCCATGGCGTAAATCGGGATGTTTTTTGGCAGCAAGTCGCGGACCATGGCAATGTTTTCGGCGGTTTCTTTGGCTTCCCGGCCGATGGAAGCACCGCCCAGGGCGATACCGGGCAGGTTTTTGGAAATAACAAACTCTGCAGACTGACGTCTCAGATCGGGGTAGCTACCGCCCTGGATGATGCCGAATAAAAATGATTTACGATTTATGAGATATGATTTACGATTCCAGACCCTGATGCATCTGTCCAGCCAGGAGTGGGTGCGGTACATGCGGATTTCGGCTTCCTTTTTGGAGGCGCCTGCAGGAGTACTGTCATCAAAAGCCATGATGATATCAGCTCCGATATGTATCTGGGAGAGAATAGCGCTTTCGGGAGTGAGCAGCTTTATGGAACCGTCGATATGAGATTTGAATTCCACGCCCTCATCGGTTATTTTGGGTTTTAAGCTCTGGACCTGGAAACCGCCGGAATCGGTGAGAATGGACCGGTCCCATTTCATGAATTGATGGATACCCCCAAACCGGCGGATATTTTCTGAACCCGGCCTGAGAAAAAGGTGGTAGTTGTTTGCCAGAATAATCTGCGCTCCGAGGTTTTTCAGGTCGTCCGGGGAGAGGGACTTGACAGTAGCCTGGGTACCGACGGGCATAAAAACCGGGGTATTTATCCGGCCGTGGCCGGTAGTTAACAGCCCCCGCCGGCCGAAGCCTGTAAGCTGACCGGCGGTTTGGAATTTAAGCATTTACAGAGGTGATTATATATGTTTAACTTAAATTTAGATGGAGAGTATATGTTGTCAGAGAGGATGTGATTTCAGATGACGAAAGCCAGAAAAAATGACCAGTTCCTCTATGCCCTTTTGGCTGTAGTGTTCACGGCTATGGCGGTGATTTTAGTCAAAATTGCCGATGCTCCCGACCAGCAGGTTTTAGGAGCCAGCACGGTAATACAGACGGTGCATAACGGAACCAGTGTGACAAATCCCATCGGAGCGGTCAAAAAGGTGCCAGTCAAATAGCCGTAGCCTGTAGTGGTGAGATAGTTTATAATCAGGGCTTATGAAAGACTGTATATTCTGCAGGATTGCCGGCGGGGAAATCCCGGCATACAAATTGTACGAAGATGGCGATTTTATGGCCTTTTTGGATATCAGACCGCTGACGGTGGGGAATACTCTGGTGATCCCCAAAAAGCATTACCGGTGGGTGATAGATGTACCCGAATTCGGCCGGTATTTTGAGGTGGCCAAACTGATGGGGGAAAGAGCGATTAAAAGCCTGGGGGCCGAGTGGGTGAGCTTTCTGACTCTGGGTTTTGAGGTCCCCCATGCCCATATCCGGGTGATTCCCAGGTACAAAAAAGATCTGCACGGGACGGTTGTGGATATTGAGAAATTTGAAAAGTTATCTGAAAGCCGGATGCAGGAAATTGCATCAAAATTGAGAGAGGAGGGGAGCTAATATATGCCGACAGTAGTTCGTAAAAAACCGGGCCAGTCCGATGACAAGCTGATCGCGGACTTTAGAAAAAAAGTCATCAACGATGAGATTCTTTTGGAAATGAAACAGCGGGAATTTTACCGGAAGCCTTCCGAAATCAAACAGGAAAAGATGAAAGAATGGCGCAAAGGTAAAGGCAGAAGCACCGGTAAGAGAAAAATAATCGCCAAGCCCAGGAGATTGAAATGAGCAGTCTGGCGGATCAAATCCGGGGAGATCTGGTAGTCTCGATGAAGGCGGGGGATGCGCTGGTCACTTTGGTTCTTAGGATGCTTTTATCGGAAATGAATTATAAAAAAATCAATGTTCAGCGGGAACTGACCGATGCGGATATCCGGGATGTGGTGGCGCATGAAGTGAAAAAAAGGCGGGAAGCCATAGAGTCATATACTGCCGGGGGCAGACCCGAACAGGCGCAGACTGAACAGCAGGAGCTGGAAATTTTATCCAAATACATGCCGAAAATGATGGATGAAGAGGAGATTAAGACAAGCGTAATAAAGATACTGGAAAGCATAAGCATTGAAGACAGAAAAGAATTCGGAAAAGTGATGAAAGTGGCGGCGCCGCAGTTTAAAGGCAGAGCCGACGGGGCCATGGTGGCCAAGGTGGTTAAAGAATGCTTACAGTAGATATCATTTCCCAGGCGGCTTATAAATTTGACCGGAAAAGGGTCAGGCAAGCGCTGGAAAGTATCCTTTTGGGAGAAGGATTATCCGGGAGTGAAGTTGAGATCAGCCTGGCAGTGGTGGGGGAACGGAAAATGCGGGAACTGCACAAAAAATATCTGGGGTCTGAAGAAGTAACGGATGTACTTTCGTTTCCCCTGGAAGAGGCAGCCTACCCTGACGGGATCTTACGCCTCGGAGATATTGTGATCTGCTATCCGGAGGCGATTAATCAGGCCAGGGAAGGCAACCGGATGGTGGATGAAGAAATGGAATTTTTAGCCGGACATGGACTGAATCACCTGTTGGGAAAACATCATGATGAGCAGTAGAATTTGAACACATAAAGTTAGCAGTTGTCAGGCGGTGGATTTGGGAATATAAACAACCCACGACTATGACTCTGTATCTGAAATACCGGCCCCAGAAGACAACGGAGTTGCATTTGTCCGAAGTCAGAAATACCCTGGAAAAAATCCTGGCATCCAAGAAAATTCCCCATGCTTTTTTGTTTACCGGTCCCAGAGGAACCGGTAAAACCAGCTCAGCCAGAATACTGGCCAAAGCAGTTAACTGTGAACATAAAAACGGGATTGAGCCATGTAACGAGTGCGAGATGTGCCGGGAAATTACGGCGGGAACAGCAGTGGATGTAGTAGAAATTGATGCGGCTTCAAACCGGGGAATTGATGAGATCCGGGATTTGAGGGAAAAAATCCGGCTGGCACCAATGAAAGCCAAAAATAAAGTCTATATTATCGACGAGGTGCACATGCTGACTACCGAAGCAGCCAATGCCCTGCTGAAGACACTGGAGGAACCGCCGGAACGGACGATGTTTATTTTGTGTACTACGGAAGCTGATAAAATTCCGGAGACGGTGGTGTCCAGGTGTACCAGGGTGGTATTTAAAAAGCCGACATTGGAAGAAGGGATTAAAAGCCTGGAGCGGGTAGTGGAAGGGGAAAAACTGAAAGCGGATAAAAAAGCTTTGGAAATGATTGCCAAAGCCGCCAGGGGCAGTTTCAGAGACGGGACCAAGATTTTGGAACAAGTCGTAATTAACAGCGGGGAAATAACCGAAGAGGCAGTCTGTCAGGCGACGGGAGGTTTAAACGCTGCGGATCCGGAGATGTTTTTGGAAAAGCTATTGGCCGGGAAAACGGAAGACTGTCTGGAAACAATAGCCGAACTTGACCGGCAGGGGGGAAATCCCAGACGGTTTGCTGAAATCATCACTGACGGTCTGAGGGAAAGGCTTTTGGGGGCAGTAAAATCCGGAGACGGCAAAGAACGGTTGATCGGCCTGATTGAGAAACTGGATCTGGCTTATGAGCAGATGCGGACGGCGGCGGTAACGCAATTACCGCTGGAGATATGGGTCATTGAGAATACAAGTTCCAAATCACAAATCACAAGTTCCAAACAAACTCCAAATTCCAAACCGGAGGTAATTAATACCCCCACAGAACCTGTAACTGAGAAGACTGAAGAGATCAGGAAACCGGCCGGGCCTTCGGGCAAGGGAAAATATATCCTGGAGGATGTGGTGGCCAAATGGCCGGAAATTATGAAACTGGTCAAACCCAAGAATCATTCGGTGGAGGCGCTTCTCAGGTCGACCAAACCCACGGGTTTTGACGGGGAGAAGCTGGAGCTGGAAGTGTTTTACAAGTTTCACAAAGACAAACTGGAGACGGAAAAGTGCCGGCAGATTGTGGAGGAAGCCGTGGCGGCAGCGTTCGGAACGGGACAGGCCAAACTTTATCTCAAACTGGGACAGAAATCCTCATCTGCCAAAACCACGGACAGGCAAACCCAGGAATTGACCGGGAAAGTAGAGGAGGACATAGTCAAAGCCGCGGAGGAAATATTTAAAGCGGAAGCGGTATAAAACAAATTTACAATTCAGGATTTAAAATGTATAATGAAAGCATATGGGTATAGGGGATACGTTCGGAAAATTGGGTGACCTGAATAAACTCAGACAGCAGGCCATGCAGATGCAAAAAAATCTGGCCGGCCAGCAGGTGGTGGTTGAAGAAAACGGTGTCAAAGTGGTCATGTCCGGCGATCAGAAACTTTTGGAGTTGTCTATTCAGGGAATTTCCAATGATGTGCTGAATGATGTTTTAAACAAAGCGATCAGGAAGAGCCAGGAACTGGCAGCCAAGGAACTGATGAATGTATCCGGCGGCATGGGTGGACTGTTGGGCGGCGGAGGGGGACAGAATTAAAAGATATTGGTAAAATAGCGGGGTGAGAGTTGCCAAAGCGATTAATAATCTGGTGGAGGCGTTTGAAAGACTGCCGGGGATCGGGCCCAAATCTGCAGCCAGACTGACTTATTATTTGTTGTCAGTGCCCCAGGGTGAATTGGATAAGTTATCCCAGGCAGTTTCGGGTTTGAAACAGAATACCAAAATCTGCTCGGTGTGTTTTAATGTTGCCGAATCCGACCCCTGTGATATCTGCAGTGATTTATCAAGAGATGCAGGAGTAATTTGTGTTGTGGAACAACCGCTGGATGTGCTGGCGCTGGAAAAATCCGGAAAATATAAAGGGGTATACCATGTATTGGGCGGAGTAATAGACCCCTTACATAATATCGGACCTGATGAAATACGCATCGGTGAGCTTATAAACAGGGTTCAGGATTCAAGACACAAGGTTTCCGAGGTAATTTTGGCGCTGAATCCGAATATGGAGGGGGAGGCAACCTGTATGTATGTTAATAAACAAATTACAAATCACAGATTACAAAATTCAAAAGTGAAGGTGACCAGGCTGGCACACGGACTGCCGGTAGGAGCGGATATCGAATATGCCGATGAATTAACCTTGTCGCGGGCGATGGAAGGCAGAAGGGAATACTAGGAAATTTACAATTTAGATTTTACAATTTACAATTGAAAAAGATGAAGAAGCTGTTAATGTTAGCGGGATTACTCATGGTTTGTGCTGGTTTGGGGTGGTGGAAATTCCACGGGTTAGTTAGTAATGGCAAGCTGTCCAGTTATCAGGGAGGACAGATTTCTGGGGCGCATACGGCTTTCGGGTGGAATTTGTTAAGACAACTGGCCGGGAAAGAACAGGGGAATATATTTATATCCCCGGCCAGTATATCTTTAGTTATGTCAATGGTTTATGACGGGGCAGAAGGAGAAACTTTACAGGAAATGGCAAAAGTGCTGCAGTTTTCCGGTATGACGTCTGAGCAGGTGATGAACCAGAGCCGGCAACTGATAACCGGGTTAACCAACGGCGAACCGGATGTGACCATAAAAATTGCCAATTCCGTCTGGGCAGATACCAGATGGCCGTTTCAGAGTCAGTTTATGGCCGATATGAGGACGTATTTTTCGGCCCCGGCCAGAAATGCGGATTTTACCAACCCGGCCACGGCTGATCAAATTAACGGCTGGGTGGGTGAAAATACCGCCGGAAAAATAAGCCAGATTGTCAACGCCGATGCAATAAGAGATATAAAGATGGCTTTAATAAATGCGGTGTATTTTAAGGGTGACTGGAGCCATCCATTTAATGCCTCGGAGACGGAGGTCCGGAATTTTACCGACAACTTGGGGAAAAAGAAGATGATACCGATGATGCGGATGGAAAGAAGCGATTTTATTTATGGTGAAGACACGCTGTCCCAGCGGATCAGTTTACCCTACGGAAAAACAGGTGAATTCAGGATGGTCGTAGTATTGCCAAAACTTTCGGCAGATGGGTTGGTGGGACAATTGGATTCCGATTCGTGGAGTAAATGGCTGACTGATATGAAGCGCGAAGACGGAACTCTGATCATGCCCAAATATAAATTGGAATATGAGGTGTCTCTGGCCGATACTTTGGAGAAAATGGGTATGCCGAGGGCGTTTTCCGATTTGGCAGAGTTTAACCGGATGGGTCGTGAACTCAAAATTGGTATGGTACTGCATAAAACGTTCATTGAAGTAGATGAAAAGGGTACCGAAGCTGCCGGGATAACCTTTGTAGGGATGGCGCCGTTGGCAATGGGTATCAACCAACCCCCACCAAAGAAATTCAATATGGAAGTGAATAAGCCGTTTTTGATTGCTATTATCGATACCAAATCTGGGGAATTATTATTTACCGGACTGATCAGAAGCATATAATTTGTTAATATGGCGGTGAATCCGTGGGGACAACAAAGTGATGAAAATATTGAAGGGATAATGGCCAAAGCCGCCCATCAGGTGAAAAAGACAGCCGCGAATGTGGTAAAGACAGTTGCCTCCGATGCCAAACAGCAGCTGACCGGGGACTGGGGCCCCAAGACGGAACAGGGGCAGGGGCAACCGCAGACATCCAAACAGCAAGCGGGTCCCAATCAACCGCAGCTCGTATCGATGGAAGAGAAAAAATCCAAAGAGACGCTTCTGGTTCAGACCCGGCAGAATCTGGAAAAGATCAACAAGGATATTCAGATGATCAGGCAAAAAAGAGCCCAGGAACAACAGCAAAAAGAAAAAGCGGAAACCCAGAAAAAAGAGCAGAAAAAACAATTGGCAGAAAAGAAAAAGGAAGATCCGTTTTGGAAGAAACTTTTGCAGGGGAAAACCGGATCCAAGGAGGGAAATGTAAGAGCGTCGGGATAAATTGGGGATTGAAGTCAGAATAGCAGGTAGTATATATTGACAGGATATGGCGGATTCAGGTGAAGAGATGACAAGAAGAGAGATGTTTAAGAGGACTGGCAGGTTTGGTCTGTCCGGGTTTCTCGCTTATTTGGGTTTGCGAGGTCAACGACCTGGTGAGGTGTCGGCAATGTCAAACGAGGGGAGGGAAGGGGGAGAACAGAAAATCTGGAGCAAATACGAATCTGACCACCCGGGACATTTTTCAGACTTTGCTGAAAGAAACCCGGCTGATTCCAGGGTAAATACTGTTAAAGAAGGATTTTTCAGGACTTTTATAACCGAATTTCAAGGACGTGCAGCATGGGAGGATAAGGATTTATGGAAGAAAAACCGGATGATGGGACAGCTATGGCTGCCGCTTAAACGCGAAGAGATCAGGAACAGGGAGTTGAATTTTGATATCAGGGAACCGCGGGTGCAGACAGGGATGGGGTTTGAGAAAACAGATTTAGACAATCTTACAACGGTGACCCAGGATAGATGGGAAGTGAACCCGCGACTGGGATCAGACGGACTGCAAAGAAGCTTGGTGCTGGTAAAAGCAGAGGATATCCCAATGGCTTTATCTGCTATGGCGGACAAGATGACTTTAATGAAAGGAGAGTATGGATTGTCGGCTGAGGCAAGATTTGATGCTTTTGTCGGGGATCTGGGAGTGACCACCCAGGAATCGGCAGACGGGAGGAAATGGACCGATATTAGAACCAATGAAACCGTACTTGGAGAAAACAAGCGGGATGACGGCCAGAAATTAGAAGAGGCCAGACCGGTACACTGGCACATGCCGGAGGCAGATGAGAAACAGGTTTTCGGGAACAGGCATAGGGAAAACCCGGTGCTCTTGGCAATGGTTTGGGATCCGATTACTGATAAGCAAAGAATTGAAGCATATTCCTTATCTACTACACCGGATATAGCTGACCCGAACAGAGATTTGCTGGCTTTAAAGGATTTAATCAGGCAGGGAAGAGTAAGTATAGACGGCGGCAGATGGCTGCCGGTGGGGGAAGAGGAAACAGCGGGATTTACCGAAAAACCGGCACCTCCGAACGGGGAAACGACCACTCCGGTCCCGGATAATACCCCAACACCTGGTGGAGTAACGCCAGCACCGGATAATACTCCGACACCGAATCCCACAGAACCGCCCAAAAAACCCAAAACCCCTAAGCCGATACTAGGAAATCCGGGAAATGATAAGAATGTTGGCAGGGCGGGGGAACTGCCTCCGAAGGGAGCGGGAGATCCGAATAAATTTGTACCGACCCCCGGGGTCAGGGGCGCTTCTGACGGGGAAAAGGGCGGGGGAAACGGCAAGCATTAAAGTTATGGTAATATTAAGTTTATGAGTGGAGTGGACGAAGTCAAAAACAAGAAGAAAGTTCCCCCGGTGGCCAAGTTTGACCGGGGGCCGAGGGATTTTTTCAGAGGCAGCCGGAATATGATGAAAAAGAGTTTTTTCGGATTCCGGAGGGGGAGTAAGTAAGCTGAGAAATTTTCAATTTTCAATTTTCAGTTTGTGGAATTCCTCTTTGGAGATTTGTTTAATAATAAAAAAGTTTTGGCCGCAATTTTGGCAATCATTGTAATAGGGGCATTCGGGGCAAACTACATTTTGGATCGGTTGTTTTCCATACTGATGATCGATGTCTTTTACTTTAATGTAACGGAGGTAATTCGGGCCGCATTCAAAATATGGCATAGTTGTAGTTTAACAAAAGGTTTTCAAATTACTTGTCTTTAACCTGACATAAACTGACAGACTAAAAGTGGTAATAAGTTGGTGGTAATGCGATAATGCTAGGTATATGGCTGAGGAGAATCGGATATTGGAAGAGAATTTCCCACTGAGTTATCGGGAGGACGTGGTTGGGCCGATGTGTAAAAACATTGAAAATAAGGAATCATTTTGCCTGATCGGCATGAAGGATAACTGCAAAGTGAATATACTTCGGTTTTTGGCCGGTAGGTCAGATGTGCAGAAAAAATATCTGGGGTCTGAAGAAGTAACGGATGTACTTTCGTTTCCACTGGAAGAGGCAGCCTACCCTGACGGGAT
>DAHXMV010000007.1 GCA_027371535.1 Candidatus Amesbacteria bacterium | reverse complement strand
ACGGTATTATCAAGTCGAATAGGCACCCAATCCAGATCACCCTTAAATATTTTCTCAATTGGTTCTATTTCTGTATTGCCCGCATTTGTCATGCGGCCAATACTAGTTACAGCCTAGTCGCGAATCGACGGGAAATCGTGGGGGAAATTATAGGGAAATCGTAGAAAGCTTATAACCTTTTCTTCTAACACTTTTAATTGCAATATTTAGTTTATCTATCACCAGCCTTTACTTTACCGAGTATCTCTTCTTTTACTTCTTTAGCAATTAAGTTTTTGATATAAATTCACCTCCCTAAACTAACACGGATTATATAGAAACCGTGTTCAGTTTAAGGGGTACCGGTCACAATTATTAAAGAGTTAGCTTCGTTTGACCCTCTACCCGAGTTATCGCTGGCTAATTAACAAATTTCTTTTCCGGATAAGAAAATCAGCTTCTTGTGGAAACAGTCTTTTTTGTGCTTCCTCCATTGTCAGCCAGTCTGTTTCTTCATCTGCCTTTCCTTTGGAATCTCCGACAATTTTCATCAAAAATAGATGAATATCTTTAATTACTACCCGTCCATCTTTTTCAGTCGCCGGTCTGGTAACAACTCCCAGCTTTCTCACAATCTCCAAATTGCTATATCCCGTTTCTTCTCTCACTTCACGTAAAGCCGCCTCTTTATATGTTTCACCCTCCTCAACATGACCCTTCGGAAAAGTAATCCCATCTGCATGAGGAAACTTTATGACTAGCAGTTTCCCATCCTGAATAATTACCCCACCCGCAGATACTGCTTCATCCACAAGTATATGGTCATTCAATGTCCACCCTGGCTTTGAAACCACTTTCACCCTCACCCAATCCCCTTCCGCCCAATGTATGGTCCCTGGCAAAACTGCATATATTTGTCCTTGCTTGAATTCCCTTTTTACCCCGTCCAAGTAAAGAGTTAGTACCCCCTCTTCTACCTGATACTCTTCTATTGTTTTCAAATGTTTATGTGGCTTCGACTTCCTAATGTATGCAATTGCCACACTATAATCTGAGTGTTCACTCGCAGGCTCTATCTCACAAATTACCTCTTCAGTATTTTCAGGCGTATTTAATACAATTGTTCTTCCCGGATATTCTTTGTCTAATATTCCAACTATTTCATTTACATTCATCACCCCATTTTAATCCAGAAGTTATATTAAAACGTGAACTTGGTCATTTTGCTCGCCGGATGGGACGATTACCGAAAAGCTGACTGGTCTGACATTATCGAACGTCCGGACTTAGTAATGGAGCAAATCCAACGACTTCTGTCACTTTAGCAAGACTCTTTATGGGGTTAATCTATTTACTCCCCTATAAAGATAAGTTACTTCCCTAACATTACCAATTCCCAACATTTGCATCAACATTCGAGTGGGTCCGGGAGCAAAGCCACCGTGTGGTGGACAACCATACTTAAAGAAATTCAAATAGCTCTCAAATGGCTCAGTTTTGAAACCTTTCTCCTCAATTTGTTTCTTTAGCGCCTCTGGTCGGTGTTCCCGCTGTGCCCCGCTGGTAATTTCCAGTCCTCGGTATAACAAATCGAAAGTCTTGGACAAAGTAGGGTCGGTTTCCGACCTCATGCTGTAAAACGCCCTCACCTTGGCTGGCCAGTCGTAAATAAACACAAAGTCATGTCCTTCTTTCTCTTTTATATATTTGGCGATTGCCCGCTCTTCCTCCGGGCTTAAATCTTCACCCCGTTCATTGGGTATTTTAAGTTCTGCTGAAAGCTTTTTAGCCTCCCCCAAAGTAAGTTTCGGGAAAGGCAGTGTTGGAACTGTTATTTCTTGACCATAAGCTGCTTTTACGGCCTGACCATACTTCTCTTTTATGGCAGCAAACATTGCTACCATCATTTTTTCTTCCTCTGCCATCAGGTCATGGTGCGATTTGATAAAGGACATTTCGATGTCATACATAGTAAATTCCGTGTCGTGACGGGAAGTAAATGATGGGTTAGCCCGAAAAACCGGCCCCACTTCAAATACCTTCTCAAAACCAGCTGCCATCGCCATCTGCTTATACAGTTGTGGCGACTGGGCCAAGTAGGCTTTCCTGTCGAAGTACTTGATTTCAAATAACTCTGAACCGGATTCAGTAGAAGTAATAACCGTCTTGGGAGAGTGGATTTCTATAAAACCGTTAGAGACACAATACTCTCTAAAAGCTTGTTCCATTGTGGTCCACACTTTAAAAATTAAGGCTTTCCCAGGCTTTCTCAAGTCAATCCAACGCCAGTCCAATCTGATTTGCTGTTCGGCTTCGTTCTCACCTTTCTCCACAGCCTGAATCGGCAATTGGGCATCAGCCAGAGAAAGCACCTCTATACCAGTTGCACTTATTTCGATTCCCCCCGGAGCTTGTTTCTCCTCTTTGGCAATTCCCTCCACTCGTACCACTGATTCCAGAGTCGCTTTCTCCAGTACTTCAAATGCCTGAGACTCCTTCTTGGATACTACTACCTGTACTATTCCCTGAATATCTCGCAGAACCAAAAACTTGATACCACCTTGGCTTCGGACAGTGTGTACCCACCCAAACAGCTCGACCTCTTGGCCGACTTTTTCTTTTACTTGTGAGGTGTAAGTCCTCATGTATTTATCATACTAAATTAACCACTAAAAAACCTCGCCTTCATGGACTAATTTCTTAGTCTCGCAAGGGCGAGGTCTCTCGCTGTGCCACCTTGTTTTTGGTCTTGTAGACGCTCCGTTTCCGACACGCCTCTGTTCTGTTACGGGAACTTCCCGGTAGGTTCTAGTTGAGATTGCTCTCTTTCTTCCTACAGCTCCGGAGTGTCAACTCCATTGTCGCCTTCCCAATTATACAGCAAATTTATGATTCAAACTACCCTTTATCAAAACTACTATAGGATTAAGTGCTCCCAAACCCAAGTTTCAATATAAACGAGAGTATTAGGAAATTAATTACAATTATTCAAGAGTTAGCATCCTTGAGCCATCTGCCACATTAAAATGTAGTTATTCTGGGTAAAATTATATATAGATTTTCTAGATTTCGTTTGTATTCGACATTATAACTTTTCTTCTATAAACTTAAGAAGGTGAAACTTGTATTCCGGATTCTGAAATATCTAATTCTCACATTTTTATTAATTTTCACCGCATTATATATTCGGTTAAAAATCGGTCAAATACAATATAAAATCCTTTTTGACCAGGTTGATGCCATTGCTTACAAAGAAATTGGCAAAATCCATTTGCCACACGAACTTTCAAACCAACGTTATACTTTAAAGACCGGCTGCAATTGGGATTTCATGCGTAACGAAACCAGGTGTAGCACTGAATATAGTTTATATTTTGCAACTAATGACAACATACTGGACGAGTACCAAGAAGTTCAGAATTATCTTTATTCATTAGGGTGGGCCAATAGTTACGAACCTCCCAACATTACACTCAGTCAAGAATGCTCAAATTAGGCTATTTACCATCTGAGTTATTTAAAATAAAGGATGTTTACCCTCTCGAACTACTGGTTCACTTTTACGATACCAAAGACACTCTCCTCTTGGACAAGCAAAAAAGTATCCTAAATACTTACTCCGGTCAATATAAACATTTTTACTATATTTCTTTATCAACTGACTTTCTCAAGTAAAATAAGCTGCATTTTGCAATCCCCGCCATTCAAAAGTCACTAAAATAATTAAAGAGTAATCATGAGTATTGTGCTCCCCCGCAGGGATTCGAACCCCGAACCTTATCCTTACAGAAATCCTCTTGTTGCCAAAAGGTCTGGACTATCTCATCATCCCGCTAAACGGGAGCCAGGTATATAGTCTCTACACATTTCGACGTACAATTCAGTACATCGTTTAGCTCGGGATTGTCCGGATGATCCAGTGAAGCGGGATAATATCCGGAGTTCCCCGAATTAGCCTGGTTTTTCCTCCCCAAATTACTTCAGGGGGCTGCCAAATCCGACAGGGATCTGCTCTACCATTGAGCTACAGGGGAATGTGAAAGTACAGATTCAAATTATACCGCAAAACTGAAATTCATGGTCCGTCTATTTGAACTACTCCCCCCTCCACCTCTCGGTGACAATTAGCGCACAAAAGAACACATTTCTAAATCTCTTTTCTTATCTTAACCCACGAGCGGGTATACCCTTTCTCCCCGATTGAAAACTCCTTTTTACCTCTGGCATGATGTAAATCCAATGCCCCGGAGTATTTAGAATAGCCGCACAACTCACATTTTCCTCCTATCAGCAAACGTTCCCTTCTCGGGCATTACTTCGTATTTTATTCGGTTCCAATCAACAATACAATATATTTATATTATCCCGACTCTAAAGCCTCAAGAAACCAATTCACCAGCCACACCACTACGGAAAACAAAAACGCCGCCCACCATCCGGTGACATGAAAACCGGGTACGATTACGGATGTCAGCATCACTATGCCCGTGTTTATTACCAGAGTAAACAGCCCCAGTGTCATCAGGTTTATGGGAATCGTTAGAATCAGCAGTATCGGCCTTAAAAAGGCATTCAGTATTCCCAGCACCACTGCCACGGCCAGCGCAATCCAAATCCCTGTTACCCCCACCCCCGGTACCACGTACGCCGCCACCCCCACCGCTAAAGTTCTAAATAGTAACTTCTTCATCCTCCTAATTTTACATTTTTCATTTTACATTGTAAATTTAACCAGTGAATATCTTGGTTACCGGCGGCGCCGGCTATATCGGCAGCCACACCTGTGTGGAACTTCTAAATTCCGGCTTTGCCGTTACCGTCATCGATAATCTTTCCAATAGTAAGGAAGAACCCTTAAACCGGGTTCAAAAAATTACCGGTAAAAAACTGGAGTTTATCAAGGCTGATTTACTGGATCAGCCTGCTTTAAAACAAGTCTTCTCAAAGACCCATTATGACTCCGTTATCCATTTCGCCGGGAAAAAAGCCGTCGGTGAATCCGTCCGTATGCCGCTTGCTTATTACCGTAACAACCTGGTTGGGACAATCAACCTCCTGGAAACCATGATCGGCGCCGGTGTCAAAAACCTGGTCTTCTCCTCCTCTGCCACGGTCTATGGTCAGCCCGATAAAGTCCCCATCACCGAAGATTTTCCTTTGAAAACCTTCAGCCCCTACGGCCGCACCAAGCTCATGATCGAGGATATATTAAGAGACGTATCGGCCGCCGACCCGTCTTTAAATATCGCCATTTTGAGATACTTTAACCCTATCGGTGCCCACCCGTCAGGGTCAATCGGTGAAAATCCTGCCGGCATCCCCAATAATCTCATGCCCTATATTTCTCAGGTGGCTGTCGGCAAACTTAAAGAACTGCAAATTTTTGGCGGCGACTATTCCACCCCCGATGGTACCGGTATCAGGGATTATATCCACGTCTCGGACTTGGCAGCCGGCCATATCAAAGCCCTGGAAAAATTGTCCCAAAATCCGGGCCTGGTCACCTACAATCTGGGTACAGGCCAAGGAATCAGTGTCCTGGAGTTGGTCACGGCTTTTGAAAAAGCCTCCGGCCAAAAAATCCCCTATAAAATTGTCCCCTGCCGCCCCGGCGACGTGGCCCTGTGTTTTGCCGATCCGTCCAGGGCCCAAAAGGAACTTGGCTGGCGGGCCAAAAAAACTATTAATGAAATGTGTGTCGATACCTGGCGTTGGCAATCACAAAACCCCCATGGCTACTGATGCTTCCCCATCCCGGTTTCCCGTCATCTTACCCCTCCTTTTTATCTTTATTTCCCTGGTTACCTGCCTTTATTTTTTACAGTTACCCGGACCCGGATTTGAAATCGTAAATTTGGGGTACGTTACCCCGGGGTTCTCCTCAGATCAAAAGTTATTGCCTCGCCAGGCCCTAAAATACATAGATTCTACCGGTAAAAGTTCAATTATCTATGAAATCGACAAATCTGATGCCGCTTGGCTCATATCCTTTGATCGGCCGGTATTTAGCCCCAAAAAAGACTATCTCGCCACTAACTACACTAATTATGAAGGTGGTCTACCCCCCTCCATCTTCCGGGTTTCAGATCATAAAGACATCATCAGTGGTCAAAATTTTAATTTTAACGTTCGGCAAAATCTGTATTGGGGCCCTGAAGAAAAATTCCTGGTTATAAATAGTTCCTCCAGTGATGCGGGAGGTTTTGGCCGGGCTGGTTTGTTTGTTAGCCTTTCCCCATTCAATATATTCACCCCTATTAAGGAATTTACCAATCTCCAACACTATAATTCCTATATTACCTCTGTTCGTCTGGATGACCGCAGAATATTGTTTACCGTCCTTGAAACCCCGCCCGATTGCGATGCCTTAAACGCCGATTGTCCCCAATCCGCCCCCGAAAATTTTGTTTATGTCATTGATACTGCAAGTCTTAAAATGCTTAATTAATCAAAATGTCCGTTAGCACATCTTGGCAATCATCTGCCGGCTGGTATATTAAAAATCAGGGAAATAGTGGTGATTACTACCATAAATCCATCGTCATCCCCAAATCCCTCCGCCTGCTGAATCTGAATCCGGATTCGTCCCTTTTGGATTTGGCCTGCGGTCAGGGAGTCTTGGCCAGGGCCCTCCCCAAAACCGTAGATTATTTGGGTCTGGATATTTCCCAATCCCTGATTAATAACGCCCGCAAACTCTCCCGCCACCAATTTCTGGTTCGGGATGTAGCCCGCCCTTTTTCTCTCCCCCGGAAAAACTTCACCCGCGCGGCCTTGATTTTATCCCTCCAGAACATAGAAAAACCGGAAATAGCGATCAACAATGCAGCCAAACATCTGATTACCGGCGGTTTTCTGCTAATAGTCTTAAATCACCCCTGCTTCCGTATTCCCCGCCAGTCTTCCTGGGGCATCGATCCCCAAAATCAAATCGAATATCGCCGCATCAACCGCTATCTTTCCCCCCTGAGAATCCCCGTCACTACCCACCCGGGAGACAAAAATAGTCCCGTCACTTGGTCCTTCCACTCTTCTCTGTCTTCCTATGCCTTGTTCCTCAAACAGGCGGGTTTCATCATCACTGATCTGGAAGAATGGGCCTCGGACAAAGCCAGTGTCGGTCGTGCAGCCGGAATGGAAAACCGCGCCCGCTCCGAATTTCCTCTCTTTCTTACTATCCTTGCCCGCAAGGTCTAGCCCTTATTCTCCGGCCCGCTTATTTCAGTTTGCTCCAAAAACTTTCTGTTTTTTCTACTCGTTCTTTTTGCCAGTTTAAGCACCTTATCAGCTGTTTCCAACAGACTGTTGGTTGAAATAGTTTGCCCGCTTTCACGCAGAGTTCTCAACCTGGATATCTCGGCTTCTGCCCTCTCCTCTGCCGGACTTTTTTTAGCCATTTACTCCAAATAATCCTGTAATTTCTTTCTTCTCGACGGGTGTTTCAGTTTTCTCAGCGCTTTGGCCTCAATCTGCCTGATTCTTTCCCGGGTTACTCCGAATTCTTTCCCCACTTCTTCCAAAGTCATCGGGTTTTTCCCGTCTAGCCCAAACCTCATCCTCAAGACCTTGGCTTCCCTGTCAGTTAAAGTCGCCAGTACTTCCTCCACGTTTTCCTTTAACAGTTCCCTGGAAGCCGCCTCAATCGGAGTTGGTTGTGATGTGTCTGCAATAAAATCCCCCAGCATCGAATCTTCTTCATCCCCGACCGGCGTTTCAAGAGAAGTTGTATCCTGGGCTATCTTTAAGATTTCTCTCACCCGGTGGGCCGTCATTTCCCCCATCGTATCGGCAATTTCCTCGGCTGTCGGTTCCCGGCCCAAAGACTGCATCAGCTGTCTTTGTGTCCGGATCAGTTTATTTATCGTTTCCACCATGTGCACCGGGATCCTGATTGTTCTGGCCTGGTCTGCAATAGCCCGGGTAATCGCCTGTCTGATCCACCAGGTTGCATAAGTGGAAAACTTGTAACCTTTTCTCCAGTCATATTTTTCAACTGCCCTGATGAGTCCCTGATTTCCTTCCTGAATCAGGTCCAGTAAAGACAATCCCCGCATCACGTACTTTTTGGCTATCGATACCACCAGCCTCAGATTGCTTTCCGTCAGTTTCCTTTTTGCTTTGCGGTCGCCTTTTTCAATCTTCTGCGCCAGGCTGATTTCCTCTTCCGGCTTAAGCAATGGTATTTTTCCGATCTCCCTCAGGTACATCCTTACCGGGTCTGTCGTCACCACCCCGTCCATCTTAGTCAGAGCTTCGATTTCCTTCTCCAACTCCGATACCGCTTTTTCATCCTCTTCTACATCCTGCTCGGTAATCGTCTCAAACACATCCACTCCGCCGGTAATCAGCTTGGCAAACAACTCATCCAGTTCCGGAATTTTGTCTTCCGCATCCGGATATGCTTCCAGGATCTCATCCAGGGTTAAAAATCCCTGGTGTTTGCCCCTGGCAAACAAGTTTTCTGCTTGTGATGAAAGTTTCATAAAACCACAAAAAAAAGGTCTGTGTCAAATCGGTGAGAGTGAGCTTTGTTGAACTCCTACCGAAATGTCATACCTCTAAAATATGCTGTCAATATACCCCATTATCTCCCCTTCGTCAAATCGTTTAATCTTTGGGTCAGCGTTAAGAGTTCCTTGGGCTTGGCTTCCTGCCTGCCTGAAGCTCGAATTACCGTAATCTCCTCCCGAATTCCGATTTCCTCCAATTCTGCCGCTGCTTTCTTCCACTCCTCCTCAAATTTCCCTTCTCCGAAATCATCCTCCGCTAAAAACAGCTCTTCCACTCTGGCTTTTAATTCTGCCGGTAATCGTTTCACCGTTTGGCTGACATCAGTCTGTTTACCCCCTGCTGTTTTCACCCCCTCCAGTACCTTTCCCCAAAACCCGTCTCCAAATAACCGTTTAATCTTCTTATCCGTCAGTTTATCTATGGCTTGATTTCTGAATGCCAAACCAACCAAATATTCCTCTACCACCTCCCTCCTCGTTTTATTTTGGTTATTTATATTTGTGGATTGATCATTATTTGTAATTTGTGATTTGGGACTTGTGATTTTATCCAGTTGTCTCCTCACATCCCCCTCCTCTACTCCCAGAACCTCTGCCAGTCTTTTTATATAATGCCCCTTTGTAATTTCGTCATCTATCGCCGCCCAGATTGGTAATAACTCTCTCCCGATTTTTGATTTCCCTTCTGCTGTCAGACCGAATCTCTCAACTGCCGACGACATGTAATAGTCATAAATCGGTACCGCCCCCTCTACTACCTGTTTCCAAATTTCGGGGTTTTCAGTTGCGCATTCCCCCGGATCTTTATATTTGTAATTTGTAATTTGTGATTTGGGATTGGTAACCTTTACTATCAATCCTGCTTTCTCTGCTATCTCGATTCCCCTTCTGGCTGCCATGTCTCCTGCCACATCCTGATCTAAAGATAGTACCAGGGTCTGGCAATACCTTTTCACCAGTTCCACCTGCTTAGTTGTCAGGGCCGACCCTTTTACCGCCGCCACATTTTTCACCCCCGCCTGCCAGCTGGCAATTGCATCAATCTCTCCTTCCACCGCCACCACCCATCCCCGGCTTTTTATTTCCGCCCGGTTGATATCCAATCCGTATAATAAGTCGCCTTTATGATAAATTTCCGTTTCAGGTGTATTCACATATTTGCCTCCGGCTTTCTCATCAGCTCCCGGCATTACCCTTCCCGCAAATCCTACCGTCTGTCCCCGGTGGTTGTTCAGAGGAAATATCACCCTGTTCCTGAATCTGTCATATCCGCCTTTATTGCTCGGAACTGCCAGCCCTGCCTTTTCTAAATCCTGCTCTTTAAACCCTTTTTTTCCGACCAGAAATTTGATTAAATAATCCCACCCCTCCGGCGCAAAACCTAGTCGGAATGTTTCTATGGCCTCCCCGGTAATTTTTCGTGATTTCAGATATTCCCTGGCTTCCTTGCCCAACTCATGTTTGGTAAGTAAGTAGTGGTAAAACTCCCCCGCCAGGTAGTTCACCTTGAATAATCTTTCCCGCTCTTCCTCGCCCTTGGTCGGCAGATAACTCTCCAGAGTCACTCCCGCTCTTTTGGCCAGTGTCTTCAGCGCTTCCCCAAATTCCACCCCTTCCATCTTTTCCAAAAATGCGTATGCATCCCCCCCTTCCCCGCAGCCGAAGCACTTGAAAATCTGCAGTTCCGGATTCACCATGAAAGACGGGGTTTTTTCTCCGTGAAACGGGCACAATCCCTTAAAATTCCTTCCCGCCCTGGTTAATTTCACATACTCTCCTACCAACTGAACAATGTCGACCTTGCTCTTTATCTCTTCCACTTGGTCCATACCCGCATAATATCACAAAGCATATACGACGGATTTCGGATCTTCCCATACTTTCTTCAGATCTTTATCTTCGTCAAATACCGCCAATTTTTCCCGCGTCGTTTCGTCTTTATGCACCACCACATAATTTGTACCTAATTCTTTCAGTTTCCGGTCCAAAATCCCATCCGGGTAATTATTGGCTATCTCTCCGATCAGTTTTCCGCGTTCAGGCGGTAAATACCCGCTGGCCCCGTAAATTAATTTTTTCCCGTGCCACAAACTGTAAACCATCCTGAAAGCTTCTCTTTGCAATCTGTCATCAGCAGGCAGATACACCGGATATTCCAAAATTACCTGTCCGGACTGTAGCTTCAACCATTTATACACCTCCGGATAGTCCTTAACATCAGGCCATCTCCCCATTGACGGCATTCCGGTCCCCCCGGCTATTACCACCGGAATCAGCACCCCGATTACCAGCCATTTTCTCCCGGATTTTATCTTCGCCGCCCATATGGAAATCAATCCCGCCATCCCGAAAGCTGTCAGCCAGATAAACCGGTGGACGCTTCGCAAAACCGAAAATCCGGGAATCAGATAATAAATTATTCCGTACGGTAGGGGTAAAAACCATCTCCCGAAAATCTTAACCGTCTGATCATGCCATTTTAAAACCGGTCCCAACGCCAGCACCAACCCCGCCACTGCCAAAATTATAAACCTTTTTGACTCTCCTTTAAAAATCTTTGTTTGTAGTTTGTGATTTGTTATTTGAGATTTGACAACTAAATATCCGCATATCAGAAATGCTATGTACAATCCCGGGCTTAAGAATTTCCCCCATAAATCATTCCCGCTCATGGCAAAATTTGCCGCTTCCCGGATTGATCCCCCGAAACCATATAATTTATAAATCTTCCAGTACACGGAAATTACCGGGGAAATAAATAATAATATTCCTGCCCCGATTATCGCCAGATGTTTTAGATCCTTCTTGAATAGCCTCAGTTTCGGATAAACCAAAATTACGGCGGCCAGCCAAAACCATCCCGCCTGATAAATACTTTCCCAGATCTGCAGCCCCAGAAAACCCCCGGCTGCATATAGCTGCCAGACTTTTTGGTTTCTGGTATATCTCCACACCATCCACAATGAAAATAGCATCCATTGCATGGCCCACATATGCAGGTCTATCTGAAAGTACCACCTTATCTGGCTGAAGGCCATTGCTTCTGTCCCCGCAAACGCCGCCCACCAGTCACCGGTCAATTCATAAAACCATAAAAAAATTACCGTTACGGTTAAAAATTGCGCCACTGTCTCTCCCGTGTTGTATGCCGCCGCCGGATTGCCCGTCAGTTTTACTGGTAGATAACCCATAACGGCTGTTGGTACCAGTAACATATGAAATGCCCCCGTGTATTTATCCGGATAAAAAATATTTCCCGAAAACAAATCCTCTAAATGATTGGGAATTTTTTGAATTGTCTGGTTGATCTGCCAGGTAATAATTCCGTCATCCCCTCCGTATCTGAAAGCTGCTGCCGGATGAGAAAGTACCGGCCAAATACTCCACCCGGCCAGTATCCACACTAAAAATATCAGCTGCCACCCCTTTCTCATATTAGTAATTGGTTACTATATATTGCTGTTTTTCAATCATTCCGTTTTTAATTATCTTTCCGTTCACTGTCAGATTGTAGGCTAAGCTGTTAGTCCCCGGCTGCCGGACCAGCCACTCTTTAAACTCTCCCTGTTTGTTGCGCCGGCTCGCCAGATGTATTTGTGCCTCTCCTGCCTCACCCGCCTTTACATACATCCAGAAACCGATTATTTGCCAGTCACCTTTATCCTCCACATTATACATATCCGCCGACTCCGACTGTCTTTGTGAATTAGGGATGGAAAAATCCTCAGCTGTTGCCCTCCTCAAAATTCTTCCGTTCACCGTTACATTACTAATATCTACTCCGGTTTTTGCCGCCACCACCCTCACATAATCATTATAATCACTGCCCCATGACACCGGCGGCTTTACCTGGGCCGGCAGATTATTGTTCTTTCTGGTCACAGTTATCACCTGGTCCGTGGCTCCGGATACACTGGCCTCCACATCCTGTGTTACCCCGCGGTCGATGCAACAATCGGCTTTATTTGCCCCCAGATTCGTATCCACCACATATAAATAATCCCCGCTCTTATCCCATCCCGAAGCCAATTCCCCATCCCACCTCATTCTTTCAATATCCGCCTGGGCTTTTCCGTCAGATGACCACAACATCATTTGCCGGTTGTTAAGCTCGTTCACCAGCATACCCGCCAGCCGGGCCAGTTTTATCACCCCCGCTCCCCTGGTTTTTTCCATTACCGCCGCCCCCACTGCTCCCAAAAAGTTTCTTTTCTCGGTTTTATCTCCGTCCGTTCTGGTTTCCGCATAACTTTGTGCCAGGCTGTACAAATTCTTGTCCGTCACCGTCTCCCCGTAAGTTATCACCTTCACTCCGCCCAATATCGACAGCCATTTTTTCAGTAGCTCCAGATTCACCGCTGCAATTCCCTTGATATTCCCCTCTCCCCCCTGTTCCATAAACCACTTAATGGTTGCGGCTGCCGTAGCAAAATCCGGATCCCAGTTACTGTCCCTTAATTTCCACCAGCCCTGCTTAAAAGATTCCTGCACCGGATATGGCGGTTCCACATGTCCGGGCAGCTGGCCGTCCGGCTGATAGATATCGGCTACTGCATAATCAGTCATTACTCCCTGACTAAAATTTAGTCTGGCATAACTGCCCATAAATCCTCCCGTCGGCCGCAGTTCGGTATTGTTCTGTAACAAAACAATATATTTTCCGTCCAAAATCTCTTTCAGCCTGCCCAAAAACGGCAGCCCGTTGGTACACCATTTGACTGCCGGGTACCATCGGTTAAAAATATCAGCCCGGTTATCAAGTACTCCTCCTGCCATTTTAAATCCTGCCGCTGTGCACCCTCCGCCTAGCCCCAACAAACCCACAATCACTGCTCCCGAAAAAATTACCCAAATGGAAAGCCTTTTATATTTCATAGACTGCCCAGTCCTTATCTTCCCATTTTTTATCCCCGGCTGTCTTTTCAATTAACTCCAATCTTCCGCAATTTTCATTATAAATTTTACATTCTTCATTGTACATTTTCTTATCCACCACCACCCAATTTACTTTTAAGTCTTTCATCTCCTTCATGGTCTTATTATCCGGAAAACTCTCAGTCAGTTCTTTCCCCAAATCCGCCTGGTCAGGCGGATAAAAACCCGAATAGCCGTTGAGGGTCATTTTATTATGAACAAAAATATCAGGTAACCTCTCCATTTCCCACTCCTGCTCGGCCATCGGTAATATCACCATTACCTTTCCCGGCTGACTGCCCAGCCACTTGTACACCTCGGGTGCCTGACCCGGAGTAGGCAACGCCCTCACTCTGGTAATCCCCGTCCCCCCGGCCACCGCCACCGTCACACAACCCAAAATCCCCAAAATGTGTGATTTGTGATTTGCGATTTGGATTTTACTTATAGCTATTGCTATCAGGCCCGAGGCCGCCCATCCTGATACCCAGATCCACCTCGAAGGAGTCCTGAGTGCCCCGAATCCGGGTATCACATAATAAGCCGCCGCATATGGTAATGGTACCGGAATTTTCCCACCGATTTTTACCGTTTTAGTCCCCCATTTCACCACCGGCCCGAAAGCCAAAATCAGGCTCGCTAACATTACCAATCCCAACCACTTCATATTCCGGCCATTTTCTTCTGTGATTTGAAATTTGTGATTTGTAATTTGGACTGCTGCAATTAGCAGCAATATATACAATCCCGGGCTGGCAAATTCTTTCCAAATATCGTTTATAGCCAGGCTGTTATTGGCTGCTTCCCTTATTGATCTCTGGAAATTAAACTCCCTTCCTACCCCCAGATAAGTTAAGAGTGGCGGCATTGCTATCATTCCACCCAGAAGCGTTGCCGCAATCAATTTTCTCAAAAATTCAAATTTATTAAAAATTAACAGTTTATGATAAAAAATAAAATTTACACCCAACACAACACCTGCAAAATATATAGGCAGCAGGCTCTCCCACACCTGTAATCCCAGTACTCCGAATCCCAAAAAAAGTTTCCAACTTTTCCGGTCGGTAAAATAACTCCAAACGAGATATGTTCCCAAAAGCCAGTACTGCATGCTCCACATCTGCAGATGCACCTGATATTCAAACCTGATCCGCGACAGACCAAAAGCCAAAGTACCAATCATTGCTGCCCACCCGTTTCCGGACATTTTTTTCCACCATTTATAAATTATCAGACAAGTCAAAAGCTGTCCCGAAACCAGCGCCAGCCCTGAAACAATCCCGGGGTTCTGTATCCAGAAACCAATCGGGTAGGTCCATAAAGCAGTTATAAAAAACATTTCAGAATAGGCCAATACATGTCTATATGGATAAAAAATACCCCCGTCAAAAATATGTGTGATATCACCCGAATGTAACCCGTATATATTTTTACCGGAAGTATTAATAATCCAGTTAATTAACCATCCGTCCCTGCCAAAATCCGCCACACAGGACAAGCATTTCACCATCGGCCATACACTCCCCAGCGCTACTGAAACTATTATCAAAACCGGTAATAATTTTCTTATCACTTGCAAATTATGAACTTAAAGTATTTTTTGAAAATTGAAAATTAAGAATATACACGCATGCCAATATCAGTATCACAAAAAGTTTCGGTTTGTAATCCAATTGTGTCAGTTCTGCAACGATGCATAAGCCGGCAGCTGTCATCATCAACTCTTCTCTCCTCTGCTCTCTTATCCATACCCATCCCGACAATAACAGAGGTATAAATGCCGGATATGTATACCGCAGGTCTGATACTGTGTTCACTGGCCATGATGGCAAAACAAGATATGCGGCAAAACACAAAATACCCGTTATAGCCAGCCTGTCCCGTCTGACAAAAGGCAGAAAAAGCAGTACCGGCCAGATCAAAAATTCTGAAAATAAGGCAGAAACAAAAACTTCCACCCCGCCTTTATGTTGAAAAATTGTCATCCACGTTTTCCAGTCTTGCAGGTGATAAGTTATGTCTCCTCTCCACCACAAAAAAGCCCCGGGGTAAAAGGGATCCCCTGTTATTATCCAATTCCGGCCGTACCAGAAACCTCCGATGATTACCAACCCCGGCCATAGATATTTTGATTTGCCCGTATCTTTCAGCCACTCCCGGTGATAAACCAAAAATAATATTAACCCAAATAGCGGGCCTGAATATTTCATGCCCACCAAAAGCCCCATGTAGACTCCCAGCCACATCCAGTCCTTCCTGTTCTTAAATTTTTTCTCCCACAGTACCAGAGTTGCCGTAAACCACACCGCCAGCCAGATATCTACTGTCTGGTTGGGTAAAAGCCTGATTACCGATGGCCACATCGCTACAGCAACAGCAATTATGATTGCCGCTTCCCTGCCCAACCTCTTTCTCATTCCCAATAAATAAACCGAGCCCGACAGGGCCAGCCAGCCAGATACGTTAAACAGGTTCAATGGCAACCCGAGCTTTATAAATCCGGCCAATAATGTTTCCCCCATCGCCGGATAAAACCATAATCGGAACGGGTTGCCCGTTCCGTAAAACTCAAAAATCCTTCCCGCTGCAATATTTTTCGCAATCGGTATGTGGTAGGCCAGACTATCACCCTCAGTCGGCTTTGAAATTGCCCCGGTATAAGTAAAATATACCAATACCATAATCCACACCCCGAGAAATATTTTCGTATAAATCTTCATGGCTTTTTAGCGACTATCAGATTGTTCAGTCCGAACAAAAACCCTTTGGTTTTTTCTAATTCAAAACCGCTTTTTACCAACATTTCTCCCAGTTTTTTCAGACTGTAATAACCTACATGATCATAGACTTCATCTGCCGCGACTACTTTCAGCTTCAGGCATATTTTCAGTATCAGGTCAGCCAGGGGCGGTGCCGGCGTTGTTAGTGCCAATATCCCTCCGGTTTTAAGTATCCTCCGGCATTCTTTTAAGAAAGTTTCCGGTTTTCTTAAATGCTCAAATATCGCCGCTCCGATAATTTTATCCGCCGAACCTGTATTCAGCTTAATCTTCCTGTCCAGGTCTGCAGTTACCAGGTTAATATTTTCCATCCCCACTGCCGGTACATCCATATCCAAACCCAGATATCTTTTTACCTTCGGCCGGAGTCTCCACCCCAGACTGGCCTGCCTCCCGCAGCCCATATCCACCACCACATCTCCTTTTGAAAAATTCAGGTATTTCAGCGTTTCTCCCAGCCTGATTTGCCTGAGAATTCTGTCACCTATCCCGAAGTGTAAATCCCTTTGCCAGTATTTCCAGATTAGAAAAATCGCCTCAAAACCGTCCTTCATCCCGATTTTCTTGCCTTCCGCAAAGCTTCTCGGATGATAGCTTATGGACACCTCGTCATAAGGTACTTTCAGCCTGGCTATCTTGGCTGCCATTTCCATCTCCACCCCGAAACCTCTCTCGGAAATTTCCAGAAACCTCATTAAATCCGTTTGTATTAATTTATAGCACGTTTCCGGATCTGTAAATTTTTCCCCGAACATCAGGTTTAACATTACACACAGCATTTTCGATCCCCAATAATAATGCGGATACAGGTACCTGTTCCGAATCTCTTTGTCTCTAGACCCGAACACCACCAGTAGATTTTGTTTTTCTGCAGCGGATACCAGCTTGATTATTTCATCCGGGTTGTATTCCGTATCCGCATCCTGAATGATCACATAATCACCGGTGGCTTTTTTTAACGCCGTCCGGATTGCCGCCCCCTTGCCCTGATTCTTTTTATGCCGGATAAATTTTAAATTTTTGATTTTTAATTTTTTGATAATCCCGGCGCTGCCGTCGCCCGATCCGTCATCTACTACCACAATTTCCTTCCTTCGCTTGCCCAGATTTATCTTATCTAACTTGGAAATAATCCCTCCCACCGTTTTTTCCTCATTAAATACCGGCACGATCACCGACAGGGTTTTCATCCGCATGGCCGTATTTTACAAAAAACTTACCCTCTTCACACGCTCTACATTAATGCCGGCAAAATTGTGATCAGAAGATAGTAGTTGAAAACAGCGCTGGCTATAATTAGCCCTTGGGTAAAAATCGGCAGTTTTTTGCCGGGGAAACTCTCCAGGAGTATGACATAAAGGAATGGCAGTAAATCCATCATATACCTCGGACCCGTTTGCACCCAGCCCGGCCAATACCACATCAAGATTGTCGCCAGCACTGCTATGGACGTTACTATCGCCCATATCACTTGTTTTTTCTTCAAATTGGCTCTTAACATATATAAAAACACCGGTGACACAACAAAAAAACTCACACCCGGATAGTCCGTTGTCACATAGGGAGGCTTAAGAATAAATGTCCTCCCCCAGTAGGAAATTACCTTTAAAGTAATCGGGTCGGGCATTTTAATAAAATAGTAGTAAAAATTAGTGGGTATGTTTTTTATCTTAAACAATCCATAATTTACCAATTCAAATCTTTCCCGAACATTCAGAAAAGTCGCATTCACATCCCGATAACCGTTACTAAACATGCTGCCGAAAATTATCCTGTTATAGATTAAAAACATCACCACAGACAATACTAACGGCATCACCAACTGCCCCACTCTTTTCAGTTTCTGTAATCGCCCCGCCCCACCCTCCCAAGCCATAAACAGAAAGTACACCACCCCCAACCCGGCAGTAAACCTGATCCACAGTACTGCCGCCATCAATATTCCTATCACCCAAAATCTTTTAGCTGTCAGACTTTCCCCCAATGCCGCCAGTATAAAGACTACCGCTAATCCATGCGAAATATACCAACTGGTCGGTATCCCCGCTGCCATATGATAAACCGAAGCGAAGCAAAATCCAAAAGCCAGAACTGCCGAATGCCATTTTGGAAACCCTCCCTTTCTGGCTATCACAAAACCCAGCCCTGCCGTTAAAAATAACATGGCAAGTTGTAGATAGCCTTGCCAAAATCCTGTCCTGTAGATTTTTACTGGCAGAGTTAACATAACCGCCGGCAACTGCCCCAAAGGCCAATAATATTTATTATCTACCCGCACCGTATCCCACCACGACCCCGGTTTTTCTAAAAAATAGGGTTTTCCCGATAGATAAGCTTTTGCCAGATAAGTAAACTGTTGCCCTCCCCATTCAAAACGGAAAAACATAAAGACGGATAATATCAGTACCCCGGCCATTACTATTCCTGCCTCTGCCTTCACCAGTTGTTTTAATAATTTCAGAATATTTTTCCGCATCATTTTTCCCGCCTCGGCGGAGAGGGCGGGATTTGAACCCGCGGTCACCTTGCGGCGACACGCGCTCTCCAAGCGCGCGCACTAGACCACTATGCGACCTCTCCAAATAACCCAATAGGTTGTCATATGGGAAAGTCCCTGAGCGTAAGCGAAGGGTGAAATGTTCCCATATGCGACCTCTCCGGATAAGCCAAATAATACCCAATTTTAACACCCCCGGACGTACCCGCTAGATCCCCGTTAAATAAACATCCATTTCTCCTCCGTTAAAAGTTGCGGTTCTTACCAACCTCAGATTAAATTTTCTTTTAAAGTTTTGTAAATATTCTTTTGTCATTACATCTTCGACCCCTTTTTGCCTGACCACCAAAAAGGCCGTCTGCTTAAGAGTTGTCGTACTTAAAGCCTCATATCTGATAATATCCATATTCGGATCTAGACTAGAATATTTAGACAGGAAAAACTGATCGTAGTACCTGTTTGGACTACTCCGGTTGTATGAAAAATACAAGCTGGGATAAAACGGTATCACCTGTAAATATTTGTGGGTAGTCACCTCTGGTAACGCAGGGACTGACCTGATGTTATTTGGGTAAGCCAACGCCTTCGCCGTCAGCACATAAAACGGAAATGTCACCACTGTCGCCAGTACTAATGACACCAATATGGGTATGAACATCGCCCTCAACCCCCCGGATATGATCACAAAATATATTATCCCCACACCCGCCAGCACAAATTGTAAATATTGGTGGGTATAAAACACTCCGTTGCAAAAAAACGAAATAATCAAAGACGATCCCGCTAGCGCTGACGCCATCAATTTCATTCCCCAACGTTTTCTCCATAATACTAATCCCCACCCTAAAATAGTCATCACTGAACATAACAACAGACGTATGTCCAATGTTACCACCTTGCCCAATCCGGCTAATTTATCTGCGAAACTATACAAACTTCCAAAGCTGATGTTGAATTTAATCATATTGTTTATCATGTCTCCAAGTGATCCGAAATATACTAAAAGTAAAAATACTAATCCGAAACCACAAAATATTCCCAGCATCCACTTGTCTAACCATAGGCTTTTAGTTTTTCCCGACCACCTGAGAATAAAAAACATCGGTCCGAAGAAAAGAAAAGTTAGTCTTGTAAAGATTGCCGATGTAAAAAATATGCCCGACCACCAATCTCTCTTTCTGTTAAACAGCAGAAAGGCCGCAAACAAAAATATATTGGCTAAATTTTCAGAATATAATCCCCCAATCAACACCCCCATACTCAGGCTCTTATAAAAAATCAGTACCAGTATCGCCGTCAGCAAATCTCCCGCCACACCCCACTTTGACTGCCCAAACCACTCCGTGACCAGCTCAAGTAATAAAACCACGGCCACCAGATCGAACACGGTCGAAGAGATTACTAATGCCTCAGTCAGATTATTGCCGAAAACAAAATACAACCCGGAAAAAGCCAGATACCACACCGGGCCTTTATTATCAGCAAAATCCTTATACATATCCTTCCCCTGCGCCACTCCCTTGCCGATGTAGTAATAGGAGTAAAAATCCTGATCTTTAACCCCGAACCTGAATAAGCTGGATAATAGAAAACTGATCAATAACAGCGCCGGCAATATCCCCCAATTCCTCCTTCGCCAAAAAAGACCTCTTAGGCCAGGCATATATGGAGATTATTCTTTTTTTTAAACAGATGTTTTGTGTAAAATATAATTCTAGCACCCCCCAGGATCTTGTTAATTACTCGACAGATACACATCTATCTTGCCCCCGGTAAATGAGACTGTTCTTACCAGTACCAGACCGAATCTCCCTTTAAAATTCCTTAAATATTCATCATCTACGCCATCTGTAAGACCACTGGGTCTTACGACCAAAAAGGTAGTCTCCCGGACAATATTTTTATCCAACGCGGCATGCCTGGCCATATCCGCTTCCGGATTGGGATTATATTTTTTTGACAGCATAAAACCCTGGTAATATCTGTCCGGGCTGTTTTTGTTATAAGAAAAATACAGGCTTGGGTAAAAAGGTACAACTTCAAGATATTTATGTGTCGCCGTCTCCGGTATTTGCGGTGCCGGCCGGATATTATTCGGATAAACTACCATTTTGGCAGTTAATAAAAAAAGCGGAAAGGTACATATCGTCAACAATCCTAAAGACACCAAAAGCGGTTTAAAAATCATCTTAATTTTTTCCTGTCTGATTAAATAATAAGTCACTCCGGTTGCCGCCGGCACAAATTGCAGAAAGTGGTGGGTATAAAACACTCCGCTGCCAAAAGTAGCCAAAAATGATCCCCCGGCTAATACCGACACCCATAACTTGGTCTTCCGGTCCTCCTTTTTTATTATCCAAAACCAGCCCAGCAAAGTTATGGCCAGACAAACAATTAGCCTTAAATCCAGTTTGAGTACTGCCATAATCCGCAAGAACCTGGCCGTCAGGCTGTATGCCCCCCCGTACTTTATGTTGAAAATGATCAGATTCCCGATTAAATCTTTAAATGAACCGAAGTACAGACTGGGCAGTATCACCATTAATATCCCCGCCAGAAACCCCGCTCCCCATTTGTAAAGCCCCGGACTTTTTATTTCTCCCGACCATCTCAGTGCCGGAAACACGGCCCCAAACACCAGATAGGTCGGCCGGGTAAATACCGCCATCGCCAACAACCATCCGGACCACTCGTCGCGGCGCCGGTCAAATAATAAAAATGCCGCAAACAGAAATATATTAGCTAAATTTTCGGCATACATCCCCCCGATAAGCGTTCCCATGCTCAGGCTTTTATAAAATAACAAAACCAGAATCGCCCACGTATATTTTTTAAATCCTCCCCATCTCCCTTCTCCGAACCACCCGGACACCAAAGACAACAACAACCATACCGCCGCCGTATCCAAAACCGCCGAAGACACCACCAATGCTTCGCCCGGATTATTTCCGAAAATTTTATACAATCCGGCCATCAATATATACCACACTGGCCCTTTGTTATCCGAAAAATCCTTATACATGTCCTGCCCTGTTGCCACCCCCCTGCCTACATAATAAAATGAATACCAATCCTGATCTTTTACTCCGAAATGGAATAGGAGGGAGACCAGCCAACTGATCACCAGGAGCACAAACAACATTATGCCTTGGCTGATTTTCCGGTTCGTAAATTTCTTCTTCAGTTTGTTTATTTTGACAGTCGTTTCAGGTAACATATAATTTTAACATGCCGGAATTCTTAAGGGATCGCACTTTTAGGCTTCAGTTAGTCATTTTCATTCTTTTCAACCTGTTTTTCTATCTCTTTCTGCTTCGGTTTAATTCCCTCATCCCCTTCAATTTTAATAGCTACCGGTTTAACGCCCATCATTTTGAGACGGATCCCAAATCAGTCGGCCGGCCTTTTAATTTATTTTCCGGTTTGGCTCAGTTTGATGCCCAATGGTATTTAAAAATCGCTTCTGATGGTTACCCTTACAATCCCCATGTTCAGAATGATTTAACCGCCAGAAACCGGATGCAGAATTTGGTTTTTGCTTTTTTTCCGCTGTACCCCATGCTTATCCGTATTATTAACTTCCTTTTTGCGTCAGTTGATTTATCCGCTTTTATAACCACCAATCTGCTTTTAATCTCGGATTTTATTAGCCTCTACTACCTGGTTTCCAGGTTCTATTCCAAAGAATTGGCGGTTAAAACTGTCTGGTTGATGTTTCTTTACCCTTTTTCGGTCTTTTTCAGAAGTTTTTTTGCTGAAGGGCTTTTACTTCTGCTCATCATCTGGTTCGTCTACTTCTTGAGAGACCGGCGCTATTTCATCTCCGCGCTACTGCTCGGCCTTTCCAACATTACCAAAGGCACTGCCATACTGCTCAATTTAGTCTTCCTTTTCTATCTTGTCCGCGACCTGAAGAATCATCGCCTGTCTCCCGGCCGGTTTATTTCGTCTCTCCTGGTTACCGTCCTGCCTCTGACCGGATGGCTGGTCTTTAATTATTTCAAAACCGGCAATCCCTTTTACTTCTCCCGTGTTTTGAGTTCTTGGTTCGTACCACCTCCTGGTATCCCCTATTTAATCTACAACCTTGCTGTGTTTTTATCTTTCTTTCAGCTTCCCCTGCATTTTATGCACTTCTCCCAAATCGACTGTTCCACTCTCATTATTCTGTCCGTTTTGCTGGTCTCCGGCTACAAACACCTTAACCGCTTGTTATGGTGGACCTCATTTTGCATATTTTTAACCCCGCTCCTGGTCCACGACCTGTCCTCTTACAGCCGCTATCAGATCATCTCCTTCCCCGTTTTCATCTATCTGGCTAAAATTTCTAACCCTTGGGTCTACCGGGGACTGCTTCTGCTCTTTGCTGTCGGCTTATTCGCTCTCTCGCTTTATTTTGTTAATTGGTATTGGGTGGGCTGACATATATCTCTGCCACCTTGTCCGTGTATACCTTCTTCCAGCCGTTTTTTACCAGCTCATCAAGAAAATTTTTCGGTTTTTGTCCCCCTGATTTATTTCTCAGAAAGCCCAGCCATCCCACATTTTTTAAATTAATTAACCCTCTCTGATCCCCCACCAGATTTACCTTATTCCATAATACCGATGTGATGTGATACTTCCTGAAAATCTCCTGCCATTGTCCGTCTAAAGCCACTTTCATGTAGTCCTTAAACGCCCAGGCACTTTCTCCCTGGGGCGCGGATTTTCCCCATGCATCGCCCCACAAAGCTATATTTGGCCATCTCCAGCTGGGCATCCGGCCGTCAATAAATACTTTCTTATCAGGATAATTCCAGATCAGATATCCACCCCAGGCATAATTTGAAAATAAATTCCCCTGGTAATTCTGGGTTTTAAGAAAACTTATCGCCGCCGTCGGGTAAGCGATTCCTCCCCGGTTTGTGGCCAATCGCCATGTCTGGCCGCCGATTTCTGCTACCAGTTCCAGCACACATACAGTCACCAAAATTTTATTAAACAATTTCCATCTTTTCTCCGCTTCAGGAGCCTTGCGCACCAGTCTGTGAAATTCATACCACAACTCTCCCACAACCGGTATGGTGGCAATGATAAACAGCGGGACATGTCTTAAGCTGGTCAAAGCCGCCAGTAGTAAACACCCCAGAATAACCTGTCTGGGTATGTCCGGTATTTTTTTGATCTTTGTCTGTAATGCCACCAAAATCGCTGCCAATAGCCAAAAACCCAGTTCCAGGTAAGTATAAAAAGGCAGCCACTCCTGTATATACTGCTTCAGGTTGGTATCCGTCATTTGCAGCACCACCTCCCCCCACAACCTGATCCCATAGGGGTTAATCACCGTCGCCCCGGTTGCCAAAATCCATACCAGGACATCGCTACTGTTCACCCTCCTTTCCCAAATACACTTGGCGGCTAAATACACCCCCAATACCGCCGGCCCCAGAGCAAATCCCCCGTGCAGGTTTGCCCACAGCCAAAATAGTCCCACCGTTGCCCATTTCCACCTTTTCCAAATCCCGGTTTCAACCAATCTGAGCAGCACCGCCAAAAATAACCAGTCGCCGATTTGTGGTCTCACCCCTCCCCTGGTAACCAGCGCCCCTGCTCCTAAAAGAAGAGGTATTACAGACCATTTCCATAATTTCTTCGGAATGGCTACCATCAGAGCTGCCACTGTCATAGTCGCATATAAAATAGCCATACCGGTCATCCCCCAGAACGGATACCACAGCCCCCACATCACATTTGTCAGCCATTCATGATCTACAAACGGAAATGAGGGCATGGTATACGAAAACGGGTCGGTCCTGGGTATTCCGTGAGCCAGAATGTACCTCCCCATGGTCAGATGCCAACCGAAATCCGGATCCAGGCTTTTTAATCCCGCCAGCAGAAACAAACTCCACAGTACTGGCCAGATCAGTAAGTACGAGTATTTATTGATCTTCATCAATTGAATTTTATCTTATCTCGCCTCAAATCGCCTCCCGATGTTAAAATTGATATTAGAGCCGGTTTTTGCACCCGAAAAACTTGCACCCATAGCTCAACGGATAGAGTAACAGTTTGCGGAACTGTTGATGACCGTCCGATTCGGTCTGGGTGCGCCCAGTTATCTTACCCTTATCCAAATTGCGGTAGCAATTTGAGAGGAGAAACTGACTTCTAATCCGTAGTCCGGATTTTACGAAGGACAAGGGCTAAAGTCAGATTTAGACGAGGAGAGGTGGCCGAGTGGTTGAAGGCGCAGCTCTCGAAAAGCTGTATGGGGGAAACCTCATCGTGGGTTCAAATCCCACCCTCTCCGCCAAGCCTGACAAACAGGTTCAAAGAGACTGTGTGAGGTGTTAACAGTAGAGTTGGAAAAAGTAAAAAAAAAAGATTGGTTTCAAAACTTCTGGGTATCTGTCAAACCATCGTTTACAACAACCAAACCCGGATTCACACGGCCCTAAAAATGTCACTCATCCAATTCAGGCACTTTTACAATCAGCGGACGTAAAAAAAGTGTCTACCAAACCGTATACTTGATGAAATCTTATGGCAACCAATTAATTTCAAACACGAAAAGAGATAGGCTTTTAAATAAATGTGAGAGTCTAACGCTTCAGAGTGATAAAAGAGGCATGGACACTAAAAAACCACGCCAGAAACACTCTAAAAGCCGTTGGCGGCCTTCGAGTTGTATATGATTTAGGATAAAATACGAAAAAAAGAGTCCGTAATAATGTCAAAAACTGTTTGTTGAAAAGTTTCAAATTTGCTATTCTTTTATTTGATTTAAGTGGAAAATAAGGAAAATATGGATGAAAATAACGTTACTGACCAGATACCGCCACAAGAATCTTCAATTCAGAATATTGTTTCGACTCAATCCTCAGAAAACACCTCAATCGGAATAGGTCAAATAGAAAATACTTTGATAATAGTTGGGCTTGTCTTTTTAATGGCTATTTTAGGTGGAGGTGCTTATTTGCTAGGAGCAATAAGACAGCACCAACAAAAAACTTCACCTCCCAGCATTACACGGAGTGCCTTGCAAAATACAGACTCTTGGATTGTTGAATCTAACTCGCAAGAAAGATACTACCTAAAGCATCCTTCAGATTGGAAAGTATCAAAAGATACTGGGGGTTACTTGTTATCGTTAGTAAGTCCAACGAGCGGGCTCTCAGTTATTCTGCAACAAATATCTTCTGGTAGCAAAGAGGAAATTCGCAATAATTTGATTAAAGAGAAAAACAACATGGCAGAATACAATAGAACCTCTCAGACGGTTCAATACAACTATACCTTTGAGGAAAAAATGTTGGGTCAAAATACAGTATTTTTAGTAAAACGATTGGTGTTAAATCCTAAGTCTGGATACAATGATTACATAGCTGCTTTTGTTTTAAATGATACGGAAGTTGCTCAATTTATGGTGACACAAAATTATACAGATCCCAACATTGCTCAAATCATCAATACAATTTATTCCACGTTCCGATATGATGCAAGTCTTGAAGGGAAGAACATCTCATTTCAAAGTAAGGAGTTGGATATATCTTTTGACTACCCCAGCGAATTAAGAAGTGCTGAAGAAAATCCAGCATCGCACGGAAAGGGTGGTTCGCAAAATAAAGGAGAAGAATGGTGGCGTATTGATTTTAACAAAACTGGGTTTGAACCTGGCTATTATGAAGTTTCTGCAAGTACATCAAATTATACCCCAAGTTCTTGGGAAGGGAGTCCGCACTGGATTAATACAAAAATAGCCATGACAGATACTGAGGGACAAGTAAAACAAAAACTGTCCGCTGCTAACTGGCAGATTATTAAAGTTCAGAAAACAAATAGCTCCAAAGACGTGCAGGGCTTTAAAGTGTGGACATTAGATTGTTATGTAGGATGTGAACTTTCCAAAGTGTATGTTATACCTCTACAGAACAGTAAGTATAATAATTTAGTTATCTACACAATCTTAGAGAATCTTAATGCGGGTAATGAAAACACTGCGCTTGAACAAGCAAGAAATTTGGCTTTAACAGAAATTACCATGATCGAGAATAATCAGTCTGATACAACAATCAAGAAATATCTTGACGGACAAGAGCTTATATTTAATTCGTTAACAATTAGTGGCCAAAAATAAATTAAAAATCTTCGAGACTTCTCTTTAAAAGTTTTTCTAAGTTTTCTTAAGAGGTGTGTCAGGAACTAGACACAACTTGATTTTATAGCCCAAAACTTTGCCCAATTTTGACTCAATAGAATTTTGATTGGTATATTCTGTTTATGGAAGAAGATAGCCCTGAAACAAATATACGCCCGGCAAGGAATGTTTTAATTGACTTAAGGCCGGACGGTACATACACAATAGAAGAGCCTGTTATTGGTTCTGAACCGACAACAGTAGATACGCCACCTGTAATAATTGATGTAAAACCACTTTATCCGACTGACAGAGATGTAGTGGAGGCGCAAATTAGAGCAGCACATCCAGATTGGACTAATAACCTTGTAAGTATGTCAACCAATGACATTTTGGTTAGAAATAGAATACTTAATTCTGATATAAAAGGTCGTACCGGGAAAAAATAATTGCTCTTATATTAGGAATAATAAGTTCCAGACCGGCACTCACCGCCTTCGCCATATTTCTTTAAACTCTCATTATTGCCAAAAAATGACAGACGCTCCCGCCCAGCACCAAAAGGTGCCAAATCCCGTGATTAAATTTTAATTTTCTCCACTTAAAAAATACAGTCCCCACGGTATAAGCCAGTCCCCCCATAATAATCAGTATCATGGCAGTCAAAGACAGCCTCCCGGACAGCGGTTTTATAAACATCACAATCAGCCATCCGGTTAATAAATATAATGAAAGCAGAACCTTTTCTTTATACACCCCAAACAGTCTCCAAAGTATGCCTGCTATCGCCAGCCCCCATACTCCGGCCAACAACCACCATCCCCCGTTATCTTTCAGTGTCACCACAGCAATCGGCGTATATGACCCTGCAATAAATACGGCAATAGCTGAATAATCCAGTATCTGGAACACTTTTTTGGCCCTGGTAAATATCAGACTGTGATACAAAGTCGACATCAGGTACATCAGAATTAATGTCACCCCGAAGACCAACAGTCCCCAAAATCTGCCCGTCTGCCAGTGGTTATGTACATGGATCATCAGTATTATTAGCCCCGCAATTCCGGCTAATGCTCCTGCTCCGTGGCTGACAGCATTAAAAATTTCTTCACCCATTCTCCCTATTCTACTCTGTTGTCTGATAATTAAAGTATAATTGATCCCGTCCGTCCCAAAGCTCCCTTAGCTCCTCTGGATCGACAGATCTAGCGAGATAAGGAATTTGCTCCCTTAGCTCAATGGATAGAGTAACAGTTTCCGGAACTGTTGATGTGAGTTCGATTCTCACAGGGAGCACAAGACTAAATCTTATTCTCCAAAGGAAATTTCTCCTTCACCCACTTCACCATCTTGCCTCCGGCAGTCTCCTGCGGAGTTTCAAACAGCAGGTATTTATTCATCATTTTTCCGATTTCTTCAAATTTGCTCTCCTGAATAGGTATAAATACCCTGCCCACTAAACCGGTAGTCATATCCAGCACCATGACATTTCTTCCGTTCTTGGTCTCCCACCACCATTTCTTCATCTCTTCCCAGCCGTACAATCTGCCGAATCCGATCACTCCCCTACTGGAGATTGAAAACTCGGCTATCTCCGGTGGCGCCTTATAAGCCGCCCAGTAATAAAACGCCCCGGCCAAGAGCACTACTAATAACCACCATTCCTGCGCAAACACCAGTACCATAGCCACCAGAATCCCGATCACAATTATCACTGTCCGGCTTTGGTTTTCCTCCGGCCTGAACGATCTGCTGTCGGCTTTCCAGGTCAGCAATATTTTCTGCTGCTCCACCTGAGGCCCTTTAGTCTCCATCCTTTTAATATAACATAAAACCAATAAAGGTCCTGATGTTATAATTTTATGGCCATAAATAGCCGGGGAGAGGTCGCATAGAGGTCGAGTGCGGAGGTCTTGAAAACCTCTGTCCGATGTACGTCGGACCGCGAGTTCGAATCTCGCCCTCTCCGCTGCCTGGCGGGATTCATGAGCGCCAGCGAATCATCTCGCCCTCTCCGCTGCCTGGCGGGATTCATGAGCGCCAGCGAATCATCTCGCCCTCTCCGCCACAAAATTTCGTATTTCGCTTTGCGAGGGGAATCTTCTCTCAAACAATCTTTGCTTGACTGCGTTCTGATTTCTCCTGATACGGGATGTGCTACTTTATCTTCTCCCCGTTTACCCCAGCGTATTTATAAAATATCCTTTCGTCCAAAGTTAAGGGAAGCCAAAGGACATTCCCAAAAGAAATTGGCAAAATTGTCTACAGAAGCATGCAAAAATCAAAACCCTACCCCTGATGCACTTAAGAAAATTGCCAGGGTGTTTGAGATGAGTATTGACGATTTAACAAAATGATTGTTGCCAAAACTGCCGGGGAAGAGAGTAAACTATAATTAAGGTCATAAAATAGAAACATGGTTAATCAACAAATACTTGATTACATCAGTCAGCAAATAAAGCAGGGAGTTAGCCAGGAGCAAATTAAAAACTCCCTCATTGCTAATGGCTGGCAACAACAAGATGTTGAAGAAGGTTTCAGTAACATGGTTGCCCAAAGTGCGCCTGGTTCATTATCAGCAGCCCCGGTTGCTATTCCCGGTGGTACCCGGAAAATTATTGTGGGGATTGTAATTGGAATGATGGTATTAGGCGGCGGTGTATATCTTGCCAGCCAAACAATTTTTAAGCCAAAGGAGATGCTTAAAATTTCTAACAAGGTTTCAAATCAGCTATCAGCAGAAACCCCTACCGATACAACTACACCGCCATCTTCCCAGCAATCAGCAGCTCAACCCCGATTACAGCAACCGGAAATGGTCTTCCCGGACAAATTAAGCTCATGCACACCGTATAAAATTACTTTTAAGCATCCCCTCACGGGTGAAATGTTGGAAAAAGAAATTTTGGGAATTGTGAATGGAAAATGTGATTATGTTGAGCAAATGCCAAACAACGGGAAAATGGAATGTAAATACACAGAAAGTGAGAGAAAGGCCGCAGCACAATATTACAAAGATGTAGCGTCAGCAGAAACTTTTGGGGCCAGCGTAAGTGCAAATTTGGTAGATGGTGAACAAAAAACTACTTATACCATAGACGGCAAAGTAGTTGACAATCCGCTTCAAGAATTTATGAACAGCGGGGTCTGTGTAATCACGGGCTACTAAAATTATTTTATTTAACAGAAGTAATTTCCAAAAAGTATGAAATTATTTTCAGGCTTAAAACAAAAAGCTATAGATTTCCTCGAACCGTATAAGACGAAGGAGCCGGCCACTTACGCAGCGGCCGAACAGGCAATCGGAGCAATTTTAATAACTGATGGGTTTTTTGGCATAGACAATCAATTTGGTCAGAAAAAACGTCCCGGTATATTTGGCACAATAGGCGGAATAGTTTTGGGGGTTATCTTCATGTTCATTCCAACTTTTTTTGGAAACTTATCCGGAATCAACGATATGACCGCAGTAACTTCGGCAACAGTTGTTTCAGTTGGTCCAGCCAATTATATAAAAAATAGCAATGGCAACAGTAGCGCCTCTTGTCCGTTAACCGTAAGTTATACTATCAATGGTCAGGAACACACTAATCGATCCCCCATAGCTTCATCAAACTATTGCTCTTTGTCAGCAGGACAAATCATTACTATTAATTACAATCCTGCCAATCCCGGTTCGTGGGCTTATGGAGCAAAAACAATCAGTAATTTTCTTCAGATATTTTTTTGGGCGGGATTGCTTGCATTAATTTCCAGCATCATTACCTTTTTCATTCGATTGTTTAGTATTATATTCGGCTGGAAATTGCTAAAGGATGGTCGAAGAAATGCTGCCAATTTGCCAGCAGGAACGAATTTGCAAACCATGATTGATGAAATTAAGCGGAATTTTACTGCGTCAATTTTTGGCTTCGGAAGCGCGCAGTCGGGATATATACCCGGAACACCACCAACCCAAGGGCCCGTAAATCCTAATATATAAAAATGGCGTTGGCGTTATTAGGACTTTCCGGATTTAAAAATTAGCGTTTCCTGGCGATGTGCCAGCTTCGCTCAAAAAAACACCGTCACCTGGCGGGGTTTTTTCCCTGATGCGGAGGATGAGGGAGTCGAACCCACCGGCCGCTTGCGCGGTCATGGTTTAGCAAACCATTGCCTTAGCCGCTCGGCATATCCTCCAAGCGTCTGTATTCTCTCAAAATTTTACCCTAATTACCAATCATGTTATGCTTGAATAATGGATGGTCCATCTGTCGAAGCCGGTGCAGTTGCCTTTAAGGCTCCTGTCAGGGAACCTCTCGTTTCCGCTACAACCCCGCCTCCGGCTCATACTGAAACTTCGATTGCCTTTTTTCCGAATACTACCGCTAAATCGGAAACTCCGGCTGTCTTAAACCCTCCCGCGATTACCGAAAACCCCCACATATCCTCTGATCAGGACCAAAACCCCTCGCCGGAAACACCGTCTCCTTCGGTAAAAGACCCCTCCGGTTCGGAAAACCTTTCTTCTCCGGCAACTGATCCTAATCGGTCAGCCGAAGGCTTGTGGAACAAGCCTGTGAATGTGGGTGTTGATCGGCCACCCGAATATCTGTCTACCCCCCCGCCGGAAAACCCCATCGCGGAAGCTTTAAATGCTGCTGTTGACGGAAATACCGATAATCTTCAAAAGGTCATGGAGCAACACTTGACCAAAGAGAACTCGTCCCGGTTGGCAGAAGAAATTTCCCAAATGGAAAAGCAGGCAATCGCCGGCGGTAATACGGAACTTTATAATAAACTCCACCAATATTCCGAAATTGTTTCCCGGCTTCCGTCTGCAAACCCCCTTTCTGAGACAGCCACTGCTCCTTCAGCCACCTTTCCGCAGGTTGAAACCGAAGCTCCGCCATCCCCTCAGCCGGAAAAAACCCCACAGGAAACATTATTACTTCCGGCTAATGTCCCCTCCGCACCGGAAAATCCTCCCGCTCCGGTTACCAGTTTAAACCAAAAACCCGATAGCACCCCGGTCTCAGATTTTGCCCAATCCGAAAAAATACCACCGGAAATGATCACCGTTATTCCCGCGGGTGAGGCTTTTCCTCCGTTAACTGAAGATGCATCCCCGCAAACCCAGACCGAAAACCCCTCGCCGGAAACACCGTCGCCTTCGGTAAAAGGTTCCTCCGGTACGGAAAACGTTTCTTCTCCCGCTACCGATCCTAATCAACCTGAGATTTCCACACCAATTTCTCCGAATGCTCCCCGGTCTTTAGCTGAGGGACTATTTAATAACCCTGTTACTGTGGGGGTCGATCCCCACCCTGTAATACCCGCAGCCGAAACCCCATTCGAAACTCCCCCTGGCCCATCTGACGAAAATTCCGCCAGGTCACCACAGGAAAGTGCCCCATCACAATCGTCCAACCAGGAGATAAATAATCAGCCCCCGGAAACTGAAAAACCCCAGGAAAATATTAAGGATACCGAAAATCCTATCCCCCAGGCGCTGGAACAGCTCTTAAACGAAAATGATAAAACCAAACTCCAAGCTGTGATGGAACAATTCCTCACCCAGGAAAATTCCGTTCAGCTCAGACAAACTCTGGAACAAATCGAAGCCGAGGAAACTGCCAATATTATCCAATCGTTAATTCTCGCCATAATCAATATGCTCCAGGTCCTCCAAGCTGCTGCTGCCAACGATCCCGCCATGCGCCAGCAAGCCCTCGACGCCATGATTGACAACTCCAGTCTGGCAGGCAGTCATCTTAAAGTCCTGGATCGCGCTGCTAAAATCTCCCAAATAATGACTGGCCTTAAATCCACTCCCGCCGTTCCCGATATCCCTGCCGGCGCAGAAATATTAAATGGACTTCCCTCTACTTCTGAATCCAATCCCGTTGAAACTCCCGGACCCGAACCGCCAGCCACCGAACATGCCGGCGAGGAGGTTTTGTCTCCCAACCAGCTCCCCCCTGTCCCTGAAACTGCAGCCGCCGTACCCGAAATACCAACCCCGCCACCGCCGACTGATGAAACCTCCCAGGTAGAAAATAAACCTCCGGCCGAGATTCCCCCCGCTTCTGAAACAGTTGCTGTTGTTCCCCCCGCTCCGCCTGAATCCGGAGAAACCAATATTGATGACAAACCTGCCGAAGTTCCCGTGACCACAGAGACCGTAACAGCCCCGCCGCCTGAATCAGAAACCTCACAAACTCCAACGGAAGAAATTTCCCCACCCCAACCTGAAGAAACTCCCGCACCGGAAAATCCAGCCATAGTCCCTGCCCCCGCAGCCGAACAAACGCCGACTGAATCCGTTCCGTCCACTGAAACCGAGTCCGAAGCAGTCCGACAGTTTAATGCTATTGCCGCTCAGGGCATAACTCAGAATTGGGCTACCGCGCCAGCACCAGCCCCCATACCCGTCTCGTCCCCGTCTGTTTCAGTACCTTAGCCGCCTCCCGCATTGTCGCCCCCGTCGTCCACACATCATCTACCAATAATACTTTGTCATTTGAAATTTGTGATTTGTGATTTATTTCAAATGCTCCTTCCATCGCTTTTAATCTTTCTTCCCGCGTCCTCCCCACCTGTCTTCCCGTATCCTTTACCCTTACCAGCAAATTATTAGTATCCAATCCCCACTGCTTCTCCAGAGTTTTGGCTATTACTTCTGCCTGATTAAACCCCCTCTCTTTAAGTCTTTTTTCAAACAGAGGTATCGGCACCGCCGCCGGCTTTAGTTCCAGATATCTGTTAAAGTATGTAAATTCAGTCCTTTTCAATAATTCCGAGTTTAAAATTATAAATTCCCGCAAATAGTCAAAATAAAAATTGTATTTTACCTTGGTAATTAGCTTGCGGGTCAAACCCTCATAAGTCCAAAAACAGGTCAGCCCGTCCATACTCCAGGGCTTCCTGCAATATTCATGTCTTGCGCCGTAGCCGGATAACCTGCAGCATACCGGACAGATCTGCTCTTCCTCCCACATCCCTACTTCACAATCCCGGCAGATATAACTGCCGGCTTTTCCGCATCCGACACACTGTCTCGGGTAAATTACATCCAGCCAGTTTCCCATTTCTTCATCATATAATGTTTCTGGTTATATGAACCCGTTCGAAAATTATCTTCGCCGGCAGGTTATTATTTACCTTGCTTTTTTCTCCGTGATATTTGCTCTGATCTATTTAACCATCCCTTATCCCATCTTAAACGGCGACTTAAAAGCCTTTCTCACCGGAGCCAAAATCATTGCTTCTCCGGACAGGGCACAGTTATACGATATTGACACCCAATATCATATCCAGAACTCACTTCTGGCTGCATACGGACTGTATAATCCCCGCCTGCAGCCATATTTATATTTGCCTGTTTTTGCTGTTTATTTTCTGCCTCTGATATTCCTCCCTTTTTCGCTGGCATATTTTCTAAATCTCTTTTTTATGCTGTCACTGGTCTTTATCTTTCTCTATCTGGTAAAAAAACACTTTCCCTTCCCCTTGTACTGGCTGGTACCGTTTGCCTTTACTCCGCAGGTTTATGCGCTTTTAATCAGCCAGCCATCCATTGCGGTTTCACTGTCTTTTATGCTTATGTACCACTTTTTTTCCGGTCGCCGGTATTTTATCTCCGGACTATCCACTGTATTGTTATTGTTTAAAATCCAATACTTTGTCATCGGTTTGCCGTTTCTTCTCCTTGCCCGTCCGCCTAAAAAATTTATCCTGGGATTGCTCTGTGGTTTGTTGGTTGTAATTGGCACCTGTCTTCTGCTGGTCGGACCAGAAAGTCTGGCTGCCTATCCGGCCTTTATACAGCATTTTGGGTTATCCGCAAACGGAGGCAATTTCCACCAGCAAGTCCACTTACCCCTTATACTGACTATTATTTTATTACCCCTGATTTTGGTTTTTGTGGCCAGGATCAAACCAACATTACCATCAACTCTGGTTTGTCTTCCCTTCTTCCTGTGTATTTTTTCCGGTCACACCTATAGTCAGGATCTGGCGTTGCTGTTATTCCCCTTGTTTGTTCTCCTAAAATACCGTCCCCGCCTGGCTGTTATTCTTCTTCTGGTCATCAGTATCGGCTTTTCCTTGGTACCGGTGATCATTTCCTGGCTGATTCTCCTGTCCGGTCTGTACCTCTTATATGCCTTTCGCTTGGAAAATCAGCCTCAAAAGAGTATAATGTAGCAGTCTTTTGGGGATGATGGGTTTCGCTGGATAGGTACCTTAAAATTTCGGCAAGCCGAGCTTGAATTACGCTCGTAAAACAGAATTCACACCAAAGTGCAAACTTAAGCACAAAGGTAAAGGGTTTTCTGGCCGACGCGGGATATTTTGTCCGCTCGCTGGTTAGTCCCTTTGCTCCGGTTCGTTTAGCATACGTGTAAACGCTTAAGCCTAAATGAAACGGCGTCCCAAACCGGGTTTCTCTGATTGCCTGACTGGGGTGACAAAACAAATCGGAGTGCTTCCTATTAGGTAGGTTTTCCTGATCCGGGACTAAGACACATAAACCACGGCTCCCTGAAGCCAAAATTTTTCAGGGTAAGCTTGTAACTAAACCGGAATTTAAGAACTATTCACACGAGGGTTCAACTCCCTCCATCTCCACCAAACGCTCTTTTTGACCTCCAGAATCATGAATAATGGCTATAGGAAGAGCTAAACTAGCGGTTCCAAATCCCGAAACGTAATCATACTTAGGCCGCTCGTCAAAATACATCTCCGCAACGACTCTCTTATCTTCATACTCATCACTATTCCACATTCCTAAGGGGTCTTTTAGTGTGTCCATTACCCGTCTACTGGCGGTTCCAAACTGTTCATCTGTATACCTCTGAACCTTAGCCCCATCTCCCAACGCCGTCTTTTTATCCAACAACGTCTTTATCTCCTTCTCATAATTCGCCACCAAACCATCATCAGCCGTCTTAGCTACCCTTGCCGTTAAATTAGTTAACAATCCATCATACTCAGCCTCTTGCTTTAATTTCTGTTCCCTCACAGCCATCCCCTCTTGCTTCTTCTGCCCCCACACATCCAACAGCACATCAGCTGCTAAATCAAATGCCCCAGCTGGTAATTCCTCACTTTTAAGTAACGTGGCAAATTCACCCTCCAACGTCCCTTTTGCAATAGTTTTATACCTATACTGGCATCCAGCCGTCTTGCACCAATAGTTGGGATATCTCTTGTTCCTGCCTGTATTCCAGCTTGCCGTTAGTGGCCTTCCGCAACCTGCACATGCGACTACACCCCGTGCTGGAAAATCTGCATTGTAATCATTTCTTAGCCTCGGTTTTCTTTTACCAGCCAATATTTCTTGTACAATTTCATACGTCTCCAAAGTGATAAACCCCTTTCCCTTGCCCTCTCTTAAGGTAACTCCCCATGGTTCATACTTAACCAAACCTGTATACAAAAACTTGGTCAAGATATCATTAACCCCCCTTAGTGATAACCTACGGGCAACCCCATACACCTTATACTTGTCCAAAATAAACCTTCTTACCTCGTCCAAAGTTAGCAGTAAACCGTCCCGATAACCCTCAATAGCCTCCTTAAATATACTTGCCAGGGGTTCATCTGGCATCGGCACTTTTCCGTACGCCTCCGTCTTCACATATTTCAAACCTGGTGGTAAACACAATGGCCAGCAACCCATCTCCATCCTGGCTTTCATCTTTTGGATAACCTGCCTCCTGTTTTGCTTTCTGAATAGTTGATTCGTCCCCGCCATTACCAGCTCTACAAATTCTCCCTCTTCTGTCTTATCCAAATCTAAATTCAGACATTCCAACTCTGCGCCTCTGGCTTTAAGCTCAAGCCGAAGCCTCAAATGTACTGTTACATCTCTGGCCAACCTGCTTAAATCGTCAATCAGCACCACGAAGTGTTCAGTCGGATGGTCATCCAAATAAGCCAATAAGGCTTTCATTCCTGGTCGTTCCAATAATCCCCCAGATACTCCCTCGTCTCTAAACGCCGCCACAAAAGGATACCCCTTGGCATCGGCTCTATCTTTGCAACGCTTTTCCTGACTGTCTAAGCCATGGCCTTCTTTCACCTGCCGCTCAGAACTCACACGACAATAAATTAACGCCTTAGGCTTCATAGTTCGTCCTTTCCACAACAGTGTCAACAACTCGCCCACACAGCTTGTACAGGAAATTTAGCACCTGCTCAACTTGTTTGTCGGTCATATTTTCGGCTTTTTTCCCCAGCTTTAATCGGGCTTGTTTTATGGTGATATTTTGGGTCATTTGCCACTACAAAATTGCTTGTAATGGCGCCCGAAATTATCACCCTGACCCTTGTGGGGCTTTGCTCACCTTGCCTACGCTAGAAGTTGCCAACTAAACGTAGATGCGAAACAAAGACGCTATTTATTGGTTTTTGGTAAATCGTCATGGGAAATTATTTCGTCAATAGACGAGTTGGTACTAATTCCCATAGACTTCATAAAGCTTTCTAACTCCTTCAATGCCGTTTTCTTTTTGTTTAGTTGCCACAACAGTTGTCCATTTTCATCTCGACCACATTTTTCTATCAGTTTGGCTCTAGCCAACGCAGTCATCTTTCCCCCCAACTCAAATGAACCTGGACGACATCCACTCGCCCCAGACATCATTACCTGTGATATCACTGGTCGCTCTGTAAATAAACTTAACAACTTCAACTGGTCTCTCCTCCACCCACGAAGCAACGCCAGATTATATTTATCATCATCCTGCTTAGCCATACCAGACCATAGTAGACCATAAAAGACTATAAGTCAACTATCAGTTTGCCAGTCGGAATAAAATTACATTATGTCCTACACCCCCATGCAACCCAAACCAGATACCACCCAGGTTGTCTTTTTCCGACACAAACCAATACCTACCACTCCCAATACTTCCACTGTTCCCATCCCTACTCTCGGTTCTTCTGGTACCCTCCATCCTTTAGCCACGGATGGGTATAGGCCAACCAATGAACTCAAAATTCCCAAAAATAATGATACATAAAATGCCCTTCTCTCAAAGTAAAAGAGTCAAAATATAAACCAATCTAAACCATAACTTATAGACCTATAATACTTAATAATCGATTATTTTAGTGGTCAGATGAATTGACATCCCGATTACGTGCATAGTATATTTAAATCATGGACAGCGACAAAGACAATCTAATAATTCCTGGGCAAGGCCAAAATAAAGAACACACAGAACACAACCTCGGAGGTCAGAAAGTCATTGAACATGAGTCAGTTAAGTCGGTCGTAGAGGCATTAAACGCTGGAAAACCCGACAGAGTCCTAACTTTCACCACAGGCGGCCTCTTTGGAGGTTATCGCTCAACAGTAAGCTTTGTAGACCAAAGTGGAGTTGCTCATGGATACGTAGCAGAGTTTTCTGACAAGAAGGGGCAGGCAAAATACGCCACCCCCGTCTGGAACACCCTTGACCAACTCAACATTAGAGAAGCAGATGGAATAATTAGGGTTGATGATGAAACAGGAGATGTTTATCAAATATTCCAAACCGAAGACCCTGATGATGCCGATAAATACATTGGCCAGGTAGGCGCTTGGCAAACTGCTGTTGGAGAAGTTGAAACCAGAGGACAACTAGGTCAGGCTGTTGGACAATACTTAAAGTTGGAAAACGGTCAATTTGTTGTAGATGTAACTTCAGGCAAGTCTCACCTTGTTACCGACCTCAGACCAGAAAGCGGCTACGACATTGATTGGGTAAAAAGAGAGTATCCTCAACTCAAACTCCAAGACAACACTCCAGTTGTCAGGTGGAAAAATACATTAACTGGCTCTAAATAACCTCACCATACCCAAAGTGCCATCACTTCTTTATGTTTCATATAACATCATGTGCCTAATAGGCAGAGTTAAGTTGCCAATTTAGCCTCAGCTCTCTCCTCTTTTGTCTTTGAGCCAACACACCATACCACCGAAAGATATAATCCACCACTTGGTTCCAATTATTTCTCAGGGAGTCCACACAATATTATTCTCCTTGTCTTTCTTCATCCCTCTTTTTAATTGTCTCCCTCTTTTCATATTTTCTTTTTCCTCTCGCCAGGGCCAGCTCAATTTTGACATAATTGTTTTCGGTATATAAAGCCGTCGGCACTATCATCCTGTTTGTTTGCTTCATCTTTACCACCATCTCCAGTGTTTCTTTGGGGTGCAGCAGCAGTTTCCTGGGCCTGGTCGGGACATATTCCCGGTTGTCCGCATGTTTATACGGATAAATCATCAGGTTAAATACCCAACCCTCCTGCCTGCCGAACCGGCTGGGTTTAAATTTTACAAACGCATTACTCATATCTACCTGTCCCAATTTGGCTGACTTCACTTCCGCCCCGGTCAGCACTATTCCCGCTTCCACCCGTTCACCCAGTTCATAATCAAATCTGGCTTTTTGGTTGACTACTTTCATAAGCTTGCTGTCCACACCTTTCCGTCCCCTCCAAAATACAGTTTCCCGCCGCTTTCGTCTACCACCATGTCTTTTGCCCCTGAAAGCCCGTCTGCCGACAACTGCTTTTCATATTGTCCGCTTTTCGACAAAATCACCACCCGCCTGCTTCCCGGGTCCAATACATAAAGCTTCTGGGTATTTTCATCCGTAAACAACACCGCTCCGTCTCCCCAGGCTGTTTCCAGTCCGGAAATTTGTATACTCTCTTTCACCCCCCGGGTATATTTTAAAAGTCCCCCGGGTTTAATTATCCAAATGCTGCCGTCTATCGCCATCCCGATTCCGTTTTTTAATTCATCATCGGTCTTTCCGTCTGCTAACCACGCTTGTTTTTTCCCGTAACTGCCGCTGTTGTTTACATTCATCCGCCAGATTTGTCCATTCTTATTATCCAGTAAATAAATGTTTCCTGCATAAATTTTCATATCTGACATATCAGTTAGTTCCGGGTCATTCTCTGCCACCGGTTTGTTCGTATCTACAGCCATAATCCCGCTGTCAGTCATCACCAAAATCTTCCCCGGATAGGTGGCCAAAAGCCTTGCTCCTTTCCAATTGTTTCCTCCCGCTACCACGCTCCCTGCACCTGTTTTTGTGTCTACTTCCACTACCCGGTCCCCGGTGGTGTCCAAAACTTCCAGATTGTTATCACCCTTTGCCAGTTTGTCCCCGGTCATCCCGGTCCGCAGTAAAGATAAATTAATCAGCTCTGTCAGGTTGACCTTTACCACCCCGCTGGCTTCTTCCCATACCTGCTCATAATCTTTGCTTATTGCCGTCAGCCTGCTGTCTTTAATCTTTGCGTTCTGCATTTCAGCCAGCCTGCTTTTAATGTCCAATAGGAGTTGTCTGCTTCTTGAAGGGTTTAATACAGCATCGGCTTTGGCCTCATTAAAGTTCCCTGCCAATTTTTCTATCTGTGTCTCCATGGTTGAATTTTTCAGATTCCGTTGTTTCAGCCATACCTGGCCTGCTCCGGCCATTATCACCAATAACACCAAAAACCCGATCCCCGCGTACATCATCTTTTTCCGTTGTTCCTGTTTATCCCCGTGACGGATATAAATCCGGCTTCCCCATCCTCCGGCCAGTTTCTCCTTGGATTTTTCCGTCACCGTCTCGACCGGGTTGGATTTCACTTCATTTACCACCGGAACTTCTTCGGCTTCGCGCTTTACGGTTTGCGTCTCCCGTGCAGGTGTTTCTTGTTCCGTTACTTCCTCGGTCTCTGTTTTTTCCTCTTCCAGACGGGTGATTTCAATCATTACCCCCGCCTCCCCGCCGGTTTCCTCAGCCCCCCTTTGGACTGCAGTTAACATTTCCATCCCGGTTTCCATCTCCTCCCGTCCGGCTTCAGCCGCCGCTCTGACTGTCCCCTCCGTCACCCCCGCCCAGAATTTTTTGTTCCCGATCACCAGGATTTCTTTTTCTGTTGCCCGGCCGGAAAATACTTCCTGACCATCCGTGTCGGCCCCCGGTCTCACCAGCCAGCCTTGTCTGCTCCCGATGCTTACAAAGACTCCGGCCCCCGCTCCCGCCACCACATATAATATATTGTTTAAAAGCCCTACTGCTGAAATTTCTGCGTACTCAAATTCTTCCCGCACCTTATTAACCGCCTCTTTTAACACCTCGAAAGCCCCGCCGCTTTCAGCCCCGTAATATCTCTCATGTAACCTGGACAGCACTTCCCGGCCAATCTGGACTATTTTCACCTGTTCCGTATCGTTTTCCAGCTCCATACTCACGACTGCCACCAGCCTTCCCCTGTTTTCAATTTTGTCCTTTGCTTCCGGGGTAAAATCATATACCTGTGCCCAGACCCTTGGACCCAGAGATCCCACCAGCTTGCCCACCATTGCCTCCATATCACTTCAAGAATACCACACTCCCTCTATAGCCAAATTGCCAATCCGGCCAAAAACCCCGCCAGAAAAAAATGCAGCCAGGCAAATGTTTTTACTGTCCCGTTCACCTCCGACTCAAAAGTTTCCGCCATTATGCCCACCTGCTTGATCACTACCAATGCAAAAATACAGTACATTACCATCCCGATTACTTCAAACCACTTAAAAATTATCCCCGGTCCGGTATTTAACAGCCCCTGTATAATCCTCACACCGGCAGCGTCACTGGCCAAGTTCCCTCCTCTTCTCCAGTTCTTCCGACAATTCCGAAATAATTTTAATCACCCTGTCCGGATACGGGATGGCTACCGCCTGAATAGATGGTGTTTCTGCTGCTGTCTCAATAAAAATATCCCCGTACCTGAAAAACGACCTCACAAATCCCCCCGCCACCATGGATGGTTCCTCTATATGATTTAGTGTGGCATAGGTTACCACCCGGTAAAGCAGATTAATAAAATCCACATTAATTATCCGCTCGTTAGTCACAATCATTACCGAGTAATACCAGTCCAAAAACTTCTGAAATGCATATCCCAGGGCTATTAAATACACCATCAGTCTTCCTATAAACACATATCTGGTTGGTAATGCACTGGCTATTCCCGTTCCCAGTAAAAATTCCATTACCAATAGTACCAGTATCCCCACTACTATCCAGCCCAAGTTGGTAATCGGGTGGGATCTCAGCATCAGCACCACTTCTTCGTCATCCTGTTCGTTTATGAACCGGCTGTCCGGACGCACGTTGTATGCCCCGCCCACAAACCTTCCCGGTGTTTCCCCTGTTCTGTCGAGCATATTTGTTACCCATTGCCTGACATTTTCCTCCGGTTGGCTTCTCTTTTCCCCCTCAGTTTTAACACCGGTAACCTCCTTACTTTCCTGCCCCGTATTCTGGCTGTCGCTGGTCCCTGCCACATAAATATCAGTCATAATCGCTATTTGTGTTCTATATTATATAACCCGCTCATAATTGTAATCCTCCCCGGTGCCCTCAGATTAAACACATTCTTAAAATCCGTACCGTTTATGTCCACCCCGCCTTTATTGGTATCAAAATGTACGCTCGCTGTGTAACCGCCGTTGGAGTAAGTCACTGACACATTACTGACACTGGTAAAACCTCCCTTGCCCCTCAGATCTGCCATGCTGTATGGATTCCCTCCCCAACAACTTCCTATCGGGCTTACCCGATCGTCATTCCCGTTGTTCAAAACCACCCAGGCATTTAAAATATCCGCCATTTCCTCGCTCGTCAGCCAGGGATGGTTTTTCCCGCAGCTATCCCCCCCCCGGGTTCTGTACCAGCCCTTGTAAAACCACGGGCTTCCCGCGATCTTTTCATATGCTTGTCCTGTCCAGCCTCCCCTTCCGGCCGGAGTATCCCAAAAACCCGGTGTGGTATAGCCGTTGGCCGTATATGACTGCTGATACCCCCCCGATGTCGACGCATACCAGGCGGAAAATGGTTTGCCGTTAGCCAAAAGCACCCATCCCCTAGTGGCATTTACCGCCGTATCCCAGTTGCCGCCTTTATTGTAAGGTTTATATACCTGGCAGGCCTCCGTAGCACAAATCGATCCCGCCCCGTTATTGGTATAGGCCAGGGCGTACGACCTGGCTGCCACTGCCTGGGCTTTTAACGCTTCCATCCCGCCTTCACCTCCCCATTCTGACGGCTCCTCATAGATTCTTTTTACGTATGTCTCCAGATCCACCGTCCCGTATCCCTGTACCCGGATATTGATATTTGTGGAATATCCCTTGTTAATTTCTATTCCTCCCCCGTAATATGCGTGCAGAATGTCTTCTGCTGATTGCCCGGATTTTGCCCGGCCAAATGCTCCGTACTGGCTCATCCCCTTAAAATGCGGCGCGCCGAAAGAAAACACCGCAAACGCCGGTGAAAATCCCGGATTAAAATCCGGCCGGGAGTTGGGATCGTCAGCCAGGGGCACATCACCGACTGATGTATAAAAATTTCCCTGTCTTTCTGCCAGTATCTCCTGCTGTCTGGCAGTCAATGCTGAAATCTTTCCTCCCAAGTCAGCCACATACCTGTTCGCCTTATCGACTTCGCCTGAGAGCCAGGTGGCTTGCTTGTCCACCCGGTCTTTCAGGGCGGCCAGACTGGTTTTCTGGTTTTTTAATTGATTGGACTGGTCATTCAGGTCGCTGACCTCTGCCGCAATCGAGTCGATAAATCCCTTGTCTGCGGCCGCCAGTTTTTCCCTGTAGGCCACGTCCTTGAAAAAATCTTCCGCTGTCTGGGCGGCAAATAAGAGCATTAATACGGGTTGTTCTCTTTTTTGGATATAATCCTGTCTTACCTTGGCTGCCAGTAACTCCTGTTTTACTCCCACCTTTACTTCCCTCTCAAATATTCCCTGTTCCAGCTTAACCAACTGGTTTTCCATCGCTTTTATCTGATTCTGTAAGCCGGCCACCTGATTTTGCAAACCCGTCAGTTGGGCCGCATTGGTCGTATTTGCCTTGGATATTGCATCCGATATCCCCTGTAATTTGGATATGCACGACCCGGCCTGGTCGTAACTCAGACTGCCGGCATTATCACACTCATCCGCAAATACGCTTGTATAAACAGTCAGAAAAATTCCTATTGCCAGCATCACACCTGCCGCCGCTTTTTTCATATTCAAATCATACCCTACTCCTTCCAACTTGTGCTAAACTTTAGCTTAGATGATCAGTAGACTAATCCGTAAAAAAATATTTTTTGTTCTCCCCATATTAATAACATTTCTGTCCTTCGGCGCCAAAGACGTTGAAGCTCTTTGTTGGAAACCTAATATGTTGATCTATGGTTGTATCAATTTTATAGGTTTTGGTACATATCACTGTGCGGCACCGGTAGATTACATGTGTTGTAGCGATCAGGCGGAGTGTGACCGCCACAACCCCTTCTTTGGTTGCACCAGCCCCAATGGCGGCCTAGCTATCAAAACCGCCCTTGGTTGTATAGACACCAGTGATCCCAAGGCCATGACTAACCAAATCATTAAATGGTCTCTCAGTTTGGGAGGTTTACTTGGTATGGTTATCATAGTGTACGCTGGTTTTACCATTACTACCGCCTCAGGTGATCCAAAAAAAATCGCCCAAGGTCGTGATTTAATCGTTGCTGCTGTTACCGGTATTACCCTTATTGCTTTGGCTGTGGTCATTCTTAATTTCATCGGTTCACAAATTCTCGGCATTAGTTTGTTTGGTTTTTCCTTCTAAACATATGCATCTGGCGCAAATTAAAGATCTTTACCAACCTAGTATGTTTACTGATTTCAGCACATTGCCAGCTGACATTCTTTCCCGAGTTCTTTCGTTTGCCATAGGAGGCGCCGGATTATATTTTTTATATATTCTTATTACTGCTGGCTATACATTTATTAGCAGTATGGGCGACGAAGCCAAAGTCCGTGGTGTTCATAAACAGGTCAGCAATGCCCTTTTGGGCCTGTTGGTAGTCGTCTGCTCTTATTTTATCCTTCAGATCGTGCAAAAAATTCTCGGCCTGAATATCCTATAAACCCTATGGACCTCCGCAGTGCCTTTTTCAATTTCCACCCCGATGCTAATTATTGGAGTTTTGCGGATATTATCAGTGTCCTGCTTCCCAATGTTATTATCGCTGCCGGTTTATTTTTCATGGGTCTGATCCTCTACAGCGGTTTCCAGTTAATTATTCAGGGTGGTCAGAATAATTCGCCCCAAAAAGTCGCCCAATACAAATTAATGGTCACCTACGGCGCCATCGGCTTCTTGCTAGTCCTGGCCGCTTATTTTATACTTCAGATATTGAGCAGTGTCGTTGGTATTAATTTCTTAAATCCTAATATTTCTCCCTAATCTATGCTTGGTATATTTGGCAAAGTCACTAATCCTTTCAATGTCCTCGCCCCGGATGCTACCGGTTATTCCGGCACCAACGGCGAAGGCCTCATCACTCTCCTGTCAAATTTGGTCAAGGTTGCCATCGTCGGCGCCGGTCTCTATACCTTATTCAATATCGTCCTGGCCGGTTATGGTTTTTTGACCGCCCAAGGCGATCCCAAAGCCTACCAAAAATCCACCGAACGCATCTGGCGCTCATTCGTCGGTCTGTTGATTGTCGCCAGTACTTATTTAATCGCCGGTTTGATGGGATATATCATTTTTGGCAGGCAATATTGGGATATTCTTATAAACCCCCGTATATTTACAGCTGGTCCCTAAAATCTATGTCATCACGTCTTTTAGCCGGGGTTGTCAATTTGGGAAATATGAGCGGTATCGGCCCCCTTGGCAATGTCGGAGGCCCGGGACAGGAACATTACAATGACGCTTTCCAGCGGGTTGAGACTTTGATCTCTAACGTTTTGGGTCTTCTCACTATAATCGCCGGCATTTGGTTCCTTCTCCAGATCATTTTAGCCGCATTGTCATGGATAAATTCCGGAGGTGACAAACAAAATATCCAGACCGCCCAGAAAAAACTTACCCATGCCTTTATTGGTCTATTTATTGTAGTTATCGCGTATGCTCTCGTTGGGTTGATCGCTAAATTCCTGGGTTTGAATATTTTCGATTTTGTTATCACCTTTGGCAGTATTGGAGCCTAATATGTATCTTTTACCTATTATCTGGGTTCCCACTTTGAATGGCTTGGCCGGCAATGCTCTTGATATGTCCGTTTATGGAGGCCCCGCATACACTATCCAGTTATACCTGCGAGGCCTGATTACTTTTGCTATTGGCGCTGGCGGTGTTTACTTTTTTATTATGCTCATCCTGGGCGGTTACTCCTACATTACCTCCGGAAGCGACAAAGATGCCGTCCAAAAGGCCACTGCCAGAATCAGAAACGCCCTGATAGGTATTGCCATCCTCCTCTCAATTTTTGTCATCTTATGGGTAGTGGAAACCCTTTTTGGTGTTTCTCTCAGATCCGTTAACGTTCCCACTTTAATCTGAAATTATGCCCGACAACGATCTAGTCGATGTCTCCAATATCAACAGCAACCTCTTGGTTCTCCAGAGTTTCAAACCCAGTATGTTTCTCAGGACAGCTATCAATGTTCTACTGGGTTTTGGCGGAGTGGCAGCTTTTATTTTCTTGCTCATGGGAGGAATTCAGTGGATCACTGCCGGGGGTGATAAGGACGCCGTGGACAAGGCCCGGAAAAAAATCCTCGGAGCCCTAATCGGTTTGGCTATTGTCCTTTCCAGCTATGCCATCCTTTATATCATGCGCGCCCTCTTCAACATTAATCTAATCAGTATCAACATATCCCAGATTGGTTCCTGATCTTATGTCCAAATTTATCCGTCTTCTCATCGCTTTCCTTTCAGCTGCTCTGCTGTTTCCTTTATTAGTCTCGGCAGACGTGATAAATTTCGTCGATCCCAACTCCCCCTATGTGAATATCACCAAATTGCTCCCCTCCAATTATGTGAAAACCGCAATCGAAATTTTAATCGGCGGTGCCGGCGTTCTCTCTTTTCTTTATTTATTGCTGGGTGGTGTTCAGTGGATTACAGCCGGAAGTGACAAGGATGCTGTCGAAAAATCCCGCAAAAAAATTATCAACGCCCTCATCGGCCTGGCCCTGGTCTTTTCCGTTTATGCCATCCTGTTTGTCGTCCGGGCCCTGTTTGGTATTGACCTGATAGGTATTAACATCACCCGTTTCGGTACCTGAAATCCCTCCGAAGTGTTATAATCCTGTTTGAAAGGCAGGTGATTGTCTTGTGAAAGTTTCTAAAATTCTTTCTTTTACCGGTGCAGCTGTCACCGTGATGGCTTTCGCGCCATCTTCGGCTTTAGCTGCTCTTACTCCTGCAACCGGTGGTGACAATCCCGATGTTTCTAATATTGCCACCCGGTTCAACGTCCTGACTACCTACACTCCCTCCATGTTTCTGAGAACCTTAATCAACGTCATGCTGGGAATTGCAGGTGTCGCCTCCTTTATTTTCTTGTTATGGGGAGGCCTGCAGTGGATCCTGGCCGGTGGAGATAAGGAAGGCACCGAAAAAGCCCGTAAAAAGATTACGGCTGCTTTGATCGGTCTGGCCCTCGTCTTCTCTGCTTACGCCTTACTGTTTATCATGCGAGCTTTGTTCAATATTGACGTCATTTCCGTCAATTTGACTCAATTGGGAGCCTAATCTGGCTACCCAAAGGCTTTCTGATTCAAAACCACCCCGGTGATTACCGGGGTGGTTTCTTTTTGGTATAATTCTTACTTATCATGACTATGTATTTAGCTCAGCTTGTTGCCCCCCATACCGACAGCCCGAATATTGCCAACATATCCACTCAGTTCCAGGTGCTGACTCAATATACCCCTTCCGAATATTTGCGGACCGCCATTAATATTATGCTTGGTGCCGCCGGAGTTTTTTCTTTTGTTTCCCTCCTGTGGGGTGGTCTGCAGTGGATCTTTGCGGGTGGTGACAAGGAAGGCACCGAAAAAGCCCGCAAACGGTTAGTGTCTGCCTTAGTCGGCTTGGCTATTGTCTTTTCCTCCTACGCCATCCTCTTTGTCATCAGAGCCCTCTTTAATATCGACCTCATTATGGTTAATTTCGAACGCATCGGCAGCTAATCCGGATATATGCTTGTTTTTAGAGTGTTACTTAAACTAACATATCTTTTATGACCGCACCTGCTATGCTGCCCCATTTAAGTATGGTCGCTACTTACTTTATCCATTCGCTTCTGGGCTTGGCTGGAATGGCATCTTTGGTCATGCTCCTTATGGGTGGTTTCAAGTATATAAGTGCCGGCGGTGACAAAGACGCCGCCATTAGAGCCCGTCTCACCATCACCTACGCTTTGGCCGGTTTGGTCATCACCCTCTCTGCCTGGTTAATACTTAATCTTATCGGCCTGTTTTTAAGAGTAGATCTGAACACTTTTAACATTTGTGTCGATGGATCTGAATTCCTTTTTTGTCAATAATTAGTCTTTACGTGCTTCTGTTAAAATATACCTAATGCTCCGCCGTCTACTGCTGCTCATCTCTCTCTTTTTTTTCTTTCTCCTCACCTCTCCCGCTAAAGTATTCGCTGCTTGTGCCACTGCCTGTAATAGTCCTTATTGGTGCAGCGGTTCTCAGTGCTGCAACTGCAAATATGGTGACGGTTCAGCCTATGGTCCGATCACCTGCTGTAACCCCCCGGGCAGTTCCGGTGGCGGTTGCAGTACCTACAACGTTAATGGCTGCAACCCGCCCCCGCCGCCCCCGCCTACAGCCACTCCCAAACCAACTCCTACCCCCACACCCAAACCCACACCTACCCCTACCCCGGTCCCCACCGCCACCCCCGCTCCGCCCGCACCTACACCAGCTTCAGCTT
>DAHXMV010000006.1 GCA_027371535.1 Candidatus Amesbacteria bacterium | reverse complement strand
AATGTCACCGATCCAATTCAAGCACATTTACAATCAGCGTTCTTAGAAGGTGTGTACACCAAAAGGGATACTTGACAAACTGAAACCTAATTCCTTCAACTTAGATGAAATTTCAATCATGCTCTCGAGGTAGGGTTCCGCCTGCGGGACAAATGGCTCACTAAAAAAATAGATTTAGTGTCGATGGTATTATTTTGAAGAAAAGTATTATACAAAAATAAAAACCGAATAAAAACATAGAGACATTACGTATTATCCTTCTTTTTTCCTCATTTTTAATTATAACCTTCAATAAAGCGAATGTGGCTCCCCATATGATTAAAAGTCGGCTAAATAAGAGCATTATCAAATTAGTTGTTGTCGTTGTAAAATTTGAGCAAAGTACCGTATCACAAGGAGAATAAAATTGAATAAGTGACGTGATGGCATATAACCCAAAAACTATTAATACTGTATATGTGGAAGGAAAGTTTTTTAATTTTTGAAACATAAATTGTTTAATAAAATATACCCCTTTATATTACTATCAACCAATAAGTTAAATAACTCTTCAAAAATTAGATAATATTCTCTCAAGATATTACCAACAGTATATGAACTTACTAAATTCTGTCTCACCGGTTTTTATTATTTCAAAAAAGAATTTATAAGTTTCTTGGTTTTTTGGGAATCAATCACCTGCGTTAGTTGCTGATATCTTTCTTGGGTATCGATTCCAATACCGAATTGGCCTTTTGGGGTGTAAAGAGTGATATGGGTCGGAGGATATGCAAATTCATAATCGAAATGCTTGTTTATGGAAGAAATTAATTGATTTAATCCCGACATTTCAACCAGAACTATGATCGATCGTTGATCATTTTCGGTTACTAATCTGAAAGTGTGTGTTAATTCTTTAATTTTAATCGGGTAATCCCTCGTAAATATCTGCGCATACTCAAAAATTTTTTCCTGTTGCGCTTCGGAATAATCACAAAGATTTACTAGGCTGACATGATAATTGCTTTTACTAAAGAATTTTATATTGTTAATTTCTATTTCAGGAAACAGCTTTAAATCAACCGGAAGCATTATGTAACCGTATTTAAGGTATATATCGTTCACTCAAAATAATATAGTATTCTTTCATAATTTTGAAAATAACGGCTTTTAAAAATGTTAAATTCTTGCTCACTATTTATAAATAAGGATATTTAAGAGATAGGAATAAATCAGAGATATAGTGCAAGGATAAGTCTAAAAAGTAATAATCGTAGTCCCTTTACTACAAATTGTTAAGACTACTGATATTAATGAATTAAAAGAAAGATGACATTTATAAAATAAATAAAAAATTTGATAAGATAATTTAAGGTATATATGCAGGCGGTCAGTATTACCGGACTGGATGTTTTGATAGTAATTTTCCCGATTGTCTGGCGACTATTCAGGTACGACTTTTTTAATGGTCGTAAGAAATCGTTTTTCTCTGGTATTTTTAGCGGCGTATTGTTTATTGTGGAATTATCGTTTCTTGCCTGGCTTTTCCTGGTTTTTCTGAAAGGTTCGGTCTGGTGTTTGGAGACATCGCTATTATTTGCAGGTATAAATCTGTCTGCAAATTATCAGTACTTGATGATGATTTTTTATATCTTAATGGATTATCTGGTGTACGTGGGCCGTAATCACTGGGGAATGACACTTAAAGATGACATAGGTGAACTGTTTTTAGGCACGTTTACCAATATGATAATCACTTCTTTAATATTCGCCTTGGTGGCTCTAATCATCTTCCTGACCATTTGTTTGGTAGACAGGAACTTGTGGTTTTCAGTCTTCAGGTAGCTCTTATAATCATGCGTTTACTTTATTTTCATCCTCTTCCATTCTCATGTTCATTTCGTATAAAGCCACTATAAACAAAGATTCGCTCCACCCCAGAGGGGTATTTTCATTGTAGTCGGGTGAATTGGAAAAATATAATTCCGGGAGTCCATGGGGAGTGTCTTCGGCAATCAGGTTTTTTAATAGTTCTTCAGCTTTTTTCTGGTTGCCGTTTTTCTGATAGATGATCGCCAGCCATGACAGTCCGAAAGTCCATTCGGCTTCTTCGCTGTATCCGTCCGGGTTTTTATTAAAATAACGGTCATTTTTATATCTGATGACACCGCGTTCGCGCAGCAAATGGTATTCAACATTTTCCAGAATCCTGTTTCTTTGTTCTTCTGTAACCACCTCATAGGGCCAAATCAGGGACAGCAGGGCCAGATCCACAAATCGGCCTACCGATTCCCTGGGTAATAATTCATTCAGGGTTTTCTCTCCTTCCCGGATCAATACCCTGGGTACTTCTATATCCGGTATTCTGGATATGGATTTCAGGCCGGCCACACATGCTCCCACTGATGATGAACGCATCTCTTCCCCCTCCTCCCACATACCTGAATCCCGGTCGTGCCAGTATTCAATGGACTGCAGGTATTTCACCAGCTTATTCACGATTCTGATGTGATCCGGGGTTTTTAAAATCGATCTTTTCTGATTAATTTCCAGTTCCCCCAGACGGAACAGGATACAGCCGATGGCGTCATTCTGTTTGTTGCCCCATTCCTCCCAGAATTCATCAAAAGTTTCGGGGTGGAATCTGGCATGGATATACTGAAACGGAGCCTGGGGTTTATGGTTTATTGCCCAGTCGATTTTGTCTTCGTATCGCAAAAATATTTCCAGAATCGCCCGGTAGGTATTTTCCACCGTTTTCCAGTCGCCGATAACTTCGAATGCCAGCGTCTCGTAAAAATTGTCCCTCAGCCATGATTTGTCGTAACCTTCACCGGTTCCCTTTTTTGAAGCTGCAAATAACCCGGTCTGGTATTCCAGGCTTTTTAAAATCTGCAGATGTTTGTCAATCAGTTCTTCGTAAGTTAATCTGGCCATTCCGTTAATTGTACATATAAAACATTAAATTTTAAATTATTTTGTCACACACCACCAGCTGCCGACCGTATCTGTTTCCGGCAATATTTTATCTTCACCGTAAAAAGCCGAGGCCCGGCCCCCGTCCAGATTGACGGCATTCGAAATCCCCAGGTTCTCCTTCAGGGATATTTTCTGCAGAATTCCTGGCATTTCGGATAAAAATGGACCGCTTTTTTCTGTTTCCGGATCAAAAATAGATATAAACATGGCATTTCCTGATATATTTTTGGCAAAAACCATTCTTCTGGCTGATTTATCATTTGCGATTTCCAATCCTTCCGTTTTCTGTTCGCTTATCAGGATCGGGCCGGTTTGCAGCCATGTTTGTGCATCAGTCAGGGCTTTATCCCCAATATTCAGTTTTCCGTTAACAAGGCTGATTATTCCGTTGAAAATCTGGCTTTTTTTAAGCGGGCTGATATCTTTTCCGGAATATCTAAATAAACCGATTGGCCGGTTTTTATCATCATAAAATCCTCCGTTTATGCCATAAGTACAGTTATTATCCGCCATTAGTTTCCGGCTGGGGATCCGGGAACCGAAATTTGGGACCAGCCTCAGTTTGGAAGGGTTTATATTATTTACAAGGCTGTATCCCCGGGTCACTTCGTTAAACGTGATTGTCTTAACAGGTACTGCGGTTGGTGTCTCTGCAATTTTATCCGATATAACCTTCGGGGTAACTACTTTTAAATTCTGGTAAACAAAAATACCTGCTACAATGATAGAGATTGTTAAAATAATATATTTCATTTCCTGCTAAGGATTATAAACCTGTCATATGAAAATTTTAGGCATTGATCCGGGGACGGCTACAACCGGTTACGGAGTTATTGATTCCCTGGGAAATGACCGCTATACCTTAATCGATTTTGGTTTGGTAAGTACTTCCAAAGATCTTTCTCACGGACAGCGCTTGGAACTGATCTATGATGGCGTTTCTGAAATACTGGAACGCTATTCGCCGGAAGTCGTAGCTATAGAAAGGCTCTTTTTCGCTACCAATGCCCTGACGGCGATTTCCGTCGGTCAGGCTATCGGAGTGATAAAACTGGCCATCCACCGCCATCATGTCCCGGTGATAGATTACACTCCGATGCAGGTAAAACTGTATGTGGGTGGTTCCGGAAAAGCCGATAAAACCCTGATGAAAATGTCTGTCAAAAAAATGTTGGGGATCAGGGGCAATAAGTTAAATGAATTGCGCGATGGCAAAACCCGCAATAAAAAGCAAAACAAAACTCATTTTGACGATGCGGCTGACGCTCTGGCTTTGGCGATCTGCCATGTCCGTCGCTCTTCCGTCAAAAAGTAATTTCAAAAAATTTATAATCTTCTTATGCGGCTTGTTAAATTGTTGTTTTTATATTGGTTTTTATTTGCAATATGTAATTTGTCATTTGTAATTTCACCCGTTAAAGCCATTGTTGATCCTTTAAACGTTCCCAATAACCGTGTCGGGGTACACATATTTCAACCCGATGAAATATTTAATGCATCGGATTTGGTAAACAGTCACGGCGGAAATTGGGGTTATGTTACCATTCCCTTAAGAAGTGATGATTTGGACCGCCCAAAGTGGCAGCGTTTTTTTATCACTGCCGGCCAAAAACATCTCATTCCGATAATCAGATTAGCCACTTATATCAACGGTGATACCTGGGTGGAACCGGACAGCTATGACCTGGTGGATTTTGCAAATTTCCTAAACGATATGCCCTGGCCGACCAAAAACCGCTATCTGGTCATATTTAACGAACCCAATCATGCCACGGAATGGGGAGGATCGGTCTCTCCGGGAGATTATGCCTCAATATTGATACAGGCCAGGGATATATTTAAATCCCGTTCGGATGATTTTTTTATATTAAGTGCCGGGCTGGATATGTCCTCTCCGAATAGTCCCACCTCCATGGATGCATTATTGTTTTATCGCCAAATGAGCCGTCTGGTACCCGGTTGGTACAGTGCCATTGATGGACTGGCAGTTCATGCTTATCCCAATCCCGGTTTTTTGTCTTCCCCCCTATCCCCCGGTCGCTTCGGAATTTCCAGTTACCGCTATGAAGTTAACCTATTAACTTCTTTGGGTTATAGCCCTAAACCCGTCTTTATTACTGAAACAGGATATATCGGTCAAAACGATTTTTATAAAATTGCCTTTAATCAGGTTTGGCTTGATAAGAATATTGTGGCGATCACACCGTTTGTTTTGTTTGCCGGTGCGGGAAATTTTATGCCATTTTCATTAACGGATATAAATCATAAGCCCAAAAACTCATATCAGGAAATCTTTAATCTGGCTAAAATTTCCGGCTCGCCGCTTTTAAATCCCTTAAATCAAAACTTCATACCTGCCGAGTCAGCTACCGCCTCTTCGCAGTCACCGCCGCAGAATGAAAACTTTATCAACAAACTCAGTCATTTTTTCTTTCCCTCTTCTCCGATTTTAACCGTTGGGGAAAACAGTGTCACAGTTGAAATTGCCGATAATGAACCCGCCCGTGAACGGGGTCTTTCTTATCGTAAATCCCTTTCTCAAAATTCCGGCATGCTATTTGAATTTCCCGTATCTTCGGTTCAGTATTTCTGGATGAAAGATATGAATTTCCCCCTGGATTTCATCTGGATTAATAACCACCGGGTAGTTAATTTATCCGAAAATATTCCTCCGCCGAAAGATATATCTGATAAACCTGAAACCTTATCTTCGGTGTATCCTGTAGATAATGTTTTGGAAGTCAATGCCGGTTATATATCCCGGCACGGGGTTAAAATCGGTGATGCGGTTGTGTTAAACTCCCCCTGATATGAAATGGGTTTCTTCTCCTGAAATTAAACGTCGTATCAGTTTTTTGATCACGGCATTGGACATGAAAAATATTCGCCGGGATAATATATATTGTTTTAAAAGCCTGGGTTCCTCGTCCCTGGCCATCGCCCGTATCTGGTCCTTGCCCAAAATCTGGCAGCTGGCATTAAATATTCCTCCTGGTTATTGTATTGAAGTCATCTCTGAAAAATTCGACCGCCAGTCACTGCCCCAGCAGGAAAAAACCCTGATTCATGAATTGTTGCATATTCCTAAAACATTTTCCGGCAGTCTGGCCCCTCATCGCAGCGGCCGTTACCGCACTTTCCGCCATTATCATGACCGGGTTGATCAGCTTTTTAATTTACTTACCACGAAATCATACGAAATATGATCGTTATTCACGGTGACGATCAGATTGCCTCCCGTAATTACTTTATTGAAACCAGAACCAAGACCATATCCCTGGGCCGTCAGATTATTGCTCTGGACGGCGGTAAACTGACTTTAACCGACCTTCTCCTGTCTCTTCAAACCATGTCTCTTTTTCAAGAAACTCCTGCCGTATTTATAGAAAATTTCTTTTCATCCCGTCCCGGTCGGGAAAAAAAACTTATTCTTGATTACCTGGTAACTCATCAGGATTGTGAAATTTATATATGGGAATCAAAAAATGTCTCTTTACACATTAAATCATTTTCTTCACCAGTGTCCAGGGTTTTTGATTTACCCAAATATGTTTACCAGTTTTTAGATAGTTTTTCCCGGGAATCTTTGGCAAAATCCCTGCAATACACCGCACCGGAACAGATTTTTGCCCTTACGGTCGGCCAGATCAGAAAACTTTTGCTGTTTAAACTGGGGAAGGGTAATTTTCCGTCCTGGCAATCTGCCAAACTTGCACGGCAGTCAGCTGATTTTTCTCTGGATATTTTAAAAACCTCATATCTGGGGCTTCTGGATATCGATTACCGTCAGAAAACTTCGGCATCGCCTTTTAATTTGGGCTTTGCGCTTGAACTTTGGGTATCAAAGCTTTAGGATATTTCTTGTGGATACTCTGAACATCTTGCCATCCGCAAAAGCTTTTCCTGACCAGTGTGCGCAGGTGATTACTGATATGGATAATTCCCTTAACCTCCCTGTTTTTTCAGATATTAAAAACATCGTCGTCTCCGGAATGGGTGGTTCGGCTCTGGGCGGACGGGTATTAAATTATTTGGAAAGACAGGCATTGAATTATCCGGTCACCGTTTCCACCGAATATTATCTGCCCAACTTTGTTAACCACGACTCCCTGGTTATTATTTCCAGTTATTCGGGCAATACCGCGGAAACCTTATTTTCTCTGGAAGAGGCTATCAAAAGGCAAGCCCGGATCTTCATTTTAACCGGCGGCGGTAAATTAGCCCAAAAAGCTACAGATCTGAATTTACCGGGTTATATTTTTAAACCGGTAAATAATCCTTCCGGCCAGCCCCGTATGGGTTTGGGGTATAGTTTAACCGCCATCATAAGGCTTTTGGTCATGGGTAAATTAATGAGTTCTCCTCCGGATTTTAATGACTTGCCCAAATATTTAAAAAGCCGCCAGCAACCTGAGGCTGGTAACCGGTTGGCACAGGCATTAACCGGGAAAATTCCGGTCTTGGTTTCCAGCGAACATTTAAAAGGGGCCGTCCACTGCCTGAAAAATCAGATTAACGAAACGGCCAAAAACTTTTGTGTCGCTTTTGATCTTCCGGAACTGAACCATCATTTGATGGAAGGTCTGGCCTTTCCTGCTGCCAACCCGCAGAATTTGCATTTTGTTTTCTTTGAATCCCGGCATTACCATCCCGAATTGCAAAAAAGATATCCTGTTACCAAAGACGTTTTAACCAAACAGCACATCGGCTTCTCCGATTTTCAGGTTTCCGGCCCTTCACCGGTTTTTGAAGTTTTTGAACTGATTCAGGCCGGAGGATTTTTATCCTATTCCCTGTCTCAGTTAAATAATGTTGACCCCGGTCCGATACCCTGGGTTGACTATTTTAAAGACCGTTTAAAGTAGGTATACTAATATTAAATACTGCCTATATGAAATTCGTCAAATGGTTTAAAGAATTATCCAAAGAGGATATCCCCATTGCCGGAGGAAAGGGGGCCAATTTGGGTGAACTGACTCAGGCCCAGATTCCCGTACCTCCCGGATTTGTGGTTTTATCATCGGCTTATTTTCATTTTCTTGAGGCCAATAAATTGCGTCCCCATATTCACCGGATTCTGTCCGGTTATGATTTGCAGGATTCGGATCAGCTAAACAAAGCTTCTGCCCAGATTGAAAAATTTTTAAAACAGGCAGATATTCCTGAAGAAATCAGCCGGGAAATATTTTTGGCATATCACGAGCTGGAAAGCGAAGATCAGCTTACCGGCCGCCATCTGGCGGTGGCTGTCCGTTCTTCTGCTACTGCAGAAGATCTTCCCGAAGCTTCCTTTGCCGGTCAACAGGAATCGTATTTGAATATCAGCGGTGATGCCAATGTTCTTTTAAAGGTCAAAGAGTGCTGGATGTCGCTGTTCGGAGCCAGAAGTATTTTTTACAGGGAACAGCAGCATTTTGATCATTTCAAAGTCGGTATCGCCGTTCCTGTTCAGAAACAGATCCAGTCGGAAGTCTCCGGAGTCATGTTTACCGTTGATCCCATTACCCAGGATAAAAATAAGCTTGTGATCGAAGCCGGTTTCGGGTTGGGGGATTACATCGTCCAGGGGGTGGTAACGCCGGATCACTATGAAATTAACAAATCCGGATTGGAAATAACCGTCAAAAATATTTCCCGCCAGGAAGTCATGGAAATACGCCAGAAAGAAGGCGTCAAACAGGTTAAAGTTGATCATAAACTTCAGGAAAAACAAAAACTTCCGGATAAGGAAATCCTGGAATTGGCGCAAATCGGCAAACGGATACATCATCATTATTTTTTCCCCCAGGATATCGAATGGGCTTTTGAAGGCGGAAAACTCTATATCACCCAGGCTCGCCCTATCACCACTCTGACCGCCCAGGAAGCTGCCAAACACGACGAAAAAGAACCTAAAATTAATTTGGAAAAAATTCTCACCGGTGCTCCCGCATCACCCGGAATTGTTACCGGCCCGGTCAGGGTGGTGGATGACATCAGGCATCTGGACAAGGTTAAATCCGGAGATGTAATGGTTACTGACATGACTACACCGGATTTTGTCCCGGCTATGAAAAAATCTCTGGGAATTGTAACCAATCGCGGCGGCCTCACTTCTCATGCCGCCATCGTCTCCCGCGAATTGGGGGTAACCTGCGTTGTCGGTACTACTACCGCTACCAAAGTTTTAAAAGATGGCATGATAATTACCGTCAACGGCAATACGGGTGAAGTTTTCAAGGGCGGGGTGCCCATGACTCCGGCCCAGGTCCATCCGCCTGCCAAATCCGAACCGGATAAAAATCTTAAGACCGCTACCAAAGTCTATGTCAATCTGGCAGAAAAAGAATTGGCTGCAGAGATTGCCAAACGCCATGTCGACGGGGTTGGTTTGCTTCGTGCGGAGTTTATGATTGCAGGTATCGGCACTCACCCCAAAAAGCTGATTGCCGAACACAAGGAGCATGAATTCATCAATAAACTTGCTTCCGACCTGGCCGTCTTTTGCAAGGCTTTTAATCCCCGGCCGATCATTTACCGGGCTACTGATTTCAAAACTAACGAATACCGGGCCTTAAAGGGCGGAGAAAAATACGAACCCGAAGAATCCAATCCAATGCTTGGGTTTCGGGGAGCCTATCGTTATGTAAAAACTCCCGAGGTCTTTGATCTGGAACTGGAAGCTATTAAAAAAGTCAGAAATCAGATGGGATACAAAAATTTGAATCTCATGATTCCTTTTGTCTCAACTGTCAATGAAATGATTGAGGTCAAAAAGTTGGTAGCTGCCAGTGGTTTGTACCGTTCCTCCCAGTTTAAGCTGTTTATGATGTGTGAAATCCCCGCCAACGTTATCCTTTTAGACGACTTTATCGACGTTGGTATTGACGGGGTATCTATCGGCAGCAACGATCTGACTATGCTTTTATTGGGTATCGACCGGGACAATAGTGAGGTTGCTCCCAATTTTGATGAACGTAATCCGGCGGTTCTTTGGGCATTGGAAAAAGTCGTCAAAACCTGCGCTAAAAAGGGAGTCACCTGCGGCATCTGCGGTCAGGCACCGTCGGAGTATCCCGAACTAGTGGAAATGTTGGTTAAATGGGGGATAACAAGTATTTCAGTCAATCCCGACGCCATCGGCCGCACCCGGGAAATTGTTTACCAGTGTGAACAAAAACTATTTACAAAATAAAAAATAATCATGCCGAAAATAAATCGGATATTTGGTCGGGAGATATTGGATTCCCGTTCCAATCCAACTCTGGAAGTTATTGCCATACTTGAAGATGGTAGTTTTGGTATGTCTTCCGTACCTTCGGGAACTTCCACCGGTACCTCGGAAGCGGTCGAGTTGAGAGACGGCGACAACACCAGATATTTTGGCAAGGGGATGCTGAAAGCTGCCGGAAATGTAAACAATGTCATAAACAAAGCTATTGCCGGGCAGAGTTTCAACAGTACCTTGGATTTGGATCAGTTCCTGATCAGGCTGGACGGTACGCCCAACAAAGCCAATCTGGGTGCCAACGCTATCCTTGGGGTTTCCATGGCTTTTACCAAAGCTTTAGCTTTATCTTCGAAACTCCCTTTGTATAAATATATTGCCATGCTGTCAGACAATAAAAATAAACTGTTCATACCTATACCGGTGTTTAATATGATCAATGGCGGAAAACATGGTGCCGGCAATTTGGATTTCCAGGAATTTCATGTCATGCCTTCCCGGAAAGGTACATTTGCTTCCATGCTGGAAACCGGAGTGGAGATCTATCAGACGATCAAAAAATTACTGTCCCGCCGCGGGGCCATTCACAGCGTCGGTGACGAGGGTGGGTTTGCCCCGAATTTGTTTACCAATCTCGATGCTCTGGAAATCCTGGTTGAATCGATTACAGAATGCCATAAAAAACCGACTGTGGACGTGGAACTGGGATTGGACGTCGCTGCCAATTCTTTTTTTAATGATGGTAAATACACCATCAAAGACCGTTCAAGTCCCATGGACGCCGGGGATTTTATTGACTACCTCAGAGATTTAAACAGCCAATATCACCTCCGGTTGCTGGAAGACCCTTTAACCGAAGATGATTGGAAAAATTGGTCTAATCTCACTCAGGAATTGGGTGCCAACACCACCATAGTCGGTGACGATTTATTGGTTACCAATAAAGACCGTGTGGTCAAAGCCATCAATGAGAAAAGCTGTAATGGGATAATTATAAAACCCAATCAGATTGGCACGGTTTCCGAAACTATAGCCGTGGTCAAGCAGGCCAGGGCAGCTAATTGGAAAATTAATGTGTCTCATCGTTCGGGAGAAACGGTCGATACTTTTATTGCTGATTTTGCCGTCGGGGTCGGATCTGATTATGCCAAGTTCGGGGCTCCTGCCAGGGGTGAAAGAGTGGTTAAATATAATCGATTTTTGGCTATCGAAAACGAATTGGGTATCGTCTGATCAAACTGTATGTCAGTCAGACCAAAACCGGTAGTATTGGCAATTTTAGACGGATGGGGGATAGCTCCTCCGGGTCCCGGTAATGCCATTACCCTGGCCAAAACTCCGGTAATGTCTTACCTCTGGCAAAAATATGTTCATACCCAGCTGATAGCCCATGGTGAATCTGTGGGTTTGCCCAAGCGTGAACCGGGAAATACCGAAACCGGACATCTGAATATTGGTGCTGGCAGTATTGTCTATCAGGATCTGCCCAGAATAAACATGTCCATTGCCGACGGCAGTTTTTTCCAAAATCTTTCCCTTGTTCAGGCCGCCAAGCATGTTAAAGAGCACTCTTCTCAATTCCATATCCTTGGTTTGATCGGCGGAGGCGGAGTTCATTCTGATCTATCTCATTTTTATGCTCTGCTGCGTTTTTGTCATGAACAGCAACTGACTCAGGTTTTTTTACATCTCTTCACCGACGGCCGCGATAGTCCGCCTACATCTTCCTTGACTTACATTCATCAGCTGGAAACTGTCATGTCCCGCGAAGGCGTCGGTCTGATTGCAACGGTTATGGGCAGATACTATGCCATGGACAGGGATTTTCGCTGGGACCGGATACAAAAAGCCTATCGCTGCCTTACTGAAGGGGCAGGTCTGACGGCTCCGAATATCGATACTGCCATATCCCAGTCATATGCCGCCGGGCATACCGATGAATTCGTGGAACCGACTGTCATTACCGGCAATTCAAGTCAGCCAACCGCAGTCGTAAAAGCTGGAGATTCTGTAGTGTTTGTTAATTTTCGAATCGATCGCCCCCGAGAATTAACCAAGGCTTTTACCCTGGACGACTTTAAAAATACGGCCAATATAATTGGTTTCGATCCCTACGCTATTGAATTTACGAAAAAACACGAAATTGATGCCAATCAGATAAGTAAACAGAAACCCTTTACCAGGGGCGTTAAAATTCCCGATTTATTTTTCGTTACCATGACCGAATATGAAAAAAATCTCCCGGTTCACATCGCCTTTCCTCCGCTGGGGGTGGAAACACCCATCGGTAAGGTAATCTCCGATCAGGGTTTGATGCAGCTTCGTATGGCAGAATCGGAAAAAGAAAGGTTTGTCACCTATTATTTTAATGGTCTCAGGGAAGATCCTTTTCCCCATGAAACCCGGATTATCATCCCTTCCCCCAAAGTGTCCACCTATGACAAAAAGCCTGAAATGTCGGCTTTCGAAACCACCCCCCGTCTGATTTCCGAAATCCGGTCAGGGAGATATGATTTTATCGTCATCAATTATGCCAATCCGGATATGGTTGCCCATACCGGTAATCTTCAGGCGGCAATTAAAGCCGTGGAAGTGGTCGATACCTGTATTGGCCAGGTCTATCCGGTTCTCCTGGAAGTCGGCGGGGTGTTGGTCATCACGGCCGACCACGGAAATGCCGAGGAAATGATCAATATGTCCACTCATGAAGTGGATACCGAACACAACGCCAATCCGGTCCCGTTTATCATCGTCGGTAATGATTACCAGACCGGCCAGCAGATCCCCCAGGGAATTTCCGCCGATATTTCTCCCACTCTCCTTTCCATCATGCAAATCCCCCTGCCGCTTTCTATGAACGGGCGGAATCTTCTTCTCACCTCACACCTGGGGTAAATAAACTAATATTGTTATTTCCCCCTTGGATGTCTTGCCGTCATCGGGACCGATATACTCGTAAATTTTAGTTAATTCGCGTCCTATTACTATCCGGGCATCCGGATATCTGCTCCTGATATCTGCCATCAGCTTATTTGATCTGTATGGGGATTCGTAAATAATATTTGTGGAATTCGGAATCAAATCATATTTCTTCGGTAAAAACCCCCAAAACATTATTTTGTTTGTCGGCAGTCCCGAGGCCGATACGGCCGTCGCACCGGCAAACGGACCCGGAACCGGAATCACCTGAATCCCTTCTTCCCTGGCTTGCCGGACTATTTTAAAACCCGGATCTGATAATAGGGGAGTGCCGGCATCGGAAACCAAAGCCGCATCCCCGGTTTTTAAAAGTTGCATGACTTCCGCTACCTGCCTTTCCTCATTCCAGTCCCTGACGGAAATAAATTTCTTGTGATTTAGGTCAATTAGGTCAATTAGAAAATTAAATTTATCTTGCAGTATTTTTATAAGTTGTCCTGTCCGGCGTGTATCTTCGCAGGCAATTACCGGGACTGTTAACAGGGTTTTTATCGCCCTGATGGTGATATCTTCCAGGTTGCCAATCGGTGTGGCTACCACATATAATCTTCCCATATGCAGATTATAAGGTATTTATTCGATTTTATACTCCACATAGATATTCATCTTTCGGATTTAATCGGACATTATGGTTATCTGGTCTACGCTTTCATGTTCCTGATTATTTTTATTGAAACCGGTCTGGTTGTCACCCCGTTTCTGCCGGGCGACAGTCTGATATTTGCCGCCGGGGCACTGGCTGCTGTTGGTTCTTTGAATCCATTTTTAATATTTATCATTTTGGCAGCTGCGGCCGTCCTGGGTGACACGGCCAATTATTGGATAGGCCATTTTTTCGGTGAAAAAATCATTGCCAACCCCAAAATTCCCCTTAAAAAGGAGCACATTGCCCAAACCAACGCCTTTTTTGAAAAGCACGGCGGTAAAACCATATTTCTGGCCCGTTTCGTACCGTTTATCCGCACTTTTGCCCCTTTTGTCGCTGGCATCGGCAGGATGCACTACGGCAAATTTATCTTCTATAACCTGGCCGGCGGCCTGTGCTGGGTGGGTTTATTTACTTTTCTGGGTTACTTTTTCGGCAATGTGTCTTTCGTCAAGCATAATTTTTCCTTGGTTATCCTTGTCATAATCATAATTTCAGTTATTCCGGCAATTTTGGAATCGGTCAGGCAGCACCGGAAATCTCCTTAAATATTTTAGTTGCTGTATCCGAATTTTCTGATCACTCCCACACACCTTCCCTGAATTCTGACTTTGTCTCCCGACACAAAGATCGGGGACATGGTTGAATTGGCCGGCTCCAGCCTCACCCTGGTGGCTTCCTTAAAAAATCTTTTTAAGGTCGCAAATCCGTTATCCAGCAGGGCGACCACCACATCCCCGTTATTGGCCGTTTCCGTCTGCTCTATAACCACATAATCCTTATCATAAATACCCGCCTCAATCATCGAATCACCTTTTACCTGGAGGACGAAACAGCGTTTTTTGGTATTTATCATCGACGGCGGAACCCCGTAAGTGGCATTTGGATCAGTGTACGGTTCGATTGGCTGGCCGGCGGCAATAAACCCCAATACCGGCAGTTCAATAGCCGTCTCGCTTTGGCTTCTTTGAGCCGTTTTTTTATCCAGAATTTCTATTCCCCTTACTGAGCCTTCATACTTTTTAATGATGCCTTTTTTTTCCATTGCCTGCAGGTGTTCATGGACTGTGGCCAGCGAACTTACTCCCAGAGCTCTGGCAATTTCCTGCAGGGTGGGGGAATAACCATTGGCCTGGATGTACTGGGAGATAAAATCCAAAATCTGTCTTTGCCTGTTGTACAGCGTTACCGGCATAGTTATAATCTAACCCGAATAATACCCAAATGTCAAGTCCTGATAATTTTCATCTGGTTTCATCATACCAGCCGACAGGCGATCAGCCGCATGCCATCGTCAAACTTGTGGATGGCATAAAAGCCGGCCAAAAGCATCAGGTTTTACTTGGGGTTACCGGTTCCGGTAAAACATTTACCATGGCCAATGTCATCCAGGCTATCCAAAAACCCACTCTGATCATCTCCCATAACAAAACCCTCGCCGCCCAGCTCTATCAGGAATTCAGGGATTATTTTCCTGATAACGCCGTTTCCTATTTTGTCTCATATTACGATTATTACCAACCGGAAGCTTATATTCCCCAGACGGACACATACATCGAAAAGGAAACGGATATCAACGACGAAATCGACAAGCTCCGTCTGGCTGCCACTACCAATTTGCTGACCCGTAAAGATACTATCGTCGTGGCATCGGTTTCCTGCATTTATAATCTGGGTTCGCCGGTGGAATATGGAAAATCCGTACTGGAACTGGCCGAGGGCTTAAAAGTCACCCGCAATCAAATTGTCATGCGTTTAAATGATTTACAGTACGTCCGGTCCGATTATGACTTTCATCGGGGCACCTATCGGGTCAGGGGCGATATTATCGATATCTACCCGGCTTATGAAGATACGGCTGTCCGGATCCATTATCATCTGGACCGGGTTACCAAACTTGAAAAAATAAACGCCCTCACCGGAGATATTCTTTCTCCGTCCCCGGATACCTGTCTTCTTCATCCCCCGCCGGGATCTTATAAAAGTCTGACCGTCTTTCCGGCCAAGCATTATATCTCGGACCGGGCCAGCTATGCCGTCAGTTTTGACCAAATCCGCCGCGATCTGAAAAATCAGGTCGGTTTATTAACTTCTCAGAATAAAATCCTGGAAGCCCACAGATTAAATCAGCGGGTTAATTATGACCTGGAAATGATTCAGGAACTGGGTTATGTCAACGGCATAGAAAATTATTCCCGTTACTTTGACGGCCGCAAACCCGGCGAAGCTCCTTATTCTCTGATGGACTATTTTCCTAAAGACTATTTGTTGATTATCGACGAATCCCACATCACCGTTCCCCAAATCCGGGGTATGTATAACGGCGATCAGGCCAGGAAAAGAACCCTGATTGATTTCGGTTTCCGCCTCCCCAGCGCCCTGGATAACCGGCCGCTGAAATTTGAAGAATTTCAGCGCCGTATGGGCAATACCATATATACATCCGCTACTCCGGATGACTGGGAGATCTCCCTTTCTGAAACCCATGTTGTCGAGCAGCTCATCCGGCCGACCGGTTTGGTCGATCCGGATGTCTCCGTCCGTCCCACCGCCGGCCAGATTGATGATTTGATCCGCGAGATTGCCGCCCGGGTGGCAAAAAAACAACGCGTTTTGGTGACCACTCTCACCAAAAGGATGGCTGAAGATTTATCTGTATTTCTTCAGGAAAAAGATATCCGCGTCCATTACCTGCATTCTGAAATAGTGACTTTGGAAAGGCTGGATATTCTTTCCGATCTCAGATCGGGCACTTACGATGTGATCGTGGGTATCAATCTGTTACGCGAAGGTTTGGACCTCCCGGAAGTTTCCCTGGTAGCGATTCTGGATGCCGATAAGGAAGGTTTTTTACGCTCCAGAACCAGTCTGATTCAGACTATGGGCCGGGCGGCCAGGCATATTGACGGTCAGGTGATTATGTATGCCGACAGGTTCACCGATTCCATGAAAAATGCCATTGAAGAAGTTCAGAGGCGCCGCGAAATCCAGATCAAATATAATCTTTCCCATCATATTACTCCCGTTTCCATTACCAAACCCCTGAGGGACAGGATTGTGGAAATTCTGCCGGAGTCGCCTGTTCAGCTGGACCCCGGACAAATTCTCCGGGGCAAGTCCGATTCGGTGGCTGATCTGGATATGAAATTAGTCCGGCAGCTGACCCCGTTTGATACCCGGAAGCTGATCAACATGATGGTCACCCAAATGCATAAAGCTGCCAAGGAGTTGGACTTTGAATTGGCTGCCAAAATCCGCGACCGGATTATGGAAATAAAGCAGATAGCCTGAAAATTCCACTTGATTAAGTTGCCCGGCAGGTTTATATAAGAAATATGGCTCCAAGCATAATCGAAAGTCCGCGCGATCCTAAAAAAATTGCTGATAAAATACCTGAAAAACCAAAAATCCCCATCCGTCCACCGCCACAAGTTGAAAATCCTTGCCTCAAACAGCATCGTCAGCAGGAAAAGAAGTAGATTCGACTTTTACCGTCTCTTGAACAAAACCCGAAACTGGCCTAAAATTTAAACTTTAGTTTATCCTGAGTGAAACGAAGGATGGCTGTTCTATGAATGATCAGATTATTATCCGCGGGGCACGGGAACATAATCTCAAAAACATCAATGTTTCCATCCCCAAAAATAAACTGGTGGTCTTTACCGGATTATCCGGTTCCGGTAAAAGTTCCCTGGCTTTTGACACGATTTACGCCGAAGGACAGCGCCGCTACGTGGAATCTTTAAGTTCCTATGCCCGCCAGTTTCTGGGTGTCATGGATAAACCCGATGTTGATCACATCGAAGGTTTGTCGCCTGCCATCTCCATAGACCAGAAATCTGCTTCCCACAATCCGCGGTCTACTGTGGGTACCGTAACGGAAATTTACGATTATTTAAGATTGCTTTTTGCACGCATTGGCCACCCTCATTGTCCGATATGTGGCCGGGAAATTGCCCAATTTTCCGTTCAGCAGATAGTGGATCAGATACTGTCCGGGGCAGAGGAAGCTTTAAAAACTTCCAAAAATTATCGCTTTTTATTGCTATCCCCCATCATTCGTGAAAGAAAGGGCGAATATACGGAATTATTTACGTCTCTGAGGCAAAAAGGTTTTACCCAGGTCCGTGTCGATCACCGCATTATCGGCCTCGATGAAGACATTCTCCTGTTAAAAAACAATAAACATTCCATAGATGTTGTTGTCGACCGGATTATAGTGGACAAAAAAACTTTTCAGGAAGATCGCAATCCTCTCCGTACCAGGCTGTTTGACGGGGTGGAAAGTGCCACCAAATTGTCCGAAGGCTTGATGATTCTTTCGGAAGTTAAAGATAAATCTTTTGATCTGCCTTCCAAACCGCAAAATTTGGAAGACCGGCTATTTTCTGAAAAATTTGCCTGTCCGGTCGACAATCTTGCTATTGGTGATATTGAACCCCGGTTATTTTCCTTTAATTCCCCCCAGGGCGCCTGTCCTACATGTACGGGGCTGGGCAGTTTATTAAAAATCGATGAACAATTGATATTAAATCCCCGTCTGACTATATCGGAAGGCGGGATTCTGCCCTATGCCAATACCTTTGCTTATGATTCCTGGTTTGCCCAGAAAGTGGCCGGATTTGTACCCATCCGCGTCCCCATTGGCGAATTAACCAAAGATCAAAAACATACTTTATTGTATGGGAACAAAAATGATGGGGGTGAGGTTGGGTCTTTTGAGGGTATCATTCCCAATCTGGAAAGACGCTACAAACAAACCGATTCGGAATTTATCAGGATGGAAATAGAAAAATACATGCGCTCCGAAATATGTCCCGACTGCCTTGGAAAACGGCTTAAACCGGAGGCCTTAAGTGTCACTATTGAGTCCAAATCCATTATGGATATTACTTCATGGTCCATTGTCGACGCAGTGAATTATTTCTCATCTTTGGGCAATTTAAGTGACCGCGAAAATATAATTGCCACCCCTATATTAAAAGAAATTTTAAACCGCCTCAACTTTCTCAAATCCGTAGGTCTTGATTACCTGACTTTGGATCGTTCGGCTGTCACCTTGGCCGGTGGGGAGTCCCAGCGTATACGTCTTGCCAGCCAGATTGGGTCAGGGCTGTCCGGAGTCCTTTATGTCCTTGATGAACCTTCCATCGGTTTGCATCAGCGGGATAATGACCGTCTGATATCCACTCTCAAACGGCTTCGGGATTTGGGGAATACCGTTATTGTGGTTGAACACGATCGGGATATGATGCTGTCTTCCGATTATATTCTGGATTTTGGTCCCGGAGCCGGCGATCATGGAGGCCGGGTGGTAGCCGAGGGGAAACCGCAGGAGATTCTGAAAAATCCGGATTCTCTGACCGGCCTGTACCTGTCTGACAAAAAGAACATTCAGATCGCCAAAAGCGGATTTCAGACGTCGTTAAATAACAAATATCTTTCCGTTAAAAAAGCGGCTGCCCACAATCTGAAAAATATTTCCGTAGATTTCCCCCTGGGAAAATTTATTGTCATCGCCGGAGTCTCCGGTTCCGGTAAATCCACCCTTTTAATAGATATTATTTATCATGCTCTGTCGAGAAATTTTAACCCCGAACACAGGGAAAAACCCGGAGCTTATGAAGCTCTCACCGGGATGGAAAATCTAAATCGGGTCATATTGGTAGACCAGTCGCCCATCGGCCGGACCCCTCGTTCAAATCCGGCTACTTATACCGGGCTTTTTACCGCCATCAGGGACTTATTTTCCCTGACTCCGGAAGCCCGGGTCAGGGGTTACAAACCGGGGAGGTTTTCCTTTAATATCCGTGGTGGCCGCTGCGAAAATTGCCAGGGTGAAGGCCAAATAAAGATAGAAATGCAGTTCCTGGCCGATGTCTATGTCAATTGCGAGGTCTGTAAAGGTACCCGTTATAATTCTGAAACCCTGGAAGTCCACTACAAAGGTAAAAATATCGCCGATGTCTTAAATCTGACTGTGGAAGAATCCCTGGAATTTTTCAAATCTATTCCCGTGGCCATGGAAAAACTGCAGACATTAAGTGACGTGGGGCTGGGTTATATGCACCTTGGCCAGCCAGCTCCCAGCCTGTCGGGCGGCGAAGCCCAGCGGGTTAAATTGGCTACGGAACTTAGCAAGCGGTCGACGGGAAAAACCTTTTATATTCTTGATGAACCCACGTCGGGTTTGCATTTTGCCGATTTGGAAAAACTGTTGAACGTCCTTAAACGGCTTGTTTCATCCGGCAATACGGTTGTCGTCATTGAACATAATTTGGACGTCATTAAAAACGCGGATTGGATAATCGAACTGGGCCCTGAAGGAGGGGATAATGGCGGCCGGGTGATCGGCTGCGGTCCTCCCGCTCAGATTGCCGCTATAAAAGATTCTCCCACCGGTTTCTATTTAAAGTAAAATGGAGCAGTGAACCCGCTCAGAAAATTTCTTTTTTTAATTGGTACATTTTGCATTTTACATTTTATATTTGTAATTCCTGCTCACGCTGCCGTTAATTTCAGTACCGATCTCTCGATTACCTATACCTATAATTCCAGGGGAGAAGCCGAAATAAATGAACAGTTTTCGGTTACCAACCTGACATCCCGGTATTTGATATCCAATTACGAATATGAAATTCCGGGGGATCTTCCGGCCCGCCTTTCGGGTAAAGATGACCGCGGACCTTTGGATATCCAGACCCAGAAGTTGTCTAATGGCCACACTCTGGTCAGAGTCATTTTCAATACGGTAATCGCCGGTAAGGATCAGACTATGAACTTCAGTCTTTCCCATGCCGGTTCGCCGGCAATAAAAGACCAGGATGTTTGGAATATCGCGATTCCCAAAATTGTCGATCCGGACGTTCTGAACAGGTATACAGTCAGGCTGGTAACCCCCAGGGAATTTGGCCTGCTGGCCTATTCGTCTGTTGATCCGTCGGGTATTAATCCGCAGGTAGATAAGAATAATTATATTTATACATTCTCAGATAATCCCGAAATGTACCGGGGGATTTCCGTCCTATTCGGTAATTTACAGATTCTGAAGTTTGTTCTGCAGTATTTTCCCGTAAATTCCGGCCCGGATCCTTCAGAAGTTTCCCTTTTGTTACCCACCGAAATGGCGGGCCAGCAAATATTATTGTCTTCTTTCTCACCGCCCCCTTTACAGGTATCTCCCGACGCTTTTGGCACCTGGGCGGCAGTTTATAGCATACCGGCCCATACGAACGGGAATATCGTAATTACCGGCCAGGCCAGGCTGTTGCTAAACACCGACCGGCTTAAATACGGATTACCCGGTTCCGCATTATCCGCATCGGGGATTATGCCCGCTAAAACTTTTCTTTCCCCGGATAAATATATTCTTCCCAAAGAAAATCTGTCTCTCACTTTAGATTTGCCTTTGCAGATTTGGCCTTTTCATGACAATCAGGGAACTCTGGTAATAAAAAACAATGGTATCAACGCTGTTTATTCACCTCAGGTCTCTGTCACATCCGCAGGCATTAATACCGGATTTCCTTCGGTGGACATTCCGGTAATTTTACCCGGGGGATACGTCCGCATCCCTCTGACATTTTCAATAACTCTTCCCCAATATTTTTCGGACAAATATCTTCAGATCAGCGCAGGAAAAACCATAGTGACATATAATCTTCCCGGATACCTTTTTTATTTTATATATGGCTGCATTACCTTCGTCCTCTCCCTCGCTTTCTTCGGCCTGGCGGCGCTTACCCACCGTTCCTGGGGTATATATCTTCAAAAACTCTACCGGCCAGGTCATCTACATCGGTAAGGCTAAAAATCTCAAAAATCGGGTATCCTCTTACTTCCGGCCTCCCATCGGTCTCGGACCCAAAACCTCCCTTTTGGTCCACAATATCTCCTCTCTGGAATATATAGAAGTCAATTCTGAATTGGAAGCCCTCTTATTGGAAAGCCGGCTGATTAAAAAATTCAAACCGTTTTTCAATATTGCCGCCAAGGATGACAAATCTCCGTATTATATACATATTACCGGGGAAGCATATCCCAGGCCTGAAATTAATCATCTGGCAAAGGGAGCCGTTGCCGGACCTTTTTTAAACCATCTGATTCCCCGGAGAATTTTGCTGCATCTGCGCCATATTGCCTCATACTGCCAGGCTAAAAGGCCGGTTAAAAAACCCTGTTTTTATTCTCATTTGGGTCTTTGTCAGCCATGTCCAGGAATTTCTTCGGATCCGGATTCTCAAAAAGCCTATCTCCAAAATATCCGCCGTCTTAAAAATCTTCTTAGCGGTAATTTCACCCGGGTCAAAATCCAGCTTCAAACCTCCATGGATCATTACTCCAAAGATTTGGATTATGAAAAAGCAGCCCGATACAGGGATTATATGAATGCATTGTCACGTCTTTTAGAAACCCCTGTCACCCCTGATGAGTATTTGGAAAATCCCAATCTTATTTCCGATCGCCGCCAAATGGCCCTGAACAATTTGCATCTTGTCTTAAAGCCTTACTTTCCGCAGCTGGTTCTGCACCGGATGGAAATGATAGATATCGCCCATTTGGCAGGGCAGTCCGCCTCCGGCAGTCTGGTGGTTGCTCTGGACGGCCAGCTTACCCATCGTCAATACCGCCATTTTAATATCAGATCGGCTCCCACCGACAGTGATGTCGATATGATCGCAGAAGTTTTGGAGAGGCGTTTAAAACGCTCTGATTGGCCCAAGCCTGATTTAATTGTTCTTGATGGGGGCAAACCTCAACTGTCTGTCTTATCTCGTAAAACTTACTTCATAAATCATGAATCAGAGATTCCCATAATTGCTTTGGCTAAAAAATTTGAAAACCTGGTTATACCGGTTCGGGACGGGTATCGGGAAATCAGCCTGCCTTCAAATCATCACGGCCTGATGCTTCTGGAACAATTAAGAGACGAGGCCCATCGTTTCAGCCGCCGCCTTCATCATCTCCGCCGTTCAAAATCTTTGACTGCCTGACCCAAAAATAGTAAATTGATAAATATGCTGCGTCTTATTTTCAGATCATTGGCAGTCAATCTGGCCAGTATTTACATCTCAGCTCAGATTCTGAATGGGGTTATCATATTTTATGGTGGCTTTACCACTCTTATTCTGGCCGCTTTCTTTATTTCTGTGGCTAATCTGATTGTCCGTCCGGTTGTTAATCTTCTCCTTCTGCCTATTCACCTGGTAACCATGGGGCTTTTCCGCTGGGTAGCTAATCTGGTCACCTTATATCTGGCAACTTTATTTATTCCTACTATAAAAATTCACGGTTTTGTTTCTTCCAGATTTGATCTTCAATATCTGATCATTCCCTCTATCCATTTTTCCGCTTTTGGGGCTTTTGTCGTTTCTGCCCTGATTATTACTTTGGTTTTTCAAAGCCTATATTGGCTTTTACAGGACTGAAATTTATCAAATAAGCTATAATTATTAAAAGCTATGAAAAACCTGGTCACTGTAATTCAGATTGTTACTGCCGTGATCGTTTCTGCCCTGATTATGATTCAGGCCAAGGGGACCGGATTGGGCCGGACTTTTGGTCAGGCTACTTATCATTCCAAAAGGGGAGTCGAATTTATCGTCTTTCGTGCCACAATATTTTTATCGGTGTTGTTTGTCATCATCTCAGTTGTCAACCAGCTCCTGCCCTGATCCAACTTCATGTATAAAAAAATCCGATTTTATAGTCGCTTACTGGTCGCTTTTACCTCAAAGTACCTTCTGCTTATCGTCTTGGGAATGGTACTCTCGGGTATCACTTCTCTGGTTACTCCCCGTCTGATACCTTATTTACCGCGTTTTCATTCCGTAAAAAATATCGGCCTTATCGGCAGGTATACCCTTTCTGATTTGCCTGCGGCAATATTGTTCAAAATCAGCCTTGGTCTGACTGCCATTGATGCCAACGGATCAGCCTCGGCCGGCCTGGCCGCATACTGGTCAATCTCCCCGGACGGTAAAACTTTTCTTTTTCATTTAAAACCCGGTCTTCATTGGCAGGACGGCTCCCGGTTAATTAGCCGCGATATCAAATATCAGTTTCACGATGCCGTTTTTTCCTACCCCGATGATCAGACGATATCCGTGGCTTTGAAAGACGCCTTTTCTCCGTTGCCGGTGCTGCTGTCCCATCCGGTATTAAAAGTCATCAATTCCCGATTTCTTTCCGGAACAAAACTTATAGGTGCCGGTAATTATACTATCCACGGTTTCAAAACCAACGGTGACCAGCTTGATACTATGGATTTATATCCTGTTGATATGAAGTCTGATCTACCAATCCTTAAATATTTCTTTTATCCTTCAGTCTCTCAGATCAAGACTTCTTTCAAATTAGGCTTGTTGGATGAAATCGAGGATATCGGGGTTGATCCTGCCGATTTGAATAGCTGGCCGGATGCACAGATCGTAGCTGAAGTTCTGCATAACCGGTATATAGGAGTATTTTTTAACACCCAGGACCCGTATCTGTCCGGTGCCGACGGAAAAAATCTTCGCCTGGCCCTGACTTATGCCATCGATAAATCCCGCTGGCCGAACCGGGCCATAGGTCCTATTAATCCCGATTCATGGGCATTCAATCCGGACATCAAAAAATATGATTATGATCTGACGAAAGCCGTTGATCTCGTTAAAAAAGTCGGTAAACTGCCGTCTACTCTCAGACTTTCCACCGTTCCCTCTTATTTTGATATAGCTGATCAGGTCAAAAACGATTGGTCGAAGCTGAATATAAAAACTGAAATTTCCGTCTCTCCGGATATCCCTTCCAATTTCCAGATCCTCCTGGTAGCCCAGGCCATCCCCCTGGACCCGGATCAGTATAATCTCTGGCATTCCACGCAGGACATCACTAATCTGACTCATTTGAATAATCCCCGGATAGATAAATTACTGGAAGACGGCCGGAAAACCTATGACCAAAATGCCCGTCAGAAAATTTATCAGGACTTTCAGAAATATCTGGTTGAGGAAGATCCAGCTGTTTTTCTTTTCTATCCGCCGATTTACACTGTTTATAAAAAATGATATTTATTTTATTATTTAACCATGACTTTATCGCTTCCGCTGGTTACAGGAACAGCCCTTCTTGACAGTTTAAATCCCTGTGCCATTTCGGTTTTACTTCTGACTATCGGTTTCCTGCTGAGTATAAATTCCGCCCGGAAACATATTCTGACCGTCGGTGGACTATATATTTTCGGTATATATTTAACTTATATTTCTATCGGAATCGGAATTTTAAGCGCTTTGGTTTTCTTCGGCATTCCTCATATCATGTCCAAAATAGGTGCTACGATTTTGATTATCTTTGGGTTCTTAAATCTTGGGGAAGCCTTTATCCCGAATTTTCCCGTCAGGCTGGTCATTCCCCGGTTTATCAAGCCCCAAATAGCAAAACTTATTTATCAGGCTTCATATATCTCCGCCTTTATTCTGGGCATTCTTGTCGGTTTGTTTGAGTTTCCCTGTACCGGCGGCCCGTATCTATTAATTCTGAGTTTGCTGCATGACAAATCCACCGTTATCGAGGGTACTTTTTATCTGATTTACTATAACTTTCTTTTCGTATCTCCCCTGATAGTTTTACTCATTTTTACCACCGGTCCGAAAGTCATGTCCAAATTTGACAGCTGGCGAAAATCCAAATCCAAGCTTATCTCCGTATTTTATGCTCTGACTACGATTATTTTGGGAATTGTGATATTCTTCTTGTGAAATTTATGTCTGACAATTCTGATTTTCAAAAATTATTAAGCCGGGTTGAGGAGCTTAAAAAATCTTCTGACTTCGATCTCTCTCTTGAAGAGGATCTGAGTATTGCCGTCATGAACCTCATCAGCCTTGAGGAACATTTCTTTTTTACATCCCAAAAAACAGGCAGTGATTCTTACCTGGATCTTCTAAGTCAGACCCGTGAAATCCGCAAAAAACTTCTCGGTAAAATGATCGACAGTCACGAAGGGGAAACCTGGTGTATTTCCAAACACCTCTTGGCCGCCAGCATGCGGATCATGGAAGTGGCCACCAAGCTGCAGACGCAGAAAAAAGCCAAAGAAGCTGCGGAGATGTTTTCCATGAGCTATCAGGTCTATTCACTGTTTTGGGCATTGCGTTTAAAACTCATCTCGGCCAAAAATGTTAAAAAAATACCCGACAATCAGCTCAATATCAATACCAAATCCAAATCTGATACTCCCTGGTCCATGTCGGATATAGTCACCAAACTTGTTGATTGCTGTAAAGAATGATTATGAATACCAAAATAGTAGTTATTATAACTTTGATTACCGTCTTTTTGATCGGTGGGGGAGTAGTTCTGGCTACCCGCGGTCAGACTCCCAAAGTAACGGGCCTGGATGATTTTTCCAGGTGTCTGACCCATAATAATGTGATTATGTATGGTGCTTACTGGTGTCCCCATTGCCAGGCTGTCAAGGCTGAATTCGGAGCTTCATTTAAATATGTAAATTACGTAGAATGCACCGTTGAAACAAAAAAATGTACGGACAACAACGTCAAGGGTTATCCCACATTTATAAAAAACGGCATTGAACGTCTTGATGGTGAAACCAGCCTTCAGAAACTGGCTGATTTTGCCGGCTGTAAACTGCCTGCTTCCAAATAGGCTTTTTAATATAATATCTCCATGAAATTTATTCTGGCCATTTTGGTATTTTTGCATCTGTTTACCCATGTTCAAAAAGCTCCGCCTCCGGTGAAGATTCTGCCCACAGTCACTCCGTATGTCAGCAATTGGTATTATCCTCTCATCAATACCCGGGGTAGGAGCAGTCTGAAAACTTTTGGCCAGTATTTTGATGCCGGTTCATATATCGGAAAGGATGCTGTTTTCCCCAATCACTATCTGGGGTACCACGCCGGTACGGATTTTGAATTATTGCCCGGTGAAATTGATTCCCGGGTTCCGGTTTATGCCGTCTCCGGCGGGGAGATAGTTTTTATTGGCCAGGTACAGGGTTATGGTGGTCTGATATTGGAAAAACTCTTTCAGGCGCCCTACACGGCCCTGTACGGGCATTTGGACCTGAGTCAGGTAAAGTTACTGAATCATGCCCGGGTTCCTCCGGGCCGTCTCTTGGCATATTTGGGCCGGGCTTTTTCTTCACAGACCGGCGGTGAACGTCAGCATTTGCATTTGGGTTTATATACCAAAAACGGTTTATATTTCAGAGGCTATGAACCCTCACTTTCGGCTTTAAACTCCTACTGGATCGATCCTCTGGCTTTTCTTAAATCCCGTCAGGCAATTGAACCATGATCAATTATTATCAGACCGGCTGGTTAAAATTCTTGAAACTTCACCCCGACTTAATTCCGCGAAAAATAAAGGTCCTGTATTACTTATCATTTGAGGATGCTTTTTTGGATCTCATCCGGCATAAATTTCCTCACAAAAAACACCTGACTGTTTTGGTTCCTGATTTTTATTGTACGAATGTTCTGGATAATTGGAAAAAGCACGGCCTAAAATACATTTACTATCCTTTGGATTCCGGTTTTCAGATTAACTCATCGGCATTCAAAAAATATCTCTGGCTTTATGAACCTGATATAGTGATAGTTTTTAATGCCTGCGGTATCAAATCAGGACTTTTTTCCGATTTCTCCTGGTTACAGAGTTTTCCTAAAAAAAGTTTATTGATCGAAGATGGTGTCCACCAACTGATACATCCCCCGGCGGTTAATTTAATTAATAACCGCCATTTTTTCATAGACAGTTTACGAAAAGTATCTCCCTTCCCGGGCAGCCGTTTGATCGGTGATTCCTCTGCTTTGGATTTTTGTCCGCCCCGTAATTCATTTTTTTCATCCTATTCTCTGAAATCCTGTCTGCTATTCTCTTCGTTTCGTATTATCTTTCGTCTGGGCATGGTTTTGGGCCTGGGTTCTTTGGTATCCGCTTCGCATACCCGGTTACTAAAAAAACACGACGACATAATCGGTACCCATAATCTCCCGCATTCCGGTCCGAAAATATTTTTGCCTTTTATAAACCGTCTGAATTATCAACGCCTGTATCGTTTAAAATCTGCCCAGATAAAATTATACGATCGGGTTCTCTTCCGGAATTGCCGTTTCCCTACCGTATCCCGTTTAAATATTCCTGCCACGGATTTTCCATTTATGCACGTTTATCCTTTGGTATTTTCCCATTCCCCGGATCAGAAACTGATCGATCATCTTCACAGGCAGGGGATTATTGTCTGGTTCAAATTTACGGATTGTCCCTGGAGCATGGATCGTTCGGTCTTATTTCTGCCTCTGGGACACCACATTACCGCTTCAGATATCAGGTATATTGCGGATAAAATTTCGGAATATTATTTCACCAATCCCAACGGCATATACCATGTAAACGGCTTCAGGCAGACAGGGCATTTTGCCGGCGGGGCTTTGCCTTTATATATAAATCCGCAGTTGACGCATTTCCATTCCAATTCCGCATCTGCTGAATAAAGAGTCTTGCTGTCCAGCTTTTTGGCGATTATGATGTATCTTTCTTCGTGTTTTTCTTCCACTTTTTTCAGATTTCCGAATAATCTTGCCGGTTCCGGCTCTTTTTCCGCAATCGCTGTTTTTTCAAAATCCGGGTACATCGAAGTCCATTCGTATCTTTCTCCTTCGGCCGCCATTTTCAGATTATCGGAAGTGCCGGAAAAGGCTTTAATTTCCATTTCCAGCGGGGTTTTAACTACATCTTTAATCATTTCAAACTCTTCAGCCGCATGCACTCTTTCATTTTCAGCTGTTTCCTCAAAGACCCTGGCCACCCACTCCAGATCTTCTTTTCTGGCTATTTTGGCAAACTGGGTATATTTATTTCTGGCCGCGCTCTCTCCGGTAAAAGCTTTTACCAGGTTCTGTTGGGTTTGTAAAGACATAAACATATTAGAATATAAGCTAAATTGTTCTGATTGACAAGCACTTTTGTAATTCACAATATTAATATATGGGTAAATTCAGGACTTTCTTTATTACCCTTTACAAATCCTTTTTTTCTCCGGCATATTATACCGAAATATTAAAAGCTAAATTTTCCTTCTCTCTTAAATATTTTTTAGTCTTTTTCTTATTCTACAGTCTGATCGGTACGGCATTATTATCCATATCGGCTGTTCCTCCGGTTTCCGCTTTTCTCCGTGTTTTACCGCAAAAGATTGCCTCTTTATATCCGCCCGAACTGGAAATCTATTTTAAAAACGGAGAGGCTTCCGCCAATGTCCGGCAGCCGTATGCCATCCCGTTTTCCCGTCTTGAAGATGCTTTTTCACAAAAGGTCCTGGCTGCGGCTACTCCCGGTGATATTATGAATCTTTTGGTAATCGATACGGCCTCCGGCAGTGCGGAAAATTTCAAATCCTATCAGACCGCGGCCCTCTTGACCAAAACCAGTCTTATCTCTCAAAACAAGCAGGGGCAACTGAAGGTTTATCCGTTTGAATCTAATATGAATTTTGTTATCAATCAGGCTTTGGTTTCCCGGATTACTTCCAAAATTACCCCTTATATCAAATATGTCGTTCCCATCATGATCGCAGGGATATTTCTGTTTTTATTGTTAATTCCGGCTTCATACTTCCAGTTATATCTACTGTTTTTTGCCTTTGCGTTATGGCTGTTTTCCAAAATAGTCAAACCTCAGCTGACTTATTCCCAGAGCTTCCGCTTGGGTATGCATTTATGCACCATTACCATAACTCTTTTTTCCCTGTTAACCCTGGCCAGGATTAATCTTTCATTTCCGTTTCTTCAAACCATCCTGCTTTTAATTTACAGCTACTTTATCCTCGCCCACCTTAAAAAAACCGGTCCGCCCATTGCCGTATCGCCGCCTGCAACTCCAATGGCTGAAACTGCTTCCTCAGTCTAGGATTTTTCCCCCAGACAAGCTCCCCATGCAAAACACAGGGGATCGGGTGACAAATAACTCTCCTCGCTGGTAAATGTCTCAAATTTAATATTATTCCTGACATTGTATATTAAGATTCCCAGAGCCAGTATAAATCGGTTTGAATTAGGATAAGGCTTTTCTCCATCCCTCAGATTGGAATTCCACTCCGAAATTAAATTCTTAGCTACGGTCATGGGAGTCCCGATTTTTAAAGCCCAAACCATACTATAAATAGCATGATGTTCTTTATATCTATTCATCGGCATATTATATCAATAATATATTTTTCGTTCAGAATCCGGGGCTGGGATTCGTTCGGGAGTCCTTAGTCCCGATGCTACATCGGGACGGCAAAGTCAATTCATCGGCTGCGGGGCTAGGATTCGTTCTCCTGAGCGCATATTAGCTGGAATAGCCATATCCAAAGTCTGGAGTCCTTAGTGAGTGAAGCGAACAGTTAAGTAAAAATACACGGCTGCGGGGCTTGGATTCGAACCAAGAATAGCCAGATCCAAAGTCTGGAGTCCTACCATTAGACGACCCCGCAGTCCTGTATTTTTACGTCCCATTAGACGATATATTTTAAGGTCCTACCATGATGGTCGAGCTTACGCTCTCCCGTTTCCGCCTCGCTTCGTTCGGCTAAGACGACCCCGCAATACCGTTAATTTTACTCTATCTGTAGCCTTCCGGAAGCTTTTGTTTAATCTTCTCATGGATCAGTTTGGCCGTCCCTTCATATCTTCCGTTATGTTTCATATCCGGTAAATCATTAAAATTAATTGGTTCTCCGAACATATATATAATACGGTAGTTTTTGAATTCCTTCATATTCTTGGGGATAATAATTCTTCCATCATTGTCCAGTGCAATAGAGGCATAAGGCCAGAAATAAGGCTTGTTATTTTTTAAAGAAGAGGCCAGTCCTTCTATCATCTGCTTTTCTTCGGGGTCCAGCTGTCCCATCTTCCCGTCCCCTCTGCTAAATTTAGGGTAGGCAACCATAATACCTGGTTTATTATCTCCGAACGGGGATAATATTTCTCTGGTTTTTCGCATATATTTAATGACCCCCTCGCCTTGCCTCCTACCGTAAATCAAACCCAAAATCCCTTTTCTCCGGGCTATTGCCGGTGTAACAATCCCGGAAGTTTCAATGTGGGTATTCAGTACAAAATTGGCGATTCTTGCCAACAATAATAAATAGTCAGTCACCGGCATATAAAATCTCAGATCGGCGACCTCTTTCAGTCCGGCAATCATCACCGCGTCTTTCGGGCCGTTTATATAATGATAATGATTACCCAGGAAAACTACGCCTTTATTCTGATCCAGAATATCCTTAAGTTTAGCTTCCACTTCTTCTTTATTCAAAATCACATCGCCGGCATTTTCCAGCCGTTTAGCCGCAGTTTCCCTGGATTTAGCAATATCTGTTTCAAAATATATACCTGGCATATGCTGTGGGTCCGGTGGGAGTCGAACCCACAACCGTCTCCTTAAGAGGGAGCTGCTCTGCCATTGAGCTACGAACCCGGCATGCCTATTTTACCTTATTGACAGCCAAGTTTACACGGATTAGGTTTTGTTAATGTTGTCAAAAACTGACTTATCAGACATTTCAAATATAATTTCTAATTCTATTCAAACCCAGGTTCCGCCATTGATTAATCATGCCATTCAGACGCAGGTTCCGCCTCTTGTAAACAATGCCATTCAAGCTGAGGTCCCCATACTCATACAAAAAGAATTAGCACCCATAAAAAGATCTCTTCAAAAATTGGAGAAAAATATGTCCTATATCATCAATTCCCTGGATAATGATCTGATGTCGGTCACAAAACGGACTGATCGGATAGAAAAAGTTTTAAATATTTCCTAGTTTTAGCTTCACCTAACTTGTGCTCCTGGGGGGAATTCTTGCCCGCCGTAGTCCCGCGTAGAGGGACGAAGGAGGGGAACCTTCATCACGAACTATGTGAGGGATAGAGGAAGATTTATCTTCTGATATCTTTCCCGACTTAGTCGGGATTGCTCCGCATTGAGCTACATAACTGTGCCCCTGGGGGGAATCGAACCTCCATCTTATCCTTAGAAGGGATTTGCTCTGTCCATTGAGCTACAAGGGCGATTTACTTCCAATTTTACTTCCCAATTAATTATTTATCCACGATTAGTCACCAAAGCCAAACTCTTATTATTCAGGGAACTTTCTAACGAAATTCCACTAATTACGGAATAAGACACCTGACCGGGATTATTTTTATTATTAGCTTCGGATAAAATTACCATCACATTGCCTTTGCTATCAGAAATAATATTTTCAACATAGATAATATGACCGGCTGAAAAATTGGGGTCATCGCTCCATTCCACAATTACATCTCCCTTTTTCACCATGTGCAGATCAACATTTCCCGTTATCCATTTTCTGTTACCTTCAGTCTCCGTGTACAAATAATTTTGATTTGCAGCTTTCTTAACGCTATCCGGAACAGCCTCTCCGGGTCCTTTTATTTTAGTACCGTCTGCCTTTATATCTCCGCCAAAATACATCGGGCTTTCTGGTCCGGTTCTCAATCCGGCCCAACCTACACACTGAATACCGGTCATTTTCCCATCAGGAAAATTATTTGTATTATTAGTAATTAAATTATCTATTACCAGCTTATCCCATTCATCAAACAGATTTGAACTTTTCAAATAATTTACAAAGCCACTTTTATTGCCGGTAAATTGGTAGCCGTTAATTAACACTGCCTGACGCACTCCTTTATTAAAAATAGGATCATTTATAACTTCAGGTGCAAACTTGTCGAGACTTATTGATTTATCCGGAGTTATTTCAACTATTAATCGGTTTGCGTATTCACCGTTTTTAAAATCCATGCATGTGGGAATAGTGATTGTGGTCTCTGCAGGTTGCGGAATATTTACCTGATCCAACGCACAATACCAGCCTTTATCGGTATTCCCGCAGGTTTGATTCCACACATCCAGACTTACTTTTCTCATACTTTTTATAGTCCACGGAGTTCCGTCCACTTGTATTTTAAATTGCTGGTTTGGTAATTCATATACAGTCATATCGCTCGATTTTCCATTTACTGATATTCTTTCAATATGGTTTGGTAGTGTATTGGCCAGATCAACCAAAGGCTGGGCCGGCATATCAAATGCTTGCGGTTTATCCAAACTGGCCTTGGGAAAAGTTTCATTAAAGGCTTTCTGCCAATCGGAATTCATTGTTTTTGGAACTGTTTGATTTAAATGCCCGCTCTCCAGACTCATTACAAAATCACTGTTGTAAAAGGATTTCATCACGGAAGCCTGCCACGGATATTCTTTCCAGTGGTTTGTATTTATTGATTTTTCATTCACCCCCATTGTATTAGGCGCTTTCAAATAATCGGCTTCTGTATTGATAACAAAAGGTTGGGTAAATATAGGAATCTGAGATTTTACACTTGCAGCATTTAACAGATTCTGGGAAAAAACTATAGCTAGTGATTTGGTCAGATCAATAGTTTTACCGTCAACTGATATTTCATAAGAATTAGTGGGCTTCTCGGGAGTCACAGATGGCTTTGGCGTTACGGTCTCCGTGGCAGATGGTATCACAGAAGGGGTCACCGTAATCGTATTTGCCGGGACAGGAGTATTTATGGTTGTTTCCAATGGTATAGGAGTATTTAAAGCTTTGGCAATCTCAACTGGAGATACTGCGGATTTTCTGTTTAACCACGCATAAATACCTAATGCCGCAGTTGCAATCGTAGTGACAATACCAGTACCATAAGCAATTTCCTTTAAAATGTTTTTCTTTTGTTTCTTTTCTGAAATTTCACTTGCTCTCCAGCTTTCTAATACAGAATCGCTGTCAACAATATCCGGTTCTACTCTTAATTTTTGCAATATTTCGTCGCCTTTTTGCCTGATTCCCTTAACTAACATCTGGAATCTGGTCAAAACAGGTTTATTTTCAGCTATCGGTTCCGGAATACTTTTAGGCAGTAATAAGGTTTCTGTTTGTTTTTCGGTTTCTACAATTAAAGGTTGCCTTAGTTCTTCATTAGTAAATTGGTTCTTGGGCATGCTTTTTTCCAGCCATGTCTTTTTGATTTTCAGGCCTCTTTCTACATTCTTCCAATAGGCTTTCCCTTTATCGGTATTAGAATGTTGTCTCTTAATTTCAGCTTCTTTTAAACCTTCCAGGGTGGCGTTCATCATCTCTTCGGCACTTACAGTCTTTTTGTCCGGGTCCACATTTACATCTGAAAACATCTCCAGTTTATGTTGTGCAGCCGCCTTTCTCATCCAGGCCTTTTTAGCCTCGTCAGAGTATTTGTCCTCGACCTGCGGAACCGCGGTCAGTTTTTCCTGCCGCTTTAAATATTGGTATTGTCCGTGTTCAACATTATTCATGGTCGTTTATTATAACCTATAGCCATGAGTTCTGCTTTAAAACTCATGGATATACAAAATATTTATATTTTGTATAAGTTAACTTTATTGTTAAGTTTTTTCGGTTTACCCCGCGTAGCTTCAGCGTAGTGGGGCCGCCTCATCAGTACAGACTTCATCTGTAAAAAACTTAGGGAGATGGTGCTGTAATGCGGGTTGTTGCTGATTGGGCTGGGGGGGTTTAAAAAAATGATCAAAAATCAATAATTGCAAAAAAAGCTAATTCCCCAGAAAAATCCCAAAATCAACAAAACACACAAAACAAAACACACATCTCCCTCTTAATACCATAAAACATCAGGCAATCCGCAAAAATAACAGCGAATGTTACCTGCAAAATACCTAAAAGTTCTAGGTATCGTCCTAATGACTTGCGTCACGTAGGGAGAGAAAGAAAGTTATTCATCCAGACCGGAGGGCAGTTTCCCGTTTGGGAAGTGCTAGGTAGGGTTATGCCCTCCGGTCGTGGTCTAGATAGGTTTTATCCGAAAATCAAGTTCCAAAAGAACCTGAGCCAATCCAATATATTCTTTGGTTGGTCACTTGCACCATTACTGGAGCCAGGGTTTGGGGTGATTCGGGGATGTGGAGGAGTCGTCGGCGCCGGAGTGGTAACCACGGGGGTAGTAGGAACTACAACAGTAGTAACCACAGTGGTGGGCGCAGGTGTGGTAGATACAGGGGTCGGTCCAGGTAGTGTTGGTGTAGCAGTGCTTGTGTTGGTAGGTGTAGCGGTGATTGATGGAGTAACCGTTAAGGTTGGAGTAAAGGTTAAAGTGATTGTTGGTGAGCTTGTTAAGGACGGGGTAATGGAAGGTTTAGTAGTAGAGGTTGAGGTAGGGGGTAAAGTCTCGGTAGGAGGCATTGTGTTTGTCGGCGTAGCTGACGCGCACTTGCATTCAAATTTTCCACCGGCCTTACTCTCCCATTTCTCATTTCCTTCTTTATCCTTTACCTTCATTTCCCATGACCATTCGTGCCAACCACAGTTCAAAGTGAACGTTCCTTCTTTCTTTTCATTGTCTGTCAACGTCCCACTCCAAACTGAGTTACCATCCAACATCATGCGATAATCGCCCGCGCCCCAGGAAGCTGTACCATCCCAAGATGTACAGTTCATAGAACAGGCGTTTGCGACAACGTTTATAACGTTGGCGATAGGGGTTTGCACAATACCTGGCAAATGATTAATAGCCGCTGGGAGGGCAAATGCGCTCGAAAGGGCTATAACCAAAGCCATCAACAAAACAAACTTCTTAGTCTTCATTTTTCTTATCTCCGTTTTTTATTTCCTAATCTTTTTCTAGGTCCTGTAATCACTATGGTGATTTCAGTCAATCCCTAAATAAGTTTTAGGACATCCAAGATTGCCGTCCGGCATGAACTCCTGGGTAATAAAAAAAGCGCGTCCCCGTTTCTACCAATATTTATCAATAACCCTGATGGGTTATTGTAATAATCCCTAAAAAACTCTCTCCCAAAATTTACGTGACGTATTGAATCCCGTCGGTCTTATTGATTTAAAGCCCCTGTCGCCTAGCACAACGACAAAAGCCGTAGCCGGCGGGACTCGATACGCCACGCAAATTTCAGGTAATAGAATACTCTCTTTTCTCTCTGTTTTTAAAGTGCTAGATTTAGTGCTAGTAAAACTAGAAAGACTTACTAAGTTAATATCTTCGCTTTTGAAGTTAAACTTAAAGTCTGCATAATGTATATCATACTATAGGGCTAATGTCAATAGTTATAGGCTTATTACTGTTCTCTTCACCCTGCCGTAAATATTATTTGGATCCGTCAGATTTCCCATACTTTATGCTAGACTAGAATTATGGCTCTTAAAGTCCTTTCATTGAGGGTTCCCCGTGAATCGGACAACACCCCCGAACAGATGTCCCAGGTTCTCGCCTCCCTGGCCAAAATCACCAAAGCCGATGACTTTTTGGGCCGTTTATCCCACATTGAGCCTGTTTATATTTCTCTGGAGGTGAGTATCGTCAACGGCCAGGTCGTCTTTGCCATCGTCTTTCCCGACCACCTGACCACCTTTGTCCAGTCCCAGCTTCTGGCCACCTATCCCGACGTAGTCATGTCCGAAATCAAAGATTATCTGGCCACCTGGAATTTCAGGCCGTATACCATGCTCATCCGCCAGTCCTTTGCCGCTTTTTATCCGTTGAGGGATTATGCCGATTACAAGGAAGTCGACCCCATGCTGCCCTTGATGGGCGTCCTCAGTAAAGCCGGTCCTGATGACCGGATCCTGGTCCAGTTTGTGCTGACCCCGGCTGCCAGATCCCTTGTCAGAAAAGCCTATACCTATATCCAGCCCACCCAGCATTACGACGAAGCCGGGCATCTGGTCAAAGACCCGCCCATTCCCCAAAAAAAGATCGTCGAAGACAAATTGTCCTACCCGTTAGTCGGTGTCAGCATTCACTTTGCCGCCACCAGTCAGCGCCTGCTTTACGACTTGCGGGGAGCTATTTCCGTTTTAAACCGCCCCGACGGCAACAGCCTCCAGGCTGCTCAAATCCTTCCCTGGGATAAAAGTACTCTCCTTGGTTGTATTATGGGCCGTAAACCCTTCAAAAGCCTCCTGGTGCCTCCTACGGTCTTAAATGTCATGGAATTATCATCCCTTTGGCATCTTCCCGGCATCTACACCAAAATCCCCAACGTTGCCTGGTCCGTCTCCGCTTCCTTCTCCGAAGCCCCGGAAAACCTGCCGGTTTACACAAAACCTGCCGAAAACGCCCCCGATCCCAACCGTGATATCAACTTCTTTGCCAATACCACCTTTCACAACCAGCAGCTCAATTTCGGCATTAAAACCGAAGACCGCTTACGACATATGTATATCCTGGGTAAGTCCGGCACCGGCAAATCCACCTTGCTGGAAAATATGGCCGTCGACGATTTTAAAAAGGGCAGGGGAGTAGCCTTCATCGATCCCCATGGCGACAGCGCCGAAGCCTTGTTAAATTATGTGCCTTCCCACCGCATCAACGATGTGGTTTATTTCAATCCGGCGGACAAGGAGCACCCCATTTCCTTAAATATTCTGGAAGTGGCCAATCCCGACCAGTCGGAGCTGGTTACCTCCGGCATCGTGGCCATTTTCCATAAACTCTACGGACATTCCTGGGGCCCCCGTCTGGAATACATTTTGCGCAATACTTTATTGACGCTGACCCAGATTCCCGGCTCCACCCTGCCCGATGTCATTAAAATGCTCACCGATTCCGCATTCAGAAAGACTATTTATTCCCGGATTAAAAACGATCAGCTGATTTCCTTCTGGAAAAACGAATACGATAAATTGGACGAAAAGACCCGCGCGGAGCAGATTTCCAGTATCCTGAATAAAGTCGGCCAGTTCGTCAATTCCCCCCTGATTCATAATCTGATTTCCCATTCGGCTTCATCCATCGACCTGGATCAGATTCTAAATCAGGGCAAAATCTTAATTGCCAACCTGTCCCAGGGTAAATTGGGGGAGGATAATTCGGCTCTTCTGGGTGCCATGTTTATCACCAAGCTGCAGCTGGCCGCCATGAACCGGGTGGACCAGCCAAAAGATGCCCGGCGTGAATTTTTCCTCTACGTCGATGAGTTTCAGAATTTCGCCACCGAAAGCTTTATTAAAATTCTTTCCGAGGCCCGCAAATTTAAGCTCGGCCTGATTCTGGCCAACCAGTATATCGCCCAGATTACCGAACCCATCCAAAAGGCCATTTTCGGCAACGCCGGCACCACCGTCTGTTTTGTCCTGGGCTCCGAAGATGCCCGGGTCATGGAAGCCGAATTTGGCGGGGCGTTTACCGCCGCCAATCTGGTTTCCCTGCAAAAACACCAGATTGCCGTCAAAATGACCATCGACGGGGCGGTTTCGCCGCCGTTTCTGGCTACCACTCTGCCTCCGCACAAATCATCTAATCAGAATCTTGACAAAATTCTCCGCTCTTCCCGCGAACGTTACTCTCTGAAATTGTCTTAAACCCCCGGAGCTCTCCAGATTTTGCTGGCATTCCTTAACTGGGTTATCCAGTTATTTACTTCAGTCTGCAGCTTGTTCATTTGCACTGCCTGTGTCGCTTCGGCTTTCTGGGCTTCTGGGGTAGCCGAGCTCATATACTGTTTATTCTGCGTAATATAGTCTGCAATTTCCTGGTCGGTTACTGTCACTTTATTCTTCAACAATTGTTCTATGCCCATCTGCAAAGCCAGTTGTTTTTTAAAGTCATCCATGGTCATGCCTCTCTGGGCCAGCACATCCTCAATCTTGGTAGTTTTTCCCAGCTGGGCTTTTATATCATTTATTTTACTTTCAACTTCCGCGCTGCTGATGTTTATATTATTTTTCTTCAGTTCGTTTTCAATTAAAGTCTGCGTAATTATATCTTCAACCTGTGTCTTACCTCCCTGCTTGAATAAAGCCTGATCTACTTCAAATCTTGTAATCGGTCTCATGCCTACCATCGCCACAATCGGCCAGGAATTTGTTTTGTACCAGAAAAACCCTACCAGTATTACTGCCAGGATAACTCCAATCACCCACCCGCTGACTTTCTTTTTGGGAGCTTCTTGAACTTCCGGTGGTGTTTCCGTAACTTCCATTGGTTCTGGTAAAACCGTTTTTTTGGTCCTGATTCTTTTCACAGCCATGTCTAACATGTTATATTCAATCCAGAATAATTGCAATATTCAAATGAATAGTGATCATCCGAATATTTGGGACCGCCTGTCACTTAAAATTTACCCGAAGTATTTGTATCCGGGCCAGTATTGCCAGACTATAAATACTCTCAGTGTGGCAATTATGCACCGGCTCCCTGATGTCATACCCCACTGGGAACTTATGGATTTTGTTTATTTGAAACCCGGTTCCAAATTCCGCTATCTGGGACTTGTCAAAACCCTTAAAATCAAAAGCGATATCCAGCCCGCCTTTACGGTATTGGAAACTGTCAGTCCGCTCATTGATGAAAAAAAATCTTCCGGAAAAACCCTGGCCATGGGTGATAATATCTGTATTACCCCGTATGACAGGCAATATCTGGCTGCTTTGCCCGACAGCAATTCTTCCTCCGATCAGTTAAAATAACCCTATCATTCCTTTATGAACCCGGGGAAATTTACTTTTAATTCATTTTTAACCGGCCACAATATTCGGATTTCCCCCGAGGTAAAACACTCCTGCCTGGAAGGCCTCAAAATCATGCGCAAAAGCCGTGATCAGATGCACGATGACAGGCATGTCCTGGGCATATTAAAAAACCTGGGTAAATTTATGGATGAAAGCCGGGAAATAAACTGGTCTAAAATTAACTACGAATTGCTGCTGCTTTCAATCTGCTGGCATGATGTCTGGAAATCCGGCCGGGTATTAAACAGCGGCCACAAGGCGCTTTATCATCAGTTTTATGAAGGTTTGGGTTCCATGCGGGTTTTCGGCAAACTTACCAAATATCATTCTTTGGATAAAAAGCTCGTTCGTAAGGTCAAATATTCCATCAGAAAACATTCCATGTTTCAGTTTTTGCCGACCCGGAATACCGAAACTAAAATCTTAAAAGATCTGGACCGGCTGGAAGAATGGTCCATTCCCCGGCTCAGGTGGGCCCTCGGGGCCATTTCTGATTGGCATACCATGTCCCCCCGTCTGGTTAATGTCGGTAAATTCTATTTTGAGCACTGGATGCTGCCCCGCCATACCAAAAAGAACTATTTTCAATGGACCACCGGTCGGATTAATTTCAAAAAACCGGCATATAGCCGTGAAGTCCGCCGTTTATTGCACGAATTTGCCCGGAAAAATTTCAACCTACTACCTCGTCCTTCTTTATCGATAGAAAGGCAAACCATTTATCCAGAAAGTGAAGAATGATTTTAAACGGCGACTCGAGGACAAAATCAAAAACGAACACCAAAAAATTCAGCCGTGAAACTCCCTGCGACAGCATTCCTCCCAGGGTCACAATCGGCAGCATCAGGTTTTCTGAAAACGAATAGCTGGATCTTACCCTCGGCCGGTAAGAATATACCATGGCTGTTTGTTTGATTCTGAAAGCAAAAAAGGTTACCAGTGATAAAAAGAAGATAAAGATAATCTGGGACACAATGCTGTAACCGATCCAGGTTAAAAGCATCACTATTCCGGCAAATATTAATAAAAACAACAGGCCGTAAAACAGGTAATAAATAAAGAGCATGATCTTCGAGCTTTTCTGGTCCAGGGTAGCCAGTATCTGGTCCTCGGGCACCTCATCCGGGTTCCCGAAAATTGTTTCCCCGGCGGCCTGGATTAAAGTTTCCTGGTCTTTTCTCACCGGCAGTTTGATCCTGGCTGTCAGTATCCACATAAAAGCCACCGGGAAAATCACATTTATTAATAGCGTTAACATATTTCCGGATCCCCGCAAAAACTTTTCTACCGGGACTTCCACCACGATAATCAACAGCATTTTGGTCAAAAACACATAAATCAGGCTCCTGATGGTGGCCCGGTTTAAGCGGCTGCGCATCCGGTGCAATTGTTCCCTCAGAACTTTTTCCGCCGATTGGTTGAATAAATCCCTGTCGGTCGTCAATTTCTCAAATTCCTCCGGAATGGCAAAGTACATATCCCGGATAAGGACCAGCGGTCCGATTTGTTTACGCACAAATACGGCCAGTCTGTTGGCTGTAGGGCTGTTCGTAGCCAGATTATAATATTTCAAAGTCTCCGCCAGGAGCCTATCCGTAGTCACTGTCCCGGAATCTTCTGTTTGCCCGCGGATCAGCTTCAGAATATGATAAGAAACCTGTTCGTTATCGGATTGCGAGAAAACCTTATCCACCACCACATATAAAATCAGGTCCAGATTATCGATATCGTTCAGCCTGATTTTTGACTTTATTATGTTGAAAGCAAAGGTAGTAAATTTTTGGTAGTCCGTGGTCGGATTTAACCTTTCCTCGATCTCGGCTGATATCAGCCCCAAAAGCCACTTATTATCGCCGAAATTTTTCAGCGCATGCCGGTATTTGCTTATTATCGAAGCTGTATCCGCAATCAACAATGACTCTTCTTTTGCCCCGCTGACATATCTCGCCCATTCCAGCTCCTGCAGGAGGGCTTCGGCAACTTTGGTGGTATCCTGTTCAAAAACAATCTGCCTTTTGATAATTCTTTCAATAGCCGCTCTTCTCACCAGATGGTCGGCCCTGTATTCCAGGGCATTACGGGCAACTTCATAAGCCTTGGCCAGCACTCTGACCGGGTCATTGCTTTCATTTTCATTGCTGTCCTTTTCGCCTTTACCCATGCTCAGGGTAGATAGAAAATTCGCCGCTATGTCATTCATGTTCAAGTTCCTATTTTATCACTTCGGCCTTATCAAATTACAGTGTCGAGGCAATTGAAAGCAAAATGATGAAAGTTAAAATAGCCCCTATTACCAACCCGAAAGCGAAACCGTTTCTTTTCTCCTTGAAGACAAAATCCTCATAGGGTTTGCGGACTTCTTCCCATTTCTGGGCCCGTGAATTTTGGATCAGTGCGGCATCCAACTGCACCTCCTCCAGTTTTTCTTCCAGGGTTTTTTTAGGTTTTACGCGTTTAACCGCCATATTTTTAATATTTCTATATCATGTACTATGGAGATTTTCAAGCCCAAATCGTAATTATTGGGTCAAAGACCGGAGATTCACTGAAACTCTTTTTAAAGGCGGATTACCATTTTGAACCCTATGGTATTTCGATGTTACAATTAAAAAAATGGGTAAAATACCGGAAATTGATTTAAGAACGGGTGGTACAATTCCCAAATTGGGTCTGGGCACTTATATGGTTGGCGGGGGGATGAAACATGATCCGAGAAATGATGACGCCGGCCAGATAAAGGCCATGGAGAAAGCTTTAAACTCCGGGTTCAGATGGCTTAGGACCGCCCAGAATTATGCCGAGGGTTATTGTCACATTCTGGTAGGGGAGGCCATGAAAAGTTTTGCCAGAAAGAGTCTGTTTTTGTCTGAAGCCATTAATCAGAATTTCGCCAAAAGTAAACAGGATTTGATTGACGAAGCTAAAAGATCCCTTGAAAGACTACAAACTGACTATTTTGATTTATACATGATAGGTGCGGTTAATCCCGATGTTCCCGTTTCCGAAGTTGCAGACGGTTTAATGTACCTGCTGGATAATAAATTGACCAAATATATCGGTGTCAGTAATTACCGGCTGGAAGAGCTGATATTCATAGACCAATATACCGGCGGAAAAATCGTCTGTAACGAGATGCATTTTAATTTGGCAATCCGGGAACCGTTGGTTTCCGGCGTTTACGATTATTGTTTACATAACCACATATTATTGTCGGCATATCGGCCGTTACAGCTTGGACAGCTTTCAAAACCCGGAATCGTGGTTGTGGATGAATTGGCTCAAAAATATCATCAAAGCCAGTCCCAGATAGCCTTAAAATGGCTCGTTCAAAAAAATGGGGTGGCGGCTCTGGTTAAAGCCTTTGACCCAAAACATATTCTGGAAGATATCGGAATTTTTGATTTTGAACTAAGCAAAGAAGACATGGAAAGACTGGACAGGGATTATCCCATTAAAATATTGCTCAGTGACTGTTCCCCGCCCAGAAAGCCTAAACTAACAAAATGACGTCATTTAGATTTAGTCCGATCGGGACTCATGAAGAGTTGATAAAAGCAATTACGCATGTTCACTTTGCCTGTTTCAAACTGTGCTATAGATTTTTTGGCAAATACTTGCCTGCATCCGGCAATTTGGGAATTTTTACCCATTTTGATGACGAATTTGCTTTCCTTACCAAACTTCGTGAGGAAATGACCGATATAAATATTAATTGGAATCAGAAATATTACCTTTTATACCGGCCGGTTAAAATTGACGATAAAAGGGGAGATTTCCCCGAAACTACCTATAAATATTTATATATACGAAGACCGGACCCGGACAAGCCTCAGGTTGGCGATATTGATTTGGTTTTGGATAAATATGAATTTGATAAGTTAAGGGTGGAAGTTCAGAAAAAAAAGGTTGTAAATGGGGTAGAGCTATTTTACCGCCCGGATTTAAACATGATTAGATTAGCAGCAGACGATACTGACGCATTGCCGTATATAACTACGAAATTTATGAATGAAAATGTTAAAGAGTCCTGATCCCGTCTTGGGTACAAGTCAGAACTCATTAAAGTTTTGATATAATAAACGAAGTATGGACATCAAAAATAAGAACGTTGTCATAACTGGAGGAACTGACGGGTTAGGATTGTCATTGGTAAAACTATTTTTAACCAAATCAGCGATTGTGCATGTAATAAGCAAAGACCCGGAAAAGTTAAACGCGATGGAAAAGGAAATAAATAATAATTCGCTTCACGTATACACTGCTGATGTCAGTGATTTTAATAAGGTTGTAAAAGCCTGCTCTGGAATACGGGGGGTTGATGTATTAATTAATAATGCAGGCATATGGCTTGAAGGTTTGCTAGACGAGAACAAGTATGAAGATATATCAAAGGTCATAGATGTAAACCTAAAAGGTCCAATTTATGTCACTAAAGCCCTATTGCCTAAGCTGAAAAGCTCTCCTGAAGCACACATCATAAACGTTTCTTCCACTTCCGGTTTAAAGGGAGTTGCCAAACAGTCAGTTTATGTCTCTTCCAAAATGGGATTAAGAGGCTTTACGGAAACACTCAAGGATGACTTTGCTGGCAGTAATATTAAAGTTAGTGGTTTTTACCCAGGCGGCATGAAAACCCGGCTTTTCGAAAAATTTGGTACTTTAAGAGACAATCAAAAGTGGATGAATACTGATAAAATCGCAAATATCATTTTGTTTATGGTAGAGCAGGATGACACAATGGTAATCAGAGATATGGTTGTAACAAAGAGAGTTAAATAACAATCAATATACTTCTAATCCCGTCTTGGGGTGCAGTTGTTTGATATATTTGCTTGAGGCTGGAAAAACTTGGGTGAGTGAGCGGACTTGAACCGCCGGCCTCCTCGTCCACAGCGAGGCGCTCTAACCAACTGAGCTACACCCACCATATTTGGTAATACCTACCAAATCACATTCATTTTACCTTATTTTGGGTTAAAATTATGTTGTTTGCCCTCGTAGCTCAATGGATAGAGTGTCTGTCTTCGGAACAGATGATGGAGGTCCGATTCCTCCCGGGGGCGCAAAAATCAATCAAATTTAAAGCTCTTCAGAATTTCGTCAAATTTTTCGATATCCGTTTTGCTTATACTCCCGTTGCCCATCATATTAATATAATAATTGGTGTTGTTTTTTCTGGCCCACACCGTTTCCGAGAAAAAACCGTATTCCGACGAAGTTTTAAAAACATCCATTTCTGCCAGTCTGACTGCTTTAACTCCGCCCACCGTTTCGTTTTGAACTTTGATAATTCCGGTATCTGTGGCCGTATCGTTATTTTTAACCATATAATAGCGGTCAAAATCCTCTTGGGTGGCAATTAACTGGCCAGCTCCGCTGTTTTTGTTCAGAGTCACTGAAATTTCCTTAATATTACCGGTAATTTCTCCTTTTGAACTGGCATCCGCCTGTATCCGGAAGAGATTGGCGTCTGTATTTGCCGGGTAGGTAATCTGCCACCCGTAGGGAAATTTAATGGATATACCAGCCTTATTACTGTGCAATGCGACTCTCACTTTCAGATACCTGTCTTTTAATATCCATCCCGCAGCTATTATACTAATTATTATTCCGGCAAGTATCAGTTTCTTCTTCATTATCCCCATTATATCCGATTTGATTTTTTACTTAAATCATCCCGGGGTGTAAAATAATAAATATATCATCATATGGGGAAGTTCTTACTGTTGTTAATCTTCCTGCTGCTTTTGGTTCTGGCGGGATATGCCGGTTATAAAAGCCTGCCGTTTATCAAATCCCAGCTCGCTTCTACCCAAATCACCAAACTGGTTTCGCAGACCATGCCGGCTGTCACTTCCACTCCCGCGGTTACCCCGTCACCCACGCCATCGCTGAAATTGGATACGGCGGATTCTCAGACCATAAATTCTTTTTTGGTAGCCTCACTGGGTATAAAAACGCATAATTTGGGCCGGGTTTATTGCGCTTATAAAATTTTAAACTCCGGTATTTCCCGGCCCCGGGTTATTTATCTTTGGGCCATATGTCAGGAATATTATTCAAACCAGGGAAATATCATACCCGGCTCGGGCATCTCTGTACCTCTTACCCTGGTGGTTACCTGGAATAATTCCGGATTACAAATTATCTCCCATCGTATTCCCAGGGCAGGCGTAAACTATCAATCCGATCTGAAGGATATCTTTCCTTCCGATATGGTTGTTAATCAATTACTAAACCCCGATCGGGCAATGCTTTCCGATCTGCAAAATCAGATCAATCTTTACAAATCCCATTCTTTTTGAAATCTGATATACTAAAGGCCTTATGCACCGCTCATGGATGATTATCTTTTCAGTATTTATTTTTGCAGGTATAATCATCGGGCTGATATTCGTTATCTCTTCCAAAAGTCCGCGGGACGACAGTCAGCAGATTGCCAATAATTTAAATCCGGTTCAGTCTTATAGAACACCCACAAACATGCCCACACCAACCTCGTCAAATTTACCCACTATGATTATTAATTCCCAGACGCAGTATACCGCCGTTTTGGTCACTTCGGCGGGAAAAATCTCCATCCTTCTTGACAATATGCATACCCCGATTACCGCAAACAATTTTGTTTATCTGGCCAGGAAAAATTTTTATAACAATACTATATTTCACCGCGTTATCAGTGGTTTTATGATTCAGGGCGGGGATCCCAGCGGGAACGGTACCGGGGGTCCCGGTTATACCTTTGCCGACGAACCGTTTTCCGGCTCTTATACCCGTGGTACGGTAGCCATGGCCAATTCCGGTCCGAATACCAACGGCAGTCAGTTTTTTATTATGCACCAGGATTATGGTTTGCCCCCCAATTATGTTATATTCGGCCACGTCACTGCTGGTCTGGATGTCGTGGATAAAATCGCCACCGCGCCTGTAGAAGCCGGTCCTTCCGGGGAAAACAGCAAACCGGTTAATCCGGTAAAAATTCTTTCCGTTGAAATTATTGAAAAGAAATTGCCCCCCGTAAAAACTACTCTTGTACCTTCATCAACCGCTACTCCGTCAGCCACCCCGGGTATTTGACAGCTGGTCTATTTTTGTTGCCACTTTAAAAAACACCCGTTTCCGGTAACAAAAAGGCTATCTGCAGTGTATACTGTAGCCAATGGCCAAGAGACCTACCGGTGTCACCAATCAGAAAAACATCCATTCTCACAAAACGGCCAAACGCCTGGGCGTTAAACTCCAGATGCTGCTACTCAAAAACAGCCGCCATCACAAACATAACCGTCCTATCAGTCTCGGTAAACTCAAATCCCTGAAAGAATCTGTCATCAGGAATTTACCCTAAACTGTTTCTGTTGCTATCCGCTCCTCCGGTATATTTGTGGATTTTATAAATACCTCTTCTATTATCTGTTATTTAGTCCATTCTTTTCCATATTTTTTCTTTTCCAATATGGAATATTTATTTCTGATATCTGATGACCTTTGAACCATTTTCTGAAAATCCATATTCTTGAGCGGGTAAGCGGATTTCGCGCGAACTAAACCAGCTAATAAATAATAGCATTGACGAGCTCATAACGATTGCATTTCAACTTGTTCAACTTCATTGTCATTTGGCCTTGGCCAACTAAGATACCAAAGCCTCCAACTTTACCTGCTTCAGATTTGTTGAATATTACAAATTATTTGATAATATAGACACAAATGGCCAAAGAGCAGTTCACAACCCCAACATCAAACTCCACTTTCCCTCCAACGTTAGAAAGCTGTGACCAGAATCCGACAATCTGTACATTTATGAAAGGCATTTTGCTTAAAGGGGTAATGTATGATGCCACTTGCACTAAACCTTTGCCAAATCCCTCGCAAATCACGGCAATTGTAAAAGGGTGGAATCTTCCGATTAAGATTAATAATAGCGATATAGAAAAGGTGATGTGCGGAAAATGTCACCCTATTAATGGCGTAAAAAGAACAGTTTAACGAATCATACTCAAAGCTGCGCGAACCAAATATTCAAAGAAAAAGAGGTCTAGTATAGCTCTAAATATCGAAGAATATATTTTAATCCTTTTATTTGGAGCGGGTAAGGGGAATCGGACCCCTGTAATCAGTTTGGAAAACTGATGCCCTGCCATTGAGCGATACCCGCAAATTGGCGCATATTGCGGGTATTAGGGCTTCGGCCCGCTTAACCGCAAAACTTGCTGATCAATTATACCAATCTTTAAATTGTTTCAAAACTTAACAAAGTTGATCTGAATAAATCTTTGTATTTGCTCCAGACTGAATCCAGTGATGTTGCCGTTACTACATATCCCATACCGTTATTTTCTGCTATCAGTTGAAGTATATGCAGATGGTAGGCCCCCCTGTCATAGGTACTTTCCAATAAATATCCCGGTTTATTATTTATACTCACATAATCCTGTTTGATAAAAATCATATTATCAAAACTGCTTTTCAAAACGTCCTTACTCTTGCTGACGTATGATTCCAGGGTAATGTTGGGTATTTTTTCCCTGACTACATCAATTGTGGCTGTCAGCCTGTCAGCTTCTCCTCCATCTGGTGTCCGGTTCTTAAAACTGACAAGTATTCCCGAATTACTGCTAATATCCATTACCCAGTCGGTCGGTTTTTGAATATGAAAATCATTATTGATACTTGTATAAAGTGATTTATCTTGACTATTTATTGTTTTCCCTACCGGCTCGCTCGTTTCTACGGAGGGATTAAACACATTCTGCCCGGTATTTTTCTCCCCCATGATATTTTCTTTTGCCGTTCTATATATAAATAGCGTTCCCAGCCCCAATAATCCTGCCATCACTGCAATAACTATCAGGATAGCCAAAGTATTCGGGCTTCTCATTTGTCTTTTTTCAACCGGTTTTATTCCGCTACCGGTTTTTTGTACGGGAGTTTCTATAATATCTTTTTTGACAGTCTCAGTTGCCGGTGCAGCTTCATAAACAGGTTTGGCTTCCTGATTAATGTTTATAAAAGCTTCATTTATTTCTTCTGCATTCCAGCCGCTTTCCAACAACCTGTCCCTGATCACATCATGTGAATAGCCGTTAGCCGTCTGTTGAAGAATATAATCGGTCAGTTGTTGATTAACCATTTCAGTCGGGGTGCAGGGAATTGAACCCTGTGCATCTCGGTCCCAAACCGAGCATTCTACCGGTGAATTACACCCCGTTTATATTGATTTTACCCCTAAATATTGCCTATTGACTACCGGATTTCATTTTCTTATATTACATACATTGTTTTTCACTTGATATGAGACAAAACTTCTCCGAATATTTAGATAAAATCATTACATATATCATTCTGTTGGTCACTGCTTTTACTCCTCTTTTGGTCGTTAATTTCACTACCGAATATTATGATTTTCCAAAAATTTCTTTTTTGGTTATAGCTACTGTTCTGCTACTCGGTTTATGGATCCTGTCCTGGGTTGCTAAAGGTAAAATAACTTATACCCGTACCCCGCTTGATGTGCCGCTATTAATCACCATGGCAACGATCCTCGCCTCCACCTATTTCAGTACTTCCAGATATACGGCCGTATTTGGTAACTTTCCAAACATCCATAGTTCAGCTTACGCCTGGATAACATACATCCTTTTATACTTTGTCATAGTTTCTAACCTGAAATCACTGCCCAAACTTAAAAATTTCCTATATGTGCTCTACGGCAGCGCTGTTGTAGTAGCTGTCATCAGTTTGTTATCGTTTATCGGCATAAATTTGCCCTTTTCTTTTTCACAGGGGGTCAACTTTACCACTACCGGTTCTACGTTTTCCACACTTGCCTTCTTGCTGATTATGCTGCCCCTCCCTTTGATTTCCCTTCTAAATCCCAATAAATTTTTGCCAGTCTGGGCTGCCATGTCTTTATCGGTTTTGTTTTCAGTTACCATCATAATTATTGGTTCAATACCCACTTATGTATTATTGGGTTTTGATTATTTGGTCAGCATTTTGCTCCCCAAATCCCGCCATACACCCAAAACTCTGACCTTTTTTGCCATCCCGGCTGTGGTTTCCCTTTTAACCCTTTTCCTGGCCCTTTTACCTTTTTCCGGTAACGTGATCCAGCATATCGAAGCCGGCTTTCCCAAAGAAATCCAGCTCCCCATGGATATTTCCTGGAAAATTTCCGCTTCTGCCTTCCGCGATGCCCCCTTTATCGGTACCGGGCCCGGTAGCTATTTGTTTAATTTCACTGCCTATAAACCCGTCGAATTTAACTCCTTATTATTTTGGAACTATTCCTTTGATACAGCCTTTAACGAATTCTTCCAGGTTATAGCCACATTGGGACTTTTCGGGATTATCGGCCTGGTTTACTTCTGCTATGTTATCCTCTCCAATAGTTTCAAAAACATCTCCCTAAAGAATTATTCCCAGGAAAACTACGAACAGCTGATTCTTTCCTCATTAAGCCTCAGTGGTTTTGTGATAGTCCTTATTTTCTTTATCCATGCCAGCACAGTGACATCCACTTTCATCAGTTTTTTGGTCGGTGCTGCCTTGATGCTGATGCAGCCTCAAATCCGCGAAAAAGAATCCGAGTTGGCAATCGGCATTCATGCTTCTACCTCCAGTGATCAGAAAATTAATATTATTCCTTCATTTGTATTCATACTTTATCTAGCTGGGTCCTTGCTGCTCTCCTTCCAGATTTATAATGTCATTGCAGCAGATGTTTACCACCGTCTCGCACTAAACCAGGTTAATAAAAGTGGTAATCTGACTTATCAATACCTCCAAAAGACTGAGAGATTAAACCCGTATATAGATCTTTACCGGGTGGATTTGTCGCAAATTAATTTTGCCCTGGCCAATGCCTTGGCAGCAGGAAATTCTGCCGCCTCAAATAATAAACCGGTGACTCTCTCCGACAAGGACAAGCAGACTATCCAGACATTACTCTCCCAGAGCATCAATGAAGGCAAGGCTGCTGTTGCTTTAAGCCCCCGGTCATCCCGTGACTGGGAAGTTTTAGCCTCCATCTACAGGAACATTACCGGAGTGGCCCAAAATGCCCTTACATTCTCCCTGGACGCTTACGGCCGGGCAATTCAGCGTGATCCTTTAAATCCGGTGTTGAGGGTCAATGTCGGTGGAATTTACTATACGGCCAAAAATTATGCTATGGCTGTCAGGTTCTTTAACGACGCCGTCAGCATCAAGGCAGATTATGCCAACGCCTACTACAACCTGGCTCTGGCTTTAAGGGATCAGGGTGATCTGAAAAATGCGCAGTTGGCAGCCCAAAAAACCGTGGGCTTGTTGCAGTCCGACACCACCAATCCCAATTACAAGACAGCTTCCGCCTTGCTTGCCGATTTAACTGTTAAACTGGACGCCCAGACCAAAAACACAGCCAGTGCCGGTCAGACCTCCGCCTCTAATATCAATAGTGCCCTGGCCAACCCAAATTTACCCAAACTCAACGTCGCTGATATGAATAATCCTCCCGAAGTGTCAACTCCCGCCGCAGTCACCAAGAAACTGCTTCCTACACCTACACCTTTGGTTCTCCAGACTACTCCCGCTCCCTAACGATCTCTGACTTATCTCAGTGTTTCTATAAATTCTCACTGGTTAATTCCGGATTATTCGACCGTGGCTGAATTGACCCGATATTTAATAAAACATTGCTTTTGGGAATATTTTCCTGAAGGCTTTGGCTATTTCATCCCTGTCATGTCCTTCGAATCTCAGCTTTTGTATATTTCCGTCCGTCTGTAAAGCATCAGTCTCTTTTATTTCCTTTATCTTGTTAAAAGCTTCTTCTTTCTTTTCTGCCTTAGCTGCTAATCCGGGGCTATATCACCATTTAAATATCCATTCTTAATTTACCGGGCTGAGGATTTGGTTATTTGGTACAACCAGATTTATCCCCGTAGGAGCCGGAGTTGCAGAGGGAAAAATAGTGGCAGAGCTTGTTGCCGCCGGTGTATCGGTAGGTGTCAATGTAGGTACCGGTGTCTCTGTCGGCAATGGTACAAATGTCGGAGACGGGGTCACCGTCGGTACCGACATAATTTGAGAGGTAGCCGAGCTGCTGGCATTGGTTATATCGTTGACTGTCCTGGCCATCTGGATAATCAGTTCGTCACCGGTCAGAGCCACTCCTACGGGTACCGCCTTTTCGGGATTTACCGGCGCAGCCGTAATTTGATCGGCGTTCACATCGACATAGTATTTCTTGCCCGGAACCAAATCCGCATAACCTTTTACTTTGCCTCCGATAATAACTTGTACCGTCTCGCCCGTATTTGCATCAGCTGCGGCAATTCCGATGATATTTACCGCTGCCAAATCGGCCTGACCAACTTTCTTCACCGTTCCGGTATCGGAAACATACAGTATATCCCTGGCTTTCAGATCTTCACCGGCAACGGCGCTGGTGGTAATGGCCCCTTCCACATCCAGGTTGCCGGCCAGTTTGAGGTTGCCTTTAGTTTCAATTGTACCGTCTTTGCCGATAGTCACCTGGCCATTAAACAAATCGATCAGGCTGGCTCCGGCAGCACTTTGCAAGTACATCACTCCGTCAGCCAGGTTGCCGCTGGGTGATAACGAAGTCCCGGTCACGCTGATTGAATTCTGAGTCATATCTAAAGTGTTCATGATATCAAAGGCACCGGCAATTGTGGTGTCAAACAGGTATGTCCGGCCGAAAGATTTAAACGTATCGGTTACAACCGCATTGTCAGCCGATAATTCCCCGGAAATGGATGCTTCTGATGCAACTGAAATACTATTAATATTTGCTGATTGTGTAGCCATAATCATTTCCGGTGAAATCAGATTATTTTGGGTATTTCTGGAGCTCAATCCGGAAATCAGATTTTTGACTTGATCCGCCAGGCTTCGTGTATTCTCTGTATTGGTTACAATCAATGAAGAAATTGTGGCTGACTGCGTTTCTAAACTGCTGACTCTTTTATCCAATACATTTGTTTTTTCCGATAAGGTAAACAGGGTTGTCTGTAAATTACTAACGCTTTGGGCTGTATCGTTCAGGCTATCGCTTATGGCTACCAGAGCGTTGGTCAGTGATCCATTGACTTCCTGACTGCCGATAGTCAGCGGTTTATCCAGTAGAAGTTTATCAGTTGAAATCGTTGTTTTGGCTATATCAGCAAGACTATTATTGGGGTCGGTAAAAGCCACGTTTACAGCCGCCATTATCTTTACCGTACAGGTGTCGGTTGTCGGATCTGCCGGGCAAACCATATTTTCCAGAGCCTTGCCCAAAACTTCTCCCGGCTGCGTGGCCTTCATAGCAACACCCGGAATATCCGATGCAGTCAGAAAATCCCCGGCTTTTACCCGACCGTTGACATCTGACACCTTCACCGGTAGTTTTCCGCTGGTGGCCACGGGAATGCTATTTTTCGCATCATTACTCAGACCTGACATCCTAATTCCTGGTTTATCTGAATAAACACCCAGTATATTTTGATCATAAGCTTGGCCCGTTTTTACCACCATTCCGGAATTGTTAGTATCTATAGCCATGACGTCACCGCTTTCTAAAGCCGAATCAGACGCGGCGTAATCCTGGGTTACGTCAAAGTTGCCCGACTGGGTAACCAAACTCCCGGCCAGTTGCATATTCCCGGAGTTATCTATACCCAAGAGCGTGTTTTTTGTATTGCTGATAACTTTTAATGCCAGGTTATTGTCGGCTACCAAAGTTGTGCCGTTTAATTTGAAATATTTGGCAGAAATCTGGCTTGTCTTGACCGAGTCTGCAATTACTTCGCCAAAATTAGCATTAGCGGCTGTTAAATCTGAAAACGATTGGGCATTTGTGACTGTTTGGTTGTCGGCATTGACTAATGAATACGATGACATTTGAGATAAATCGGGATCAACGGTTGGATTCTGATCTAAAATATGCAAGTCTGAATTTTCTGCTATAAAATCTGCCGGGATAGTAAATTGCTTTTGGGCCATCACCATCACTTTTCCTATATAAACATACGGATCGGTATAACTAGCCGGTAAATTGTCCACCTGATTCGCCGGGACAGCGAAACATATCGGATTGTTATTTGCGCCGTTGGGATCTATCGGCCATCTGGCATTAGCCTCATTCAGGCTGCTGACTTTTTTACATGTATCCGAATTCCAATTCGCTACCGGCTCTATTACTTTACCCACAATAGTACCCGGTTGAATTTGTTTTATGCCAACACCCGGAATAATACTGGAGGTGATCGCATCACCTGAATTTATGGGTCCGTTTATGCTGGACACCTTTACCGGAACCCGGCCGGTCAGAGCAACTAAAGTCGCCATGCTGCCACTGGGAATATCCGCACCTCCTATCACCTGGGCCGGTTTGGTAGAAATTATTCCCATCACGTTTGCATCACCAGTAGTTTGGGATTTAATTACTCCGTTTTTGAGCGTCGGGTCTGAAGTCACTACATCTCCTGCCTGGATATTCAGCTGGTTTGTTGGATATATCTCAGCCAAATCGGAGGTTGTAATTTCCTGCAGCTGAATATCCGTACGTACAATGTTTCCTATCTGTTGATTACTTAAATTAGAACAGATGGTATATTGGACATTCGCTGAATTTGGCGTATCTACCAATGAGAAGGTTATAACCGAATTACCACCTGCAGAAGATGCAAGTACACCCAAAACTGCACCCACTATGTAGTTGTTTCCCGTACCGCCACAAGTAGGAATTGTTGAAGTAGAACTGTTATTTGCCCACAACTCAATAGACAAGTTTTTGTTCGTCTGACTAAGATTCTGGAAATTTACCGTACCGGAAACCAATATTGAATCGGTCGAAGTTACCAAAGCCGCTGAAGGAGAAGAGGGAGTATGGCCAATCCACTGCCAATAATTTGTACCGGTGGCTCCGACCAGAGCTACATTGCTCGTATTAGTAAAGGGCCTTACTAAAGATGCATTTGCATCACATCTGAATCTACGTGCTGTTGCATCATAGACCAGCTTTTTGTTACCTGCTTGACAATCAGACAAACCGCCTCCGTCAATCCCGTAAACACCATCTAAATGCAATGTTCCGCTGACAGTTGCGCCTCCCGAATATCCCAATCCCTGGTTGCCGATTTTAATAATTCCCGTATTGGTATCGCCGATACTCAGGGTCTGGCTGGCGGTAGTAGCTATCACTCCCGCATTCACAAATGTCAGGTTACCCGAAAGTGAGGCCGCACCGGCAGTTATATTTCCTGTACCTGAAACTACAGCAAATTTAGCTGATGATGTTGAAGTACCTCCGATTAATAAATCATCAGTGATATTTTTAGGAGCAACTGTACCGTTGTTTTCTTGCCAGAAGTTAGACAAAGTATAACCACCGCTGGTGATAGTCCCGGTACAGGCCAGGTTGCCGTTTGAGTTGGTGACAGTGCAGCCCGTGGCTCCCACTCCTCCGGCAATGTTCACATCCACAGTTCCGTCTCCCTGCAGATTCAGGGTTGAGCTGGTGGCAGCCAGAGTTCCGCCGCCGGCAAAAGTCAGGTGGGTGGCATCAGTCGTAATTGTATCCATGGAAGCCACGCCGGTCAGGGCTCCGCCGGTGGTCACGTTTAAGCCGGTGGAAGTCAGGGCAAAGTTGCCGGAAGTCTGGGTATAGCCGGTGATTCCGGACATGACTCCGGCAGTCGATACGTTTAAGCCGGATGAGGTCAAAGCTAAGGTACCGGTGGAATTGCCGATACTGGTACTGGCCGTTCCGGTAGTATTGATGGCCGTGGTTCCGGTTAAGGTGGCTCCGGCTGTGGCAGTTAACAAACCGTTTAAGGTCACCCCGTCGGTGGGATTAATGGGTGATAACGTATTGCCGCTCTTTGACCAGTATTGGTTTAAAGCAATCCCGTTGCTGGTGATAGTCCCGGTACAGGCCAGGTTGCCGTTTGAGTTGGTGACAGTGCAGCCCGTGGCTCCCACTCCTCCGG
>DAHXMV010000005.1 GCA_027371535.1 Candidatus Amesbacteria bacterium | reverse complement strand
AAGAGCTTTTGCATCGTCAATTTTAAATTTATCCGCCAGTTCCAGATTTCTCAATTTAGCAATTTCCCATACCCGAGCTAATTCTGTGTCTCTTTCCGGATCCGAACTTTTCCCCGTCTTTAGTCTAATGCTGGCAGTAGCCGCTTCTACCATTGCTCCGATGTTATTCAGATCCCGGAACATCGACCATAATTCCCTCTTGTATGCCCAATTCTTATCTTCTTCCGGCAATTCGCTATTAATTACTGTAATCTGGGAATCTGCCCATCTTTGTTGAAAATGTCTCAATTCCAGGACCCCGTTCATCCGTATCCTAACCGGTTGTCCCCGGGGAGACACTACTCTCTCAATTAATTCCTTTTCCCCATAACCCTGTAAATATATTCCTATGTCAGATCCGTTGTTTAGCTTCACAGGTCTTAAAGAGGCAGCATTCATCATCCCTGAAGCATCGATTATTTGTTGCAGCACAAATGCATCCTCCAAACCTTCATGCCAATCCGCGCCTCCGAAATTCAGATGAAAATTTATGCTGTACTCAACAGGTATTACCCCGGCTTTTATCATTTCATACAAAGCTCTCAGCTGATCCCGCATGGATACCGACCAGGGTAATGGCAATTCCCTACATCCGTCATATGTCACCGGTACTCCTAACTCCTGCATTGCTTCAAGGTTTATTCTCACTCCCGGTTGAGTCAAATTATCCTTTTTGTATATTTCCATTTCCAGTCCCTTGCTCGCAGCCTCATTCTCCCCGTAACCCAAATCCCTATTTCTGAGGTCACTAATTTTCTTTAGTACTGCTTCAGCCACCAGATCCTCATATTCTTCCGGTTCTAAATGAAATATTTCCGTCCTATATACCTGCTCTCTCAACTTAAATAACTTTGGGTCTTTGGCTACCCGCAGGTAAAATTCCCGCCTCCTGCCCGTTTGGTCTCTTAAGTTTTGATTATTCCCTACTTCCTGAATAAACCCTTCCGGTAACAAATTTCCGTCAAAATCTTTTACCTGTAAGTTCGGACCATTAACCCCGTCAGGAAAAACTTCCCGTGCCCATCTTAGACCCACAACCTTGGCCGCAGCTGCCGGTGTTATTAGGCGCCTATATTCACCGGTGGTTAATAACCTGAATAAAATGAACTTTTCCGCATCCAGTTGCTCTGAAACTTTCCTATCCGAAACTTGTATTGATGGACCTAATTGTAAACCGGAAATTCTCCGCTGATTATCTATCCTCTCTTTCTTTTCATCCAGGGATTGTTGCCGTGTTTTGATTTCCTCTTCACTGGATCTCGGCCGTAAGCTGCCGACTGCACTTGCCGCTCTTTGGACTACTCCCTCTTTCGAATTTACCTCAACTCTGAAACTATGATAAGCATTTTTTACTTGGTCTACAGTCAATTGTTCCACCGGTTCATCCATCTTTAATCAAGTTCCCAAAATCCCATTTAATCCCATTTTCTCCCTAACTTCTTTTAATGTAATTTGTGCTATGTCACGGGCTTTTACCGCCCCTTCTTCAATCACTTTTTCCGCATATCCGGATCTGGCTTCGATCTCCGTTCTCCGCTCCTGTATCGGTCTGATCTCATCAAAAATAGCCCTGGCCAAATCATCCTTCATCTCCGCATACCTTAATTTTCCCTGGACATAAAGCCCCGCATAATATTCCAGTTTATCCGGTTTAAACAATTCCATAAATTTAAAAATATTTGCCACCGGCCCCTCCTTGGGTACCTCCCCGGGCCCGCCCATATCCGTCGGCATCCTGGCTATTTTTACCGTCACGGTTTTCAGGTCATCGGTCAGATTGATATAGCTGCCTTCCACCGACTTGCTCATCTTGCCTTCTCCGGAGAGCGACGGCACATATTCCCCTTTGGTTGCAAATCTGGTAGGTGCCGGAAAATCCGTTCCGTATTCCTGATTCATTCTCCTGGCAATTTCTCTGGCTACTTCCAGATGCGGCTCCTGGTCGATCCCCACCGGTACCTTTTCCGCTTTATAAACCAGGATATCCGCTGCCATCAGCACCGGATAATTAAGTAGGGCCATCGTCACATGCTCCGGATACTGTTTCACTTTCTCCTTAAACGTCGGTAAATGGGACATTTTGGCTATTGTGGTCACCGTCGAAAATAGATATGCCAGTTCTATATGTTCCGGGACTCTGGACTGGACGGTCAGTATCGACTTTTCCGGATCCAGCCCGATGGCTAAATAATCCAGCATCACCTGTCTGATATTTTCCCGGTAACCCGCCCTGTCGTATGGTGTGGTAATTCCGTGCAGGTCTACTACCATAAAAATGGTCTCGTATTCCGGCATATTTTGTAATGCCAGCATCCCCTTGGCCGACCCCAGATAATTTCCCAAATGGAGCCTTCCCGTTGGTCTCATCCCGGCAAAGATTCGCGCTTTCCCGCCGTCCGTTACTTCCACTACCGCCGCCCCCGGAATTTTTTTCAAATCCGCCGTTTTATATTTAAATGTTACTTCAAAACTCCCCGTCCCGCCGTTTAAATATTCCTTTTCAAATATGCTTTTATCCAGGTAAGTTTTCAGCCCGGAATTGAAAACTCTGGCCGCCCCGACCGGCACCCCGGTCAGATTTTCAAATTCCTCTTTATTGGCCATTCTCAGATTGGTCACCCCCAGCGCCTTTTTCATTTTTCCGTTGTCCAGCCTGACATCGCCTCTTTTAACCAGGGCTACGAAATTGTCCCCGGCTTTAAAAATCAGCGTCGGGCAGCTGCCGGATAAATCGTCATTTAAATAGGCCTGTACTTTTTCCGCTTCCACCATATCCGGGTGCTCCATCACCCGGTGCTCAATCCCCAGTTTTTTTAATTCTTCACTGTATTTTTGTACCTGTTCATCAATCATAAATTTTTAGGTTGTGACTTCATTATTGTAACACCCAATAAACCCAATCAGTATGAGCGCATCGCCTTTTTCGTAATCCAGGCGGTCGGTGGTTTTTCTTACTTCTTCGTCCTGACTGCGTCTTCTTTCGCCCTCCCCGATCATTGGACTGCCACTGTAATGTCCGTGTACTACCAAATCAGAGCTCATTTTCGGAGAAAATAATTTAGTTTGTTTCAATATATCCAGGTCTTTTTCATCGGCTTCCCGTCTGATCGGTATCACTTCTCTGCATACTCCTTTCATTATTTCCACCACCCGGTCATTTTGGGTTCTCACCACCGCAGTTTCAAAATTACTAACGTGCCTGGCCACTATCTTTTCCACAATCCCTGACGGAGTTCCGGATCCTTTTACAATCCCGGATATATATGTCGTTTTCAGTTCCGGATAATCCTTAAAAACTGCAAAGCCCACCGCCTTACTATCCTTAATAATCACATACAGTACTCCGTCCCGGACATGCTCTGCCACATCTTTTCGGAAATCCTCTGTTGGTACTCTTCTGAATCCTTCACAAGCCGCTGCAAACATTTGCTCTTCCAGTTTCCGCTCTAAAACTAATACCTTGTATACTTTACAATCTTTTTCCTCAAAGCACCCAAACTAAACCGTGTACCGTCCGGTACGCGGCCTCGGTTTCATACATTATTTCGTTATCTTTTTTCATAAAACAAAAAATCCCGCGTCAGGCGCGGTTCCAACCCTCCGCACCGTCAGGTTCATAAATTGTTCGTAAATTATAACATAAATCCCATATAATGTTCTTATGTCCGATTTCATTCTGCACGTCTCCCGTTTAAAAGTTGAGTTCAATAAAAATCTGATTTTGGATGACATTAGCTTTGACGTCCAAAAAGGTGAAACATTGGCCATTATCGGCCCCAATGGTGCCGGTAAAACCGTCCTCTTCAGAACCCTGTTGGGTCTGATTCCCTATTCCGGGGAAATAAAATGGGGTCCGCTGGTCAAATTGGGCTATGTCCCGCAAAAACTTTACGTCGGTTCCGACTTGCCGCTGACCACGGCGGAATTCTTCGATTTAAAAAACGCTCATCCTCACGAAATCCACCGGGTCTTGGCTTCAGTCGGCTTTGAAAATTCAGTCGATGCTTTACTCAGGTTGAAATTGGGGACTCTCTCCGGCGGACAACTGCAGCGGGTGCTGATCGCCTGGGCTTTGATCGGCCACCCCCAGGTGTTGCTTTTTGATGAGCCCACCACCGGAGTGGATATTGCCGCCGAGGAATCTATCTACTCCCTGCTTCACCGTCTCCAGGATCAGGAAAATCTCACCATTCTGCTGATTTCCCACGAGCTCCAGGTTGTCTACCGCTACGCCACTCATGTTCTCTGTTTAAACAAAGAGGGTTTGTGTTTCGGTCCCCCCGACAAAGCCCTGACTCCGGCCACCTTAAAACAGCTGTTTGGCCAAAATTCGGCTATCTATCATCACCAGCACGCTACATGATTACTCCCGTTATCCTGCTTTTGGCTACCAGTGCCTTTGTCGGCGCCGCGGCCGGTTTCTTGGGCTCTTTTATGGTCCTAAAACGCATGTCTTTGGTCGGAGATGCCCTGTCCCACGTCGCCCTTCCCGGTCTGGCTATTGCCATCGCCCTGCACCAGTCCCCGATTTTGGGAGCTTTTATCGCCCTTACCCTGGCCGTCATCGGCATCTGGTATTTTCAGGAAACCACTGCTCTCTACACTGAGGCCCTGGTTGGTGTCTTCTTTACTACCGCCCTGGCAATCGGTGTCCTCATCACTCCCCAGCCTGACCTTCTGGAAGCCCTTTTTGGCAATATTCAAAACCTGGGTCCCTATGAAGGTCTGATCGCCGTCGGCATTTCAATTCTGATCATTGTGGTCACCAATCTTATCTCCAAGCAGCTGATGCTGGGTATCATCTCGGAGGAGATGGCCAGATCTCTGCAGATCCGCACCAAAATGGTTAACTTCGTCTACCTTCTTTTAGTCGGTATCGTCGTAGCCCTGGGGGTTAAGTTTGTGGGTACCCTGTTGATGGGTGCTCTGGTCATTATTCCGGCAGCCAGCGCTAAAAATATCAGCCGGGGCATTAAAAGTTATTATTTTTGGTCGGCTTTCTTCGGCATCCTGTCCGCCATCCTGGGTTCGCTCGTCTCCACCTCCTACCACCTGTCTTCCGGTCCCCTGGTAGTTTTAGCCAGTATTGTCCTTTTTTTGCTCTCCTATTTTGTTCACCTCATTCTGGGTCAGTAAAGTGCTACCCTATCCGCGACTACGGTATCATTCATAATCCGGAGCATCCTTATATCTTCTGCTTGATGACCTGGGGTGATTCATTTGACGCCCGGTCTGCTGCCATTAGCTGCGTTCCCGGTATTGCTTATAAGTCATTCCTCGTCTCATCTTTTCCCATTCCCTAATACTATAGGTTAAGCACTTAATATAATCCTGTTTAAAGCCCCAAAATACTCTGTGGATAACCTGTGTAATTCCTATTTCGTAGTCAGAAACGCTACCGGTATGAGTCCTAAGAGTCCGCCGCCTAAGATTGCCAACAACCCGGAGAGCAACGCTATCAGGATCAATCCGAAACTGTTTTGTTTCTTTTTAGCCCTGAGGATCAGAATTGACAGCCCCAGGCTCAAAATTACCGAAACTGTCACCCCCAGCCTCATTCCCGTATCAAACCCCCCGCTCCCCGAATTCACCCCGGAAAGTCCTGCTACGCCCCCCAGAAGCCCCCCTACCACCATAAACAGCAGCAGATAAGCCAGATAGAATCCCAAAGCCTGCTTCCCTGTCCTTTTCATTCCCAAATCTGTCAGCGTCTTAAACATATTTCAGCCGATATTCAGTATATCACTTCCGAAAGCCAATACTAATATTCCGATGTTATAATAAATAGGTTCCTTGATATGCGGGGTAGTGTAAAGCCGCACGGAAGGCTCATAATCTTCCAGACCGGGTGCGATTCCCGGCCCCGCAACAAAGTAGGAATGGAGGCCCAATAAGCCTCCATTTTTGTTGATTCTAAGGCATAATTTTCAGGTGCGGGTGTAATTGCAACTGACGGAACTTCCTTTTTGATCTCTTTAAGTTTGAAAATCGGAAATGGATTATCAAACAGGACTTTTTTGTCCTTCAAAATTAGGTGCGTCCCGAGGTCCATGGCCATTTTTCGTTTGGTCTTTAAATCCGCCGCGGCAAACCGCTGCTGGGCCAGCGTCGCAAACTCAAAGGTCTCGTTAATGTCATGAGCCACCTGCAACATTCTCTGGTCAGTATTAGCCAGCTGATTCTCCAAACTCTTAACCTCTGTCTCTATCTCTAGTTTCTCCTCCCTAAATTTCTCATCCGACAGTAAACTCCCATCCGAATTAGCCGGAGAGATTTTAAGATGTAACAAGTTGTCCAGTTTGGCTCTTGCTGCATCATGAGCCCTTTTAATGTTATTGATGTTGTCTTCTCTCAACTTGATTTCATCCTGATTCATCTTTTCAATTTGCTTTAACGCCCATTGAGCAAACAGAGGGTGGATTTCCACTTGGCTCAGCTCGTAATCTACCTGCTCTTCCAATTTATCTAGCCTCAGCCCCTTCTGCATGCACCCGGGGCGTTGACTTCTGGTGCAGCGGTAATATGTATAGTCCAAAATAGTCGGTTTCTTCATCTCCTCTATCCTAGTTCCGCATTTGGTGCAGTGGTCCTTATTTTTCTTGGTCAGAGAAAATTTGTATCTGCATTTTGTACAGATTGCCTGGTGTTTTTGTTCGGCAGTGATAACCGAATTACATTCGCCACACTTTATAAGTGATGTAAAGGAGTACTCATGGTTTTGTAATGTGTATTTACCTCTCTTCCCCAACCGCACCTGAATTTGTTTGAATTGATCTTCCGTGATCATTGCCTCATGTTTTCCCGGATACCAAATACCACTGCCCTCCGGATACTCAAATTTTTTACAGTAAAATGGGTTTGTCAACATTTTGTAAATCATAGAAATAGATAAGGGTACACCGCCGGAACGTTTCTTTTGGTTTGTCCGATAACCCCACTCGTCTTTAGCTATCCTATGCAAATTATTTACGGATTCGCCTTCTAAAAACATGAGTAGCAGCTTTTTAACCTGCTCAAACCTTTCCGGGTCCTTCAGTACCTGCCGGAAACCACTTTCCGTCGCTTTGTCGTTCAGGTAGCCTTGTGGTGCTACCCCCGGCCGCCAACCATCCCGGCACTTCTTCTCCAAACCCCTGGTTACAACGATTGCTTTATCGTCAGAGTCCTTTTTAGATAATCCAAACTCCAGAGTCAGCATAAATTTATCCTCCGGAGTGTTGAGATAAGCCCTAGAAGGCGTTATCACCTCAATTAGCTTCCCTGAGTCCATTAGATCAATAATTCTTCCGCCGTCAGTCATATTTCGAGCCAGACGATTTGGATGCCAGGTTACGATAGCATTCGCGCCACCCGCTTCAACTCTAGCCAACATTGATTCAAAAACCTCCCTACCTTTTTGGTGAGCTGATTTTGATTCTTCCAATATTCCCACAATCCGAAGTTTAAGGCGAGATTTCATCCCCTCAAGTATGTAAAGTTGCTCCGGTAGGCTAGCAGCTTGGCGCTCCTTGTTGTCCTCAGACGATTTCCGAGCATAACCAATACATTTCAATTGAGACTGGTCTGGAAATTGATTCATAAATTCAAGCGGCCGCCCCAGTTTGAGCTCAAACCCCTTCGGATTTGACTGAGACGGCCACTAAAAAGCCGAAGGGTAAAATTGAGCTCACCTATAATTCTTGCACTTTGGCTACGAATGTCAATCATTTTTAGCTTTCAAGTCCGGGAAGTAAACTATCCTAACAATACTTATCAACCGGTTTGCCAATTCTGCCGCCGTTTGGAAGTCAATTTCCAAGCCAAACACTTGAAAATATAACCTCCGAAACTCTTCAATATCTGCCTCATTATTTATCATGCCGGTAAGCAGCTATCAGCCGCCCCTTTCCGTCAAGTTCAATCAATGTCGAACCAGGATTAAAATATGTAGGTATGGTTTTACTGAAAAATAGATGCATGCAGAATACATTCAAATATGCTTTGCATATTTGCAGGTATTCTTTTGCATGAGGTGGGTTGACTTGCATATTGTTGGATTGTTAGGACTCTTCATTGTCTGGGAGTGAATAATCTCTTTTTCTTCTATCTTGTTCATTCGGAAACTCCAAAAGTTCTTTTTTATCTATCATTTCTTTAATAACAGATGCGATAGTTCTCGGGGATATATTGTTAGCTTCGCAATGTTGGTCAACTTCCACTCTTGAGACAACTATTTTATCGGCAAATAAGTCAAGTATCATTTGCTTAGTTTCCTCAAATTTAGATTCATCTCCTACCACTTCACCTAAATATTCAAAACCGGTGATTTGAGAATTGTTTTCATCAATCTGCTCCACTACCATTTTCATCACGAACTTATCCAACTTCTCGCTATTCCGGGCTTTGGTTTGCTTGAGAGTAAGATCTGTCTTGGACTTAGCTACCGACTCAAGCCGGAATTGGGTAATTGCTTGAGCGTTGATATTGGTGGAACCCCGGGTGCGTTGGGCGTCAGTTCGGAAAGCTCCCTGTATCGGTTTACTCTCATGGTGGATAAGTAGAATAGTTTTATGCGGGAAGTTTGTCCGCATAGTTTCGAAAAAACCTTGGGTATCTTCTGCTGAATTTTCGGAACCAACCATTAAGTCAACAAAGGAGTCGACAATAATCAGGTCGATCTTTTCGTTCTGGACTTTTTGAGATAACGATTTGAAAAAGTCAGTGAGCTCGCCCTTGATATTGACGAGAGCTAGGAGTTCAGGTCGTTCCAACCAGAAAATGTTTTCGCCGGTAATTTTCATGCCATTCAGGCGCTTTGCCAGAATAGGTAGAGGATTCTCCTTATCGATAAACAACACCCTACCGGGTCGGGGAACCCGAAAGTGTCCTAGCCAAGGCGTTCCCGTAGCTATTGCCTGAGCCATGGATAAGGTGATAAAACTTTTCCCCACACCTTCGGCGCCGTAAATAAAACAAAAGCCTTCCATATATAGGATTTTGTCGATCAGCCACTGTTCCTCCGGAAACTCTTTGGCGACTAGTTCTTCAGCACTGACCCATTTGAAATCCGGCGGTTCATTTTTTTGTAACCATTCAGGGATTGTCAGAGCCTCTTGAAGTAAAGCAATGAAATCCTCTTTTGAGTGGTTATCTGCGAAATATTCACAAATATCCTTGTTGTTTTCTGGTAATTGGACTATTTTGGCGTCGGGAAGCAAAGCGGTGATTTTGGCTGTGCCATCCCGGCCAGCTTTGTCGTTATCCAGGCAGATAAACACCGACTTGTCTTTCAGTAGTTCAGCCCACTCAGGCAGGAAAGTGTTAGCTCCGCCGGTAGAAGACACGGAGGGTATGTCTTCCTGACTTAATTTCAGGCAATCCACCTCACCCTCCGAGATGACAATGTAGGCCTTCGCCTTGACTGCGTGGAAATTAAACAGGGCGGCTTTGGAACCCGCATCGTAGCGGTATTTAGGTGGGGAGTTGGTATCGTGGGGAGTGAAGTGAAGGTTTCGGTGTTTCGAAAAAATTACATTACCTTCTTCATCCCTAACAGGGATGTGCACTTCTTTTTCGTCCCAAGTTATTCCCTGTTGAACAGCAAACTCGGTCGAGATTGTGTGTTGGGCGAAATATACATCCCCTAATTCGTGATTGGTATATTGGTCAGATGACTTATTCATAGTATTGTCATTTATTTGAATAGGAGATAGGAATGTAAACGTTGTTTAAGCACTCGCTGTGCATTTAGAAGTTTGAGGGGCTCGATTCTTTGTGAGTTTGACCAGAATCCCTGTACTAGTTGCTCTAGGGATGGGTGTTTCTCAAAGACAAAAATAACTTTGCGGGGGTCGTTTGTGGGTTTTAAACTGAGGAGATGAATTTCACTTGCCAGCAGGAAACAAGACAGGTTGAAATCTTGGGTTTCGAACAGCTGATTGTTGTTTCGGCTCATATTAATATTTAGTTTTAATTAGACCGAGGATAGCTCAGAAGAGTCTAGAAGTATTCCACATGAGGATGTTCAAAGAAGTGTTTTATCCCTTATTGATGGAATTTTATCGTATCAGTCACTTTTTAAGAATTGCCTTTCCTCGTTTGGCGTAAGTTCCCACTCCAGAATCGTAGAGATTAATTAACCCTTCCGAATATAATTTTCCGGCAATTTCTTTCAATGAAAGTTTTTGGTTCTCCAGCTGTGCGATACGTTGGTAGACTTTTAGATTCCTGACTTGGGAACGAGGATGTTTAGGTAGGCTATTAATTTCAGGTTTAAGACTCTCCCAGTTGGCATCGATCCACTTTTTAAATTGCGCCTTGGATATGGGTTGCTCAATTGCAATTAAAATACTATCCGAGGTCTCTGCATACCACCTGTGAGTACCCCTTCGGGGGTAGACGGCAATAGGATAAGGTTTGGAGGGGACGGGGAGCACGCCGAAAGTTATGAATGTAGCCAAGGGAGTTTTCCAGCTCGGGGTTAAACCATATTCACGGCAGATTGATTCTGCATCGCGATATAGAAGTCCGAGGTCATCTTTTATCCCGGCTAACTTGAGTTGTTCAGGTTTAGGTTCATGGTCATAAACGCGGCGGGATTCTTTGAATAACCTATCGATTTCACTGTCCGGATTGCCATGCATATTTATGTCTGGGTATCCTTCTTTTGGAATGCCATAAACTTTTCTAAGCTGAACGACCGTATTTTCGAACTCCTTATCCTCGGCCAAGAGAGTAACAAAGCTATTCTCTTCCTGTGTTAGCTGTTTATTTTGGTCGTAGAACGGCAAATATGCCGATGTTGTTTTTATATTCATACTTATCGTAAAAAGTCTACCACTTTAGGACCACCTATCAATTTTCGAATTTTTTCCGGCGTATTTTAAAGGTGCCTACCGTATTCTTCCCGTCGGAGGCACCCCGGATTCCTAACCCTGGGGGGTAGCCTATCAAAGCTCACGATGATCCAAAAACAGTACTAAATGCGGCGGTTAAAATACCAAATTTAGACTTAATCCAGCTTCAGATTTCATCAAAAAGCTCTGTTTTTTAGCAAAACACTGTCTCTTTTTGAGAGTTACCATACCCTTTTTAACCCTATTTGAGGCTGACCAAGATAAATTTGTCATCAAAAATATGACTATTGTACCCCCTATCCCCGTAACTAAATCTTTTCGTTGTTATCCTCACAACACAATTCCCTTACCATTATGGTAACCACACTTCGCCCGGGGCGTTGCTACTTAACAATAATTAGCCTTAATCCACGATTAAAAATCCAACAGATCTTTCCTTCCCAAAGCCGCAGAGATCCGGTACAGAGTATAAACCGGCGGATTACTCAAACCCCGTTCCAGCTTACCGATGTAGTTCCGGTGCAGTCCCGTCTTATCGGACAACGCCTCTTGAGATTTTAATCCGGCGTCCATTCTGGCATACCGAATTCTTTCACCCAGTTTTTTCAGAAGTTGTTGTTTTGACAGCATAACCTGATTCTCGGCTAGTTACGCCCCATTTACCGCAACTCCAGAGTGTGTACTTTACAGAATTAATGTCTATAATTAGCCTAGTTATGGAAATAACCCTACAGGGAAGATCGGAGGTGAAATTGAATGAAGAAATGTAAAAGTTGTCAGACCGAGATTGACGCCAAAGCCAAGAAATGCCCGCACTGCCAAGCAGACCAACGGAATTGGTTTGCCCGCCACCCGATTATTACCGGGATTCTGATTCTGGTCCTATTAGCTATGGTAGGTTCAGCTATCGGGGGTAATAAAGGTGGCTCTAGCAGCGCTACACAGGCTAACCAACAGGCTTCTGCCTCTCCTACACCAGCTTCGGCTCAAAAAATTACAGCCAAGGAGCTAGCAGATGACTTTGATGCCAACCAAGTTGCCGCCGAAAGTAAATGGAAGGACAAACTGGTTGAGTTTTCCGCCACAGTATCCAACATTACGGATTCCGGAATTTCCTTTACTGATGTTGCATCCAAACAGTTCTCAATGACTCAAATTAGCTGTCAGATAAAGGATAAGAGCCAGCTCATGCCACTCAAAAATGGCCAGACCATTACCGTCCGGGGCGTTGTCGGAGCACAAACCATAGGTGTCATTGACCTCAGCCAGTGCGAAGTGGTCCAATAAAGACTTGCTCATCTAGAGATAATAAAGTCCAAACTTGGACAAGGTATTTGGTGCAAGACACTAAGATCAACCTCGGTCAGGTTTCACAGTTGTTCAGGTTATTGTATTAGGTTCAAGGTTGTTTTCTATTGCTTCTTACTTTTCTAGCGTCAGTTTATCTACAACGTTCTGATTTTTCTTCTCGCTATCCTTATTAGCTTCAGGAACTGTACTGGTTTTTTTGGGCAAGTTCACACCAGCATACAAACCCCATCTCTTGTAAGCCTCAAAATCTGACTTGGCAAAATTGAAAGTTTGATTTTGGTTATTATAGTCTGCGAGCATCATGCTTAGTATTATGCACCTATTACTTTGTCGGTGGTAGCTTTTCCAACTCCGGGAGCTACTTCACTTTTCTTCTTTGCATTCAAAACCATTCTTCTCACCTGGCCTACACTAAGAGATTTTTTGTAGGTGGAACCTATCAGATAATAGGTCGCATGCGGAGCACCGCTTCCCACACTTACGTGTCCAATTGCATCATGGCTTAACAACTGCCCCGGGTGGGTTATTGTAAAAATATGGCAATCGCCACCATCGTTCTGACCAGCAACAATCAATTCAACGCCGATGTTTGAGTTTACCAAGGCGTTTTCAATTTCCTGTATTACTCCCGGAACGAGTTGCTGTTGAACTTTGTAATAATCTGCCAATGTTATACCTCTAGGTTCCAGCACGTTCCTGGTGATAACGGTATTACGGAATTTAACAAACTCTTGCCTGACAATATCCGCAATCGACTGGACGGTGTGGTTTCCCTGAATCGCGTCAATTTTCATTTTTGCAGATTTTACAATCTCACAGGCAAACAAGGCGTTTCCCGCCGTGAGCACGTAACATTTATCAGTGATGTTATAAATCTTCTGTACGTCGTCAGTTTCAAACTCGTAAGAAATTGGTATGTTAGCCGTTATCATCTGATCCGCCGCAATAACCAGTTTGGATCCATTTTCAGCAAGAGCCGCAATACAAATTGTCATTTCACGACATTTTAGCATTTTTACCCACAAAATCGATGATGCTCTACGGTTATATTTTGTTCCGCTCCGGAGCTTAATCTAGGTATGTACTAATTTTCGCCCAGTATCTTTTCCAGAATTGATCCAGAACTAGTTATCTTCGGACTGCTATCCAGAACAAAGGTTATTCCTTTTTCCAGAGCGATTTTTTTCTTGTCTTGCCAGTGCCTATCACAAATCTTGTGGGTAAAAATATGGGTAGGACTGATTTTTTCAATTAGCAATCTGTATGAATCAAGTGCTTCCTCGCTACCGTGGTATGAAGTTTTGTCAATCAAAAATATCTTGTCTATGGTAATTAAGTCAGCAAGAATTTGACTGCGGCGTTTGAAGTCGTTAATAGGTCGATTTTGTCCTTTAACAAGTTTGATTGTTTGATCGTTGTCTAAGCCAACAATAACCACATCTGAATGTCTTTTTGCCAGACGGAAGAGGTTGATGTGACCCAAATGAATGATGTCAAAACTTCCAACCACCAAACCGACTGTTTTGCCCAGCTTTTGTGACCGTCGAGAGAATTTTGCAGAACCATCCAAAGTTGTGACTTTTTCCACCAGCCGATTGTATACTGTTCGGAGGAATTGGTAAAATTGAAATAATGGGAAAAGCTAAGATGACTTTCAAAAAGGACAGTTTTAGTAGAGCAAGGGGAGCCTCGAGATTCCTTGATATAACTTGCTCTAAGTGCGCAAACCATATATGTTATTACCAAAAAGATGGCCCTGGAATACTAAAGCGGATGTACCTAGATCGTATAGTCGGGTCAAGTTATCAAGAGTTGGAGCATAAGACGTTTTCTGAAGTACCTAAATTTACTTGCCCAGCTTGTAAGGAACTTCTGGGAACCCCGATGATTTATGAGAAGGAAAAAAGGTTAGCATTTAGGTTATTTGTAGGAGCAGTAGTTAAAAAAATAGTTAAAGGGGAAACTCTGAACTAATGATGGTGATTGCAATATTAGCTTTTTTAGTTGGTTTGGAATCATTCCCAGTGCTATTTTATTTTCAAAAACTATTTCGTTTACCTGTACCGGATTTGAAGAAAGGCCACTTTCATATTCATCACAGCACCTACGGGGTACTCTTGATACTCATAGGCGTAATTGCTTTGTCAAAGTCATCGAGGCTTTCTGTGGTAGCAATTTCAATGGGGCTTGGCTTCATAGTACATCACGAGGTGTCAGAACCCGGCCTGAAAGGCGTTGGTAGATTTATTTACATAAACCCCAGAGCTAAAAAGGGTTATGGTGGGTAATAATTCCGTGAGGCGAACGATTTATACTCAATTTTATGAATACCGCAAACCATCTTCTTTGGGGAACTACTATTGGGAGAACAGTAGGTTTACCCATTGAGGGGGCAGTTGTAGCTTCGATTCCGGATATAGTAAGTGTGCCCCTGCTTGCCGTCTCGAAATATGGACTCAAAAATGAGTTGGTTAAGTCACCACTTTGGATGCTTAGGACATATTGGTTTCTGCATAACTGGTGGGTGGCGGTTGCAGTGACAATTGTTCTTGGTACATTTTCTCCGAAACTGGGAATCTTAGGGTTAGGATATTTCTGGCACGTGATTCAAGACGCCTTTTTGCATACTGATTTGGCCACGCCTTTTTTATGGCCAGTTTGGAAGGGGCAAATTAGAAAATACTCAGCAGCGCATCATTGGGGGATACAAGTAGTCGATTTGGGAGTTATCGTGGTAGTTAATATACTTCTTACTTTAGGCAAATTTCACTGGGGCTAAGGCCACTTGATTGAAAAACCAGGTTCTGATTTCATGGAGTCCCCGCAACTGAGGCTATTAAGCAAAAAGAGTCCCGCCAAAGGCGGGATTTTTTTGTTCTCTTTTTGCTCCAGCCTCATGGGAGTGGTGTATCGCGAAGCGAGACATAATACCCCCAACGTACTACAATTTTTCCAGTGCACTACCTTTATATTCTCCAATCTGAAAAAGATAATAATTTCTACACGGGCACAACTTCAGACCTAAAACGTCGAATCCAAGAACACAATAACGGAAAAAATTTCTCTACTGCTCCCCGAAGACCTTTTAAGCTTATTTACTACGAAGCCTATTTGTTAAAGCAAGACGCCGAAGCTAGGGAAAAATATCTGAAAACAAGTATGGGAAGGAGAGTTATCCGTAAACAACTCACTAATTATCTGAAGTCCGTGGGGATGGAGCAAGCGAAGCTTGCCTGATATCCCCACTGATTTCCTGGAGTCCCCGGAACAGAGTAGGAATGGCCGCTGAAAAAGCGGCCGTTTTTGTGATATCTAAGCCATTTTCTTCAGGTGCAACCCGTTTAGCTGTTATCGGAGCATCATTATTAGTTTTTAGTATCTCCCCGTCCATTCCCGTCAGCTGCTTTTCTATTACTTTAAGCTCCCTCTCTAAAGCTAACTTTCTATCCTTAAATTCTTCGTCGCCCATCAGTCCGCCATTGCTATTCCTTGGATTTTTAATGCGAATTCACCTCCCCCAAACTGAATGGATTACACAAAAACCGTGTTCAGTTTAGGGGGTACGGTCACGTCCATATTTAATTTACCTCAAATTCTGAATAAACCGGAAAATGATCAGTAAGGGTCTCGATAACTTCCGACTTAATGTGCATCATGCCTTTGTAAACCACATGATCATATCTTCTGCCTTTTGGAGTTGTAGGTTTATCTGATAAAACCTCCTGGCATTTACCCATCACCTCAGGCAAAAAACCCTTCAAGCTTTGGTCGTCCACATTAAAGTCACCCTGCAATAGTAAGTGGCCAGGATCAGTTTTTATCTTCTCCACTATACTTTTTCTTGCCGATTCAACCCTTTGGTCATCCAGCGGAACTCCAAACTTCCTAAAGGGAATTAAATGTAATGTCATTACCGCCAACTCCTTACCTTCCATATCCAAAATTCCAGTCGTTAAACCCTTATTGTGAGAAACCCACTTTTCGCCGTTAGGCCTGACCGTTTCAAATTTGGGGTTATAAAACAAACTAAAGTCATGTGATGATATCGGAAAACGGGAAACTATTGCCTGCCCAAGACCCATGCCCGCTTCAATGTGTGACTGGTCATAAACATCGTTGACCCAATACCCGTAACCCAATGCATTTGCAATTTCTTCAGCTTGAACCGTCTTATTATTCGCATGAGTCTCAACCAGGGTAATAATGGCTGGAGAAAGCTTCTTAATTAAGTCCGCCATGTATCCCATACCATCCAGGACATAAGAGCTTTCTGCCCCAGGGTCACTGCTTTGCTCCCTAATTTTTCCTCCCCCAATATTCCACTGCAAGGTCTCAATTTTCATAATATGCCTATTCTATCGCCTTTTACTCCAAATATAAACCCGCTTCAGATATCTACAAATTCGTAATAAAAATAGGCGTGGTTAATGACAGGAAATAATTTCTTATTTCTTTTGGCCCCCGCAACACAGGTTATTAAACAAAATAAATCCGCTTTAATAGGCGGATTTTTTAGGTTCTACTACACACCAACTCGCGCCCAACTGTACATCAACAAACTGAATCCCAACCAAGACCATAAAGTCCCTAAGCCCTTGGCTTAACTTTATCCCCCATCCACCTTCGGTTATTAGTATTGGAATTCGCCAAAAAGGATCAATATCCGATAAGCCATAAATTAAACTTCTCAGGATAATTGCAATAGCTAAAACTAGTCCAATTAACCTAAATTTAATTTTCTTTTCCAAGCGAAATTATCTATAACCACTATATGCAACCATCTCAGATTAATCACAAATTCAGTTTATACGGAAGGGTTTTTATAGGCTAATAGGTTCGGAGTTCCTGAAGTCCCCGCAGCAAATCAAAAATACGCCTTGAATGCCGTCTTTTTTTTATCGTGCACTTGTATATGTTATACTTAAATTGTCATGATTTATATGAGGTTTATTTGGAAATCGGAAAAAAATAAAAATGGACGTGCTTAGGGACGATTTATTTAAGAACAAATACTTTCTGATTATTGTCTCAATTTTGGCCGTTATTATAGGAGTAATTTATCTCGTTAACTCTAATTCCGTTGAGTCTAAATGCAAAAGGTATGTTCAAAATTTAGGTACAATGTTAGGAGCCGGTGGTAGTGGGTTAAAAGATATACAATTACAAACAGCTTCAGAAAGTTTGGTTCAGGATTGTATTAAAAGAGGCGGCCCCGATAGTCCTTGAGTCCAAGAACCAGGTTCTGATTTCCTGGAGTCCCCGCAACAAGAAAATGCGAAGCATTTTCGCAGCCCTGGGCTTGTCGAAGGGCAAAATCCGCAGCCCTGAGCGTAGTCGAAGCGCATAATAATCTCATGTACTCTGTTTATCTACTCCTCTGTTCAGATGGCAGTTTTTATACCGGCAGTTCAAACAATCCCAAACAGCGTTTTCTCGATCACATAAATGGCAAGGGTGGTGCATATACCCGTTCTCATAAACCTATAAAACCTATCTATACCGAAGAGCTTGCGGATAAATCCTCTGCCCTGAAACGGGAATTTCAGATAAAAAGTTGGAGTCGGCAAAAGAAAATAAGTACCCTCCATCTGAAATTCTGATTTCATTAAAGCAACTGAATAAATAACTTTCATATCTTGTAGTTTATAATTTCGTCAGTGAGTGGCAGTTGTGATTGCATAATCCCATATTTCGATGAAGGTCTGCGTCCTATTGGTGTAGTCAAATCCGTGCTCGGGGTCAAAAGTTTCTCCAGAATAATTGTGGTGGATGATGGTTCACATGACCAATCCGCCTATCATCAGCTCAAATCTCAATTTCCCCAAATTACCATTATCAGGTTAGTTAAGAATAGAGGCAAAGCTGAAGCCGTTAGAACCGGTCTTAAAACAGCCAAAGCCCATTATATATTTCTCTTGGATGGAGACCTGGATAATATTAAGCCTGAAGAAATCGAAAACGCTGTCCAAAAAATAAACCAAAACCCAAAAATCGGTATGATTATTATGCGTCGGGTACAGGATAAAACTGTGGTTCTGAGTCATTGGATCAGGCATGACATTATATACAGCGGTCAGAGAATACTAAGGAGAATCGATTTGAAAAATGTCTATAAAAATAACATCTCCGGTTACGACATTGAAGTTGCCATCAACACCTATATGCAGACAAACCACAAGATTGTTTACTGGATGCCGTTTTCCATCCATAACCGGTCTAAATTCCAAAAATGGGGCTTATTTACCGGCCTGAAAAGAGGTCTCAGAATGTTTGACGGTTTTATCAGCTATGCCGGTTGGAAAAACTTCATCAGTCAAACCTTCTTCTTTTGCCGTGAAGAAGCTCCCTGAATCGCTGTAGAAATACGCAAATTAAATCAGGCTTCCCAAAAAAAACTACTTCATCACCTGGAAACTTGTTACCACCCGGTTAAATGTATTTTCCGCTTCGGCATCGGTAATCACATCAGTCTGTGATAGTACCCGGGCAAATTCCGGTAACCACTTTGCCAGTCTGTTTAATTGAATATTTCTTTCAATGATCAGTGTTTTGTCCTGACCCATCCGGATAAAATACATGTCTTTGGCACAACCTTGCAGCATCTCCTGGTATTCATCTATCAATTTATACCCAGTAGGTTTGTTATCCGGCCAGCTGATTGCCATTGCCTGTTTTGGGTCATAAATATTCCCTCCCCAGTAATTTAAATAAATATTCGGTAAATTTCCGGAAACCAAATATAAATCCAGGCCAAAATCTTGTATCGAATCCACTTTTAACCCCGTTGGCTCCATATCGCAGGTACGGGGATATTCCCTCTTGGTTGGAGTGTTGTGAAACAAAGCCATTCCTTCCGCCTCCGGATGAGGATACTTCACCGGAACCAAATTTAAGCTTGCCGGGTAATTAAAACTGAAATTCACCCATTCATCTTGCCGGAATAAGTAGTCCAATTCTTCAACCTGGGTGTCAATGTCAGTGTCGGCATAAAGGTCGGTATCACAATAATCATGCCCGTATCGGCATCGTAAAACGGCTTTTTCACTTACTGCCCGTATTTCCGGATAATCAGAATAAAACCAAAGATTAATATTATCCCTAAAATGAAAGTTACCTTTTTCTTGCTCACTATTTAATTGTAAAATGTGCCTGCAGCTAAATTCAAATCCCGCCGGGAATGGGTTTTTTTGCTAAAATTGATCCACGGCTACGTAGCTCAGTGGTAGAGCGGGGTCTTCATAAGGCCATGGTCACAGGTCCGAATCCTGTCGTAGCCACAATTAAAATCCCAAATACAACTTCCTCCATTTAACCCAGTTTTGCTGATCCTGGTTTGTAATTTGTAATTTGTTGTTTGTAATTTGATCTTGTGGTGGCATTACCAGTACCACCTCTCCTGGTTTCCCGTACCCCAGTTTCTCCCTGGCCTCCCTCTCCATATACTCCGGAGTCTGCACCTGGGCCAGTTGACCCTTTAATTGTTGTGTTAAGGCCTGGGCAGCCTTTAGCTTTTTTTCCTCATCCGCCACCCTCCCCCCGGCATTAACCAGTCTCAGGACATTACCGGCCAGCCTGACAAACAGTACCACCCCGATAATCAACACCGCCCATCTCACAATTCTGCTGTTCATATTGAAAAATATAAGCCCGCTCGCCAAGCTTGTCCACTTGACTGGGACATTTTATTTTAAATATACTTAGGTTAGGATAATGAGAAAAGCCGCTTCCAACCTCATACCCCATTTCAGTTTATTGCTTTTTTTCTGTATAAGTTTGCTTATAGCGGTTATCGTTGTTCAATACCGTACTTATCTCTCACCCCATGCTTCCACCGGAATCAACAATCCTCCTCTTCTCCAAAACGCCATAAATTATCTGACCACCCCGACCTACGACAATTCAGGCCAGGCGGTCCATCTGGATGTGGTTTATATTCCGGGAGGTTGGCAGGGTTACAGTTATTGGATGGTTATGACCCCGTACCCTTATTCAAACGACCAGTTGGAAAACCCCAGCGTTTTGGTTTCCACCAACGGCCTAAACTGGACTGACCCGGGTCATAACCCGGTAGCCCCTAACCCGAACACATCATCAACTGCTTATTTTCAAAGCGACCCGGACATGTTATTGGTAAACAATAGGATGTATATCTATTACCGAACCAGTATCAAATCCTCAAATCAGACCACTCTAAACTACATCACCTCGGTTGATGGGCGCAACTGGACTGCCCCTCAGTCTGCCGGAATCACCCAGAACGGTAATTATTTTGCCTCCCCGTCAGTTGTTTATCAAAACGGGTTCTTTTATCTTTTTTATGTTGATACCATCGCCCAGACAGTACATCGTCTTTCCAGTGCTACCGGCACGGGCAACTGGGCCGGTGACACCGTCGTCCTCTCATTTCCATATGCTTGGCACGTTAACATCATTCCCTACCAAAATCACTACCTTATGCTTATGGTTGAAAAAAAGCCCACCAACAAATCCTCTCTCTATTATTTCTACAGCGAAAATATGCTTAATTGGACCTTGGGTGGTCAGATCCTCTCACCCTCTGCCACAGGCTGGGATAGTACAAACATCTACCGCTCCGCATTTATCATCGACGGTACCCGCTTCAGAGTCTGGTACTCAGCCTTTTTCAATAATATCCCCCATATTGGTTACGCCGAAGATCCCAACTGGTCATATATAACTATCTCTGCTCCATCTTGCAATTCATGGACCGACTTTTATATTAACAGTTGTGACTCGTTCACCGATTTCAACAATAACGCCCCAAACTGTAACACCAGGTCAGCGGTTGTCACCTTGCATGTTTACGGTTTAAACGTCCCCACCAAAATGAAGTTTTATAATATGCCCGATCCTAATGCCTACTGCACTTCGTTATCCGGAAACGAATCTGGCTGGAGTTCGCCACAACCATACAGGCCCAGTGCTACCTGGACCTTATCACCCGGAACCGGCATTAAAAAAGTTTGTACCAAACTCTATAATAGCCTCGGCTGGAGTTGGGAATGCGGCGGCGAAATCCGCCTCAACCCGTAAGTCCAAATTCTTTTCCTTACTCACCCCGTTGCAATTCCCCATTTTACAGAGTAGAATCGGTGAGGTAAAATACGACCTGTAGTATGCAAGATTTACCCGAACCAGTCAGCTTCGATACCGCCCTGGAGAAGTTTCTCAAACACCTGGAATCCCATAGCCGTTCCTCGGCCACCCGGATTGCCTATTCCAGTGACCTGGAGCAGTTAAAGGATCATATGGCCACCCGCCGGATTACCCAGGCCACTACTATCCAGACTGAGCATCTCCAGGATTACGTTAATCACCTCTTCTCCCAAAAATACACCGCCAAATCTATCAGCCGCAAGATCAACTCCCTGAAAACCTTCTTTCGCTACTTAAGCGATGAAAAAATGGTTACCGACAATCCGGCCAGAAACCTTCCCCACCCCAAATATGAAGTCAAACCGCCCCGTATCCTTTCCCCTGATGAATACAAAGCCTTACGGGATGTTTCCCGTCTGGATATCCGGATCAGCGCCGTCATTGAACTCCTGCTCCAAACCGGGATGCGCATTTCCGAACTGGCCAACCTGAGAACCGAAGACGTCAAAAAAAACGAGTTGTTTATCAGATCCATAGAAAATAACCCCGCCCGCACTATCACTGTCTCCAAATCAGCCTCTACCGCCGTTTCCAACTACCTGGCCGTCCGCCCCCAGGTCAAAGACGACCACCTGTTTGTCACCAAAACCGGCCACCCCCTATTAATCAGAAATATCAGGACCAGCATTGACCGCTACTTCAAAAAGGCCGGTTTGAAAGACGTTAAGGTTAATGACCTGCGTCACACTTTTATCGCCCACCAATTGAAGAACGGAGTTCAGCCGGAAGTCATCCACAAGCACGTCGGCCATAAGCGCCTCTCCAGCACCCAAAAATATCTTGAATATCTCGAAATAAAAGACGAACTCACCCTTACCCGAATTGTTGAACTATAGTTACCATGAAATTGGAAACATCCCACAAAGTAGCAAATTATGCCCTTTGGGCTGTAACTGTAGGATTGAGTTTAACCGATTTGGCTTTAACAAGAATCGGTTTGAATTCTGGTCTTAAAGAAGCAAACCCTCTTATGGCTGCGTCACCGGAAACAGTTAAATTTTTAACCTTGGGATTTGGGACACTCTTATATACAATTGTTAATGAAAAATCAACGCCAGCTATGAGAAAAATGCTCACATTTGCTGCTATTGCAGCGATTGGCTTTAATAGTTTTTTGGTTATCCATAACGCTTTAGCCATCCAAACACATTAGCCCATTTTTACCTCTATCTTTTAACACAAGAGTCAGACCAAATATAAACAAGATAGTGGATCCACTTGGAATCGGACCAAGTTCTGAACTTTATAAGAGTTCCGTCCTACCAGTGAACGATGGATCCAATGCACCGATTTTACCACCTGTCAGGCTAAATATTACTTCCCTAAATTCAGAGTAATCCACCCCCTCTGATTTTTGTTTTTATAATCATCCGGAACTGTAATGCAGGAGTTTTTAATCACAATCCCTCCCTTAAAAAACTCTGTCCCCGAATCTCCCCCGCACCCCCTCCCGTACAGTTCATAACCTCCCGTTTCATCAATAATTTTCAGTTCCAGGGTCTTGGCATTCAAAAAGTCAAATCTGGTAACAAATAATCCGCTGTTTGCTTCTTCATTTGGAAATTCGGTTACTATCCAAAATCCGTCATTTACCTTGTCATATATCACCACCCAGTATCCGTCTACAAACTTGGGATAATCCCATACCCCTATCGTTTTTCCTTCTTTATCTGCCAGTATGAATTCCGTCTTATTGCTCATGTCTTTTCTCAGCATCCACTTATCTAGTGCATTATTTCTGGCTACAAATCTCCCCGTCTCCTTTGCAAATTGTACCGGTTCCGTTTGATTATTCGGAAAATCATAGATCAAAAACCCTTCTCCGTTTTCAAAAACCAGCTTTTCTCCTTCCCCCCACCCCCTAAAATTGTCTTGCCATTCATTCCCCCCTTCCCCCCCGGTATTGGAACATGTCACCAAATCACTTACCAAATTTTTATTCCAAAACACCTCCTCGCCTTTTTGGTCAAAAATTTTCGCCTTGCATTCGGAAAACATTGTCGGAAAATCCCGATCCGGTACCCCGTATAATCGCAGTTCATACTTCCTGTCCAGAGACAAATATGAAAATGATGGTTTTTGTTCATCTATGATCACCACCTCAGGCGGTTTAGGTGTCGGTGCCACCTGGCTTTGCATCACATTATTTATTTTCGGACATGGCCAAACCGCACTCTTCACACCCCAAAAATATCCCCCCGCACCCACCAGTACCAAAAGCCCCAGCCCCCCGATTAACATTGCTATGATTATTAATGTCTTTTTATGTCCGGCAATTTTGTTCTCCTGCTCCATCATAACTTTGATCTCTCTGCTATTTCATGCTCCACCAGCTTCACATCCCTGCCGAATTTCAGCCTGGAAAGTTGTTTTATGGCGGCAGCCAGTTTCTCATTGTACATCCCTCTCTCGGCCTTGATATCTTTGGTCACATCCATCGAAAACGGCACCACCGGCTCGTTATTCACAATCGTTTTAATATATACATGAAATCTCTCAATATTTAATAGGTCCGCTTCGTTAAATGTGGGCGTAAATTCATGCTGTAAAAAGTTCGCATCGGCTACTCCGGTCCGAAATGACATCAGTGTTCCTACGTTGCCGAAAACCGCATTCTTTACCTCATCTTCCATTTGGGAAGTGAATTGGTTGGCCACAATCAGATCCAGCTTGTACTTTCTGGCTTCGGACAAAATAGTCGCAAAATCCGGTGTGGCAAAATTCTGAAACTCATCCACATACAGGTAAAATGGCCGCCTCTGGCTCTCTGGGATATTCGCCCTGCTCATGGCGGCCGCCACTAGCCTCGGTACCAGCACCAAACCCAGGAAATTACTGTTTTCCTCCCCCAACTTCCCCTTGGCCAGATTTATTATCAGGATTTTACCCTCATCCATCACCCTCCGGAAATCAAACGCCGATACATTCTGCCCGATAATATTTCTGATGGTTTTATTGGTCACAAACCGTCCGAATTTGGACACAATATAGTCCAATACTTCCGATTTATGAAAATCCGAGGTCTGGGCAATCTGGTCCGTCCAATACCTCCGGACCAACGGATCGCGGACCCGGGGCAGCATTTCCTGCACAAATTCCGGCCGTTGCAGTGCCTGCACAACTTCTATGAACGTCCCTCCGGGAATGGCATCCATAACCGTCAGCATGGCATTTCTGATAGCATGTTCAAACCGGGGCCCGATAATCCCCGTTTTATGCGGATCGTATAGTTTGTACATCATCCCGATGACTGCATTGGTCGCCATATGCCGTTCCCCCTCCGAATGTGTCTCTAAAAGGTTCAGTCCCATCGGCCAATCTTCATCCGACGGATCAAAAAAGATTACATCTTCGGCTCTTTCAGGCGGAATATAACCCAGCAAATCTTCAGCCAGGTCATGGGGGTCAATGACACAAATTCCTTTTCCGGCCCTCAGGTCCTGCAAAATCATTGTTTTCATTAATTCTGTTTTTCCTGTCCCCGTTCTCCCGATGATATACATATGTCTTTCCCTGTCCGGGTCTGTAATATATACCGGCCTGGTTATTCCGCGAAAAACCGACTTACCTATATACAGGCCTGAAGTCGCAATTCCCTGCGGTGCCGGTGCCCTTTTGGCCGACAGCCAGTGGATATGCGGTGTTTCCACCGTCTTATTCGGAAAATGATAGATTGTTGCCAGTTCTTCCGTATTTAACACTGTCCAGTCTCCCCACCTGATTACCGGCTGATATCGGTAAATAAAATCCTGCATGAACAAGCCTTTGAGTCGCACTTTCTTTCCTTTAAACCCGTTCAGGTCTCCGTTATATTGCTCAAAGGAAGCCTTAATGTTGTCGATGTGCATTTTGGCTACGTCTTTATCAGCTGCCGACACCACCACCCTGATGGTAGTCCAGTAACCCGACTTACTGACCTTGCTTTCCACCGATTCCATTACTTTCGGATCCACTTTGTAGCTGGCTTTTTCCGGATTCGCTTCATTCCTTTTGGTTTTCCCGATCCATGCCCGGCCCTTGCTCTTCCACTTGGCATCAGCCGGAGTCACCAATATCTGAATGTGTGCACCTTCATCATCCCCCATTTTAGCCAGGGCGGATGTCAGGCCGGACATGGGATCCGTAGCCAGGTTTTTGTAAGTCTGGACCGGATTGTAGGCTGCATTTCTTAAGACCAGCCAGGCAAACTGCACTTTACCGGTCTCCGAAAAAATTGTCGGTTCATCTGTCACCGTAATTTCCGCCCCCGGATATCCCCCGTTGACGGCTTTCTCCACCAGATCCCGCAGCTTTTCCGGTACCACAATATAAAATCTGATGTCTTCTTTCCTGGCCACAATCTCGAAACTGATATGCGGCTGCACCTGCAGAAAATTCAGCATTCCAAACCATCCCCTGCTCCCTTTTTTAATCGAATAGATGCTGGAAAAAATCTGGTCCATGGCATCAATTTTAATTTCATTATCCCGGGGCACGGCCACTGAGAGACACACCATTTTAAGCGATGCCTCTTCCCTGTCTTTATGCCGGTACCACAAAATCCAGGCATATATTGCCGCCGCTATTACCAGAAATGGCGACAGTATTAACAATACGATACCCACCAGTTCCCACAACACCCTTACAGGATCAACTCCGTTTATCATCCTTTTATCTTACAACGAATAACTATTATCTGCCTATCAGACGGTAGTCCTGTTTTTAAATTCTGCCCTGCCTTTTAGGGCTTTAAATTGCCTGGCACACCATTCAGCCAGCCACCTCAGACTTTCCCAGATACCCGATTTTAAGCCCGCTTGCTCCTCTTCCAGTGTTAATGGCAGAATCACTTTGGGATTTTGGTTGGCTGCCGGCTTTAATAATACCTGCTGGGTGTAATCATCTACAATTGGTTTCGACAGTTCTGCCTCCTTTTCCACCTTTTCCATATATCCCGCCAGTTCCGGTTTATTTTCAATTTCAGGTGATGCCGGAATTTCCTCAACTGCTTGTACCGGTCTTTCTTTCCTGCCTCCGGGCTCATGTTCCACCCCTCCCTTTTGCCAGCTGCTGGCTATCGCCTCGAGTTTCTGTTTAAAACTTCCCCCGGCATTGTACATCGCCTGAAAATCATCCTGGTTCTCCTCATAATCCTCCACTATATCCTGCATCGATTCCGTCGGTTTGGCAGTTAGTTTTGCCAGGTCTGCGATAGCTGCCGCCATAGTACTCAAATCATTGGAATTTGTATTTTGGTTACCATTTGTTGTTTGTGTATCCGCCATACTGTAATACTAGCAGCAATTCGCTATCCCTTCCAGATTTCCTCTTCAATTTTCTGCTGCTTATTTACCCACCTTCCCATTACAAACAGTGCATCCGAAAGGCGGTTCAGATACATCAGAATCGTCTTATTCATAAATCGTATTTCTTGATTCATAAATCTCATGATATTTCTTTCCGTTCTTCTGGCGACTGCCCTGGTATATTGCAAATTCCCTACTGGATAAATGAAATTTTTTATTTCCGGTAAATTCTCAGACAAATTATCAATTAATTTTTCTAAGTGATCTACTTCCTGAATCTTGATTTTTGAACTTTTAACTTCTGCTCCCGCAAACCCCGCAGCAATTCCCATTAGATTGGTTTGTATTCTTTTTAGCTCTGTTTCTAAATTTATCTTTTGTAATTTGTTATTTTTGATTTGTAATTTTAGCTTGATATCGTCCCTGCATACTCCGATTATCGAATTCAATTCGTCTATTGTCCCCAATACTTCTGCCAATTCCTCCCCTTTTCCTATTCTCCCCAAAAAAGTTCCTGTTGTTCCGTCATCCCCGGTCTTGGTATAAATCTTTGCCATACCCGGATTATACCGCTGGTACTAGTTTGTAATACCGTATAAACTATATTCATGGCAGAGAGTTTCTCCATCATTCAAAAGGCTTTTATTGCCAACTCCCGTTGGCAGGTTTTAATTACCAAACACCCGTTAAGCAGTGACGCTCAGACTTTGTGGGATCTTCCCGGCGGCCATCTCAGATTTGGCCAGAGTTTGAGAGACAGCCTGATTTCCAAAGTCCAGTCTGAAACCGGACTGACAATATCTACCGTTTCCATCCCCCTAAATGCCACCACCTATCTGGATCTGATTGACCGCTCTGTTCAGGTTGTCCGTATCACTTATCTCTGCGTCGCCCAGGGTAATATTTCTGAGGATAAAAAAAACCGTTTTCTATGGATAGACGCTGCCGATCATCCCCATTATCCATTCCCCGATGAGGGCTATGGTTTGGCATTTCAGAATTATCTTTCCCATTCCAAACTTTCCTCTGAGGAATTTTTAGGTGCCGGCATCCTCTCCCACACGCTCATTTATCTCAAAGAAAAGACCGTCGGCAGTCCCTTTTCCGTCCCTCCCACACCTCTGGATTAATCCCTTAAGTATTTAGGTCCGGGCACCATTCCAAAGTCTCAATGTGTCCAACCAAACCCAAAACCCGGTACCCATGTCCTTTAAAATGCCTGTATATTCCCTTTTTAATTTTTGGGGTTATTTTATTGTTAATTGTTTATATCTTGTAATTTGTGATTTTTGATTTAACACTCAGAATATCCGCAGCTATAGCACTTCTTACATCCCTCCTCAAATACCAGCGAAGTCTCGCCGCATTTCGGGCAGAGATCGGCTTTTTTCTTAAACAGCGCCATTTGCATATGCCCGTCCGTAACTGCCTCTATCGTCTGTTGTACCGGTTCTGGTTCTTTGACTTTTTTCCCGTCATCACTAAATCCTAGTAACCCGAAATGCATACCTATGGCCTTGGCCACAGCATCCGGCAGACTCCTCACTTTGGTAATCCCGAATCCCACCGACCTGCCGCCTCCGATACCCGACAACTGTTCCATCAGTTCTTTTGCCCGCTCCTTGGCCGGTATATGATTGCCAAATCTCAGAGTGGTCGAAATCAGTCTTCCCAATGCTTCCGCCATAGCCGCCACTTCACTCCCGGCTTTTCCGATTATCACAAATACTTCAAACGGATTGCCGTCGTCGTCATGATTGACTGTGATAAATGCCGTCCCCATTGGGGTTTCAATTCTGTAAGTTGCCCCTTCCACTCTTACCGGCCTGGGTTTGACTGCCGGTCCCTCTTTAATCGGAACTTGTATATTGGAATTTGTTTGTGGATTGGGACTTGGAATTTGGGAATTAGTTCCCAAATTGAGCACCTGTTCTCCCTTACACCCGTCCCGAAACACCGTAATCCCCCTGCAGCCCGTGTCCCAAGCCATCATGTAGGCATTTTTTATGTCGTTCACTGTCACCTCGTTCCTCAGATTAATGGTCTTGGACACCCCGTTATCCGTATATTTCTGAAATGCCGCCTGCATCTTTACATGCCATATGGGCTCTATTTCATGTGCCGTCCCGAATACTTTCCTGACATCTTCAGGAATCTCCTCCATCTGTCTCACGGTCCCGTGCTCCGCCACCTTTTTCATCAGCTCCTCGCTATAAAAGCCTCTCTCCCGGGCTGCTTTTTCAAATAACGGATTAACAAAAGTCAGTGTCCTGTTCTCGCTTTTCACCACATGCTGGTAGGCAATTGCAAATAAGGGCTCGCACCCTCCGGAAGTATTCGCCAATATCCCGATGGAACCTGTCGGAGCAATCGTTGTCACTGTGCTGTTTCTGATCGGTTTATCATCTGCATAAATACTCTCCTTCCACATCGGAAACGCCCCCCTCTCCTTGGCCAGCAGCCGGCTCTCCTTATGCCCTTCGTCATTGATAAATTTCATTACTTTTTCCGCCAGATCCAAAGCTTCCTGGCTGTCGTAAGGGATTGAAAGTTCTATCAGCATATCCGCCCAGCCTCCGATACCCAAACCAATCCTCCTGATTTTTCGAACAGTTTCGGCAATTTGTGGCAACGGAAAAGGATTAACCTCAATTACATCGTCCAGCATCCGGACAGCCAGATGAACGGTCTCCTTCAACGCTTCCCAGTCTACCTTACCGTCTTTGGCAAAATAATTTAAAAAAATACTGCCCAAATTGCAGGCATCAAACGGATACAATGGCTGTTCGCCGCAAGGGTTGGTGCTCTCCACTTCCCATCCCCGGGCTCTGATAGGATTTGCAGAACTATCGTTAATCCTGTCTATAAATACCAGGCCCGGATCTCCTGTCCTCCAGGCACCCAAGGCAATCTCATCCCATACTTTTCTGGCCTGCATCTTCCCTACCACTTCATTGTTATGCGGTGACACCAGTTCATATTCCTCATCATTCAGTAATGCCTTCATAAATTTGTCCGTAATAGTCACTGAAATATTGAAATTGGTAATTCCCCCGTCTTCTTTGCAGTGTATAAACTCCATAATATCCGGGTGATCTACTCTCAATATCCCCATGTTTGCCCCCCTGCGCATTCCCCCCTGTTTAATCTGCTGGGTTGCCTCATTGTAAATCCTCATAAAAGACACCGGCCCCGACGCCACTCCCATGGTCGATTTTACCCGTGACCCCTTGGGTCTCAGTCTTGAAAATGAAAAACCCGTCCCGCCGCCTGACTGGTGTACGATTCCCTGGTATTTTACCCCGTCAAAAATCCCTTCCAGGCTGTCCGGCACTGGCAGCACATAACAGGCACTGTACTGCAATCCGTTCCCCTTGCCGGCATTCATCATCGTGGGGGAATTAAAAATAAACCACCTGTTTAGCAACTGGGTATAATAATTCCGCGCTTTTTCAATTAATTCCTCCCGGCTGTATCCGTATTTTACTTCCGCCCTGGCCATTTCCCAGGCTACCCTCCAGCACATCTGTTCCACATTCTCAGCAGGTTCACCTTCCTGGTTTTTGGCAAAATACCTCTCATTCAGAATTCTGACCGCTTGTTCCGACCATTTCTCGGCCTTGATATCCCGGGGAACTTCAGGTCTGGGTCCGGCTAGTTTCTCTAAAAGCTCCGTCATCTCTTTATACGGCATAGCCTCCCAGCCAATGGTCGCATGACTGTTCTTCTTCCCGGAGCTTACCTGTTTCGATCCCTGGTAAATCCTTTTTGTAAGACGCAAATTCGGCATATTTTAATTGGTAACTTTTTCAAATAATTTTTCAAAATCCGTCACATCCGACAGTTCCAAATAGACACTGGCAAATCTGAGCCAGGCCACCTTATCAATATTTTTCAGCCTTTTCAACACCATTTTTCCAATCGCTTTTGTCGGAATTTCAGTCACTTCCTTCCTTCTCACTTCCCTTTCCACATCGTCAGCCAATTCCCTGATGAGGTCAATCGACACCGGCCGCTTGTCAAAGGATCTGATCACCCCTCTGACAATCTTCTCCCTGTCAAACGGCTGTCTGCTGCCGTCCCTTTTAATTACAAACATCGTTGGTCCCTCAATCCTTTCAAAGGTGGTAAATCTTTTATTGCATTTACCGCACTCTCTCCTCCTTCTCAGCGACTGTCCGTCTTCCGCTATCCTGGATTCTAAAACTGATGTGTCATCATTGGCGCAAAACGGACATTTCATTTTCGTTTAAAAATTCCCGGGGCTCCCGTAACTTACACGAAGAGACCCTGTATGTAGTGGTACGGATCACATTAGAACACTATTATCTCCCCGTCAACTATTAATAACCATATCAAATGCTATCAATTGCAAATCACTTACTCTCCAGAACAGCTTGCTCCACTTTATTGATTACCGATTGGGTGGTAGCTTCTGCCACTTGTAGCGCTTTCAAATCTTCCCCGCTGACATTAACTTCCAAATCCTTTAGTACTTCCAAATGTTTTTTCCCTGATTTATCCAGATTTAACAATAAGCTTTTCTCATCCTTACCGCTCTTTTCCTCACCCACAGCCACTCCGGCTGCCGATTCCAGGTATTTTTCCGCTTTGGTGGCCGTAGACACTGCCAAGCCGCCTTTCCCCCCCTGCATCAGAAAGATAGCGGCGTTAATTCTCTTATCAGCATACAGGAGTTCTTTCTTTGATTTCTCCGCCGGATCAAATGTCAGCCACAAAGCTATCCTATCCCTTAAAGCCTTAATTTTATATAACGGACTGTCAGGTAATATCCCGGGGTATGGCAAATAGTATTCGATTCTCGCCATACTCGCCTGTGAAGCTGCCACATCCGCCACCACCCCGGGTGTCGGTTCCATGTTCGGGTGCACCACTGCCGGATTGGTAATCGCCAGTCCGGACAATAACAGCACTCCCCCCCCGAATATCATTCCTGCCGAACTGGCAATAATTCTGGCTTTGAATTTTCTCCAGCCGGACCCGATTTTTTCTTCATTTCCGAACACACTCCCTTCCCCAATTATATTGGTCTTCTGGCCTTGTACCATAATATCCTGTAAGTATGCCATACCGGCGCAACATTTATCAAGCCTAATATATCAATCTATATCACACGACACCCGGTCAGCACCTCTTCCATCATTTCCGTTATCCTTATAACTAATTGTTTTGCCTGCTCCAGAGTCACACATTCCCGATGCTGGGGGAAAAAATGAAAAGTCCTGTTTCTGGCCTCTTTCCACACATTCCACATTGATAGGGGCAGTTTTTCCCCGCCGCAGTAATTATTCAATTTACCGAATACCCAGCCCGATCTGTACATTTTAGGCAACGTCGGAGATAAGGCCCTCCCTATCCGGAAATGATCGCTGTAATACTGCTGTACGGTCAAAAGCTTCAGCTCTAAAAAGACTTTTTTTAAAAACCCTTCATAGGCCTTGGCTGCCGGAAATACCAGGTAGGCATAATCGTGATAGGGTATCTGCCCCTGTTCCTCAACTCTCGCCGTCTCCTGGCCGACAAGATCAAAGCTCTCTTTCATCAAGTCCCTCAGGGAATCATCCACGTAGTTCCACCAGTTGGTTTGCCTGTAATCCTTATCCATTACTTACTTCCAGATCCCGAAATATCCGCCGATTACCATGAGAATTGACAACAAAAGCCACCCCAAAATAAACGCCACCACCGCTTTCAGGATCCAGTCTAAAATCTTCTCTTCCTGCGGATCCAACTTGCCTTCCTCTTCTTCCTCCTTATGCCAGGATGGCTTGACTATTTCTTGCGTCTTCTCTGCCACCGGCTCCGGTACCGCTTTCTTGGATTTTGGAGCCCGTAATTTGGAACTTCTTGCGACCATACTTTATAAATATACCGCCCTTGCGTATATAATTCAACATGATGTCTGACGAATCCCCTCACCATCGCGTTTCCCGGCTACGTCGCCGGATATTTGAACATGTCCAAAATTTACCCCTCAAAGTCAAAGTTATTAGTGCCGTCTCTCTGATTACCATCTTTGCTGTTTTAACTATTTATACCTTCTGGGATCTGCCCAGTCCCAAAAATCTTACTGCCCACCCGGCGGCCGCCTCCACCAGACTTCTGGATCGCTATGGCAAGTTAATCTACGAAATCTATGCCTCTGAACGCCGCACCCCCATCGCCTTGTCTACTCTCCCGAAATATGTCTGGCAGGCTACTCTTGCTGCTGAAGACAAAGACTTTTATCAGCATGGGGGGTTTTCCGTTACCGGCATTCTCCGGGCCTTCTTCAGTACTTTCATCAGAGGTCAGGTCCAGGGAGGTTCCACGATTACCCAACAGCTGGTTAAAAAAGCCCTTTTAAACGACAACCGGACTTTGAGAAGGAAAATCCGTGAATTTACTCTTTCTGCCGAAGTGGAAGCTATGTATACCAAAGACCAGATTTTGGAACTTTACTTAAACCAGGTTCCCTATGGTGGTACGGCTTATGGTTTGGAAGCAGCCACCCAAACCTACTTTGGTAAATCTGCCAAAGACTTAAACCTGGCCGAAGCCGCCCTGCTGGCTGGTTTACCCCAGGCTCCCAGTTACTATTCACCTTTGGGATCCCATCCCGAAATGGCCAAAACCCGCCAAAAATACGTTTTGGATCAGATGTTGGAAGATAAATTTATCACTAAAGACCAGTACAATCAGGCAATTAACACCCCTCTTCATTATGCCCCCCCGCCTTCCTTAAATGCTCCCCACTTTTCTCTCTGGGTTAAAGATCTGCTGGTCAAAAAGTACGGCTTACAAACCGTCGAGCAGGGGGGATTGACCGTCACCACATCTTTAGATCTGGACTTACAACAGTATGCCCAGGACACCGTTGCCTCTGAAACTGCTAAGTTGAAAAAGGAAAATGTCGGCAATGGTGCGGTTTTAATTACCAGGCCCGGTACCGGGGAAATTCTGGGTATGGTCGGTTCACGTGATTACTTTGATACTGCCCATGATGGTAATGTTAATGTAGTTCTGGCCCTTCGCCAACCCGGTTCATCCATCAAGCCTGTCAATTACGCCATAGCTTTCGAGCGTCACCTGTTAACCCCTGCTACCGTCCTCGCCGACAAACCCACTTGTTTTGACCAGCCGGACCAGAAACCCTACTGCCCGGATAATTATGACAACAAATTCCATGGCCCCACCCAGGTGCGTTTTGCCCTCGGGAATTCTTTCAATATTCCCGCCGTCAAAGCCCTGGTTATCAACGGTTTAAATGATTTCATCGCTTCGTCATCAGCTTTTGGAATTACTACCTGGGACAATCCGATCCATTACGGGCCTTCTCTGACTCTGGGTGGCGGTGAGGTCACCATGCTGGAGTTAAGTACTGCCTACGGGGTCCTGGATAACCAGGGGGAGCGTGTTGATTTAAATCCCATTTTGGAAGTTCAGGATCGTAACGGTAAAGTTTTGGAAAATGTTCAGTCCAAAAAAATTGATCCCGCAACGGTCGCCAAACTTCAAAAGTCCTCCCCCGACAGTTACTTCGTCATCGGCAACAATTTTTATCAGGAAACCCCGCCTGCTAATATCCGGGTCATTTCTGCCGGCAGCGCCTATCTGGTCACCCACATCCTACTGGATAACAACGCCCGTTCTGCCACTTTCGGCCCGGTCTCCTACTTAAATGTCTCCGGCCATCCCGAAGTCTCTGTCAAAACCGGTACGACCAATGACAAGCGTGACAACTGGACCATCGGTTATAACCCGGACATTTTAGTTTCTGTCTGGGTAGGTAACAACAATAATGATCCCATGAGTAACATTGCCTCCGGCGTTACCGGGGCTTCACCGATCTGGAATAAAATTATTACCCAGGCTCTTAAAGGGTATCCCCAGCACTGGCCCATCAAACCCGCAGAAGTGGAAGGAGCCAACGTCTGCCAGATATCCGGGTTGCGCGTCCCGGACTCCCCGTCCCCTGATTGTCAGCCCCGTTTTGAATATTTTCTCACCGGTACAATTCCCCCCCCGGACACCGACCTAAGACGGGATATTCCCATTTTTAAACCCACCCAGGCACCGGCTACTGCCCGACAAATTTCCGAACAGCCCGATCAGATTGAAACCCAGAATCACGCTGCCCTTATTGATCCCTTAAACACCGTGCTCTGTCTGGACTGCGCCGGCGGTTTTGGAAACCCGGACCAAATACAGATCGACCGCACCGGTCGCGCTATCCGATAAGCTTCATCTTCTTCTTGTCGCCTCACCATTTAGTTCATATAATCCCTCTCAAATCCGCAGGTAATATTGCATGGCTAAAGTTACTCTAAAACAAACATTAAAGGCTTTATATCCTGCTATTTATCTACTTCAATCAATTAAATTCGGTCGCCCGTCCCGTATCACGGTTATTGCCATTTTTATCGGTATATTCATTTCCCTGATCTCTTTTTATATCTTTGTCCTCAGAGACTTGCCCTCCCCCACTGGTCTTGCCACAATACCCATACCGCTCACTACCCATATCAAAGACCGCTACGGTAACGAGCTTTATAAAATCTACCTTAACCAAAACCGGACTTTAATTAAACTGAGTAGCCTGCCCTTATACGCCCGCCAGGCTGTTTTAGCAATTGAAGATAAGAATTTTTACCATCACCAGGGCTTTTCAGTCACCGGCACCTTAAGAGCCTTATGGCATATCATTACCAACCAGCGTATCGAGGGCGGTTCAACTATTACCCAGCAGTTGGTAAAAACTTCACTTCTTACCCCGGACCGCACTATTCAACGGAAACTTCGCGAGTTGGTTCTGTCAATCGCTGTTGAAGCTATATATTCCAAAGACCGGATATTGGAAATGTATTTAAACCGCGTCGGTTTCGGAGGGGCAGCCTATGGTCTTGAAGAAGCATCCCAGACTTATTTCGGTATCCCGGCTTCTGGCCTGAATCTTGCCCAGGCTTCCTTTTTAGCCGGATTACCGGCTTCGCCTACTACCTACTCTCCTTATGGCACACACCCGGAATTGGCCAAGGCCAGACAAAAAGAAGTCCTGCGCCAGATGGTTTCTGCAGGTTTTATTACCTGGCAGCAGGCTGAAGACGCAGCTGCCGTTAATTTAGTCTTCCGTCCGCCTTCTACAGACATCAAGGCTCCGCATTTTGTCATGTATATCAAAGATCTCCTGGCTCAGAAATATGGGAATGATGTAGTGGAACAGGGAGGGCTGGAAGTCACCACCAGTCTGGATCTTGGACTCCAGGCCCAGATTGAGAAAATCGTCAGCGACGAACTGGCTAAAGTCAGTTTTCTGCATATCACCAACGGTGCGGCCCTGGTTACCCGGCCGGGAACAGGAGAAATTCTGGCCATGGTGGGATCAAAAGACTATTTTGACATTAATCACGACGGTAACGTCAATGTGACCTTAATGCCCCGTCAGCCCGGATCCTCCATCAAACCTCTCAACTACGCTCTGGCCTTTAGAAAGGGTCTTACCCCCGCCACGGTCATTGATGACTCACCTGTCACTTTCAATATCCCGGGCCAGCCGCCATACATTCCCACAAATTATGATCACCGTTATCATGGCCAGGTCACTATCAGAACCGCCCTTGCCTCTTCCTATAATATCCCTGCTGTGAAAGTTTTAAACACTGTCGGGGTTAATAATCTTGTGGATTTTGCTAAAACCATGGGCATTACCACCTGGAATGATCCGGGTCGTTTCGGATTGTCGCTCACTTTGGGTGGGGGTGAAGTCAAAATGACCGACATGGCCACAGCTTACGGTGTCTTTGCCAATTCCGGTAGTAAAGTCGAATTGTCCCCCATATTGGAAGTCAGGGATCATAATGGTTCCATTCTGGAACAATATAAATGCAGCCGGACCCCTCTCTCTCTCATCCCGGCGGTTTTTGCCGCCTCCGCCTTTACCACCGAAACTACTGACTGCAATCCCGATCCGGTCATAGACCCTAAAATCGCCTTTTTAATTTCTGATATTTTATCCGACAATTCCGCCCGGACTCCCACTTTTGGTCCTGCCTCTCAGCTTTATATTCCCGGCTCGCCGGTGGCTGTCAAAACCGGTACTACCAATAATCTCCGCGATAATTGGACCATCGGTTTCACCCGCGATTTTTTGGCTGCTGTTTGGGTAGGCAACAACGACAATTCTCCCATGAGCTATGTCGCCTCCGGGGTTACCGGTGCCTCACCCATATGGCGTAAAATCATTGACCGGCTTTTAAAGCTTTATCCTTCACCGGGCTTTACTGCTCCTCCTGACCTTCTGAAAATTGCTGTCTGTCCGGCTACCGGTCAATTAGCCTGCGCCTCCTGCCCCGGAAAGCTTGAGTATTTCATCCCCGGAACTCAACCCCAAACGGCCTGCTCCGGCAATCCCGGCCCGGATCGTCTGCTTGAAGGTGTAAAGACACAGCGTTAAACTGAAATCTATGACCAAAAATCCTAACTTCAGAAATACCCTTATCCTCATCGGTCTATTGGCCGTCTTTCTGCTTCTGATTATTTATGTCAAAATTACCGGCCGCCCCCTTTTAAAATGACTCCCAAAATCTCAGTCGTCATTCCGACTTTCAATGAAGAAAAGTATATCCGGCCGTGCATTGAGGCTATAAATAGCCAAACTTTCCGGGATTTTGAAGTCATTGCCATAGACAGGAGTACCGATACTACTCCACAGTTATGTCGCTCTGCGGGTTGGAAGGTTATCACCCAAAAATTACCGGGAATTTCAGAGGCCAGAAAGGAAGGTTTTGCCCAAACTCACGGAGAAATTATTGCTTCCACAGACGCCGACTCCGCCCCTTCTCCTGTTTGGTTGGCCAATATTGCCGCCTGTTTTAAAGATCCCCGGGTAGTTTGTGTCTACGGGCCGACACATTTTATGGAAAAAGATTTCTTCTCCGTCCTTCTAAGCCGTTTGAGTGATTATTATAATTTAATAAATCGTTTCTTAAATAATGATCAGACCCCGGGTATGAATTTTGCAGTCAGAAAAACAGCTTACGAAAAGATCGGCGGATATAACCCTAAATTGCCTACTGCTGAAGATATTGATGTCGGTTACCGTATCCGGTCGGAAGGAAAAATAATATATCATCCGGGTGTCCTGGTCTATACCTCAAACCGCCGTCTTAAAGCCCAAAAACTGCAGTTCTTTATCCACCATTTCTTCAACAATATCAGATACAAACTTACCGGTACCGCCAGTTCCGACTTCAAACCCATCCGCTGAAATATAAATTATTTTTTTCTGGCAGATACTATCAGCATCCTCGGTTGGCTGAGACTCCATCACCCCGGTAATTTGAAAACCGTTCCGGATTAAGGTACTCAGGTAGGTCGTCATGGTCTTATGGTATTTCAAAACTTTTTCACCCAGAAAGTGAGCTTCCTGCCTGCCCTCGTAAAAATAGTTTATACACGGGATAATGCAGCTTATTTTTGTTCGCATCGTAATACCAGTCTTGTGTACCATAGGCTGTAAAGATTGGATACTCAAATAAAAATACAAAGTCCCCTTTGCCTATCAGCCAGGTAAATACATTTTTTACTATATTCTCAAAAGAGGCTAAATAGTGAAAAGTAAACGGACTGATAACTATATCAAAAGCGTTATTTGGGAATTTGGTATCTTTAATGGTTCACGGATATACTTGATTCTTTTTAATGTTCATTTTTCCGCTTTCAGCATTTTTTCTGATATGTCTACACCGACAATTTTTGCAGCTCCGTGTTCTATTGCATACTGATGATGCCAGCTTTGTCACTAAAATCCGGTAACATCTTTTCTAACGTTTTTCATTCGCTGACACTGGTAAGTCCTTTAACTAACCTGTTCATTGTAGAGATTATTTTTCATTCAAGATAGCCAGGTTTCTAATCTCGTTTTTAAATTTCCCGTCCAGGTTTTTCTGTCCGTCCGGTTTAGCTCAGAATATATTTGCTCCAACCTTGGTATTACTTTTTCCAGAGCATGGGATTCTGCCATTTTTCGTGATGCCTGCCCCATCTGCTTCTGTACTTCCGGCTCCAACAACAGCTTGATAATCCCCATACTCATTCCCTCGGTATCTCCGGATTTAACCAGATACCCGTTCTGTCCATGATGTACCAACTCTGCCAGGGCATACTTTTTTACCGCTACTATGGGTAATCCTGATGACATCGCCTCCAGCACTACCAACCCCTGCGTCTCCATTGTGGATGCCGTTATAAATACTTCACAGTTCCGGTAATAATTACTCAGTTGCTGTCTCTTGACCATCCCCAAAAACGTTACGGATTCTGCTATTCCCAACGAATTTACCAGGTTATTTAAGTTCCCGGCTGCGGGTCCGTCCCCGGCGATAATCAGTTTTGCGTCGGGAACTTTTTCCATTACTTTGGCAGCTGCTTTTATCACTTCATCAATATTTTTCTCAAAACTAATCCGACCAACATGCAGCATTCGCCTACCTGCCCCGTAATCTTTTTTACACGGAAATGCTTTCAGGTCCAGACCGTTGGACAACACCTCCACCCTGGTTTTCATTCCCCGCTTCACCAGCTCTTTTTTTATCGCTTCCGAAGGACACAGCACTACGTCGGCGTAACCGTATACTCTGTTTACCAGCGACCACACCACTTTCTGCGGAATTGTTTCCGGTTCTTCATCCTTCCGGTTTTTAAACCCGCTTCTGAGAATTTTTACGTCAATCCCCAGACCTTCAATTACCCTGTCGATCATCTGTAGATATTTGTCAAACAACAACCTGGGGGAAGCGTACATCAGCGTTTCTGATATTAAAGTATGGTACGTACCCACCAGGGGTTTATGCATTCTTTTAGCCATCAATATTCCTAATAGTCCCAATGTACCTGGAGTATGAATATGAATCACGTCCGGGTCAAACTTTTCTACGGTCTTGATAAAAGTCGCCAGCACCGGAAAAGCAATTTGCTGCTGTTTATATGTCGGAATAGGTACTGAATGGAATTTCTTTACCGTAATGTTACCGTTCCTTTCTGATGACGATTTTTCACCGCACGCCGGTGCGTATATCTCAACTTTATGTTTATCCGCAAGTTCTTTGGCAAAGGTTTCCACCGCAAATGATACCCCGTTCACATTGGGTAAAAATGAATCTGTAAAAAAAGCTATTTTCATACTCCGCTTGTTTTGCTTTCAAAATCCCAAATCTTTCTGGTAATCTCAGGAACTATATTGGTAGCCTGGTTGCGGTCTACTCCCTTATTGAGAATAACCAGTATAAACGGTTCAATTTTACCTGATTGGGGCAGGATAATTCCAGCATCGGCCCAAACCCCGTCATCTGTACCGACTTTGTGCACCAGATTTACTCCGTCTGGAATTCCTAAGGATATCCTGTCCTCATAGATTGAATCCGACAAATAACCCCAGATGGCATCTCTGCCTGTTTCCCCGCCTGCTTTCCCCCGGTAGATATACGCGAACATCCGAGCTATATCTTTGGCCGTTATCGTCAGATTAGTGTAAGAACTTTCTGTCATCGCCATCTCATTCAGGGTATCCTGGAGGGTGTCTATTCCCAGCCTCCTGTTAAACATCAGCCAGGCTGTATTGTCTGAGTTCTTGCCCAAGTAATTTAACAGATCCGAAATTTTATAGCTTGTTCCTGCCAGCTCAAATTGGAGCGGCCCGGACCCCGTCGCTCTGTCTGCTTCCTCCATTGTGTAAGTATCGCCAAGATTCATTCTGCCGTTAGCCACATCCTCCGTCACCCTTACCATTACCGCCACTTTCATAATCGACGCCGCCGGCATCACTTCATTTTCATTTATTCCGTAACTCTCTCCGCTGTTTAACCTGTATACATAAATCGAATATTCTCCGGCGGAAGTGCTTATCAGATTATTCAGATCGCTTAAAAGTCCGTTTTTCTGATTTTCAAAATTCTTATTTTCCGGTTCCGCTGTTGGTTCAACTACATAGCTGATTTCCAATGGATCAGTCAGCTTCCCCAGATCCACTTTACCGTGTACCATCCTTCCTTTAACCCATAATCCCAGGGAAATCAGCCCTGTTATTAAAAAAATCAACAATAGCCACTTCCTTCCTTTCTTTCTTTTCTCCGCCTCATCAAATTTCATTCTGTTTACAAGTAGTTTATCCATATTTTGAGGGTACCCTCCATTTTATTCCAACCGTCCTGAACTACAACCTAAAACCGCTCCACGGTTACTTCCTTATTATTATTCAGCCGTTCCTGCATCCTGGCCGGGTCCAATAATCCTATTTGCGGCCCGACATGTCCCAGAACAGAAGCACTGTTCACTGTCCCCCACCTCAGAGCTTCTTCCACCGGTTTTCCGGATATATACGCTGCCAAAAACCCCGACCCGAAAGCATCACCTGCCCCGGTTCGTTGAATCACCTCTGCAGGTACCACCGGCATGTGCAGAAATTTCTGCCCGTCAAACAAATATGCCCCTTCCTCCCCATCGGTAATGATTACTGTCTTCGGCCCTATATCTTTCAGACCGATTAATAATTCCTTAATATTGGTTATCGGAGTTTGATCATTGTGATTTCCCTGTAAAAGCAGGGTAGCCTCCTCCTTGTTAATAAATAATAACTCCGTAGCCTCATAGGCATATTTTAAATGGTCCAGACCGGCTTTCAGCTGTCTGGTTCCGGGATTAAAAGCGATTCTGGATCCTTTATATTTAGCCCACAAAACCGCGCTTTTATAAAAGTCTTCATACCCTTCTCCCATTGAAGTCAGATAAATCCAGTTCGCTTCCAAACCGGTATCTCCCGGCCATATGCATCTGGTTTCAGAATAATATGACAGGATAGTTCTTTCCCCCTGATAATTGATAATTACTCCGAAAGCCTGTTGTCCTGGATTTATATTAACAAACTTTGTCTCCACTCCTTCATTTATCAACAAATCCAGAGCTTGCTTATCTGTCCAGCCATCCCCGATAGTGCCCACTATCGCCGCCTTTAAACCCAGTCTGGATATTCCTACCGCATTATTGGCTGCATTTCCGCCGATGGAAAATCTCATCGAGTCGACAGCAATTTTTTCTCCGAACCCCAGTTCTATCATGCTTCTCTTCCGGTCTACCGAACACACCTCTACTACATCCTCATCCGGCAGTGTCACAAACACATCCATCCGGAATGGTCCCAGGCTTAAAACATCAAACTTCATACATCTTCTCCGGAATAGAATCCTCTCGCTGCCAGTGAATTCATCCTGGCCCGGTAAAGTAATTCCTTCTGTGCAAACTCGATATTTTCATCTTTACCCAGCCACTTCTCCATCGCCGCCTGTTCCAGCGCCCGCTCAAATGAAAAAGTCATCGGCCACGCGGTTTTATCATGTTTCACTATTGCATTCAGCCTTCTGGTTGCCGTTACGGGATCCTGCCCTCCTGACAAAAAGACTACTCCGGCCGTATCTACCGGGACGATTCTCCCCAATACCTCACAGGTCTTTTGGGCTACATCCTCATCGCTTATTTCCTCCCGGTTCTCCCTGCCCGGCAGTATCATATTTACTTTATAAATCATCCCTCCGAAATCCACTTTCATCTCCGCCAATACTTCAAAAACTATTTTTCCTGTTTGGGTTGTGACTTCGGCGCACCTTTCCGCATTATGGCCTCCTTCCATCACTACCTCCGGTTCCACCACCGGCACCATCCCCGCTTCCTGCGACAGTGCTGCATATCTTGCCAGAATATCGGCATTTATTTTTATCGCTTCCCGTGTGGGGATTTTTTCACCGATCACAATCACCGCTCTCCATTTGGTAAAACATGCTCCCATTTGCGCGTATTCTTCCAGCCTTTCCCGAAGTCCATCCAACCCTTCGGTAACTTTTTCCCCCGGGAAATTCGCCAGATCAACCGTCCCCCGATCTACTTTTATTCCCGGTAAAATTCCCGCCTCGGCCAGCGTCTCCCGGAATAATTTTCCGCTTCCGTCTGTTTGCCTGAATGACTCATCGTGCATGATCACTCCGGACACAAATTCCCCGATTCCCGGAGTGGTAAACAATAATTGTCTGTATTTCCTCCTCTCCTCTTCACTTTCAGCAACACCGTACTTCGCCAGTCTGGCGGAAATTGACTTCACGCTGGCATCAGCTGCAAATATCCCTTTTCCTCCACTCACCAGCCTCCCGGCCGTTTGCCTTAACTCTTCCATACACTCATTAAAACACAATTCCGGTCTATTCTTCCAGTAAGAAATTCAGTGCCAGAATCACTGACACTACTCCTACTGCCAGCTGTATCGAAATTCCAAACAGTGACCACTTCATAAGTGGTGACATCTGTTCCGGCAGCATGTGAGCCAGTCCTCCCAGCAAAAGCAGTACCCATCCCGCCCCGGCCCATTTACTCATCTTTTTTTCTGTTTTTATACTGACCGGTTCTTCCTTGGGTTTGTTTTCGGAAACTTTTGATTTGATTTTTTTAACTGCCATATAGTTCACCCGCCTTTTTACCCGTCTAAAACCGCTCCTCAAAATTATGTAAATAGTACTGAAAAGATTTGAGGCAAGGTTAGGAGGGCTTTCCTCTTAATTTACTTGTTACTTCTGATTTAATCAAGGATCATTCTCAGGGTCGTCTCATTTTGTTGTGCTTTAATACACACTTAGGCCTATGAAAAAATCAATTGCCTTATTCATAGTTCACTGGTCGACAATCAGTATCATGTTAGCGCTGGATAATGGGCCTCCCCGCACCGTCCTCTTCCAAAGAGTATAATTTTATTAATGGCCTCCGAATCAAATTTTCGCTTCCGCCTCTCCGGTTTCTTCATTTTTCTCCTCATTTCATTAATCTTAATTATCACCACCATATTCATATTTCTTAGCTATTCAGCTGTATACCCCGTAAAAAAAATCGTCACGTCAAAACCCTTAACGAAATCCTCATGGCAAACTTTTTCCAACAATGCTTATAGCTTTGATTATCCGCCTGATTGGAATACCTCTGGACCAATTTTAATCGGATCTGGTTCGAAAACTGATTTTACTGGCCCGGATTTACCCAACCTTACCAAATTTGAAATCTCTGACCGTTTCTATCCCAGTCAGCCTCCCCTGCTCACTTATACTGAATTTATAAATCAACAATCTTTTCCCGCACCTGTATATTCCCATGTAATCCGTGAAAATATAACTTTGGGTAATTGGACTGGTACTCGTTTTACCTTTTACAGCAAGGTAAACAAACATCTCGAAACCCTAATTATTTTGGCAGCTTCTCCGACTTCTACCAGAATTTTAACCCTGGACTATATTCATTCAGATCTGGAAAATAAATCTTCTCTCCCCCCAACTTTGGTTAAAATCCTATCCACTTTTCAGTTTATCGGGCCTTCCCTCACTCCTGCACCCCTCAATTCTCTCCCTTCGATAACGCTTATTTCTCCATTCCAACCTCAAACCTTAAAACTCCACCAAAAATACCTCATCAAATGGCAGATCAAATACCCTCCCATAGATAAATCAAACTGGACGGTGCTTGGCAATATCTTATCCGATTATGTCGCTGCCGCTGAAAGCAAAAACGGGTTACAAATATTTTCTTTTCCCCTAACTTCCGATCCCGGCCAATTTAATTGGACCGTTGTCAGATCTTTTGCTGACAGTTGGTTTCAGCCTGACTCTTTAAATGCCACCATTAATGATGTCCACTACCATTTTAAAATCTGCATCGTAAACAAAAATGATCAGGAATATCCTTTGGGTTATTATTCCTCATCCAGTTCCACCTTCTTTTGTAACTCCCCCGATAATCCTATAATTATCCATATTGTATCTCCCTAAAACAATTGTGGACGAATCCGACGATCTTCATCCCTCCGAAGCTCATGAAATTCTTGCGGGGCGAAGTGGAACTCCCCGCCTCTCCGGTTTTTTTGTTTTTCTCATCATTTTCATTATCTTCCTTTCTAGCATTATCATTATCTTCTTTAAAAAATATCCTACTTCTAAACCGAACGTAGATTCTTCTGCTAAACTTACAGACCTGACTACGCTTTCCCCGTCGGTTTTTACGGATACTTATCGTCACTATTCCCTCACCTTGCCTCCAGGTTGGGCGGCTAAAACCTTTAATGAAAATTCTGATCTTAAATATGTCTATTTAACCGATCCAGATAATAAATCAGATTTTTTTATCGGAACGGAAGATCTTATTCCCGGACTGATCTTTAGTCAAAATGCTGAATATTGGATTAGGTATTATTCCGGATCAACCTCTGGTTTAGGTAATTATCAGCCTCAAGTCGCCAAAAAAGAACCATTCATTACCAGCGGCCTAAACGGAGTTAAATATACTTTAAATTATAGTGACCACAATAATAAAAACGGTACTGCAGTTTGGATATACCTGCCTTTTTCAAAATACAAACTTCTGGAAATGAAATTCGACTCCGTTGATCCTCAGATTTTAGACCAGTACAACCGGATCCTTTCCACTTTCAAATATTTTGCGCCTACGCCTACCCCCCAAATTATTCCTCTTCCATCCCTTCTATCCGCATCTCCGCCTCCGTACGACTGGATTACTTATGATGATCCCGGCCATTTGTATACTTTTAAATACCCTCCCAATTTTCAAAAAGCGCCTAACAACTTTGGACTTACAGATAACCTTTTAGTTTCCTTCGCTGGTCCCACAATTTCTTATCGTTCTTATACCCAGCGGCCCCAATTTTCTATTTATGCTTATGCTAAGGACACTGAAGAATGCTACACAAACGATCAAACCCACTCCCCTATACCCGACCGGGTTATCATCAATAATAGCACATATCATTTTGCCGACGAAAACGGAGCCGGCGCTGGAATGCATACCCATCTTCTTATATACCGGACTATGATCAACCATCAATGTTTCAGCGTCGAAACCAATATTATTGACTCAGCAGACTGGAATGACCAAAGTCTCTTTAAAATGGAAACTGCATATAATAAATTTCAACAAAATACATTAAACCAAATCCTCTCCACTTTTAAATTTTATACTTCTTCAACTTGCTATACCGACCCGCAAAAAACTTTGACGAATTTTCTTACTTTTCTCCATGCAGGTCAATACATAGCTGCTGCGGCCCTTTTTGACGATTCTCTCTCCAACCACGAAAACTCCACTTCCGACACTCTCAAAAGATACTGTGAAGGCTATCTCACCTGTTTAAAATTCAAAATTACATCCCAGACTATTATTCCCATAGATTCCTATTCTTATACAGTTATTTTCTTCAATGATGACGGCACTCCATTTGTACAGGTTCCGCCTATGAATCCTCATATTACCCCTGAACCGACTCCCAAAGACGGAACTCCAATTCTTTTTAAAGTTACAAAAACTGGCGGTTGTTATAAAACCCATGGGTTACCCCCCATCACACCATAAGTATGTCTATATCATATTTTCTTCCCCGCCTCTCCGGCTTTTTTGTTTTTCTTCTCTCCGCAACTGTTCTGATAGCCACCACACTGCTCATCTTTCTGAATACCCAGCCGGAAAGAAAACATATTTCTGTCAACTCTTTTCCTACGCCTTTCTCTGCCCGAATACTGACTTATACCGAGCCTATAAATAATTATCAGATTTCATACCCGTCAGAATGGCATGTAGACAACTCCATCCCTGGGATTGTTTCTCTTCAGTTTGGTGGAGCTCACATCACCATTGACTCCGCCAACAGCTCTCACATTACTCTGCCCATAGAAGCTTGGGTCCGAAAAATAAACAAACAGATGGCCGAAGACCCTGGGCGTCCTTCATATTCTAGCCTCATTACCATCCTCAGAAAGGATAACGTCCTCAAAAATATCCCCGGCATAGTCGTCATAGACAATAGTTTCTATGCTGAGGTGGGGCAAGAATATCTGTTTCCCCATAAAAACAGTGTCTTCAGTATTTCTTATGATTATTATACCGATAATTCGGAATTTGGTGGCCAAAATGACGATATACTGGCTCAGATTAATCAAATCCTCTCGACTTTTCATTTTCTTGAATCTTCTTCGATCCCACCGCCAACTTCTTCAGTCTGGACAACTTATTCCGACCCCAAATTGGCCTTTAGTGTCACCTTCCCGTCAAACTGGACCATAAAAAATATATCTGATTCAGATGTCTCTTTTTCCGCACCCGGCCAACAAAACACGGATTCTGACACCGGTATTTTGGTCTCAACCGACGCTTGGTGGCAACCTACTGGAAATCTTCCCGATTCCCAATCTAAATTTAATTCTTTTATAAATAATTGCAGCTCCGTGACTCCTACCACCTGTGCCCAAAAAAACAATGAATTTTATAAATTTGAAAAACAGGTCACCGTGGCTGGTCTGCCAGCATTCCAAACCTATGGCGGCTGCTGTATGGATATCGGCCGTCACATATTTGTTTATAATGGCGACACAGCCTACCGCATCACCCTTTACAACGTCGGCCTCAAAGAAAATGAATTTAGAAATCTGGATGTTTTTAACCGTTTCCTCTCCACCTTCAAATTCACAAATTAAATTATTCTTTTCTTTCTATCACTTTCTTTACTGCTCTGACAATGTTTTTGGCTTTTAATCCGTATTTTTCCGCCAGCTCTTCCGGTGTCCCCGACTCCCCGAAACTGTCATTTATCCCCACCATCTCCACCGGCACCGGCCAGTGCTGGGCTAAAAGTTCGCACACTGCCGACCCCATTCCCCCGGCCACCTGGTGATCTTCTGCTGTCACTACCGCCCCGCATTCCCTGGCTGCTGTTAGTATCACTTCCCTATCCAAAGGTTTAATTGTGTGGTTATTTATCACTCTGACCCCTATTCCTTCGGCTGATAATTGCTCGGCTGCCATAACCGCTTCATACAGTATCGGCCCGCAGGCCGCTATAACCGCATCCCGGCCGTTTCCCCGGACCGTTTCCGCCCGCCCGATTTTAAACGGGGATTCTTTTCTGGTGATTACCGGTGTTTTTTCCCTTGTCAGCCTGATATATACCGGCCCTTTTAACTCTGCCGCTTCCTCGGTCGCTTTTTTGGCCTCCCAATAATCCGCCGGTACTACCACCGTCAGGTTGGGTATCACTCTGGTTATCGCCAGATCTTCCAGGGCCTGGTGCGTTGCCCCGTCCGGCCCGACGGACACCCCGGTATGTGCCCCGCCGATAATTACATGTAAATTCGAATATGCCACCGACACCCGCAGCTGGTCCCAGTTCCTGCCCGGCGAAAATACCGCATATGCTGACACAAACGGAATTTTTCCGGCTGCTGCTAACCCGGCAGCGATGCCCATCATGTTCTGTTCCGCCACCCCGCACTCAATAAATCTGTCCGGATAAGCATTCGCAAATCTTTCTACCCGGGTTGACTCCTTCACGTCGCCTGTTAATACCACCACCCGTTTATCCCGCCTCCCCAACTCAAACAACCCGTCTCCAAAACCGTCTCTGACCGCCATCATCTCCGCCCGGCCGAATAATTTATCAGACAACATAATGTTCCCCATTTAAAATATAATAGCATCATGGACCGCTTAAAAAAATTTCTTTTCCGCCGCCCCGTACTTTTCCTCACTCTTTTTTATTTTCTGTTTCGCCTGCCTTTTTTTACCCGCCTGCCGATATTTATCGACGAAGCCACTTATTTGGACTGGGGTTGGCGTACAATCCACATCCCCGGGTTGTTCTTTTTTCCGCTTGTCTGGTCCAAAATGCCCCTCTCCATGTGGCTTTTTGGGATTTTTCAGTCGGTCTTTACCGACCCGCTGCTTGCCGGCCGCCTGGTTAGCACCTTCACCGGATGGTTAACTCTATTGGGTCTATTCCTTCTCACCCGTCATGTTTTTAATCTCAAAACTGCCTTCACGTCAGGATTTTTATATATTATCATTCCCGTTTTTGCTTTTTATGATCGCCAGGCACTTATGGAAAGTGCCCTCGGATCAGCCGGTATCTGGGCTTGCTACTTTCTTACCCGGCTGGTGGAAAAACCGCATCTCAAATGGTCCGCCCTCCTGGGTTTCTCTCTGGGTTTGGCTTTTTTAATCAAAGCCAATGGTTTGGTATTTGTACCCGCTACCGCATTAATACTGTTATATTATGTTTGGAAATCCCCTGCAAAACGTTTTTCCCTGGCTATTCAGTCCGTCTATATCTTAGGTTCGTTCATTCTCACTTCTTCTGTTGTCCTTATGCAGGATATTTACTGGAAATATGCTGGTGACATCACCTTCTTCACATTAACCCCCGCCGAACTGATCAGGTTTCCCGTTAGCACCTGGCTGACCAACCTTTGGTTTAATCTGAGTATGGCATTTTGGTACCTGACTCCTTTAATTTTTATTGCTGTTTTCCTGGGCCGTAAGAAAGTCGGGATTCCGGCGTTTTGGCCGGTCTTGACTATTCTCATCGCCACTCTTTTGGTACGGCACACCGAAACCCGTTATTTAGCTCCCTACTTAGCCCCCCTGCTGCTTTTTGCTGCCGACTGGTTATCCCCACGGCTTAAATTACTTTCCGTATTCATTATTCCCGCTTTAGCCATCACCACACTTTTAATCATCAGTCCGCCCGACTACTTTAAATTCCTGTCTCGTTTTACCCGCTTCTCCCAGATTACTGAATACCTGTCTGGTCGCAACACCGGCTACCAGGTTCAGGCCACTCTGGAATACCTCAAATCTCATCTGCCCCAAACCCCGGTTTATGTTGCTGTCGCCGCCAATGCCGGCAATCCCGAACAGGCAATTTTAACGTATATGCGCCACCGCCCCGATACCTACATCGGCTACCTGCACGACAATATTTTTGGTGACATTTTAAAATCCGTTTCCTGTTTTTCGGCCTCGGTTCCGGTCTTTTTTGTCGCCCGCCACGACGAGCAGGTTGGTTTGAATCAGTATTTTATGCCTGTTGTCAAAATCGCTAATAAGTATAATTCTGACTACGAAACCATTTATACTCTGAAAACCCCATGCACCGGCAAAACCCTCAATCTGGATAATCTAATTTCCTATTATTCCCGGGTTCTCTGATTCTCACTCTTAATCGCTTTCACTCACAATTTTTCCCCAGAGACTTCTCAGCTCTCTTAAGGCTACTGCCCCTTCGATTGGGTTTGGCACTCTGCCGTGCCACAAATAATTCCCCTCCATAAACTCCACCCCTTTTCCGGGTATGGTATGCGCCACTATAACCGTCGGCAAATCTATAGTTGTTTTTATCTTGTTTAAAGCCTTGTCTATCTCCGCCACATTATTGCCGTCTATCTCTACCACCTGCCAATTAAAAGCCTGCAGTTTGTTCACCAATGGTTCCACAGGCATTACTTTTTCCGTATATCCGTCAATCTGGATCTGGTTCCGGTCGATAATTACCGTTAAGTGGTGCAGATGATTATCCCCGGCAAATAAGAGTGCCTCCCAATTTTGCCCCTCCTGTAATTCACCGTCCGACAAAAAACAGTATACCCTGTATCCGGACGTATCCATTCTGGCAGCCAGCGCCTGGCCGATTGCCTGGGACAGCCCCTGACCTAAAGGCCCGGCCGTATTCTCAATTCCCGGCAGTTCCCGGTAATGTGGATGCCCCTGTAAAGGTGATCCCAACTTTCTTAATGTTTCCAATAATTCATGCGAAAACGCCCCGGCATGGGCCAAAGTGGCATACCACACCGGACAAATATGACCGTTGGAAACAATCACTCTGTCTCTGTCTGGATTCCATGGATCGGTCGGGTCCCAGTTTAACCCTCCGGAAAAATATAGTGTCGCAAATACATCTGCCGCCCCCAGCGATCCGGCGCTATGCCCCGAACCGGCTGCCATCAGCATTTTTATGACATCCTTGCGGATTTCATCCGCCTTCAGTTCAATTTTTTGTATTTGCTCTTCAGCCAGCATCTTTATAAGAATCTATAACTCAAATGGTTTTTCCGGCGGATTAAAAGTATGCGGCTCATGCTGCAGCATCAGTTCAAACAGTTCCAGAGATTTCACCACTTCTTCCGGACTATCCACAACCCGATACACCTGAAATTCCTCCGGCCGCATCCGCATATTGGACATAAAAGCCGCCATAATATTTTCCCAGAATTTTCCGTACAAAATCAGCGGTTTATGGTGGCCTAAATATAATCTGGCCAATCCCCACGCCATTCCGAATTCGGATATTGTTCCCGTCCCGCCTTTAAAAATTACATAAGCCTGCCCGATGTCCAGTAATTTCAGAGTCCTTTCCAGATAATTGGCGGTTTTTACCTCCTCATCTATCGGATTGTTCTTATCCCTGCCCTCAAATAAAGCCACATCTTTGGGATAAAATGTCACTCCGATCACTTTACCTCCCACAGCCTTAGCCCCTTCGGATGTCGCCCTCATCACCCCCGGTCCCCCGCCGTTGGCAATTACGTAACCCTGCTGCGCCAGTATTTTCCCAACTGCATATGCGCCTTTATATAAATTTTCCGACGGCTGGGCATCTGCAAAACCCAGACACGTCACAGTCTGAATCAGCCTCTGATTATTTTTTTCTGGGGGCATTAAACCCATTTTAACACCCGCCCGACACCTACCGCCACTTCATCCGCTCCGGCCGCTTCTAATTCAGGCAGCTGCTCCTGGTCCACTCCTCCGTCCACACAAATTCTGTACTCAAAACTGTTTACCTCCTTCAGGCTGCTCAAACGTTTAATCTTTTTAATAACTTCCTCATTAAATTTTTGTCCTCCGAAACCCGGTTCCACCCCCATCACCACCACCACCTCCAGGTTTCTCAAATAAGGTTCAATTGCTTCCACCGGCGAATGCATATCCAGCGCCAATCCCGTAAAATCCTGGAGGCTAGATACGCTTTCAAATTGAACTATTATACGGTCAAATCCAACGTTTTTTGTCATAGTCAGGTATTTACCAACATTCTTTTCGATCACCATCAGATGGGCATCATACATCAGCCTATATTTTAAAATCCCGATACTCTCCATCTCTTCCACATTAACACTCTTATTATTCGCATATTCCCCGTCCACAAAATCAATCTGCACCCGCTCAAATTTTCCGCTTTCCGAAATTAATCCGAGCCACTCCTCCAACTTCCTTTTATCGGCTGTTAATATTGCCGGAATGATTTCCATTTTCTACTTAAACTGGTTCGTTATCTCATCACTTGGGGCTTGTCCGCCTTCCAATACACTTCCTACCCTGACCACCTGTTCCACTAATCTGTTAGTATATCCCCACTCATTGTCATACCATGCCAATACCTTCACCAAATCCCCGTCAATCACCTGTGTAAATTCGGGGTCCACGATCGCTGAATAATCTGACCCCACGATATCCGAAGACACCAGATGCTCCGGCACCCCGTCCACTCCGGACATTCCCAATATTCCCTTATATATCGGGTTTTGAGTCGCCTCCTTCAGAGCGTTATTCACATCTTCTCTGGTGGTTTTCACTTTGGTTACAAACACAAAATCCGTTATCGATCCTGTAATAATCGGTACCCGCAGAGAAATCCCGTCAAACAGTCCTTTAAGTTCCGGTATTACTTCCGTGGTCGCAATCGCCGCCCCGGTTGACGTCGGTACTGTATTCATCGCCGCCGCCCTCGCCCGTCTCAGATCCCGGTGTGAAGCGTCCTGCAGTACCTGGTCATCCGTGTAGGCATGGACTGTCGTCATCATCGCTTTGGCTATTCCGAATTTAGAGTGAATTACTGCCGCCACCGGAGTAATGCAGTTGGTTGTGCATGAGGCGTTGGAAATCACCTCCCCTTCCTCGTATTGATTTACTCCCATCACATAAGTTCCCACATTCCCGCCTTTTGCCGGAGCGGAAATTACCACCCTTTTTGCTCCGGCTTTGGCATGTTTTAATGCTCCGGCTTCATCTGTAAATTTCCCCGTGCATTCCATTACCACTTCCACCCCGTATTTCGCCCACGGTAATTTTTCCGGGTCTTTCTGTGCCGTTACCGGAATTTTTAATCCCATACTTTCCACTTTCAGATACCCGATTAACGGATCCTCATCTGTCGCTTCTTTGGCCGGCTTGACCTTCTCACATGTCACGGGTATGGCAAAATGCCTGTACGTTGTGTCCTGGTTCACCAAGTGGCACCACCCGTCCACCTCCATCGACCCGGAAGTATTTATTGCCACAAACTCCATCTCATTGCTGTGTTTTAACAGGCCGATTCTGAGAGCCAGCCTCCCGATCCTTCCAAACCCGTTTATGGCAACCTTTATCATATTACTAGTAAGTGTAAGAGTAAGAGTAAGTTAATTCAACCCTTAATTAATCCTGATAGCATTCTTGCTATCTCATCCGCTAATCGATAAATATCTTCACGATTATATTTGTTCCAATTTATAGCTTTCCTCCGGCTGATTATCACTAAAATATTAATACATTCATAAAGTGAACCTTTTGAAATGTTATAGAAATTTATAGATTCTTTCACGGATTTTCTTCCATTTCCTTCGGCTACGTTATTCGGCACAGACAACCCCGCCCTTCTAAGCTGGTCGCTTAAAGAATATTGATATTTTTGAGGCAAACCATCAGCAATATCGATCATGACATCCGCAAATTCCACTGATTTTTTCCACACATCTAATGTCTGAAACCTAAACATAATTTTATCTTACCCTTACTCTTACTCTTACAATATCAAGGCCTCAATCCCCGGTAAAGTCCCATCCGCTAAATAGGCAAGCATTGCTCCGCCCCCGACGGAAATCCAGTCAAATTTTTCTGTTATCCCCAGTTTTTCCAGGGCTTTTTCCGTATCCCCTCCACCGGCAATTTTAAAAGCCGGAGAGTTCACCACTGCCTCATATACTTCCTTTGTTCCCTTAATTGCATTGTCGTCTTCAAATTTTCCCAATGGTCCGGCTACCACAATTTCTGATGCCCCGGCAATTTCCTGTTTATATTTTTCAATGCTTGCATCATCAATATCCAGCCCGTCAAACCTCAGCGACACTCCCGGCAATAAACCTCCGCGTAAAACAGCATCAAATTTCGGCGCCAGTTTATCAGCCATTACCGCCTTATCTCCCGCTTTCGCCCCCCCTATCACCAGGACTTTTCTCCCTGGTCTGTTCAAAACCCCGTTTAGCATTTCAAGTTCTTTTTCAAACCTGATCCCGATATATACCGGCCTCCCCTGTTTTTTCATCACGAGCGGCAGTGCATTTACCGAAGTAAACACCCGGTGTGATTCGGCAAACGATTCATTCACAAATACATCCCATCCGGCTGCCAGTTCTGCGGCCATTACTGGGCTGTTTTCTTTCTCCCGTTCATCTGCCCGGATATCAAAATTTACCTCCACACCCTCCCACCATGAAGTCATTTCCGCCATCCCCTTGTGTCCGATCAGTTTAATTGCCCCGGCGTTTCTTTCCTTCAAAAATTTAACAATTCCGTCCGTTGCCTTACCTCTCGGAGATAACCGGTCCGTATATTCCAGATCCGCCCGGACCAAAACTTTTTTCCCGGCGATATCAGCCACGCTTATTTTGGGCAGGTTCTCGTTCATAGCGGGCGATTTTTTCATCCCTTCTTAAATAACTGTCGGACTTGATAAATTCTGTTTCCAGGAATTTCTCTACCATTTCCAGGGCCACTACTTCATCCAGACTGTCAGCTGCCAGTGATAATATGTTTATATTGTCCTCTTTTCTGGCTGCATATACCTGATCCGGGGCAAATCCCAGACCCGATCTGATCTTTTTGACTTTGTTGGCAGCCATGCACATCCCTACTCCGCTGCCGCAGATCAGTATTCCCCTGTTATGTACCACGTCCTGGGCTACCCGTTGAGCCGCGTCAATCGCAAAATCTACATAATCATCCCATGGGTTATACTCATACGCCCCCAAATCTTCAAAATCAAATTCCCTCCCTTTTAGCCATTCATTAATTTTTGCCTTTAATTCCACTCCGTGATGATCAGCTGCCACATAAATCATAACCCCAAGTATATCAGATAAACCCCTCTGCCAGTTTTCTTAAATTGCTTTCCGGCACATCAGCCAGATCTATATCCGAAGCCACCAGTATTCCTTTTGCCCCCAGTCTTACCGCCGTTTTTACATCTTCCGCGCTATGTACTCCCGCCCCCACCAACACCGGATAACTTACCGTTTTGACCACTTTTTCAATCACTTCCGGCCTTTCCGAAGACACCGATTTATCCGTACTGCCGATAAATTCCGGCGGCTCATATGCTATATAATTCGGCTTCAGATAAGCACAATTCACTGCTTCTTCCGGACTATCCGCGCACACACAGGCCTGGAAAGCCATTCCGGAAATCACCGCCATGGTCTTCTCGAGTATCTTCCGGTCCAGTTTGTGTTCTGAATGATTAAGTATTGCTCCCATTGCTCCTGCTTCCTCCACATCCTCAACGGTTATCCATCCCGTATTCTTTCCCTGGACCACGGGATCCACATGCTGCACCCAGCATTCGGCCCCGGTTTCCACACAGTCTCTTAAATCTGCTACCTGGGGTACCGCAACAATCCTCACCCCGGTATCCTCCATTACCCTCTTGCAGACCCTCGCTAAGTTCACCGCCTTATATCCCGTCGCCTCCCTGTATGTTTTGAAGTTTACGACTATCACTCTTCAATTGTAAATTGTTACTGGTAAATTGTAAATTTAATGTGCTGGCCACCTAGATAGAGAACGGTTGACCTCCTTTCTGTAAATAGGTTTTAACATACATCTGTGGTGTTTGA
>DAHXMV010000004.1 GCA_027371535.1 Candidatus Amesbacteria bacterium | reverse complement strand
TGTCACCGATCCAATTCAAGCACATTTACAATCAGCGTTCTTAGAAGGTGTGTACACCAAAAGGGATACTTGACATACAGCAATTCAAAACCTAAAAAATCTAATATGTCCCCGTCCCATACACTATACGTAGGTCTGGTCCGATCCCGGTCAAAGTGTATAATACCATATTGCTATGAGCCACTCAGTCGAAAGTGGGCACGAAATATTTGGGCCAGATGTTCATCTCACCATTGTTAACTGTCAGCCAGAAAAACTTACAAGGGATAGTTTGCTTCAGTATGCTCCTCAAGTTAGCCGTCTGATCGGAATGAAATTATTTGGACAACCTGTCGTCGGAATATCAAAACATTCGCGTTCAGGTCATGACACTATTACTGTAATACAACTTTGGGAAACTAGCAATTCCTCAGTTATAGCCGATATTCAGAGTAGAAAATGCTATGTTCAGATTTTTACTTGCAAACAATTTGATGAAGAAGAGGTCTTGGATTTTACTGAAGAATATTTTGGTGGACAGGCTACTGACGCCTTTGGGATTGACAGGGATTAGTTTTTTTAATTTTACAATCTGATATATTTTTCAACCACTTCTCTGCGTTTAGTATTTGTTATAATTATTTATAGTACATACGGGCTGGTATCTCTTGCCGAGATAGCCAAGGTGGTCACGGCGGGCGCCTGAAGAGCGTCAGATATAGGTTCGACTCCTATTCTCGGCACAAAATAATCCAACAAACCGAACCTATGGCACTGAATACCCGGTTTCATTTTGCATTTAAATTTGAAACCCCAAATCATTTACGGATATTATTTTCCTTTTTCCGATCAGCCTTTTCATACCTGTCATATCTGCTTCAAATCCTCCGGCTTTTGATATATCAAAAAGTTGTTCTTGCCTTGTTAAAATCTCAAAGGCATCAAAATTATCATAAGAATTAACCTTCCGCACAAAATCGGTTCCGTATATATCCTTAATTTCTTTAAATACGGTGAAGTCCTGTTGTAAATTTTTCAATAATATATTTTCTAAGACAATATTTGGCTTCAAATTCTTCTTTTTGGCCCAATCTGATATTAAGGAGATTGTAAACACATCCTCAGGTTCATAACCTTTAATTAATACGTTTTTATCCTTGTTGCAGTATGCTTCAAATAAATCTGCTAACGATTCCCCCAGAACTCCGACTCTCGTAGGATAACCGTAATTGCTGTATTTTATCCTGGTAAAACCATAGGAGCTGCCGATATATTCCGTTTTATCTAGGCCTAAAAAGCTGCTTTCGAACGGTATCTCCCTTTTTGCGACCTTTTCTCTGGTAAAATAATGGTACAGCTCATGATTTAAAGCTAGTACGGTTTCCTGATTTTCAATTTGAGAACGATTATCCACAAAAATTAAAATCCCAATCTTAAATCCATAAACTGCTGCCTGAACCCTTCCGGCCTTTCTCTCAATAAAATATATCTTGTCCACAGGAGGGGATACCGGATTTACCAAACCCAATTTTTCAGCCGCGGTTGAAGTATCGGAAATGACATTTTTAAAAAAACCAATTTCCTCATCGCTCAGGGAAATCAATGATCCTTCTTTTTTCAATTTTAAAAGAAAACTGCTCTCGGATCTCTTAAGATATTCCAATAAATCTATTTCAGCGCTCGGATTACGTAAGTCATGTTTAGTTAAAGAAATGTTTTCATTTTGTCCATCCATTTTCAAATTGTCTGCCTGTTAGAAATTATTCTATTTGAATAAAGTCTTTATTTCAATAGCAACAAACCGCTATATTACTTAATTTGTCGCGTCATAATTAAATACCCGTATTCTTGCTTCCATTTCCTTGTGCCAGCATTTTTATCATAATTTCGGCAATCTCCGCGGGACTGGCGCCTTCTTCTTCCAGCATCTTCCTTATAATATCCGTGCTTCTCATCTGTTTGTTTTTCTTCCTGGTTCTCTTTTCAGGTATTTTTATTAATTTCTTTTCACTTTCCGGTCCCATAAGTGCATTATATCCTTATACTCCTCTGTATTGCAAAGTTAATCCGATTAAAAGCCGGAAAACACATCCTTCGGAAAATTACCAGAAATAAATCTATTCCCAACCGCAATAATATTGGCAGGGCCAGGTACATTCTTAACGGACAGACTTTACTACACACCGGATCACGGGATGTTGATACAATTGGATACAGGCGCTCCCGTTACAAAAATCGAAAAGTTGTAGGAACCATTTAAATTAAATTTAAAAAGAATATTTCCAGAACTGCCCGAATTGGATACGCAAGAGATACTGCTTCCTCCGGAAACCGGGGAAGCAATGACGGCAAAGTTAGTATTCGGAAGTAAGTTATATATATTACCGGTAAGTGAGCCCCTCATTGTGTACTGGAAACGGGTATGGTTATTAGGTAATCCGCCGACTGCTACACTAACTCCCATTGTCAGATTTTGATTAGAGGTACTGTTAACTACCAGACTCCAAAGATGGGTTTGCAATTTAAAATTGTTTAAACTCACCGGACCCAAATTCAATAAAGCCTGTGGCACATGGGGGCTGATCGTAGTCTGGTTCAGTTTTAAGTCCGTCTTAACCCCCATCATGCCTTCAATTAATGTTTGAGCCAACGATACGCCTTCCAGATAAGCCACTGCCTGGCCTTCATGATTGGAACCGTATTGGTATGGGGGATATGCGGAATATCCCTGTACCCACGAAGGGAATGACTGCGAAAAATAAGGCATTTTTGCCAGATAGGCATAACCACTGCCATCTGAAGGATTCAGCATTTTATAAGCAAAATCCTGATACCCCTGCCGGAAAAGACCTGTAAGGAGTACACCTGCTTCTCCGGAATACAAACCCGGACCGTGCCAATCCGAACGGTCACACCAATTAGCCAGATAGTCGGTACTCAATGAATTAAAGCCATACTTTCCATAACCGGTATATTTATAGTTCAGATAAGAACCGTTGATATTGCCGAATTTAGTTTCCAAAACCCTCTCCATCGCCTGAACCTGGGCTACGGTCAACAATCCGTCATACTGAAATAACGTATATGGCCAAATTGATATCAGTGTGTTGGTATAAGGTGTAGTCCTGGGTGTCAGATCCGGGTTGTATAAACTGATCGAATTAAAGAACCCTGCCTGGGCATTCCATAATTTCTGGATTGCACTCTGTAACTGGTCTGCTTTGCCAGAGTAGGCAACTGCATCTGAAGTTGAAGACGCGTATCCGGCTAACTCTGACATTTCCCGATGGATAACCACCCGTTCCGCATTCGGTGAAATTACTTTACCGGTATATAACCCCCTGACAGCATTATTATAACAATCAATATTATATTCGCCGATCTTATTGTCAGAACCATAGTTCACCAGATGGTCCGAAGGATCCTCGAGACGGTCATCCGAAGATACCAGGTTTTTAAGTGTTTGATACACGGTTAACGGTCCCTGCGGAGTCGTTACGACCTGGTATAAAAACGGGAAGTCGGAATTATTAGTTACGTAACGGTAAACGGCATCGACCAGTGAAGTAATACTGTAAGAATAATTCTTGTCACAAAGACTGGTCATAGGGTTATAGGCCCGGCACCTCGTATAATCCAGTTTTAATAAATTAATTAACTGGCTTTTCCAGAATGGCGGGTCGGCCATTGAAAGAAAACTGCTATCACCGGTTAGCCATGTATACAGCCCGAGCGACTGGCCAAAACCGGCTGCATTGCTTAGCTGGTTATAGGTATCCCAACGGTTAACCAAATACGTTAATACTGCGTTTTGGTAAATCCGGTTTAAGGTATCGTCCCCCGAAGCAAAAACCCCGACGGATGAAAAAGCCTGATTTAATCTTTTGTTCCAATATGCATCCGCGGCCGCTTCTACATCCGCATTCGGAGACTGATACATCCTGACAATATTTTCTGCTTCGGCAACTGACGACCCGGAACCCATTATTAGCGTCACGGTATAACTCATTCCTTTATACAGTAGAGGACTTTTTGCCACCAATCCGACAGTCGATCCGTTTCCTGAAGAATCATGATAAACGGTACCGTTATCTAAATGCCCGTGATTAATATTTTTAAAATAATTGTATAAATTATAATTGTAATTATTACCCGAATAGTTATCATCCATACCGTAAGAATCAATTGGTTGGCTCAAACCGAAAGCCAGATATGAATAGTTTCCCGGATCTTGGACCACCAGCATTCTGTTAGCCGCATCATAATAACCCCCAGTGGCAATTGATTTGGAAGGAGACAATAACCAGTTCCAACCTGAAACTCCGGAATCCCATTGGCGTAAAGTCTGCAAAGTGGGTACAGAAGACAGAAATTCAATCCCCATCTGCTGCGCGACAGCACACTGTTGGGTAATGGTAAACTTGAGAGCCAATCCCCGAACCCCGGGTAGGGCTACTTTTGCACTTCTGACCGCCAAACCCGCGCCGCAACCGGGATAAAAATGGGTCATGACAATTTTTGACGGGTACCAGAAAGCTTCCGTTGCCGGATCCGAAGGTTGCTCTGTCGCGCCTCCGTTATAACCATAATTGTAAAAAACCACACCCGTATTGAAACCTTTCTGCCATTCATTAGAGTTGTTCTGGAAATTGTCTGTGTGGGAAGAATAAAACGGGGGAGCCCAAAAAGATCCCAGATGACCGGCATAAACAGCGTTGTTATTATCGAATTCCGATAAGACCAGACCGCCGCCAAAAAGCTGTATTCTCTTGGTTGCCCCAAGGTTTGATAAAAGTGTGGAAAACGAAGTTCTGAAAGACTCCACCGTCGGAGGGGTCGTAAGGCCGGCGGCAGCCTGGCTTTTAAATAGCTGGCGCAGACTGATAAGATGAAGCTGAAAAGGTAGTATTGCCAATATCAGAACTAGAAACCCAAAAAAACTCATCCGACGCTTAAATGAACTCCTTAAGAATAATTTCCTCATAACGCCAACAATATATTTATACCACCTTGATCATCCCCGTCAAGAATAAGTTAATGGTTTTGTTTGGAAGATTGAAATTTTTCATTCTGCAGCTCCTCTTGCTGGTCATTATTACCCAAAATGGCCGGACCGGTTTATGGGTAGGATTTCGGCTAAAAAATCGCCGCTCGGAAAAATATCCCTGTCGTAAAGATTTTCTGCCTGGCCAAAAAGTTCCTTCCCAAATCGGTGATAACAGGATAAAATATTTACCACGTCTGTATAAAGGTAGTCAGCGGGCCAGCCCGTCGAAGCTTTAGCGCAGGCGGGAGTAGGGGAGACACGATCGTGTCAAACTACCCCACTCACTACGTTCGCGGGAGTAGTTCAGCGGTAGAATGTCTCCTTGCCAAGGAGAAGGTCGCCGGTTCGAATCCGGTCTCCCGCTCAAAAAAAAGAGACAATCTGGTTCTTGTCGACTATAATTATCGGTTAATGAAGTCGCTTCTGTCAATTTCCGTCTTTTTTGTCGGTGTTCCGGTCTTATTACTGCTATCCGTCTTTTACCTCTACCGGCTGGCTCCGCAGGATGCCGGTGGGTATTTCCCTCTTATAACCGGTCAGGTGCTATCAGCCCAGACCTCACTTTATGACCAGGTCCAATATCCCTATTTCATCGGTACTTTCGGGAAAGCCGACGCCCGGGTATTTATAATTAAAAACTATCTCAAAAAGTTTGATTCGCCGCTCTACCCTTATGCCCAGACTCTGGTCGATACTGCGGATAAATATTCGCTTGATTACCGCCTCTTGGTGGCTATTGCCCAGCAGGAATCCAACCTTTGCAAAAAAATCCCTGACGGATCTCATAATTGCTGGGGTTTTGGTATTTACAATGACCTGGTTACCAGATTTGATAATTATCCGGACGCCATTGATACCGTCGCTAAAACCCTTAAAACTGAATATTTGGACAGGGGCCTGACAACTCCGTTAAAAATTATGGCCAAATACACTCCCCCGTCCGTTGAAATCGGCGGACCCTGGGCAAAAGCCGTTAGCCAGTTCATGACCGATCTCGAATAATCTATGCCTTCTCATTACGACGACCGCAATTTCAACTACCGGGATTACTGGCAGGGGAGAAATTATGAACACTCCAGTGAAATTCTGGCCATCAGGTCCCTCCTCTCCGACCGGCATTTTCATAAAGCTGCCGATATCGGCGGCGGATATGGCCGCCTGGTTCCGCTATTAGCCCAATTCGCGGATCATGTCATTTTGGTAGAACCTTCGGTCAAACAATGCCAAATCGCGAAAAATTTTTTAAAAGATTTTCTTACCCGGGTAAATATCCAAACCGGAACTGCCGGCCATACCGGCCTGCCCGATAACTCTTTAGACCTGGTCATAATGATCAGAGTTATGCATCATCTGCCGCAACCGGTAAACGCCCTCAGGGAATTAAACCGCATTCTAAAACCGGGGGGTATTCTGGTTTTGGAATTTGCCAATTCCCATCACTTCAAAGCCCGCATCGGCAGTTTTCTTAGCGGGCAGCCGTTATTACCGACGCCGGTTGAGCGCCGCAGCCCGGCCAATATCAGGCGGAAAACCATTTCTTTTGTTAATCACAGCCCCTATACCGTCAAAAAGCAATTGTCTAAATCCGGGTTTGGTATTCTCAAAACCCTGTCTGTTTCCAACTTTCGCTCGCCGTTTCTGAAAAAAATCCTGCCCCATCGGTTATTGGTCACCCTGGAAAGTAAAATTCAGTCTGTTTTGGCAGATAGTAATTTTGGCCCCAGTATTTTCATTTATGCCCGAAAAAATACCCCGGATTCACAGCCGGCTTGACAAAAAACAAAACCCATAGTAGTATATAGACAGGTTTCATGGATTAGCTTAACCGCTTTTCTGTGGGATTTTTAAAAGCCTCGGCACTGGGCAGGAGCCGGGGCTTTTTTTAACCAAATCCAATATGGCTATCAATCGCCGCGAATTTTTGATTCTCTCTTTTATTTCTCTGGACACGGTTTTAAGTTGCAAGGCTCTGGCCGCCGGTGAAAAACCCCGTCCGCTTCCTGCGGATAATCCTGCAGAGAATCCTCAGGAAAATCAGATAGACCGCATCGCTCAGGCCCTAACCAATCAGTTCTTCGAAAATCCCGAATTGTTCCTGTTTACCGGCGCCACTTCGATACTTACCGTCCTTGGCGTCAAAGAATTCCTCCGCTTTATAAACAATTCCCGCAGATAAGGAAAAGTTTCTGATATGAGCCTGTTATTTGAGTTATAATTTACTTGTGGGCGGATAATGAAATCGTAGACACGCCCCGCCAATATGTCGGAGTGGCGAAATGGTATACGCGCTAGCTTTAGGAGCTAGTGGGGTAACACCCGTGGAGGTTCAAATCCTCTCTCCGACACCGGTCTCATTTCTTCTCCGAAATTTTATCCAATATTTTTCTCATATTAGCAATATTCGCCTCTTCCGTATCCCTAAATAGATTTTTAGGTTTTACACCTGCCTTCAATCTGTTAGCGTATGTATCTGCAATTTCTTCTGCATCTGCCTCAGTACCTTCAACCAACGTTGAATTTAGTTCTCTTTCATAATCTGGTCCATTTTTATCATTACCCTTAAAAATGAAAACCTCCATTGTTTCGGGATCTTTTATTCCTAATGAAGTATGTGGGGTTACAGAAACATATAAATTTCCAACCTTAATTCGTACCACCTTTTGTTTTAATGCATTTTCAAAAGTCTCTACACTATCTTCCATATTGTTAATTATAAACTATCTATATTTCTGTTAATAAATCCGGGCTATTATTCATCGGGTTATTCACTCTGGGTGACACCCTGACAGCCGTCATTTCTTCACTGGGGTAGGGGACCATCAGGCTTTTTAATTCTTTCAGATCAAATTTACTATTCTCCAGCCATCTATCTTCCTGTTCCCTATGCAATATTACCGGCATCCGGTCATGAATTGGTTTCATTATTTCATTTGCAGCAGTAGTGACTATCGAAAACGTCCCTTCTTCGTACACCCCGGCAAATCCGAACATATCGGCATCTTTTAACTTTATCCAGTACGGAAACTTCACCGATTTGCCCTCGTCTTTGGCTTTTTTCCATTCAAAAAATCCGGATGCCGGTACCAGGCACCGCCGGTATTTGAAAGCCGCCCGGAATGCCGGCTTATTCTCTATCTCCTCCGATCTGGCATTAATCGTATGGTAGGCAATTCTGGGATCTTTGGCCCAGGAGGGGATTAACCCCCAGCGCATGAGTTGTAATTTTCTCGGACTATTTATAGTCACCACCGGCACCATCGCCCCCGGGGCAATGTTGTAACTGGTGCCCGCTTTTATCTCCCGGTCGTCTATTTCAAACCGGTCGTAAAAATCCCCTTGGGGTATAAAAGCGTATCTTCCACACATAATCAGCCCATTATAATTTCTTCCAATTCTTTTATCCCCCCGAACGCCACCCGGTCGGGCACGTTATCCCCGGCCCCCAGCATTAATGCCGGCGTCAGCACATAATTTCCCCATCTTTCGTTTATTTTATCGACTGCTTTGACCAGGTTTTCTTTTTTCACCAGGTCATCCAGAAGTACCGTCTGTAAGTGGTCTGCTTTCACCAGGTCAAAACACGACACCGACAAAGTATGCACCGGTCTGCGGTACGGGCAATGCTCCAGAATTTTAGTGGCCGCTTTATAAATATCCCGGCTGTCAAACACCGTCTCCGGCTGCACCTGCCCGTGGTGCCAGTACGACCAGTCGCGGTACAAAAGCCCGACATGCACTCCGCGGGCGCGGTAGCCGGCCTTCCTCATCCGCATGCCCATTTTCACCACCAGTTTTTGCAATATCGGTGCCAATTCCTCCGGCGTGGAAAATGGCTTTGGCAGGGCATAACTATTCCCATAGCTCCTCCTGGCAAAAATCACGTCATCCGCTTCATACCCCTTAAGCCGCAGGTACCAGTAATATCCGACCACCGATCCGAAAGCCGCCTTTAATAGATGCGCCGGAGCTGCGTAAAAATCCGCCACCGTAAAAATGCCCATGTTATATAGCCTCACCGCATTGTTGGTCTTGATACCGCACAGATCGCTAAGCGTTAATCCCAGGTAAGTCTGCATAAAATTATCTTTATTAACCAGGTCCAGCCCGTCAGGCTTATGCAAAGACGCCGCAGTTTTAGCGAGCCACCTGTTTGGCGCAATTCCCACCGACACCGTCAGATAATCTCCCGCTTCCTCTTTAATTCTCCTCTTAATCTCGCGGCCGATATCCATTATCCCCATTCTTCCAAAAATCGGTGATCCTTCGAAATCCAAAACAAATTCATCAATCGACTTGGGAGCAATTCTGTCCGTATAATCGCTCAGGATGGCTTTCATTTTAAGATGTGTCGCCCGGTACTTGTTCGGATCCGGCGGCAGAATAATCAACTCCCGGCAGATACTTTTCCCGTCCCGTACCCGCATGCCTACTTTTATCCCCAATCTTTTGGCCTCTACCGACGGGGCGATAATGCAGCCGTTTGGTGACGTATAGGCGGCCACCGCCACCGGTTTATTGCGTAAAAGGGGATTGGCCTGTTGTTCAATGCTGGCAAAGCACGAATTCAGGTCCAGATGGAGGATCGTCGGCGGCTTGGGATTAAAGGGTAAATCAATTGGATTTTGCATTGACAAGTTCTGTCCCAGATGAAATAATAAGTTTGCAGAGGTCAAGGTTGGGTTTCTTGTCCATGCCTTGAACCTCTTCTTTTGGAAAAGTCAACCGTCCACACTGAAAAGTAGTAATTCTTCGACTTGACCGTTACATTTTTGTCAACATTTTTACCCAATTCTTTCTGTAAAGTACCCAAAAGTGGTTTCCTTTTAATTTCACTGTTGTTAAACTCGCCAGGTTTTCCATACTTAAATTTCAATGACAGGCTAATAATTCCGGTTAAAACATCAACCACCTGAAGTGGAAAGGATGCATCAGAAGTCGTCGGTATCACAGCCTTCAAATACTCAGAATGTTTTATCTGATACCAATCAAAACGATAATCAAACATGTCTGGTACAAATACATACTCTCCTTTCATACAATGATTCGAGTGTAAATTAACGATCGATTTATACATCGCAACCAGACCGGTATGGGTATAGTATTCGTCATTTCTGTCTATAACCAGAGCATTAAACTTGAAATTCGCCTTGCGGAACAAAGCTTTGACCAAATCCATAAAAAAGTGAATATTTTCCTGAGAGACTTTGTCGAATTTCATTTCAAAATTCCGGAAATATTTGGCGAAGTTGTACAAAGTATCCAAATCTCCAGTCTCAAAAGCTTGGTTTACCCTCTGCAGCCTCTTATAGCGGGATAAATGCAATACCTGATCATAAATACGATGCAGCTGCCTATTAAAATCCACCACATTAGCAATCTCCAAAAATCCTATCACAAAAAATCTGTCAGTTTCTTTATTGCCAGACTCGTCCATAAATACCACCGGCAGCATATTTCTTGCGTCTACACAATTAAACTTTTTTCCGCTTCTGGATATACCTCGTCTATTTCCCTTTGTATCTTTATCGTTTCCCCAATCACCGTAGCTATCCGGCAATAATGCGCCGTATCTTCAGCAGATAGCCTTCTGCCTTTCCTATCCTTCAGCCATTTATCCAGCACCTGATATCCGCCGATATAATATTTCCACAATTCCTCGCTGACATCTTCAAAATACTGTCCCTCATTAATATAAATTCTCCGGTCTTTATATTCTCTTTTTTCCACTAAATTGCTGCTTTCACCCCTGAATTTTACCGCCGGATTATCCAGCATTTCCGCTTTCATCAAATGCAAACTTACTAGTTTCTCTCCTAAACCCGATAACTTTCTAAACAATTCGCTATCTTTCGTAAACGGCACTCTGGGAAAATCAATCTTCAGAAATTCCTGATATTTCTCCCTGTAAATATTGGAGTAGAGAACCGCGTAAATATAATAAAAGATCTCCTCCGGTGAGAAATTTTTTAGCTCGCCCAATTTCTCAAAATTCAGATTCGCAACCTTATTCCCGTTACTCAGCAAATCCTGCTGCCCCCCATCACTATACAAATAAAGCGGGAATACATACCCCCTTTCTCTTGTTTTGTTCGACACGCAGCTATCATCAACAATCTGGCTCGTAACTAGCGCATGGTAAAAATCTTTTCCGGATAATTGCCTGCATACCACTAATGCTAAATTCCTCTTCAGCATATTATTCATAACTTCGGTTCTTGGCCAATCAACCATCTGCGGCGTGTAATAAACCCATCTGACATCAAACGGCCTGTACAACATCTGCGTAAAATACTTATCCCTGTCCTGATCGGCAACCAGCTTTTTTCTGGATTCAGCCATCTTCCAACCCCTGGTATCTTTAAGCCCGAAAGTTTGTTTAACCAACTCATCATCCAGTGCCGAATTGGTAAACATCCCAATTCTTCTTTCCAGCTCTTCTTTCTCAAAATCAATTACAAATCCGTCTCTGGCGGTCACAATCCCCGTGCTGTTTATGTTAAATATATCCTTCACGGAAATAAATTTCCCGTAAATTTCACTTCCGGTTTCATCCCTGGGTACAAAAAAGAAATATTTCCCTGCCGGATTTAATTCCGTAAATTCCGTAGTCTTCAGATCATTATTCTCCAGCCACCCGTATTTTTCTTCCCTTAAGCCCCATTTATCAGCATAAAAAACTCTGGCTATCTTGTTTGTCTTAATTTCTCCGTATTTAATACCGATTGTAATCGCCACACCGGCCTGGATATCAAACACATTTTCATCTCTGCCGCCCTCCGGCGTCGTCTCTTTTTTCAGTGTGCTGCCGTGCAGATTTACTACATAAATTTCGTCAAAAGACTTTAACAGGGAATAACGCATTCCCCGGAAGGTCGGATTGTCCAGCCAGGCGTGGTTGGTAATAAATCCCAGCACCCCTTGACCCGCCTGGTCGATTTTCCACTGCGCAAACCGGAAAAATTTTACGTAATCGTCCTGCAGCCAGTGTTTACGCTCATCAAAATATTCGCCTTCGATATATTTATAATCCTCGATTTTTTCGGAAATCCATTTGCCTTTGTTTTCCGAAATCCCCGAATACGGCGGGTTGCCCATTACCACCAGCACCGGAGTATTTTGTTTCACTTCATACGCTTTTTCCGATTCTTCGGCAATTTCCCGAGCCATAAACAACTGTTGTTCCTGCACCTTTTCCATTTCCAACGTATTTGTCAGGTACAGCTTGAACCTGTCTTCCTCCCGCATGTCATAACCCATTTCTTTCAGAAGCAGTGATATTTTCAGGTGCCCCACGGCATACGGGGCCATCAACAGTTCAAAAGCGTAAAAGTCTTTAAGGATATGTTCCCGCACCAGCTCCGGCCAGCTGCCCTCACCGTACTTTTGGGTAAATTCCACGCGGGCGATGGCAATCGCCTCAGCCGGAAAAGTCAATGTCCCTGCCGCCGGATCCAGTACCAAAACCGAACTGTCGGCAAACCCGTCTTTTTTACCCAGCTGGTCCTTAAGCAGCCAATTGACGGATTTCGTAATGTAGGAAACTACCGGCAGGGGAGTGTAGTACACCCCCCGTTTCTCCCGCTCCTTGGGATCGTAAACCGCCAGGAACGTTTCATAAAAATGGATAATCGGGTCGCGGCCTTTTCCTTCTGTAAAAAATTCCTCACTAATTTTCTCAATTTTAGTATTGGCCAGTATTTCGGCAATTTCATCCACCTGCCACTCAATATACTGAGGCACGTCCTGTCCGGAAATAATCCAGAATATTTTTTTCAGAAGCGGAATTGTCTGAGGTATAAAACCGATTGCCGATATCCTGTTAAAATCCCTGTTTCCTGAATGCAGTCTGGCCGTAAACAGCCCGAAAGTCACCGTCTGAGCATACATATCCGCAAATTCTTCCTCCGTCATCTGCGGACTTAAAGTTTTCCGGAAAGCCAATAGCATTTCCTCGGTAGAGGTAATTATGTTATCTTCCAGGTTTATCTGTTCCCGCACCAAACCTTTTAATACATGGGTCTTGTGAGCCAAAAGTTCCGCCAGTCTTCTGGTACTCCGTATTTCCGGGATGGTAGTCGAAAAAAACCTTTCCAATAAACCCGTGAATTTCCCCTCATTTTGTAATACCGGTGTCAGCAATTCCAAAGTCACCGGCTGGGTAATCAATACCGTTTCTACTATCTCCCCGTTTTCGTACAGCCTGAACTCAATAAAATTAGTCACGACTATTTTCGGATACTCGTTTACGTATCTTTTGATTTGCTTCTGTTCGTCCGGCGTCAGCTTGTCCAAATCTCGTCCCAGATCTTTGGCTTCGATATATCCGACCAAAATTCCTTTCGGCGTTTCAATCTTAAAATCAGGTATGCCCGCGCTCGAATTCCTCGGCTCGATAATCACCTGCGAGGATTTAAACTGGGCAAACAGGTGTTCCAACAGTGGATAATAACTCCGCTCTCCGGCTTCTCTGGTTTTGTGCTTGGCTAAAACTCCGTTCAGATAGTCGTTAAACACGTCTTTCATATTTTAGCATTTAATTGGCTTCTCCATCTGCCACCTCCTCTAATTGCCAGCTTAAGTTATCGGTATTTAAGACCAGCCGGAAAAACACTGCGTCTGACGCCACTGAGAACACGTGGAAAAGCGTCCTGCCTTCGCGGTATGTATGATGCATCCCCACTCTCACCACCGGATATTCCCGCCCGTCCCAGACCAATGCCACCGGCCTCACCGTCCGCTGCCTGTGGTCATAAACCAGATTTACCGTCACCGGCGTCTTTAATCTCTGGATCATGCCTTAGGTATACCCAAACAAAACCCGAATGTCAATAAGTACCAATGATACCCCGGTCAATGAAACCCCGCCGGTTCAAAGTTCTAAAAACGTGGGATTTTTGCACTTTCTCCGCCTAATAATATATGGCCGGAAAAGAAGTGGATAATCATAATTTTCCTGATTTTATAGCCAGTAACTCCCGCTTAAATCCTGAAAGACTTCATCTTGCGGGTTTTGAATGTCCCGTCTGTCACACCAAGACTCTCAGCCATCGGGTGGTCTGTCCGGACTGTGGACCCGGACAGCCCCGTATATCGGTCCTGATTTACGGTACACAGGTGCTTGCCCGGAAATTGCCGGTGTAGTATTATCCGTCCAGATGAAAATTAGTCTTAGAACATTAGTCCTCTTCGCTATCGGAATCGTCATTGTTGGGGCCTATATATATGCAAACCGCAGTCACAATTTGCCCACCGGCCAGATAATTCAGACCAAATCTGTAGATATACCCACTGAAGATCTGGTTACCCCCGGTGTCGTCCCCGGTCGTCCGCAGGTTGAAATAACCACTTCCAAAGGCAGCTTTACTATCGAACTTCGTCCCGATCTGGCCCCCCGGTCCGTGATTAACTTTCTCAGTAAATGGGCCAATGATTACTGTGACAACACCACTTTCCATCGGGTGGAGGACTGGATTATCCAGGGTTGCGATCCCAAAGGCGACGGCACCGGCGGTAACAATACTCTGGCTACTGAAACCTCCGAACAAAGTTTTGACCGGGGGAGTGTTGGGGTCGCCAGAAAATCCTACCCCAAAGACAAATCAAACGACTCGCAGTTTTTCGTGGTCCGGAAAGATTCTCCTTTTCTGAATGGTGATTACACTTATCTGGGCCGGGTGATTGCCGGTATGCCGGTGGTGGATGAAATTTCCGCTGGCGATCGCATCACCTCTACGGTTATACTTACCAAATAATATGGCAGACGAAGTCCGCCGTTTGGAAAACGGCACTGTTGAAATCAAATTAACCATTCCCTGGACCGATATAGATATGGCCTATAACAAGCAGGTGGAAAAATTCATTTCCGGGGCCGAGATGCCGGGATTCAGAAAAGGCAAGGCTCCCCGCGATTTAATTGAAGCCAAAATTGACAAACCCTCCCTCATGTCCCAGGCCCTGTCCGAAATCCTTCCCCAAACTTATACCCGGGCCGTAAAAACTCATGATTTAAGGCCGATCCTTTATCCCCAAATCAAAATCGACCAGGGTAAAACCGGCGAAGATTGGGTATTTACCGCCTCTACCTGTGAAACACCGGCTATTTCCCTTCCCGACTACAAAAAAGAAATCGCTTTATTTACACCTAAACCCGGAGAAAACAAGCTCCAGCTGATAATCGATTATTTACAAAAAAACACTCAGGTAAATATCCCGGATTTGCTGGTAGAGGAAGAATCAAACCACCGTTTGGCCGGTCTGGCTGAAAATCTTACCCAGTTGGGTATAGGCATGGCTAAATATCTGGAAACTAAAAAAATGTCGCCTCAGGCATTAAAGGCCCAAACCGCCCAAAGTGCCCGTTCTGATTTACAACTGGAACTGGTGCTAAACCGCATCCGCGAGGAAGAAAAACTGGCCGACAGGCCTAAAACTTTGGAATTCCTGGAAAAACTGATTCCGGGTTAAGGATTGTGGTATAATTGCTCTATGCCAGCAACCTATAGTAATAGCAAATCCGGCCGCAGACAAAGGGTTCAGTCCCCGGAGAATTTTTTGGAAGCTTTGCGTGGTTTAGGTAAATCCACAGTCAACGAAATCAAAACCCAATCCGCCAAAATTTTAAAAAATGACCTTCCTGAATCATTTGGTTTGGCTCCGTCGGGAACCTTAAAACCCAACGAATCTCTCAGGATGGACGATATGCAGGCCGCTGAAGAAAAGGGATATGAGGAAGCGGAAAGGGAATTTTCCCTGAAGCTGCACCGCCAGTGGGAGCAGGAACATCAGCGCCTTTTACAGGCTGAAACCGCCTCAAAGCAGCAGATCCAGTCGATATTGACTGAAATCCGCCAGCTGGCCAAATCCATGGGCGATTTTGCCCAGGAAGTCCAGGTGGCTGCTATTCAGGCTCCGGTAAATCCAGGCATCTATCACAAAAATTTCTATGCCCACTTGAAATCCTTGATTACCGCTCTCCGCCAGAAAGCCGAGTCTTCCAAAAACTGGCTGGCAGCGGCCAATAATCGCGCCGGCAAAAAAGGCTATTATTGGAATCAGGTCGGTAAATCCGGTACCAAATACATGCTTTCCTCAGAGCGCTACATGGTCACCTCAACGGGCTAATTTTTTTCTTCTCTTGTATTCAGTTAATTCAATTTTGCTTTCAGCCACTTTGACTGCAGAAACCAAATCTTCCGCTATTATCCAGTCTCCCTCGGGTGTCCCGGCGGTATTAGTCTCTTCCCGTCACTTATGGGTAATAAAAGCCAAAATATTCAGATTGGGATTGCTCTTCCTGATACTTTCTACAACTTCCCGGGGTACAAAATCATATATGTTTTCCGGTTCAGTCCTGGCCATTCAATCCAAATTTAAGATATAATAACCCAATATGTCAAATACCATTTTAAATTCCGGTACCATAGGAGGCCCCAATGACGAGCCCCCCCTTGGATCTTCTCACTGATTTTTTAAAGATTCCTTCCGTCTCCTCCCAGCCGGAGCATTTGCCGGATATGGCTGCCGCCCGTGAATTTCTGGTAAATCTTTTTAACTCCATGGGTTTTACATCAAAAGTTCTCCCCTCAGAAGTTCATCCCGCCGTCTATGCTTCACTATTCTCTGATCCCTCAAAACCCACAATCCTGGTTTATGGTCATTATGACGTCCAGCCCCCCGGGGCCCCCAGTTCCTGGACCACCCCCCCCTTTGAGCCTGATATCAGAAAGGAGCGTATCTATGCCCGCGGAGCCGCAGACAATAAAGGCCAGCTGTTAATTCATATTTTGACGGTCAAAGATCTGATAGCGAAGTATGGTCTTGATAATTTACCGGTCAATTTTAAATTTATTATCGAAGGCGAGGAGGAAATCGGCAGTCTCAGTGTGGAAAAACTGATAACTCAGTATCCGGATTTATTTGCAGCTGATTACGTATTTTTGTCAGATACTGAAATGGTAGCGCCCGGGGAACCTTCCATAGACATTACCATGCGGGGCTGTGTGGATTTTGAAATCACCGTTCAAACCGGTTCCCATGATCTCCATTCCGGCCAATTCGGAGGTTTGGCCCCGAATCCGGCATTTATTCTCACCCATATTCTGAATAAACTGAGAAACGGCCGTGGCAGAATCCAAATCCCCCGATTTTATGAGGATATTGTCCCCCTGTCACCGAAAGAATTATCCGATTTTCGCCATCTGGAGCCTAAGGCCTCCGAGATTCTGAAGGAAGGTCATTTTTATTATCTTGGAGGAGGAGAACCCGGAATTTCCCTAAATCGCCGCCGCTGGTCCGAACCGACTTTGGACATCACCGGTTTGGATTCGGGTTATACCGGTCCGGGGACTAAAACTATAATTCCCAATACGGCTTCGGCTAAAATCAGTCTGCGGTTGGTACCATCCCAGGATCCCCGGAAAATTTACCGGTCATTTGTAGACTTTGTCCAGAAACTTATTCCCAAAAACACTGTCTGTTCCGTCTCCCGGACGGCTGTGGCCATGCCCTACAAAGCCGACTCCGCTCATCCGGTGTATTCGCTGGCCAAGGACATCCTGACAGATACTTTCGGTCACCACGCAGTCTTTACCGGGCAGGGTGGCTCTATCGGTTTTATCCCTGCTATAGCCGGATATTATCATATTCCCTGTGTCTTAATCGGCTTTGGCTTACCGGATGATAATGTCCATGCCCCAAACGAGCATTTTTCCCTGGAAAATTTTACCGGGGGAATTGCCGCCATGACCAAAATCTACAGCCGTTTGCCGGCCTTGACATCCGCCAAATAGATTACCTATAATTCTCCCAAACTATGAAAAATCCGGTTCTCCTGATCAACGGTTTGACCCTGATAATTAAGGGCGGGCCTGATTCGGGAGGTTAACACCATAGGCCCAAAAAAATAAATCAAAACCTCCGTAAATAGGAGGTTTTTTTAATTGAAAGAAGGTGAAAAATAATGGTTAAAGAAAATGATCCTGCCAAAAACGGTTCCCAACCTGACAAGAAAAAGACTGACTCAAATTCTGTTCGAAAACCCGCAACTGAACAGGCTACAACCAAGGAATTAGATCAATGGTTGAAGGAGCGTTTAGGCCCTCATGCCTGGTTTTAAATAGCCGGATTTATTGTAAAATGAGCTAAAGTGTAGGAGGGCACTTAGCTCAGGAGTAGAGCGTCTCATTGACATTGAGAAGGTCAGGGGTGCGAAACCCTTAGTGCCCACCCTAAGTTAGTGTTATAATTACATCATGTCAGCAACCCAAAGAGGCTATTTTGCTTTCTTTTTTACCCCGTCCGGGGGTTTTGGGTTGTAATTAACAAAAACCATTCAATTACTTATAACCAAAACCCCGTTAAGCGGGGTTTTTTAGTGACAACTATGTCTCTTGAAAACCCAAATCATCAAATCAGACCGGCCTTACCGAACGACGCCTTCCAACTGGCCGCCCTGGCCAAAATCGGAATCCCCGGATACCCGTTCGAATCGGTTTACAATCCCGAAAGTGTCGCCGATGCCATATTAAATGGTGAGATCCGTCTGGTCGTAGATTCCCGGGATTTGGGAATTTTAGCTACGGCCGTCTTGGGATATTCCGAAGAACCCATGAGTGAAATAAAACGGGTCTTGGTCAATCCCTGCGCCAGAAAAAACGGCTTTGCCAAGCACCTTTCAGCTGAACTCTTTCAAATAGCTTCTGACAGACAGCGTATCCCCTGGGCAGATGTCCGGGGAGACCAGATTGGCATGCAAAGAGCGGCTTTGTATGCAGGATTAATACCCATCAGCCTTGAAACCGGTAAACATGTGGTATACAACCATATTTACGGAAACGATGATTTGGGTCCCGGTCGGGAAACTATGGTCCATATGACCAGTCTGAATCTTACCCAAAATGATTTGTATTCCGCACTAACGCAGTGGCCCAAAGAGACAGTCAGGACTTTGGCAAAGAACCTGGCTGAATCATTAAATCCCGCTCCCAAAAATTGCGATTCTGTCAGGGCATATTTGACTTCTGCCAAAGAAGTAAAACAAAGAATAGCTCTTAATTTGGAACTAATTCAGCTAAAACATGCCTCAATAACTGAGGATATTGAGCAGGTATCTGTTGAAAACGGGGAAATTATTATGATTAAACCCGATGCCTCGGGTTTTATTACCAAACCGAATCAGCTTGCCCGGATTTCAAAAATATCCTCCGAAATCGGTTTACAAATTATCACCGCTTATTGTAATGCCGATGATTTGGAAACTGTCAGTGATCTGATTAACTCAGACTTCTCACCCGCCATGATCCGTCCCTGGAAAAACACCCATAGCTCGCCGGCCAAATGGCAGGTTGGTTTTCGTCTGACATTCAACCACTATGACGAAAGCTTGCATCATATTCATCTTGATCCGGCAGTAAGTGATAAAATCAGGGATATTACATCGCATATTTTAGATTTATGCTAGATAGCATAGTATCTTTGGCTTCTGATTTAATTTCAGTGCCATCCACCAGGGAATCCCCGGAAAAATTGCATGAAGTTTTGGATACGGCTCTGAAAACACTTCCCGGATTTAAATTCAAAAAATTCATCAATCATGACTGCCCAAGTCTTTTGATTTATAACCGGTGGCCGGAAAATGGCAGGTTCAAAGTCATATTAAATGCCCATCTGGATGTCGTCCCCGGAAGACCGGAACAATATTCTGCCAAAGTTAAAGACAAAAAATTAACCGGTAGGGGAGCCATTGATATGAAAGCTGCCGGGGCGGCGGAAATTATCGCTTTTAAAAATGCGGCCCCCGGGGTAAATTACCCGCTGGCCCTCCAACTGGTGACCGATGAGGAAATCGGTGGCCACTTCGGCACCAAATATCAGATTAGCCAAGGTATTCTGACCGATTTTTATCTTTGTGGTGAATTTTCCGATTTGGGTCTGTGTTGTGATACCAAGGGTGTTTTATGGATTAAACTGACGGCCCACGGCAAAAAAGCACATGGTGCATTTCTCTGGAACGGCGTCAACGCCATCACCAAACTATCCGAAGAAATAACAGCAATCAAAAAACTCTTTCCTGTCCCCCTAAAAGAGGCCTGGAAGACCACCTGCAATTTTGGCGTTATCGTGGGCGGAAACACCGTCAACCAGGTACCCGATACCGCCGGTGTTACGATGGATATTCGCCATATCTCCACAGATTTATCAAAAAACATCATTGCTAAAATCAAATCGCATCTCATTTATTCTGATACCGTAATTGAAATCATTGAAGATGAGCCTTATAACCACGCAGACAAAAATCACCCATTGGTTAAATTACTTTCTGAAACTGTCACATTGGTTACGGGTAATAAAGCCGATTATGTTAAATTCCACGGGGCTTCCGACGCCCGTCATTATTCCGCAGCCGGTTGTACCGCTTTAGATATTGGACCTGCCGGTGAAGGTTTGCATGGGGATTACGAATGGGTCGACCTGAAAAGTCTGGGCCAATTTTACCGGGTACTTGAAAAGTTTCTCTTTAGTATTAAAATTTAGCTTAATGGATATTTAACGTTATCAGGCAGATTCACCACCTGCCGAGGTTAAATAAAAAATTAAGCCACCATAGTAGTCAGATGGAACCCCGGGTCTGACAAAAGAGGTGGTTTTTTATTATGAATCTCGAAAATCTAAATCATTCCTGCTCGCATTTACTGGCAGCTGCTGTCACTTCTTTATGGCCTCAGGCCATGCCGACTCTCGGCCCGGCTATCGAAAACGGTTTTTATTATGATTTTGATTTTGGCGACACCAAAATTTCCGAAGCCGATTTCCCAGGCTTGGAGGCAAAAATGCATGACATATCCAAAACCTGGACCGGTTTTGAAAAAATTGAAATTAATTCCGATGAGGCTAAAAAACAATTTGCCCATGATCCTTATAAATTGGAACTGATTAATGAAATCACGAATAGGGGAGAAGTGCTCACTTTTTATAAATCGGGAGATTTTACAGATCTTTGTCGCGGAGGCCACACCCCCCATCCCAAATCCGACCTCAAACATTTTAAGTTGCTCTCCGTCGCCGGGGCTTACTGGCGCGGATCTGAAAAAAACAAAATGCTTACTCGTATTTATGGAACCTGCTGGCCGACAGCCAAAGGTTTGACTGATTATTTAAATCAGCTGGAGGAAGTTAAAAAACGCGATCACAGAAAACTCGGTAAGGATCTGGAAATATTTACTTTTGCCGAAGAAGTCGGACCCGGTCTGCCTTTATGGCTTCCCAAAGGCACAATCATCAAAGACGAGCTGGAAAAATGGGGCCGGGAAACGGAAAATAAATGGGGTTATCAGCGCGTCAGCACACCTTTTATTACCAAAAGGGAGCTGTTCATCAAGTCTGCCCATGTCCCCTATTTTGAAGACGAAATGTACAAAGTCACCGTCCCCGGAGATGATCAGGAGGATACCTACTATATCAAGCCTATGAATTGCCCCTTCCATCATATGATCTTCAAACATAAAACCAGAAGTTATCGTGAATTACCCGTTAAATTGGCCGAATACGGTACGGTGGCCAGGTACGAAAATGCCGGAGCTTTAAATGGTATTTTAAGACCCCGGGTATTTGTCCAAAATGACGCCCATGTGTACTGCACCGAGGAGCAGTCGGTAGACGTATTTGTAGAGATTATTAACCTGCACAAATATTATTACGACACATTGGGTTTAAAAGATTATTACATTGCCCTATGTCTCAGAGATCCGGCCAAAATGGATAAATATCACGGCGAGGAAGAGCTATGGCAAAAAGCCGAAGCCATGTCCCGTCAGGCATTGGATAAATCGGGAGTCAAATATATCGTTCAGAATGAAGGCGCCGCTCATTACGGCCCGAAAATGGACTTTAAAATCAAATCCGCCATCGGTACCGAATATGGTATATCCACCAACCAGATAGACCTGTTTATGCCCCGCCGCTTTGATCTCAAATATATCGACAGAGACGGATCTGAAAAATATGTAGTAGTTCAGCACCGGGCCCCCCTGGGTTCAAGTGAACGGTTTGTAGGCGTTCTCCTCGAACATTTTGCCGGAAATTTTCCCACCTGGCTGACGCCGGTCCAGGTAAAAGTCCTGCCGATAACCGAAAAACACCTTGAATACGCTAAAGATATTTATCAAAAATTGTTGGCTGCCGGAATCCGGGCGGAATTGGATTCCCGAAATGAACCACTGACAGGCCGTATCCGCGACGCCCAATTGGAAAAAGTCTCCTATATGCTAGTAGTCGGTGACAAAGAAGTTGCTTCCCAAACCGTCACCGAACGTGCCAGATCAGGCAAGCCGGATGGCCCTTTCCCGATAGAAACTTTTATTGATAATATCCAAAAGGAAATAAAGGATAAGATTATTTAACTCACCCCTTTTATCCCCCTCCCTTAATTTAAGGGAGGGGTTAGGGGAGAGTTATACATATGTTATAATTTACAAGTTAAGTGAGCGAACTAAACTACAGGATCAATCATCAGATTCACGCCAGGGAAGTGAGGCTTTTAAGGGAGGATGGTACACAGATCGGCATCGTCAGCCTGTCTGAAGCCCTTTCCCAGGCGGCCACGGATGGCGTTGATGCAGTGGAAATAGCCCCCATGGCGGTCCCGCCGGTGGTCAAACTCATCGATTTTAAAAAATTCCTTTATCAGCTCTCCAAAAAAGAACGGGTCCAGCGGGCAGCTGCCAAAAAAGTAGAGCTCAAAGAAATCCGGCTTACCCCCTTTATGGCTGAAAACGACTTCCAGACCAAACTGAACCGCGGCAAGGAATTTTTATCAGACGGCAATAAAATCCGTATTTCCGTCAAATTTGTTGGCCGCCAGCTGACTAAAAAGGAATTCGGGGACATTATGATGAATAAAGCTTTCACGGCGCTTGTTGATTTGTCTACCGTAGATCAGCCCGCCAAATGGGTCGGCCGCCAGTATATGGCCACTCTGACCCCCGCAAAGAAAAAATGATCCGGGTATTGTATAATTGACCGGATGGCCAAGCAAAAAACCAATAAATCAGCCTTCCGCCGCTTCAGAATTTCCAAAACCGGCAAGGTTCTGCGTCGGGTGGCTTTCAGCCGTCATTTAAGAAGAAATAAATCCAAATCCCAACTGCGGTCTTACAAGAAAAACCGCTTGGTTTCTGGTAAAATGGCCCGACGCGTCAAACGCCTCGTTGCCCGCGCCTGAAGTTATTAAATTTTAAATTATAAATTTTAAATTTCTCTAAAGTATGCGAGTCAAGTCTCCCCGCCGCCAGCGCCACAATAAAATTCTGAATTACGCCAAGGGTTACCGGATGACAAAACACCGGTTGTATAAAGTTGCCCGGGAAGCGGTTATGCATGCCGGCCAGTATGCGTTTGCCGGCCGGAAACTTAAAAAACGCGATCTCAGAGCCTTATGGATCGTCAGAATAAATGGTGCCCTGGCAGAAATGGGTATCAAATATTCTGTGTTTGTTTCTGCCCTTAAAAAATCCGGAATCCGGCTGGACCGGAAAATTCTGTCCGAACTGGTTACTAAAGAACCCAAGGTATTTGCCGGAATCGTTAAATCCGCCGGTTTTACAATCCCAAAGTAGGGGAGTAAAGCCAATTTTTTGGAGATCTCCCCGAAAGGGGAGTTTTTATTTTATAATCATCCTATGCAGGAAAAACTGCAAAATATAAAAAATGAAGCCCTGGCCCAGATCCTCAGTGCCACCGGTCCGGAAGATCTGGAAAGAATCCGGATCCAATATTTGGGCAAAAACGGAGACCTTAACGAAATCGCCAAAACCTTCAAAAGCTTAAAACCGGAAGAAAAAGCCGAAATCGGCCTGCTTTTTAATGACGTTAAGTCCGCCATTTCTATTGCCCTTGAAACCTCGGGTTCAAAAATTCAAAATTTAAAATTAAAAATTGAATATGACTCCACCCTTCCCGGGACTCCGGTCCCCATTGGCCACCTTCACCCGGTTACTTACGCTATCAATGAAATCAGTACCGCCTTTGAAAAAATCGGTTTTACCCGGGTCCGCTATCCGGAAGTCGAATGGGATTATTTTGCCTTCGGAGCCCTTAATTTTCCTGAAAATCACCCTGCCCGGGATGACTGGGAGACTTTCTTTGTCGAAGCTGACCCGGATCCCGAAATGGGCAAAATCGTCCTTACCCCCCACACTTCCAACGGTCAGGTCCGGGAAATGCTGCGGGTAGGCAAACCTCCGGTCAGAATGATCAATATCGCCAAATGTTACCGCCGCCAGTCGGACGTGTCTCATACCGCCATGTTTCACCAGTTCGAAGGTTTGGTCATTGATGAAGGCATTTCCATTGCCAATCTCCGCGGAACTATTGAATATTTCGTCAAAACCTTTTTTGGCGAAAACCGCACCTCGCGGTTAAGGCCTTATCACTTTCAGTTTACCGAACCCTCATTTGAAGTTGATATCAGCTGCGGGATTTGTAATGGCAAGGGCTGTAAATTGTGCAAGGAAGGCTGGCTGGAACTGGGCGGTTCGGGCATGGTCCACCCCAACGTTTTAAAAGCCGGAAAAATCGATCCCCGAAAGTATACCGGTTTTGCTTTCGGCTGGGGAGTGGAACGCTGCTATATGATGAAATCCGGCACCCGGATCGACGACATTCGCCTGTTATATGACAACGATATCAGATTCTTAAATCAATTTTAAAATGAATATTTTAATTCCCGATTCCTGGCTCAGAGAATATCTGATTACCGATGCCTCACCCAAAGATATCCAAAAAGGTCTTTCCCTTTGCGGCCCTTCTGTTGAAAGAACTGTTAAAACCGCGGGTGACGTAGTTTATGATATCGAAGTCACCACTAACCGGGTTGACTGCATGTCCGTCTACGGGATTGCCCGGGAAGCGGCCGCCATCCTGCCTCAGTTTGGTTTTACTGCCCGGTTAAAACCCTTGTTACCCGGATCAATTAAATCTGGCACCATTCCCGGTTTCACAATTGATAACAATTCCCGGTTGTGTCAGAGAATACTGGCTCTCAAATTGGAGGGTATTAAAGTTGAACCATCTCCGAAATGGCTTCAGGACAGGTTAAATGCCGTTGGTCAGCGTCCTCTGAATAATCTCGTGGATATCACCAATTATGTCATGTGGGAGACCGGTCATCCCTGTCACGTCTTTGACTTCGACAGGCTGACGACCCATCAAATGTTAATCCGTGAAGCGTTAAAAGGCGAACAAATCACCACTTTGGATAACAAAACCTATGTTCTGGCAGGCGGTGAAGTAGTCATCGACGATGGCACCGGAAATATCATTGATCTCCCGTCCGTCATGGGCACCGCCAATAGCGTGGTTGTGGAAAACACCACTTCCGCACTTCTATTTGTCGACGACGTTGACCACGCCCGGGTTCGGTTTGCTTCCATGACTCATGCCATCAGAACCCAGGCCGCCACTTTACTGGAAAAAGATATTAATCCCGCCACATCGCTATTGGCTATGTCCAGAATGTTGGATCTGATTACCCAAATATATCCCGGGGTAAAAATCAGCCGCCTGATCGACCTGTATCCGCATCCTCAAAAATCCGAACCGGTGACCCTGCCGCTGGGGTTGATCTCCCGCCTTATTGGCCAGGAAGTCGGTCAAAAACAGGTGCTGGATATTTTAACCCGCCTGGATTTTCAGGTTTCGGTTACCGGTGACATTCTGACTGTAATCCCTCCCCCCTGGCGCCAAGCGGATATCCGTCTTCCCGAGGACGTCGTAGAAGAAGTTGCCAGAATATATGGCTATCATAATATCCAACCGGTCCTGATGTCCGGACCCCTGCCGCCGCCGGATCACAATTCCGCTTTTTACTGGGAAAATCGCATCAGGACAGCTCTCAAATATTTTAATTTTACTGAAATCTACACCTACTCTCTGGTTGCCAGAGATGACGGTTTGAAATTAAAAAACCCCCTGACATCGGAATGGGTATACCTGCGGACATCTTTATTTCCGTCACACCGGCAGGTAATCAGCCAAAACCTGGGCAAGGCAGACACCCTGAATTTTTACGAAATTGCCAATGTTTATTTGCCCCGAAAACATAATCTTCCGGTTGAGCAATCCCGGCTGATAGTCACTACCACTGACATTGATTATTATAAATTCAAAGGCCGGATTGAAAGTCTGTTAAAGGATATCGGTGTTCTCAATCTGACGCCCCGAATTATTTCCGACTCCGGAATTTTCTATTGGGAAATTGCCCTTTCCGAACTGCTAGATTTCGCCACCGACCTTCACCCTTTCACCCCGATATCCAAGTTCACTCCGATTTTTGAAGACGTCAATCTGCCTTATACCGGAAACTATGCCCAAACTATAAAAAAATTATATTCCCTGAGTCCCTTAATAAAAAACATTGAACTTAAAGACAAATTTGATACCAAACTGACACTAAAAATTACTTATCATTCCGATATAAAACAACTGAGTTCTGTGGATATTGCTCCCATCAGGGAAAAGCTTACCAAAGCATTATAATTTTTCAGTGCTGATTATTCCACCGTCATCATCCCCACCATGCCCCTGTCTGCATGTCCCGGTACGGTACACGAAAATTGAAATTGTCCTGAATTTTGAGGCGTAAAAGTTACCGTATCCCGGCTCCCCGGATCAATCGTCTTGGTCGCCACATTCAGGCTGCCGATGGTCAGGTTATGAGGGTATTTGCCGTCATTTCTAAACACTATATTTACCGGCCGGCCTTTTTTTACCGTAAACGTTGACGGTGAAAAACTGAACTCTGTCCCTGTAATATTTTCCTGCTGGGTATTCGCGGTATTATTTGCTCCGGCTTGGTTTGGCAACACCCCCTCTGTATTTTTCCCCGGTTTAAATAACATATACCCCAGCGCCAAAACTATCAGTACCACTAATCCCCAGATTAGTGATTTCTGTCCGGCCGCTTTTTTTTCAGGCGTTGGTGGGGTTACCTGGGTTTCATCCATATGTCTTCCATATTATTCTCACATCGCCATCTAAACTGTGATCCTTCTCATAATCTCTCCTTTGTGTCATGATAGTATTTAAATATGGCCGGTATTAAATTTTTAGGTGCCAGCGGCGGAGTAACCGGTTCGGGATACCTTTTAACCGGAAATGATGGGGGAGAACTGCTGATTGATTACGGCATTTTCCAGGGTTCTGAGGAATTAGAAAAATTAAATTTTGCTCCCCTGGCATTCGATCCGGGTCGGATAAAAGCTGTTATTCTTACCCACGCCCATTTGGATCACTGTGGCCGGTTGCCCGTATTGCTTCCTCAGGGTTACCGCGGCCAAATTTATATGACCGAACCCACGCAAAAAATCACCGCTGTTTCGCTGGCTGACGCGGCGGCCATAGCTCAGGAAAACACTGATAAACAGCCTCTTTTCACCAAAGATGACGTAGACCGGCTATTGGATCGGGCCCAAATAGTTGCTTATGATCAGCCGCTGACTATAGGAGAGTTTGCGATAAACTTCAAGAACGCCGGTCATATTTTGGGATCTGCCAGTATTGAAATCCAATTCGCCGACCGCAAACTGGTTTTTTCCGGCGATCTGGGCAATACCCCCGAAGATCTGATTCAACCCACGGAAAGCATCTCCGCGGCTGACTGGGTGGTGATCGAATCCACCTACGGTAATTCCGTTCATCCCGAAGAAAACGTTCAGGATGTGCTGACCGGGGAAATAAGCCGGATCCGAAACACCGGCGGAGTTTTGATCATTCCCGCATTTTCAATCGAACGTACCCAGGAAATACTCCATTTATTAAGCCATATTTCCCAAAACCGGCAGCTTCCGCCTGACATGCCGGTTTATTTGGATAGTCCCATGGCTATCCAGGTCACGGCTATTTTTAAAGCGTATCCCAATTTATATAATCCGGAACTGACTGGAGACCGTCACCCTTTTGACTTCCCCAATCTGATCCTTACAAAAGGCTCCGAAGATAGCAAAAAAATCCTTGACCGCCATGGCCCGAAAATAATCATCGCCGGTTCCGGTATGATGAGCGGGGGCCGGATTCTGCATCACTTAAAAAACTATCTTTCCGACCCGGCAACCAGAATTTTAATTGTCGGTTTTCAGGCGCCCGGTACGTTGGGCCGTGAGCTGGAAAACGGTGTTTCCGAGGTCAGTATTTATAAAGAAATTCTGCCGGTTCACGCCCATATCACCAAATTGGAATCTATGAGTTCTCATGCCGACCAGCCCCGGCTGATTAATTGGCTCAAAAACATCCACAGTGTCAGACAGGTATTCATAACTCACGGTGAAAATCCTCAAAGACAGGGACTGTCTGAAAAAATTAAATCCGATACATCTGTATCCGAAATCACTCTGCCGCTTTTATACGAAACTCATAACCTGAATTAAGGCCCTGGGGTAGGTGTCGGATCTGCATAATCCCGGTTCACGGATACCTGGATGTACATCGACCCGACGTTGCCGTGATCATCATATGCCTTGATATCAATTCGGTGGTAACCATCAGTGACATTGGGTACGGTAACTTCATAAGGAGAATTTGTAGATGTAAACTTCAGACTACCGTCGATGTAAAACTCCACCTTCTGAATCGGATTGGTATTGGTTACATTTACTTTGATATCCACGTCATTCCCGTTAATTCTGGATTTATCGGTTGGGCTGACCATCGACAGCCAGATTGGACTGCTGCTGTTGCAGTTATCCTTCGGGGGATGATACTTCGGATCTGCTTGCGTATTCAGCCAGTTTTGAATCCCTTCCTGCCATTTATTAGTCTTGTCTTCGGCAATAAACGGATCCTCCTCCCTGAATATAAAGTATTCTTTTATGTCATAATTCCCGCTGGCCACATCTGAAGGGTTTGCCAGTTTATCCTGCCCCTTGCAGAGCTTCAGCATGACATGTGTCGGATCATTCGCCCAGGGTTCGGTTCCTTTAATAAAATATTCCGGTTTGGAATCAAAACCGTCATGTGCCCTGTATCCGGAAATTTTATCCACATTTACCTGTAAAATATCATCCGGTTTATAAAAAGGTTCTTCTGGAGTATTTTTCAAAACTTCCATAATTATCCTTCGCCAGATAGGTGAGGCACCGGTCACGCCGGAGGCCACTTGTTTCATCGGTGTACCGTCATTGTTGCCCACCCATACCCCGGCAATATACGAGGGCGTCCAGCCGATCGTCCAGTTATCTTTTTTGTCATTTGTAGTTCCGGTCTTGACGGCTACCGTATGGTTAGGTATTTCAAACATGCTGTTAACCCCGAATGTAATTTTCCGGGCATTCTTATCGGACAGAATATCGGAAATTATAAATGCCTCCGACGGAGTCATTACTTGTCTGCCCTGGCTGGGTTTCCACTCTTCCAATACTTTACCGTTGACATCCGTCACTTTCAGAATAGATACGGCATCCACTTTATTACCACCGTTTCCGAAAGCGCTGTATGCCGTGGCTTCGTCCAACAGACTGACTTCGCCGCCGCCCAGAGCTATGGATAATCCCACCCGTTTCAATAAGTCCGGTGTCGGATTAAGCGAATTAAAGCCCATGTCATAGGCTTGTGCCAGCATATCCTTGACACCGACCAGGGCCACCATTTTTACCGCCGGGATATTCAACGAGTTGCCCAGTGCATCACGGACGAGTACCGGACCCCGCCACTTGCCGTCATAATCGACAGGAACGTATTCCGGCTTATCACCCCCGGGAAAAGACGTCTGGACATCCATCAGCATTGTCGAAGCAGTGTAGCCCTTTTTCAGCGCTTCCAGATAAACGACCGGTTTAATCGAAGATCCCGGTTGTCTCAGTGCGGTCACCACGTTAAATTTTCCGTCCGTCTGGTCATTCCAATCCTTACTGCCTACCATCGCCAGTATCTGCCCGGTTTTCACATCCATCACCACCGCCGCTCCGTTGGAAATTTTATAAATCTTTACCTTATTTATTTCCTGGCTGACAATCTGCTGAACCTTATTTTGTAAATCCAAATCCAGCGTGGTCGTCACTCTCAGGCCGCCCTGTTCCAGGACCTGTTCCCCGTATTTGGCTGCCAATTGTTGTTTGACATAAAATACAAAGTGCGGTGCCCGCAATTCCCCCGAAGAAGTGGAAATGAGTACCCCGGAAAGACTCGCATCAGTGTCTTTTTCCAGCTGGCTGCTGATATATCCGTCTTCCCGCATCCGCCTCAGAACCTCCTTGGCTCGGTTAATATATAATTTTCCCGTATACGGCGAGTATTCGGTCGGGGACTGGGGTAAACCCGCCAAAATCGCCGATTCTGCCAGGTTCACCTCCGATATCTTCTTTCCGAAATACAGTTCCGCTGCCTCTCCCACCCCCTTGGCCGTTCCGCCGTAAGGCACCTCATTCAGATACATCTCCAGAATCTGGTTCTTGCTGTATTTGCTGTCCACCTGCAACGTCAGAATAAATTCTTTTATCTTCCTGGTTATAGTTCTCTCATTAGTCAGGAGGGCATTTTTTACCAGTTGCTGGGTCAAGGTCGAACCGCCGATGATTCTCCCCTTGAATGCCAGATTATATAAAATTCTTAAGGGGGTCAGCGTGTCTACTCCCCGATTGGTGTAGAAATTCTTATCTTCCACGGCTACTGTCGCTTCAGTCAGAGTTTTAGGTACTTCCGTTATCTTCACCGGCGTCTGCCTCTCACCGTTAAACACGTCATACAGCAGTTTTCCGTTGCGATCAAATATTTTACTGGAAAAACCGGAGGTTCTTACCACGCTGTCCGGGCTGGGTAAGTCTTTGGCAAAATACGCAAATACCAAAAGCAATACCACCCAGCTGGCCAATATCCCGAAAAAAGCCGTGGCGGCCAGGTAAACCCACCACTTCCCTCTGATTTTTGGTTTTCGGCCGGTTAACCTCATTTGTTTTTCCTGCCACACATCATACCAGGATGACTTGGACATGAATGATATATAATGATCATAACATGGCCTTGTCCCGTAAAAAACGCCGCTTGTTTTCAATTTTAATCGTCATCAGTTCTCTCGCTCTTTTGTTGGGAACAGTCCTTCCCTACATTTCCTATATTATAAAATAATGGATCTTTCTTCTCCGGTAACCACTCTCCCGGGAATCGGAGGGGCATTGGGTAAAAAACTGGAAAAACTGGGTATTAAAACCGTTTTTGACTTTCTGTACCACTTACCCTTTCGTTATGAAGACCGGACATTTACCTCAGCTGTTGACCGGCTTCAGCCCGGAGAAACATCTACCGTCATCGGAAAAATCACTTCCTTGAAAAACGAATTTACCCACCGGGGAAAGTTTATCCAGGTTGGCCAGGTCACCGACGGCACGGGCAGCATCAATGTTATCTGGTTTAACCAGCCTTACCTGGTAAAATCCCTGGCCAAGAACCAGGGAATTGCCCTTTGGGGCAAGGTGGATTATTACAAAAATCTACCCGCCCTGGTTTCTCCGGATTTTGAAATTCCTTCCGGCATATTATTGCATATGGGCAGGATTGTCCCGATTTATCCGGAAACCGCCGGAATCTCATCCAAATGGCTCCGCACCAAAATCCATCACTTATTATCAGTTATGGACACGGCCGAAATTCTTCCCCCGGATATTGATATGCCCGGTTGGCTGGCAGCCCTGAAAGATGTTCATTTCCCCCAAAATCTGGAAACCGCCCGGGTCGCCAGAAACCGTCTGGCTTTTGACGAATTGTTCCTGCTTCAATTGGCATCACTTATCAGAAAAGATATCTGGGAGCGGACCAGACTGACTCACGCTTTTATTGTCGATCAGGAAAAAATTCTGAAATTTATGAACAACTTGCCTTTTTCCCTTACTGCCTCCCAAAACCGGTCATTGAAAGAAATATTGTCGGATCTGAGTCTCAGCCGGCCTATGAACCGTCTGTTGGAAGGCGATGTCGGCAGCGGTAAAACCGTAGTAGCCGCCGTGGCGGCATACGTTGCTCACTTAAACGGCTTCAGGACGGTAATTCTTGCTCCCACCCAAATTTTAGCCGAGCAGCATTTTCAGACCTTTTCCGCCATGTTTAAGCCATACGGTGTAGACATCGGCCTGATCACCGGCGCTTCAAAATTAAAAATTGAAAATACAAAATTAAAAATTGTTGTCGGTACCCATGCCCTCCTGTCCCAAAATCTGAATTTTTCCGATGTGGGTTTGGTTGTCATCGACGAACAGCATCGTTTCGGTGTCATGCAGCGCTCCCGGGCCGCCAAAATCGGGGAAACCCCCCACACTCTGACTATGACCGCCACCCCCATACCCCGAACGGTTGCCCTCGCCATGTACGGAGATCTGGACCTGTCGGTATTGGATGCCAAACCCGCCGGCAGGTTGCCCGTCAAAACCTGGGTGGTTCCGGAATACAAACGCGAATCCTCATACAAATGGTTAAATGATCAAATGGTTAAATACGCCTCTCAAGCTTTTTGGGTCTGCCCTTTTATCGAGGATAGCGACACCCTGACTTCCGTCAAAGCCGCCAAAGCCGAATTTATCCACCTGCAGGAAATTTTCCCCCGCCTTAAATTGGGTCTTCTGCACGGGAAATTAAAAGCTGCGGAAAAAAATGATGTTCTGGATAAATTCCGGTCCAAAAAACTGGATATTCTGGTTGCCACTCCGGTGGTGGAAGTCGGGCTGGACATTCCGGGAGCCGCTCTGATGATCATTGAGGGGGCTGAACGTTTCGGGCTGGCCCAGTTGCACCAATTGCGTGGTCGGGTGGGTCGCAGTCAGATCCAGTCCTACTGCCTGCTTTTCACCAGTGATGAAACAGGCATAACCCGTTTAAAAAACCTGGAACACCTGGATTCGGGCATGGAATTGGCGGAAGCCGATCTCAAATACCGTGGTCCGGGTGAAATTTACGGCACCGCCCAGCATGGTTTCCCCGATTTTAAAGTCGCCACCTATGATGACTTCTCCCTAATTGAAAAAGCCAGATCCGTTGCTCAAAAAACCCTGCCCAAACTTCAGGAATATCCCTTGTTGCGTCAGTTAATCAAAGAAGATAAAATACACATCATCGAACCAAACTGATATGACTCCCTTACAAAAACGCCGAAATAGCACCATGCGCCAGGGCAAACGCCGGGCCAGCATTCGTCTGAAACTGCCGACTCTGGTAGAATGTCCGAATTGCCACAAGCCCACCCGCTCCCATTCTGCCTGCCACTACTGCGGTTTTTACAAAGGTCTCAAAGTCACCCGCTAGCCTTCTTTTTTAAATTCCACAACATTCAGTTATCTATGTGTGTATCTAATTCCTACCAGATTAATATCCGGATAAATATATACACCTACTCTTATTAAAGCGAAACTGTCTGTATCGCCCCTCATAGAGCCGCTATAATAATCAGGCACAATGTTTATTGAATCTCTTTTACAATTGTTTTTTTCAAGTAACGATATTATCTCATTATATAAATCTCTTTTAGAGTAATTATTAAGCGGTTTATAATACAAATTTAGATCCGCATATATTGGCTTCCCCAACACATTACCTGAATTTTGACTCGATCTGCTTATTAATTGTCCTGTCTTCACTTGGATTTTTGACGCAACACTCTCTAACTCTCTCAAATCTCTTGTCTTTATAAAGACCATCAATGTGAATAATGCTACTATCACTCCAACAATACAAAAAACTTTTATTCCTTTTGACTTATTTCCCCTCACTATGATTATTATAGTTACACAAGTTAATAAATGAAATATTTTATTTATTTTATAAATCCCAAAAAACGCCCCAAACTTTTATCAATCAATTTAAGGTCATGACAGACTATACCTATGCATTTCAGAAACGGTTTGGTCATAACCGACAAAACTCCTTAAAACAAAATTATGCGTCGATACATCGACGCATAATACATTGTCAATTCCTTGGCGCCCTCCCTCCCAAAGCGGGAATTGCATAACTAAGTAATTTCTTAAGTAAAGATTTTAAAATATCCGATTGTTCCATTTGCCTCACGATAGCTTTAACTGGTTTCCGCAAATCATCCTCATGTCTAAATCTCAGCTTTAATCTTTTAACAGTTTCCCGCGTAAGGTGAAGTCTTTTGGCTATCTGCACATCGGTAAATTCCTGATTCACCATTATCAATGCTAGTAGTCTTTTTCCTATTATCAGCTGTTCTGTATCTGTCAAAATCACTTTTAAAAGCGCTTCCATATCCTGGTTACCTTGGATTTTTACCAGCTCATTTACTAACACCAGCCAGATTTTTTCCTCGTCATCTTTTTCCATTTTCCACCTCGAAAGTGGAGTCATAATATCAGTGTACCATGAATCGATACATCGACGTATAATACTTTCTTTGCCTGTTAACATATTTTTTTAACTTGTTATACTGGTTTTATTATGAAAACTGCTTACGATCCGCGTCACAAAAACCGGGTTACCCTGGTTCAGCACCTGTTTTCAGCCCAATTTCAGCAAAAACCCGATAATATGGTAAAGCCAATTTGGAAAAAATTGTCTGAAATTGATCCCTTAATTTCCGATGCGGCCCCGGAATGGCCGCTGGACAAGCTCAATCCCATCGATTTAGCCATTCTCCGTTTGGCCGTTTACGAACTTGCTATTGACAAAAACGCCCCCTACAAGGTTATTATTGACGAAGCCATTGAATTGGCCAAGGAATTTGGCAGCGCCAACAGTCCTGGCTTTATTAACGGGGCTTTGGGAAAATTAGTTAAAGATCAAAAAATAGATCAAAATGAATCCTAATCTCAAAAAGGCCGTTATCCAGTTTCTGGCCAATGAATACCATCTCCGGCCGGAAGATATCCTGCCGGATAGTGAATTCCTGCCGGATTTCAATCTCACCCCGGAGCAGCTGGCCGACCTGATTACCAGAATGCAGGACGCTCTGGACTTTATATTACCCGAGGATAAAATAAACGACATCAAAACCGTCGGCGACCTTTTAAACAGTCTGGAGCCGGATAGTCATGAACCTGAACCTGTCTGACTTTTTAAAATCTCAGGAGCTTTTAACCGAAGCTCTGACCCATCGTTCATTTTGTAATGAACACCCCGGGACTGTCCACAACGAAAGACTGGAATTTTTAGGGGATTCTGTTCTGTCATTGATCATCTCCGACAGACTGTTTAGAAAACTCCCTGTTTCCCCCGAAGGTGAATTAACCAGCCGCAGATCATATCTGGTCCAAACGGCTACCCTTGCCCAAAAATCCGCCGAGCTGGGTTTTGACAAACTGCTCAGACTTAGCCGGGGAGAGGAAGAATCCGGCGGCCGGACTAATTCGGGCTTGCTGGCTAACACCTTTGAAGCCGTCCTGGGGGCCATTTTTATCGATTCCGGAATATCCGCCTGCTACCGATTTCTGAACCTGATCTTCCCGGATAGTATTCTCCTCTCGGAAGAAATAAAAGCCAAAGACCCCAAAAGTTTGTTGCAGGAGCTTTCCCAGGCCAAAGGTTTGGGCACGCCTACCTACCGCATCACCGAAACTTCCGGACCCGACCATGCCAAACAATTCACTATATCTGTGGATATCAACGGCCAGTCCAGGGGGACAGGCACCGGAGCCAGCAAACAAAAAGCCGAAACTCAGGCTGCCAAAGTTGCCTTAGCCGCTCTTTTTCCCTAAAAAAACCGTTTCATGGTAAAATCATCTCATGTTGAAAATCAAACTTTCTCCCTTAGGTAAAAAACATGAACCGCATTACCGGATAGTGGTAATGGAAGAAAACTCCAAGCTCACCAGTGACAATTTGGTAATTCTGGGTGATTACCATCCGTTGGCTAACAAACTGACATTTGATCAGGACGCGGTCAGTGAATGGATCAAAAAAGGCGCCCAGCCTACCCCCAAAGTTAAACGCCTGTTAAAAATCTGATACCATGCAGGATTTTTTAAAATTTATCGTTTCTCCGCTTTTGACCGAACCCGACGCCTTAAAAATCACCGTCGAATCAGGAAATATCAGTCTCAAGGTTGCCGATGCCGACGTCGGCCGGGTAATTGGGAAGCAGGGAAATGTTATTAACGCTGTCCGCACCCTTTTAAAAACCTACTGCGCCATTCATCAATTACCTCCTCCGAATCTCACTTTGTTGACTCCGCCGGCCCCCGAAAGCCCTTAATTTAATTCAGAGTGGTCAGGTCAGACATCCCCTGAATATGCTGTAAAGCCCGTTGGGATATCACGATATAATTTGGTAACGGCAGGGTGGCATCCAATGATGGCTTTATCAACTGTCCCCATCCGCCTTCCAAATCAATCGTCGTTTTGGATAAGGTAAAATCAACCTTTTTTACTTTGACCAGTGGTAAATCTCCTTCCAGCTCTGAAATTATTTTAGTCATACTCGGAAAATCCATCTGGGCAAATTCCACATTGAGACTCATGGTTTTTTGTGTCTGATCCGTAGGAGTTATCTGACCCGATACCGTTGCTGAAGCAGTAGCTTCTTTGACATCGCCAACATTACCGTTAAATTGATTGATCAGCACTCCCGCATCGCTGGCTGATTTATTTACAGCTTCTAATAAATACCATACCCTTTTGGCCGGCGGCATGGCTACTAAAAGCTGGGTTAGTTTTTGGCCCTCCTGATCAGTATCCGCACTTTTTAAAGTTTCCAGTTTTAGTTTCAGTTTGGATAATTGGTTTTGCTGGTCATCCGTTTTTTGTTGTTTACTCAGCAATACCTGAATACTGGTCGACCCGGAACCCAACAAATAACCGGCGCTGACTATAATAAATGTCACTACTATCAGCGGATAAAAAATCCACACCCAGTCCGATATTTTGAACCTGTTTAAACCCGTATTCATGTGGCCCCTTTCTTTCTCGTTACGTCAAATATCCCTTTCCATCCATTCTCAGGTGTCCACTCCACTTTTTCAGTTCTGACCTGCACGTATTTTTCGCCCAGGTAATCCATATAAACTTTCAGCTCTGCCGGTTGGCTGGCGGCTACACTCACTACTTCCGCTCCTCCCAAAACATAATTCCAACTCACAATTTTGTTTCCCGGTGAACCCAGCAAATATGCCGACTGGGATGAATCACCGCGTTCGCCCAAAAAACTTTCCACCAGATTGGCCCGGTCGGCTAAATTCCTTATTACTATCTCTTTTGCCGATAAATCCTGAATCTGTTTTATTACATCACTGGTATCCACAGTGGTTTTTTTCGCCCGGGAATTCTCCCATACCATCCAGCCGATTACTCCCGCTGCTACCACGATATAAACTATCAGTACCACGGAAGTAATTACCGTGACTACCCGTTTAACCTGATCTATTATCTGTCCGCTCTTGTCCTCTTTGATGACAAAATTTATCATATATCTCTCATTGCCAGGCCCACCGCCACACCGTAAATCGGCCCGTTGCCGGCCAGAGCCTGAGTCTGATTTTTATCCATTACCAATTTCATAAACGGGTTGCCGATAGATACCTCCAAACCGAGCATCCCCGTCAACACTCCTACCATATCGGGCAAAACCGAAACCCCTCCGGAAATTGTCACCAGGTTCAGGCCTTCGCCTAAGTGTTTGGAAGTATAAAAATCGACCGTTTTTTTAATTTCCGAGGCGATTACATTCAAAACCGGCCGCATGGCTTCAGCCAATTTCCCATTGAGTTTATCCCCAGAAAACCCGTAAGTGTTTTTATATTGTTCCGCCTGGGCTGCATCCAAACCGAGAGCAGCCTGGATTGCCCGGGTAAAAGCATCCCCGGCCGTAGCCACCGTTCGGGCAAAAACCAATTGGCCCTTTTGGACCACGCCCATGTCCGTGCTTTTTGAGCCGATGTCTACGACAAGCGATAGGGGATAGTCAGCCGGCACCTCCGCTCTGGCTGTGGCCATCAATTCCGTCTCCATTGCCACCACTTCCAGTCCCGCCTGTTCCAAAACGTTAATATAGGCATTAACCAGATTTTTTGCCGCGGCCACCAGTAATACCTCCATTCCGCCGGTAGCCGGGTCTTTCCTGATCGTCTGCGAACTCCAAACTGCCCGGTCAGCCGGGATAGGAATATACTGCTCTACCTGCCATTGCAGGGCCTGTTTTACCTCGTCCTCGCTCATGAGTGGCAGTTCTACCACATGTGAAGATACCTGTTCCTCAGGCAGTGCGGCAATCACCCTTTGGCTTTTCATCCCCGCTTCTTTACGCATTTTTATAATCACTTGGGAAAATGCTGCCAGATTAGCTTGGTTAGCCAATATCCCGCCGGCCACCGACGGCATCGATGCCGCAGTCAACAGTCTCCATTTATCTCTCCCCGCCGGCAAAAGCTCCACCATTTTGATGGATGTCGTCCCTATATCTATTCCGATTCTGGGCAGGTTGCTCATAATCTATATCGAAAAGTTCATTTAACTATCTGTCCTCCGGAAAAAATGGCACTGTCAAACATTGTCGGCAGATCATAGTAACTGACTGTCGCCCTGACTCTTTGTGATGTCGAACCGGCAACTCCCACCGCCTCAACTATTCCTCCCTGCTGCGGTAAATTTACCCCGCTCAGTGCCACCCCCACATTTTGGGGACCAGTGGAACTGTTACCCAACATCCTGATCCGCATAAATATGGTCGAATTTGTTGGCAAACCTAAATTCATATTCCCGCTCCCCGGCGGGTTATCGTTATTCAGTTGTATTGTTTTTGAAAAACTATAACTGGTAGATCCGCAGGTTGCTGATGAAGTCACTACCCCTGAAGTAATAAAATTATTGCCGCTTGCTACAGGGTCATAACCCATTCTTTTTACATATACTTTATGCGCTCTATCCTGATAAAAAAATGCCACTTCCACTTTAGACGAAGTTGCTCCGGTACCGCCATTCCAACAGACTTTGACTGAAGTCCCGGGATTTGCCGGTAAATCCACCGTCGCCACATCGCCTTCATCCAGAGAGTAGGGGACATCAAACGAAGATGAATTTCCCAAACCCGTTGGTGCCGGAATTGTATAGCTGGCATTAATACTGTTCACACTGGTTGAAGAAATTCCGGTTGAAGGTACTCCCGTCACACTTAAAAATTTTTCCAGTCCCACTTCTGCCGCATCCAGCGCCCTGGAAGATTCATCCTGTGTCGTCGATACCTGCACCTCCGTCACGCTTCTGGAAGCAATCGACATGGCGACTGTAGCCACCACGCTTAAAACCAACAAAGTAATTATCAGCACCTGCCCCGATTTCATATCTTTATTTATTATAACTATCGCACATCTTTATGCAATTTCCAACCCTAATTTTTCGTATTTAATAGCGTCGCCAGTGTGTCAAACTTTAATCCCGAAATACCAGCTGTATCTGAAACATCAATTCCGTTGGCATTGTTAATTACAAAGCAAATTTCCACTGTGGTCACAAAACCACTGCCGTTTGTCGAACAGGTGAACACATTGGTGCATGATCCCTGGGCGATAGACACACTGGTCGAAGTCATCGGATTTCCGTCCGCCCGGATAGCCGCCCCGTTAAGGGAATAAGTGTGTAAAGTGTTTGTAGGATCATTCTCCACATGATAATTCAGCGTTGTCCCCGAAACGCACGTCGCATCTGCCGCAAATAAAATTGCCTGCTGTATAGTTTTCAGGGCATACTGCCCTTCATTTTTGGCCAGAGTTGTCGCCGAAGCTTTGCGTGCGCTTCTAAGAGAATTCACAAGTACTGCTCCGGCAGTTGCGGACATAATAATAAATAACGATATCCCCAATAGTATTTCGATCAGTGAAAAACCTTTTTTAATCATCTCCTATGTATTGTTGTAATACACTCCGTATCTGGATACGGTTTTTGTGTTCATGCCTTCAGTCCAGGTAACTGTTACCGTAGCTTCAATATAATTCCTTAAGTTTGAGTCAGTTAATTTAAACAATACTGCCTCCCTGAAAAATTGTGTTCCTGATATTTCTTGCCCCGTACCGCAGGAACCCGCAGCCGGAGTCGGCGATGGTGTCCAATTGGATAATGTCTGCAGGCAATAGTGGCTCCCCGATGTAAATGAATCATTAAAGTCCGACCATGATAGCACCACCTGGCTTTTGACCCAGTTTATACCCTGATCGGCATATGACGTGGCTTCACTGGTTCTGTCTGATACACCGGAATTATTCACAGATCTGGTAGCCAGATTCATCACCGCTATTAGCACCACAACGGCAATTGAAAACGCAATTAAAGTTTCTAACAGTATTTGACCTTTTTTAAAGCCGGATTTCCCCATATTAATCAGTGCACTACTCCTGATGAATCCACATTAATTGTTTTGATTATTGAATTGTCAAACTGGGATCTAAGCTTAATCACCAGCGATGTTCCGGTAGCAAAAGACACCCCCGTTCCACCCGATAAGTACCGGACATTGTTATTGTTGTTGGCGTTGCATTGGGCTAGATTAACGGGGCCGAAATCATTAATCCGGATATCTATTTTGGAAAAATATTTTGACCGGTATCCAAACATCGGCGGACTCCCCGGCGGTCCCTGGCATTCACCTTCTATTTCATACCCGACATTATTATTGCCATTCGTGTGTTTTTTTGAACAATCTATATAGACCATCCACCCGTTAAAGGCCGGATGAGCTCCGCTGCCGTCACAATCGCACTGGTTACAATCCATTTTACCGGTCATGGCATTAGTTCTGGCTTCCCTGAAAACATTCATAATTTCCTGATATGCTGAATTGACCATTTGTGATCTGTTGTATTTAACATACGCTGCAATTGCAGATCCGGACATGACTACCGTTAAACCTATTGCCAGGACTATTTCCAATAACGTATAGGCTTTCTTCATGGGTTATAAACACAGTACTGGAGCGGCTCTCCGTAAGATTCAGGGGGTTGTGAACTATTAGTACAAATACTGAAAGTCGAACAATATGTCGGACCGCAATTTCCGGGGGTATAAGCATAGTCCAATGTACTTTTTTTGGGATCTTTCGGAATGGTATTCATATAAGTCCCCTGAATTCCCGAGGGATAGTTTCCGGCAATTGGATAACCGCTATGGTCGTTCCTGTATAATTCCAGAGCGGAAGCAATTGACTGCAGGTCAGCCTTTCGTCTTGAATCTCTGGCATATTTTTGCGGTCCCTGACCCAAAACAGACAACGTCCCCGCCGACAAAATTGCTATTAAACCCATGGTTATTACTAATTCTATTAAAGTAAATCCCTGAGGTTCATTCCTGTACATACCAATTACATTGTACACGGTTTCCGCACTGGATTGTCAAATCAGGTTTTACCCTCGCATCGCCATCGTATTCCAGGGCAATGTAAATCCTGAAATGCTGTCTTTCGGCATCCGGAATGTAAACGTAATGGTAACCTTTGCTCGTCAGGGGATCGCCGGGCACCAGATTCATATACACTACATTATATTTATCCCTGATGGTGCTTTTACCCCATTCACATACCTGACCGCCCTTTTCGCCGCATTGGACCATTTTTCCCTCTCCTGTAGCCTCCTCGGGATAGACCTTATAATCATCCCAATAAGTCCTGATCGCCCGGCTGATAGCCTCCACATCCTGCATCCTCTGTGAATCCCTGGTCTTCATCTCTCCGATTATTATCTGATACCATGATAATCCGAATACCAGGGTAATAATCGCCGTCACAAACGATATTTCTTTTCTACTCCACGCCAACACGGAAAACTTTTCCACCCCTCTATTTTACTATGAAAGCCCAGATCTTTTCCCCCCACCAATAGGCTATCCAGCTGCCCAATACCAAAAACGGCCCGAATGCTATTTGGTCTTTTAAATGACTTTTCTTTTTCGCCAGTTTCCACACTCCGACCACTGATCCCAGTACAAATGCCAGCCACAAAGCCACGGGGGTATTTGCCCATCCCAGCCACCAGCCCATGACTGCGGCAATTTCTATATCTCCCTCGCCCATGGCCCGTCCCCTTGTCACCAGCCATATTCCGCCAATCACCCCCACCCCGATTAACAATCCGCCCCAATTTCCCAAATTGCCCAAATTTCCCCAATTACCCAAAAGTGCCAGCACACCCCATATCACCACCATCGCCTCGCTGACCAGCTTCGTCTCCCAATCCATGAACGCAATTATCACCGTCACCCAAGCAATCCCTGCTAACAATAAACTACTGTATGACCATGAATGACCAAGAATAACAATGAATGCCAATCCCGTTATTATCTCGACTATCAGGTTTCTTACCGGAATAGGTGAGTGGCAATACCCGCATTTCCCTTTCAAATAGAGGTAGGAAAACACCGGAATCAGATCCCCAAATTTAAGTTGGTGATGGCATTTATCACATTCCGACCTGCCCTTAAACCAGGATTTTCCTTTGGGCAAACGGTCAATCAGCGCATTGGCCGCACTCCCCATGATTATTCCGTAACAAAAAACAATTGCATAAATAAGCCCGTTCATAAATCAATTCTTTTAATATACTACCAAAAAAACAATCCCGCCGTTTGGGGCGGGATTGTTGTGTCTGAAAGTACTTTCAAACCATCACGGACACGCATCTGTACAATTTACGGTGGCACATGTCTTTCCGGAAATGGAATCATAATGCCAATTCGGGGTAGCCGGGCCAGTGTACCTCTTTGACTTCAAATTAGCACAAACGTTTATCGAATCTGTTTCGTTTGCGTTAGTACAGGTTGCAACTGCACCTATGGTAAACGTAGGAGCTACATAACCACCTGTAGAAGGAATATTTGGGGTAGCGGTTTTTAATTCTCCTGCAGTATTCAGGTTCGCCCATGTCCTCGCATAACAACCGTTATGGGTAGCCGCATATGACTCTTCAGCCGTGGCTGCGTTGGCAACCAACGATTGCATTTGGGCATCATTGGCCGCTCTGTTTTTGTCAACCGGATCGATTAACGCCACAACACCGGCCATTAGGACAGCCAGTATACCAATAACTACCAAAAGCTCTATTAATGTGAATGCTCTTTTTAACATATTTTCGGTTATTTCACCTCCTTCCAGGGAAACTAAACTTTATTCATAACTCCGTACATCGGCATGATAATTGCATACATCAAAAGTCCTACTCCGACTGCCATTACAATTAGTATTATCGGTTCAATAGCGGTTGTCAAGCCTTTGACCCTCTGGTCTGATTCCGTTTCAAAATAATACGACAGCTTATTCATTACATCGTCCATCTTTCCGGTTTCCTCGCCGACAGCTACCATTTGCCCGAATATTGGCGGAAACGTCTCGCTCTCCGAAAAACAAATTGAGACCGGGAAACCTTTTTCCACCTGATTGGCAATTTTTTTGATGTCATTTACCATGACTATATTTCCCGCTGAATCGGCAGAAATTCTCAGTGATTCGACTATCGAAATTCCGGCGGATAATAATAGTGACATCACCCGAGAAAATTCGGCCATTGCGGATTGGCGCAACAATGAACCTATTAAAGGAAAGGCAAATTTCAACCTGGCTGCGTTCTCCCTGCCTTTATCCGTCTGGACGTATGAACGGATCCCGAAAAATATTCCGACCAGGGCGATAATTATTAATGGCCCGTTATTAACAGAAAAATCTGAAATTGCTATCAACGCTCTGGTGGCAAACGGCAGCTCGGAATTTAAATCCGCATACATTGATTTCATTTGCGGTACAACTAATACAATCATCAATATAAACACCAGCACCATACCCACCAGAATAATTATCGGGTAAATCATGGCGCCTATTATTTTGCCTTTAAACTCCTGGTTTTTCTCTGCCGTATCCGCCAGCCGGTTCAGGATCTTTTCCATCAGTCCTGCGGATTCACCCGCTTTTACCAGCGAAACGTAAATCCGGTTAAATACTTTCGGGAATTTTCCCAGCGCTGCAGACAAAGCAACTCCTGATTGCACATCCACCAGCACCATTCCGACAATTCCCGATAGTACGGGTGGTGACTGGGCTTTTAGCAAGTTTAACGCGTCGGTCAGGGGCAACCCGGCAGTCATCATCGTCGCCAGCTGTCTCGTAAAATTAGTCAGTTCTTTTGAAGACACCCCTTTTAGGTTATCCATAAAAACGGATAGGTTTAGGCCTTTTTTAACTTCCTGCATTTCAATCGGCAGCATTTTTTGCTCCCTTAATATCCCCGCCGCTGCATGAACATTTGCCGCCTCCACAAATCCCTTTATATTCCTGCCGGAGTTATCCTTGGCCGAATATTTAATCCTCACTTTAAGCTCCTTTTATGTAACGCTTGATATCCTCGGGACGGGTAGCATATGCCTCGGCCGTTTCCCTGGCGATCACTCCGGAATTGACCAATTCCCCCAGGGTTGATTCCAGGGTCTTCATCCCGTATTCTGCCGAAGTCTGAATAATGTTATCGATCATATGCGTCCGGCCTTCCCTGATGGATGTCCTGACTGCGGCTGTTCCTACCATAATTTCATAGCCCACCACCCGGCCGCCGCTTTTTCTGGGCAATAACCTCTGGGATAGCACGGCTTCCAGATTGGCGGATAACTGCATCCGTACCTGCGGCTGCTGATTTTCCGGAAAAACGTCCACGATACGGTCGATTGTCTGCGCCGCTGAATTGGTATGCAGGGTGGCAAACACCAGATGGCCCGTTTCCGCAATTGTCAGAGCCGCCGCGATCGTCTCATAATCCCGCATTTCCCCTATCAGGACTACATCAGGATCTTCGCGCAGGACAGACCGCAGAGCCAGTTCCCACGAATGGGTGTCATTATGCACCTCCCTTTGAGAGATTATTGCCTTGGATGGGGCATATATATATTCAATCGGGTCTTCGATAGTAATGATGTGCACCGGGCGGGTGTTATTAATCTCCTGCAGTACCGAGGCCAGAGTGGTGGACTTCCCTTGTCCGGTCGGCCCGGTTACCAGCACAAAACCCTGTCTCAGGGTCGCAAACTCATGGCAGATCCGCGGCAAACCCAGCTCATCAATCTCCGGAATTTTCGATAAAATTAACCTGAAGCTGGCTGCCATCACCCCTTTCTGGAAATATGAATTCACCCTGTACCTGGCATCCTCGCCGTATGAAAACGAAAAATCCAGTTCTTTGTTCACGATAAACATCTGTTTCTGTTCCGCGGACATCACCCCGGAAATCAGTTGTTCCACTTCCGTCGCCCCGAGCACTTTTTGGCCGGCAATCGGCAGCAGAATTCCGTCAATCCTGATCAGCGGCGGGTGACCGGGTACCAGATGCAGGTCCGAACCCCGGTGTTCAATAATATATGTCAGCATTTGTTGTATGGTCATGTTCTACTCCTGTGCCACTCTCAGCACTTCATCAATCGAGGTAATTCCCTCGACTACTTTTAAATAACCGTCCTGTTTCATGGTGATCATACCGTCTTCGACTGCGGCTCTTTCGATGTCGCCTGCAGACGCCCGTTCTAATATCAGCCTACCAATTCTTTCGCTTACGGGCAAGACCTCAAAAATTCCTATCCTCCCTTTAAATCCGGTATTCGCACACTGGTCACACCCCGTGCCTCTGTATAAAACCGGTTTTTTAGCCGGGTCAATGGCCCACAATTTACCCAGGACACTTTTCATATCGGTAATTACTTCAGGTGCCGGAACATATTCCTTTTTGCAAACCGTACAGATGTTTCTGGCTACCCTTTGGGCCACAATCGCCGTTATGGAAGATGCTAAAAGGTATGGTTCGGCTTTCATATCCAAAAGCCGCGGTAGGGCGCCGGAAGCCGAATTGGTATGCAGGGTGGAAAATACCAAATGACCGGTAAGTGAGGCCTGAATCGCCAGCTCGGCTGTTTCTTCATCCCGGACTTCGCCGACCATAATGATATTCGGATCCTGCCTCAGAAATGATCTCAGACCTGAGGCAAATGTCAGCCCCGCCTGGGGATTTATCTGTACCTGGTTGACCCCGGCCATCTGATACTCCACCGGATCCTCCAGGGTCATGATATTCACTTTGATGGTATTTATTTTTGACAGTACCGAATACAGAGTAGTCGTTTTCCCCGAACCGGTGGGTCCGGTTACCAGAATAATTCCGTGCGGTCTTAATATCGCTTCTTCCAGATTTGCCAAAGCCTTGCCGCGCAGTCCCAATTGCTGCATTGTGGGCACTGAACCGCTTTTCTTCAGAAGCCGCATTACAATTTTTTCCCCGTGCACCGTCGGCAAAGTTGATACCCGCAGGTCCACCTCGTCATCTTCGGTCTGAAAATTAAATCTGCCGTCCTGGGGAATTCTTTTTTCGTCGATTTTTATATCCGATAATATTTTTATCCTGGATATCAGCGCGTCATGAATCTTTTTAGGCAGTACCAGCTTTTCGTGTAAAATTCCGTCTATCCTGTACCGCACTCTGGTCCGCTCCTCCAATGGCTCAATGTGCACATCCGAAGCCCTGGACTTCATGGCAAACTCCAGAATCGTGGTCACAATTTTAGCTATCGGAGCTTCTTTAATCACTTCATTCACCCTGCGGATATTGATCGTTTTAACTTCTGTCGGCACCGTCCCGCCAGCTTCTTTCAACGCCGCCGTTACTTCAGTCGACAGGCTCTGCTCATACCGGATATCAATATTTGTCTGGACCTCATCGGGGATGGCTGCATAGGGTTTTATTTTGACCCCGGTTTTCTTCTCCAAAAATTCCAGCGCCGATAAATCTACCGGATTTCCCATAGCTACAGACAGCTGTCCTAATGACTGGTTGTAATCAAACGGCAGCGCATTCAGTCTCTCTGCTATATCTTTGTCGATAAATCCCAGAGCCATCGGGGAAATCGCCACTTCGGACAGATGTACAAACGGTACGTTGTAATACTTGGCCCTGGCCTTCATAATATCTTCCAGGGAGACTAACTGTTGTGAAACCAGCCAGTCAGTCATCGTAGCCCCGCTGTTTACATATGCCATTCTGGCTTTCTCGTAATTTTCGCTTGTCAGCTTGCCGTCTTTTACCAAAATCCCCAGAATATTACTGGCTTCAACTTCCCCGACACCTTTAAAGTTTCCCTGGGCAGGATTCATATATATAAATAATATTATAGCCAATTAACATTCAATTGCGAAGGCAATTGTATAATTGGATATATCCCAATGGTTTGCAGCTGCAAATTATAATCATTGGGATATGTAGCCTACCCTGCTAAAATACAATTGATATGCATGCTTTTTTAGTCCCCGAAAATCCCGAAAAACATCCTCCGGGGATAGATACTTTGTACCTCACCCCGGAAATTTCTATTGGTATCGAAGATATCCGGCGGGTGGCTGCATTTCTGTCCCGAAAACCCCTCAGGGAAAAACAAAACGTGGTAGTTATTTGCCAGGCGGAAAAACTTACTCTGCCTGCCCAGCAGGCTCTTTTAAAAACCCTGGAAGAACCGCCCGGTAATTCTTTGATCTACCTCGTCACTGCCAAACCCGAAGTCCTGTTGCCGACTATTCTGTCCCGGGTGGTAATCGTCGAAAATGTTTCCAAACTTCAGGCGGATGACCAAAAACAGGCCGATTACCAAAAATTATTTTCCCGTCTGGCAGCTGCCGGAGAAGGGGAGAGGCTGGAAATTTTGGACAGCCGGGAATTTACCCGCGAAACCGCTCTAGAATTCCTGGATTATCTGGAAATTATTATTCACCGCGACTTTCAAAATTTTCCCAATGTCACTGGTATTTATCCGCTTCTGGCCAAAACGCGCAAATACTTAAAAGCCAATGTCAGCTTAAAACTCGCCCTGGATAATTTTGTCATTAAACTTTAATGTGGCTTCCGCAATCTCTCAGGCATTCCGGACAAAATAACCCGCCGTCCGGTTACATAAAATAATTCCGCACTACCGACACAACCTTCCACAGATTTTCGGCCTGTTCTTATATATCGCATATTATCGTAAACATTATTAAATGATTCATGTTTTTAACGTTGAATAAGGCCTTAAAAACTGATAATATGGATTTTCACAAAATGGCAAGCAAATCTGACTATACCGCATCATCAATACAGGTATTGGAAGGCCTGGAACCGGTCAGAAAAAGACCCGGCATGTACATCGGTTCCACGGACCAGAAAGGCCTGCATCATTTAATCTGGGAGATTGCCGATAATTCTGTAGACGAGGCGTTGGCCGGTTTTGCCAAAAATATCTGGGTCACCCTGCATGCTGATCATTCCATATCAGTTCAGGACGACGGCCGTGGCATCCCTGTTGATATCCATCCCACCGCCAAAATTTCGGCCCTGGAACTGACCATGACCAAGCTCCATGCCGGCGGTAAATTCGACGAAAAGGTCTACAAAGTTTCCGGAGGTTTGCATGGCGTGGGAGCCTCGGTCACCAACGCTTTATCCGACTTCATGCGGGTGGAAGTCCGCCGCGACCGTAAAGTCTATTTTCAAAATTACCGCCGGGGCATCCCCGAGGCCAGAGTCACTACTACCGACAAAGCCGAATCCAAAGCCGTCTCGGAAACCGGTACCTATACCCATTTCCAGCCGGATCCGACCATGTTTACCTCCACCGATTTTGATCCCAAAATTATCGAAAACTCCATCCGTGACCGGGCTTATCTGATTGCCGGATTGCATTTTTACTTTACCAACGAAAATACCCAAATTACCAAACAATACTATTTTGAGGGCGGTATCAAATCTCTGGTCACCCACATGAACCGGGACAAAAAAACCCTTCACGATCCGATATATATACATAAAACTTTTGACCATTCCGAAGTGGAAGTCGCGGTCCAGTACAATGACGGTTTCAATGAAAATCTGGAATCTTTCGTCAACGTCATCAACACCGTCGACGGCGGCACCCATGAGACCGGTTTTAAAATGGCCCTGACCAGGTCCATCAATGACTATGCCAAAAAAATCGGCGCTATCAAAGACGGTGAAAATGCCCTGACGGGGGATGATATGCGCGAGGGGTTGACGGCCATTGTCTACGTCAAAATGCCCACCCAGAGTATCCAGTTTGAATCCCAGACCAAAGCCAAATTAAATAATCCCGAGGTCCAGGGCTTTGTGAATACCGTCGTCAAGGAAGGTCTGGATATGTACTTTGAGGAAAATCCCGCTGATGCCAAAAAAATTGTCGAAAAAGTTCTTCTGGCCGCCAAAGCCCGGTTGGCTGCCCGGGCCGCCAAAGATGCGGTTTTAAGAAAAGGCGCCCTGGAAGGCATGACCCTGCCGGGAAAACTGGCCGACTGCCAGTCCCGCGACGCCTCTGTCAGCGAACTATATATAGTAGAGGGTGATTCAGCCGGCGGCAGCGCCAAGCAGGGGAGGGACCGCAAATTTCAGGCCATCCTGCCATTACGTGGCAAGGTCTTAAACACCGAACGGGCCCAGCTGGATAAAATCATCGCTTTTGAGGAATTAAAAGCCTTAACCATTGCCCTGGGGATGGGAATAGGGGATACGGTCAACCCGGAAAAACTAAGGTACCACCGGATTATTATTATGACCGATGCCGACGTGGACGGCGCGCATATTGCCACATTATTGATGACATTTTTCTTCCGCCACCTGCCGTATGTCGTCCAAAACGGCTATCTTTACCTGGCCATGCCGCCGCTTTATAAAATCGATTTCGGTAAAAAATCATTTTACGTCTATACCGATGCCGAAAAAGATCAGTTATTGTCCGGGCATCCCGGCGATAAATACAGCATCCAGCGCTACAAAGGCCTGGGGGAAATGAATCCCGAACAGCTCTGGGAAACCACCATGAACCCCGCCAACCGCACCCTGAAAAAAGTCGATATTTCCGACGCTGCAAACGCCGATCATGTTTTTTCCATGCTCATGGGCAACGAAGTCCCTCCCCGCAAAAAATTCATTACCACGCACGCGAAGAGTGCGACATTGGATATCTGAGTCGCACTCGCAGTCTTAAGCTTTGTCGAAGGACCAAAAGCGCTACTCTTGACATCTGAACTTGCGCATCTGATACTTACTCCCAGTGGTTCGGAAAATGCGACTCCTCCCCAAACAACTTATATTGACTTTGGTGTTTCTGCCCATTCTTGTAGTATCTGTCATCTTTATTAAGCAGGTTACACCCCAAACTGCCACCCGGGCTGCTGCCCATACAGCTATTGAAATTCTTCCCACATCGATTGGCCCGAATGACGGATATACCCTGAAAATAACCGTCGACGGGGTACCCTATTACGGATATCTTGATTACGACCTGACCATGTGCCCCTTAAATTTCGACCCCGTACTAAATCCCTGTAAAAATATCCAGGGTCAATGGGGTAACTTCCTGGTCTCAAACGGGACTATTACTATCCCTGGATCTTATACTTTACCTTTGGCCTACTACCTGGTCCGCTACAAACCTCGGGGAAAAACAACCGACTATTACAGTAATTTTGATTTGCAAATCGTTTCTGCCAGTTCTGTTGTCTATAAGAATGTTTCCTTTTCCGGCACCCAATTACCCCTTCCACCCCGGGGTGCCTATTCTATTCTGGAAAACAGGGATGCATATGGCAACTTTAAGGGCTATTCCCGGATTGATGTTGAAACCGATACTGATACTTCATTTTGCCCTCCCGGAGGTTACGTTTGGAGATACACTAAAAGTAATTCCTCCGCCTATTGGAATACCGGTTCCCCGTCAGTTTTGCGTTGGTGCATAACCGAGTCTTCTACTCCAAACGGTCTGCAAGTCAGAGCAGTATCGGGAAAAATTTATAACTTTGACTTTTACAACACCCTCTATCCCCCCGGCGCCTCCGGTATTATAAACGTCCAGTATTCTGATAGTTTCCCGTATGATCAGTCTTACCAGGCATTGCTCGGCGGTTTCACGGGTGCCACCGGATCCTGGGATTCAAATCATAATGACGGTGATATGTCCTATTTCTACCAGCTCTATCCGTATAATCGGATTCTTCCTGCCAACTTATCTGCCACTCCGCAACCTATGATTAACACTGCCCTGGGACATCCTTTAAACGGAATCGATACCAATTTTGATATCTGGCATGTGGATATGTTGGCCCCGTCTTCAGTCGCTCCGCCAAATTCCCTCGTCACTTTCCGACAGGTGGAAAGCGGTTGGAAAAACCGGGCAACTCAGATAATGTGGTCTTTGACTGAAGATTGGACATTTTCCCCTCAGGGTTTATTTAATATGATCCGTCAGTGGTGGAATCCTCCAACCAGATGCTGGGACCGAACTCCGCCCCAGTGCGAAGCCGGTAACGACAGTAAAAACCTGACTGCCAAAGTAGTAGAGTCGTTTATTCCCAAAACATCTCCGCTATACATCAGTTTAAAAGTCCCGGGCTCCGCAGGAACCGGATCTGATAATCTCACCATTCATTGGGGCCAACCTTATGAATTACTTGTTCGCCAAAGCAACGGCATTCCCTACAGTGGCTTCCTGGAAATTAAAACCGGCACGGCTTCCCTCTGGCGGGACATTAATCGTCGCCCTATTTATGTCAGTCACGGCTCAGTAATTATCCCCCAGGCTGCTTATGGAAATCTTGGCCGGACTTCGACATATTCAACCACATTCTCCGTCAGACCTTTTTTAACCAACTCTTCTCTCAATAGTCTGATTCCTACAGCTGACTGGTCGAATAACGGAATCATTTCCAACTATGCCGGCACGCTGGGAATACCTTTCTCCTCTTCTGTCACACAGATTACCCATCCGTGACGGATCCCTTGACATCTACTAAACATCTAAAGTAAAATCAACTTATCGCACAACAGTGCGTTTTTGTTTTTACAACCAGCATGGATATCCAACTCATAGCTCTTTTTACCGCCCCCGCAACCGCTCTGATTGCCCTGGGTTATGGTGTTTTTCTGGCTAAAAAAGTTTTAAAGGAAGATGAAGGTTCCCCCAAATTGCAGGCCATCGGCAAAGCCGTTCGTGATGGAGCCATGGCCTATCTTAAAAAACAATTTTCCGTCGTCTTCCCGATTATGGGCGTCCTGTCAGTATTAATTGCTTTAACGCTCGGATTGGGCATTGCCGTTACTTTTCTGCTGGGAGCTGTTTTCTCTGCCGTGATTGGCTATTTTGGTATGTGGATCGCCGTCAGAGCCAACGTCAGAACCGCCAACAACGCTATCCGGGGGCTGAATCCGGCTTTAAGAGTCGCTTTCGGTGCTGGCACCGTCAACGGAATGCTCGTTGTGGGGTTGGGTCTGTTAGGAGTTTCTCTGATATATGCCTGGGCCTATTTTGCCTTTATCAGTCAGGGTGCGGCTATGGTTGCCAGGGAAGCCACCACCGTTTTAGTAGGTTATGGCTTCGGGGCCGCTCTTTTAGCTCTTTTTATGCGGGTCGGCGGAGGCATTTTTACCAAAGCCGCTGATGTCGGAGCCGATCTGGTTGGTAAAGTGGAAAAAGGAATCCCCGAGGATGATCCCCGAAACCCCGCCACTATTGCAGACAATGTCGGTGATAACGTCGGTGATTGTGCCGGTATGGCGGCTGATGTTTTCGAGTCCTATGCCTTAACCATTGTGGCTGCCATGATTTTAGGCGGTGCCATGTTTGGCCTCAAAGGTGTGGTTTTCCCGCTTTTGGCCCGCTCCGGCGGTATTTTGGCTTCCATCCTGGGAACTTTCTTCGTAAAAGCCCGCTCGGATAAAGAAGATCCCATAAAGCCCCTGATGCGCGGTTTTATTGTCTCGGCAGTGGCTGCAGTGGTGGTCTTTATGCTGCTGGCAATTTTCCTGCTGGGTGAACCGAAGGCCGGTTTTGCGGCTATTTCAGGAATAGTATCCATGCTGGCTTTGCTTTATATCACCAAATACTACACCGGCCCCGGAGAAAAACCGGTCGTGGCGATTTCCAAAGCTTCCCAAACTGGCGCCGGCACCAATATTATTTCCGGTCTGTCCTATGGCATGGAATCCACCTTCATTTCCACCCTGATCATTATTGCTACAATCTTTATTGGTTATAAATTAATTGGTTTTTACGGGATTTCTTTAGCCGGTATGGGTATGTTGGCTACTACCGGAATTATTATGGCTCTGGATACTTTCGGTCCGATTTCCGATAACGCCCAGGGTATGGTGGAAATGGCCGGGTTAAAAGGCAAAGCTGCCTTTGTTACCGGTAGCCTGGATGCCGTCGGAAATACGACTAAAGCCCTGACCAAGGGATTTGCCGTCGGATCAGCCGCAGTTGCCGCCTCATCGCTCTTTGCTACCTACTTTGAAAAGACGGGTTTGGTCGGGATCGATATCGCCAAACCCCAGGTATTTATCGGCCTTTTAGCTGGTTGTGCCCTGCCGTATCTCTTTTCTTCCCGCTTGGTCGGGTCTGTCGGAAGGGCCGCTTTTGAAGTCGTGGAGGAAGTCCGCCGTCAGTTCAAAACTATTAAAGGTATCATGGAAGGCAAGGCTCTGCCTGATTATTCCAAAGCCGTTGAAATAGTCACTGCTGCGGCCCAGCGCGAATTAGTCATTCCTGCCGCTATAGTAATTTGCATGCCTCTGGTGATGAGTGTTTTTGGCGCCGAATCTCTGGGAGGATTTTTGGGCGGTGTGGTTGCTTCCGGCTTGATTCTGGCTTTCTTTATGTGCAATACCGGCGGTGCCTGGGACAACGCCAAGAAATACGTCGAAGACGGCCATTTTGGCGGCAAAGGGTCAGACACTCACAAGGCCGCTGTTGTGGGAGATACTGTGGGTGATCCTTTGAAAGATACCTCCGGTCCGGCTTTAAATCCCATGATGAAAATTGTCCAGATTGTCGCCCTGCTCATCGCTCCCCTGGTCATCCAGTTCTTCGGCAAATAACATCCCTTATGGAAATTTGTAATTGCTCGGGTGAACCGGTTCCGGTTTCCTGGAGCTTAACAGATAAAATGGATTTAGTCTGCCTGGTGGCTTTTAATAAATTACACGTATTAGTCCCTAATCCATCCCAATGGGAGAACCCGCATTTGGTAGAATGCCTTAACCGGTGCCCTCGACGAACAATAAAATCCGTTGTTCCCGCAAAATTAGGGTAAATATTCTTTAAATTTATCCCTCTTATTCTCTTGCTTTTGAAGCTAAAAACGGGTAATATTGACAGGTGGCTGATATTGAGGAAAATACAAATGAAATAGGTAAAATTCTTCAGGTGGAAATCACCCAGGAAATGCAGAAAAATTTTCTGGACTATGCCATGTCCGTCATCGTCCAGAGAGCCCTGCCGGACGCCCGTGACGGATTAAAACCCGTCCATCGCCGGATTTTGTATGCCATGTGGGACATGGGTCTGAAATTCAGTTCAAAGCATAAAAAATCCGCCACGGTAGTCGGTGAAGTTTTAGGCAAATACCATCCTCACGGCGATATGCCGGTTTACGATGCCCTGGTCCGCCTGGCCCAGGATTTTTCCATGCGGTATCCGTTGGTTGACGGCCAGGGAAATTTTGGCTCGATAGACGGCGACTCTCCCGCTGCCATGCGTTACACCGAGACCAAACTTTCCCGTATTTCCGACGAAATGCTCACCGACATCGAAAAGGAAACAGTGGATATGGCCCCCAATTTTGACGGTTCCCACAACGAACCCGTCTTCCTGCCTGCCAAACTGCCAAATCTCCTCTTAATGGGTTCCGAAGGTATCGCCGTCGGTATGGCCACCAAAATCCCTCCCCATAATCTGTCCGAGGTGGTCGACGCGGTGACATATCAGATTGACCACCCCGGGGCTTCGGTTGAAGAATTGATGCAATTTATCAAAGGTCCGGATTTTCCCACCTCCGGGGCCATTTATGACTCCAAAGCCATCGCCGAAGTTTACGCCACCGGCCGCGGCCGCATCGTCGTCCGGGGCAAAGCCGAAATCGAAGAAACCAAGTCCGGTAAATCCCAGATTGTAGTCACAGAACTGCCGTATCAGGTAAACAAAGCCGAATTAGTAGCCCATATTGCCGATCTGGTACATGAAAAAAAGATCGACGGCATCTCTGACCTGAGAGACGAGTCTGACCGCCATGGTATCAGGATGGTAATCGAGTTAAAACGCGACGCCAAGCCCAAAGCCTTGTTAAACAACCTCTGGAAGCATACCGCTCTCCAGACTACGTTTCCTGCCAATTTTGTGGCCCTGGTAGACGGCACTCCGCTGACTCTGGGTTTATCCCAGATCCTGGGTGAATATATCAAACACCGCCAGCTGGTAGTCACTAGAAGAACCCAGTACGATTTAAAAATTGCCAAAGCCCGGGCCCATATTCTGGAAGGCTTAAAGATCGCCCTTGATCATCTGGATGCCGTCATCAAAACCATCCGCGAATCCCGCGATTCCGACGAGGCCAAGACCAATTTAATGTCCCGGTTCGGTCTGTCGGAAATTCAGTCTGTGGCAATTCTGGACATGCAGCTGAGGCGTTTAGCCGCTCTGGAAAGACAAAAAATAGAAGATGAATACAAAGAAGTCCTGGACTTAATCGGATTTCTGGAAGACTTATTGGCCCATCCCGAAAAAATCCTGGGGCTTATTAAGACCGAACTGGCTGAAATCAAAGATAAATACGGTGATCCCCGCCGGACCAAAGTCTATAAACTGGCCCTGGGGGAACTCAGTGAAGAAGACCTTATTCCTTCAGAAGACACCGTCATTACCATTACTTCCACCGGCTACATCAAGCGCCAGGATCCGGCGGTTTTCAGAACCCAGCACCGGGGGGGCAAGGGTGTTACCGGTATGACCACCAAGGAAGAGGACGATATTGCCCACATGATTACCGCCAATACCCATGATGATATGTTGTTTTTTACCACCACCGGCCGGGTCTTTAAGATAAAGGTCTATGATCTGCCAGAAGGCTCCCGTCAGGCCAAAGGTCAGGCTGTCGTTAACCTGATTAATATCAATCAGGATGAAAAATTGCAGACCGTCTTGGCCCTCGGTAAAGGCGACGAGATTAAATTCCTTTTGATGGCCACCAAAAACGGCACCGTCAAAAAAACCAAACTTTCCGATTATGCAAATATCCGGACCACGGGTATCATTTCCATCAAACTCGACAGCGGCGATTCCCTGGAATGGGTCAAATCCACCACCGGTTCCGATCATATCCTTTTAGTCTCCCATGACGGCAAATCGATCCGGTTTAAAGAAGAAGATGTCCGGCCGACAGCCCGCGATACCATGGGTGTCCGGGGTATCGAATTAAAAGCCGGTGACTATGTTGTCGGTATGGAAGTTTTTCCGTCCACAAAGGAAGCCCCCAGGGACCGGCGGCGTAAATCCTTCGAAGATGTCTTAATTGTCACTGAAAATGGTTTGGGCAAGCGGACTTCCGTAAATGCCTGGCCGCTGCAAAAACGCGGCGGGCAGGGTGTAAAACCGGCCCAAATCACTCCCAAAACCGGCAAGATAGTTTCCTGTATCGCTATAGATGAACTGGTCGACCAGATCGTCTTGACCAGTAAAAGTGCCCAGATAATTAAATTGCCGATCAGAAATATCCCCCAGCTCGGCCGTGACACCCAAGGAGTAATCCTGATGCGCTTTTCCCACAAAAGCGACACTGTGGCTGCTGTCACCTGCCTGGAAAAAGATACAGAAACACCCTGAAAATAATTCTTTTAGATCCTGACTCATGGCAAATCAGGAAAACCCTGAATCGCGGACCGGGATTGTTTGCGGTCAAAAACCTGCCGCCGGGAACAGTTATCGGCGATTACCTATGAAGTTAACCGCAACAAAAAAACCGATATCAAAACCGTCCGCCGGTTAATCCGGAATTCCGGCTTCCGCATTAAGATCAAAAATCCGCCCCTGATATTTTCCGGCATTTCGATCAGCGGCCTTCTTTTATCGGTTTTATGTTAATATAATTTTATGTCTACATGGCTATTGAAAATGGTTTCGGTTGTGGCCGCGGTTTCTGTGGGACTGATTTTAATCATCAGGTTTAGTCCTCCGCTGTCGGTATCCTCGATTGTGACCCAAAAAAACTCACTTTTTACCGTCACCGGTACCGGTAAAATGACTGTCGTCCCCGACACGGCAATTATTAATCTGGGGATTTCCGTTACCCAGCCCACAGTTAAATCCGCCCAGAACCAGGCCAATTCGGTAATTAAGAAAATTTCTGATGATGCAAAAAGCCTCGGTGTCGAGCCAAAATATATCCAAACCAATAATTATTCCATCTCTCCCCAATACAATTACCAGACCACTCCGTACCGGATCACCGGGTATCAGGTTACCGCCAGTCTGACGGTTACCGTTAAAGATTTTGACAATATTAACCGGGTCATCGATACCGCCACCGCCGATGGGGCCAATACCGTCAGCGGCATTCAATTGACAGTGGACGAGACAAAACAGAAAGAACTTTTAAACCAGGCCCGGATTCAGGCTGTCAACGACGCCAAATCCAAGGCGGCCAATCTGGCCTCGGCCGCGGGGATTACGTTGGGCAGGATAGTCAATGTCGAGGAATCGGGTAACGCTCCCGTCCCCGTTCGCATGTATGCGACTGCCGATCTGTCAGTTAAAAGCGGCGGGGGAGCGCCCACCGGTATTGAACCCGGTTCCACCGATATTACAACGACTGTTACTCTCTCTTATGAAACCCGCTGAAGTTTTGGATAGTGTAAAATAAGCCTCGTGAAGATATTTCTCTTTTTTTTATATTTGTTTTTTGTTTTGCTGGTTTTGTTTCTGTATTTTAATTCCCTGCTTTGCAGACAGCATTTATGTTTGCTCTAAGCCTGTTATTAGCCATTCTATCCTATACCGTATTCGGACTGGGAGTATTCGGCTGGTTAACCTCAAAAAATCTGATCGGATTGACTGCTTCCTGGTTATTTTTGGTCGTTTTCTATTTCCACAATAAAATTTCCCTGCCTGAAATGAGACTCCGAAAAAGGGAGTGGTTGTTGGTCATACTGCTTTTGGCCGCGGCTGTAATAAATATTCTTGGTGCCCTGGGACCGGAAATCGGTTTCGACGCCTTGTGGTACCATCTCACCCTGCCAAAAATCTGGCTGGCAGAACACTCTATCAGATATATCCCCGGATCGGTTTTTGAATACTCCGTGATGCCCAAATTAATTGAGCCCTTATACGCCGTTGCTTTATCTTTGGGAAATGAAATATGGGCCAAATTAATCCATTTCTGTTTCGGCCTTTTGATTCTCATTCCTCTGTACGGATTAAGCCGTAAATTTCTCGGAAGGTTTATGTCCCTGTTAGTGCTGGTGCTTTTTTACACCAATTTGGTAGTTGGTTGGGAATCTGTCACCGCCTATGTAGACCTCGCCAGGACATTTTTTGAAATATTAGCTCTCAAATTGTTATTCGATAATAAACCCGTGGCTGCAAGCATTACGTTAGGACTGGCAATAACTGTAAAATTTCTTTCCCTCACCGGTCTGCCGGTATTTCTTATTCTGTTACTTTTTCGAAAAAAATCCCTTTCGGAACTTTTTCGTTTTACTTTTTTTTGCCTGCTGGTTCCGCTGCCCTGGTGGCTTTTCTCCTGGCTGACTACCGGAAATCCTTTTTATCCCGTCTTTTCGCAACCTTATCTGAATACACTGATTAAATTTGATTTGCGGGATTTTTGGATTCTGTTTACACAAGCGCCGGATCCGATTTCACCGGTGTATATAATTTCCGCACCATTGCTTTTTCTCAGATCAGTCCGGGAAAAGAGTAGGGGAGTGCGGCTGATATTTTTATATTGCGGCTTATCATTAATTGCCTGGTTTATTACCCCCCACCAGGGAGAAGGCCGTTTGTTTTTACCTTTCTTGCCTGCCTTTTCTTTATTAACGGTATTTATAATCAATGCCTGCTCGCCCCTGATATTAAAATATTCTCTTATTATTCTGACTCTGTTGTTGTCACTTTTTTCTATAATTTACAGATCCGCCGCTAATTTCAAATATTTGCCGGTGATAATAGGTAAACAGACCCGCCAGGAATTTTTAATCAGTCATTTGAATTTTTCTTTCGGAGATTATTATGATACCGGCAATTATCTGGCTGAAAATATTCCTGCCGGAAAAACTCTGTTAATTGCCGGCGTCAACAATTTATTTTACCTGCCCGATAATATTCATCTGGTTCACATTTCGCAAATTACGGGTCCGCTTAATTTCAATCTCTATGATTTTTTATTAGTGCGGTATCCGGACTCCAAACTGATTCCTCCTGAAAACTGGAAAATTGTAATGACTGATCTGAAAAACCACACAATTTTATACCGAAAAATCACCCCTTCGGTATAACTTCGGGTATTGTTTCCAACTGTTTGACTTTGCAGTAAAATGACATTTCCATGAGCAGATCCAAAGTCAAAACCCACCCCCAGCCGGATGGCTACACCTGCGGCCCTGCGGCCTTAAAAACCGCCCTGGATATTCTTGGCCGGCGGATCCCTTTGGACCGGCTGATCAGCCTGTGTAAGACCACTCCCCGAAACGGAACTTCGGTCAAAAATCTGATTTCAGCCATCAACCGTCTGGGTTATCCGGTTTTGGCGATTGAATGGTCCACTTTAAAGCATCTCCAGTCCGGTCTCAAATCGTTTCCCGACCGCCCCCGGGCAGTTATGGTTAATTACCAGGAAATTGATACCGATGATAAAGAAGGCGAAAGCGGCCATTACTCTTCAGTGGCATCTTACTCCAATCGCAACAGCCGGATAGTTTTATTTGATTCCTCCTGGGGCGGTAAAAAATCCTACAAGTGGACTGATTTTATTGATATTTGGTACGACTATGATTTCCGGAGGATAAAAAATAATCATCATAAACGCGGTTTCAGACTGGCTCGTAAATATTACAATCGTCTGATGCTGGTGATTGCCAAAGAATCAGCCCACTTGCCCAAATTCACCACTTCTTCAGCCAGACTTTTTCTTCCGGAAGTTTAAAATCTTTGCAACAGATGCGTTTCCGTTTTATTGGCCCCGAACCACTTTTTGGAAAACTCTTCGGCTTTTTGGGGATCAAACCACTTGCATGAAAATATGTTTATATAAACTGATTTTTTATATTCCGAAAAATGTGCCGATACGCAGCTGGTTTCTATTAATTGCACCAGCGAATAACCCGAAGTGACCGGGTTGTCATGTCCGAAATGCGGGATAAGGGCCTCGCCGTACCGCTTCATAAAAATCACCTCGTCGCACAACTTGACGATGTAATTTTTAATATGGTCGCCGTCGGAAATCTTCTGCAAATCGCAGTCGTATAAATTTAAAATCAGTTCCTGTCCGAATTGTTCGTCGTCTTTACCGTTTGGTCTGATCATTTTATTTTTTTATATTTTTTATAACTGATATTATTAAATCTCTTTATTCCCGAAATTGCAATTTCTTCCAGGATTTTTAAATAATTCCAGCCCATGGCCAGTCTGGATACGGTAATCGTATCGGCAATCGGATCGTCCAAAAGGCACGGGTAACTGTTTAAATCTATAAAATACGGAACTCTTTTATTTATATCATATCTGATATCAATGCGTGCATAATCAAAACACTCTGTTACCCTGCAGATCTTTTCAGTCATCCCATTTATTTCCCTGATTTCTTTTTCCGTCAGCCAGTCAACTAGTCTTGCCGGAGCGTCTCTGAATTCCGGCCTGCCGTGGTCGTATTTGGCTTCATAAGTATAAATTGGCCATTTATCTTTATTTTTATAAAATCCTTCAAAGACTACCTCCGATAAAGGCAGGCTTTTTACCCATGAATAACTTCCGATAACCGTGGAATTAATTTCTCTGCCGTATATATACTCTTCAACCAGCACTGGCAGATTTTGGTATTTTTCCAGCAGATAATTAATTCTTAAATCCAACTCTTTTTTATTTTTTGCCACCGCATCCTGATGAATACTCATACTGCCGTGTTCCGTGCTGGCTTTGACTATCGCCGGAAAACCGTATTCCCATTTTTGATTGATATTATCCCGGTTATAAACTTTCCATCCCGGAGTCGGGATACCGTATTTGACAAATTCTTTTTTTACTAATGTTTTATCCGATGTCAGTTTATGGCCATATGCCGTAGCCCCGGCAAAAGGAATTTTTAAATCCTCCAGTTTCTTGATTACTTCCAGCACCAGGGTTAAACCCACACCCTCGGTCAGATTAAAAACCACATCGGCAAATGCCTTCACTTCCCTGAGTTCCTTTCCCAGATTATTCATGGTAATTTTAAACAGTTTTACCTCGTGCCCACCTTTTATTAATGTCTTTTGGATTCTTTTAACAGTCATAATTGCATCCTGAGCATACTTCACATCCTCTTTTAAAAATCCTCCCTCTGAGGGCGAGTTATACAATATTCCTATTTTCATAAGTGCTTCTGATAATATTTTCCTTATCGAACCGTAATAAAGCTGCTTTAACTATTTCTTCTACCAGCCCGTCAAAACTCCAGCCCTCGGCAATACAGGATGCATACATCCCGTATTCCGGATCCGCATCCAATCCCGGATCCACATTTACTTCCAGAACAAATATTTGGCCGTCCCTTACCCGGGTATCTATTCTGATATAAGCCACGCAATTCAGTTCTGTATATATTTTCTTGCATAAATTCATCATCTTAATTTTCAGCCGCCGGTCCATTTTTGCCACAATGGTTTTTTCATAATTGGATTCTTCCCGCTCATTTTGCCACTTGCTCTCAAATGAAAATATTTTCTTCATCCCGGGCTTATCGCTGAATATAATTTCAGCCGGAGGTAAAATTTTTATCTCTCCGTTATTTATTACCGTCACCTGAATTTCCCTTCCCTCAATGTATTCCTCAACCAGTATCGGCTGCTTGTATAAATCCCGCAGTCGGGCCACTCTCTTTTTCAGTTCCCGATAATTCGGGACGATCGAACTCTGATGAATACCGATTCCGCAATGTTCCAGCGCCGGTTTGATCAGGAGGGGGTAGGGGATACTGTCCGATTTTTTAAGCGGCCTGTTCCCCGGGCTTTTTTTATATATCACATATGCCGGTGTGGGAATTTTGTATTTTTCAAATAATCCTTTCATCACTACCTTATCCGCGCTCCATTTCATGGATGCTTTATTGGTGCCGGTAAACGGAATATTCATGGTCTCAAGTATTTCCAGCACTTTGATAGCCAGTGGGTAATCTCTTCCGGACCATTCACAGAGATTAAAAATCACCTCGGTTTTAATTTTACTGATCATCTCATAATTATCCGGCCGCATTTCATATAATACGGCTGTATGGCCATTTCTGACTAACGAGTCATAAACCTGCTTTGCCGACAGATATGTATCCCTGTCGGCGATCTGCTGTTCGGAATTTGTCTCAAAAAGACTGCCCTGATTATAAATTACTGTCACTTTCATTTATATTTTGTTACACAGAGATATATATAATTGTAGTTTGTATTAAATATAAAACTCCTGTCAAATTATATAATGTCTTCACATAGACATTTATTACCGTGTTTATGCCTAAATAATAAAAATATTTTTTGCCTAATCCTATTCATCAGTTAAGGGGCTAAATTTGCCTATTTATCGGTGTTTTTCACACATATATTTTTCACGGGCAGGGGAGAGGGTAGGGGAGTCCGGATTATTTTACGGGGTGGAATTTTCTATGCGTTTCTTCGGCAAACTTATCAGAAGCATGTACATATCTGGTAGTCGTATCAAGCGACTCATGGCCCAGAAGTACCTGTATTGCCGCCGGATTGGCTCCCGATTCGGCCAGGTATGTGGCAAATCCGTGCCGCAGGGAATGTGCCGAAGTCGGCACATTTATTTTTAACTTTTCCCTGTATATCTTGATTTTTGCCTGTAAATAGTTAGGGGAGACCCTTCGGGTTATTTTCCCCCCGTTAAGTCCCCTGTATGGCACAAACATCGCCGGGGCTGTATCGTCCCGCTTGGACAGATATAGATTCAGCCACTTGGTTGCCCGATCCGTCAGATACACAAATCTTTCTTTTTTGCCTTTACCCCTGATAAATAACCGGCCGGTCCCGTCCAGTTGGTTTTTATTCAGTGATACCAGCTCCGAAATTCTCATCCCGGTGGAAATTAATACTTCCAGCATCACCCGGTTTCTCAAACCGATCAAAACATCTTTTTCAAATTTTTCCGGTGATTCAACCAGACGGATCAGATCGTCCAATTCCGCCACTTGTTTATGTTTTATTGGGGCCTTTACCATTTTTATGGCATCGGGGGGAACCGGAACTTTTTGGTCTATATCTATCAGGTACCTCAAATAGGTACGGATTGACGATAAACACCTGTTTATTGAGCCTGGCTCAAGGCTGCGACCCGCTGTAAGCCCCGTAATCGGCAGTTTTCTGTCCCGGCTGATTAACCATGCCTTGAAACGGTTAAAAACTTGTTTATTTAGGGCTTTGTAGTGCAGTTTTTCGTCATCCAGAAAGTTTATCAGATATCTTAAATCCCGTTCATAATTATACAAAGTTTCTTCGGAATAATTTTGGGTCTTAATATACAGGAGGAAGTCATCAAAGTAGGGTAACCAGGCTCGATTAAACTTGGTTGTTTTATCATCATCCATAAAATGATTGTACATCTAACTGGCTGTAATGCTCAGACTTCTCTCAACATGAGAAACCGAGTGTTAGAGATATTATACTCAGTTATTTATATATGTAAATTACATCTATCGGAACAAAGAGAGGATCAGAATACTAATATATAATCTTAGTAGTTTATTAGTTTATTTATTTACTTCTATTAACTTTTAATTAATTACTCTGATAACTAATAACTGACTACTCTTACTTCACTCCTTCTAACCGTCTGACACTTATCCACATCAGCAGCTACTCCGGTGTGTAAATATTTTACCATCAAACTATATCATCTGGAGCTATTTATGCCGATTTATCGCGATAAAATGTGAAAACTATCCCCTAACCTCGTGAAAAAACCAATAATACTATAGGGCTATCTCTCCTCTATCCCCTAATCTTTTAGCCACCACATATTATCAGTGTCCAAATCCGGTAGCTTTGGCAGTTGGCTTGTTTGAGATTGGCTTGTTGTCGTATTCTCTGAAACTCCATGCACATCAACCTGATGCCAGGCAGTCTTCCTCCCCCATCTGTTTTTTTCCCACCAGCCCCAGGTTCCGGGAGTAGTCCGATTACGCTCTAATTTGATTTCCATTCCGGTGGGGGTGACTAACAAATATCCTCCTTTAACCTTCCGGACCGTATTTTCATCGGACAACGACTCAACAGACTCCAAAGACATAGCTATATTTTACACTCCCCACCCCACTGTCAGCAACATGGTGGCAGTGACTACCAGGCCCACTACCACATATTCCCACACCGTCCGGTTAAATAATCTTTCCGAAAAATGATGTTGGGACAAACCCAGCACCACATACAGCATGGTTGATAAAAAAAGCGACGCCACCGAGGTACTAATCGGCCAAAAACTCACCGCTACCGAAAACATCCCCATCGAAAAAGCCAGAAATACGGAAAAGACCATTGTACGGGCGTTTAATTTGGGTAATAGCTCTACCGACCACAAGGCAGGCAAAGTCAGGCAGAAACTGGTCAGCATGACTAACAGGCCGATAACATAAAACTCAAACCTGAAAGACAGAATGGTATCAAAAAGGAAAAAACCCGTTACCAGAGTCATCACAAAACCTACTGCTGAAGCCGCCCGAAAAAGGGCGATAGTCCGAATAGCCGCCACCGAGAATATATTCGCCGATAGCAACAGGGCGTACTGCCCTATCCCAAAAATTACTGCTATTAAGCCTCTGGCCCAGACAGATTGCGGCAGCAGAATATAAAATAATCCCACACTGGCAGTGAATAACGCCGACGGCAGGGTCACCGTCAGCCATTCAATCCCTACCAATCCTTCTTTCAGAGCCCATGCGGACAATAACCAGCTGAAAACCGCCAGCACCCCGATTAACAGATATCTGATGTCCAGGTTAACCGACTGGATTACCAACAACAAAACCGCCAGGGTAAAAGCCGTGAGTACTAATTTCTGCCGTTTCCTCATAGTTTCAATTGTTATCCGGCGTAATTTGTCCAGACTTTGGACACATCATCCAGTTCTTCTATTTTCTCGAGTAGATTTTCCACTTTTCCCCGGACATCCGGGTCGGTAACTTCCACTAAAACCTCTGGTTTCATCACCAATTCTGCCGACTCTACCCGGTAACCTTTTTTTTCCATCGCCTCTTTCAGTAAAAAGATTTTATCGCGGTCGCAGTAAAGAATGAGCTTCAGTCCGTCAGCTTCAAAATCATTGACTCCGGCATCAATGGCATCCAGTTCTGCCTGTTCGGCATTTTTCCCTTCAGTATCCATTACCAGCTCCCCCAAAGGTATAAACAGATAGCTGACAGCTCCGCTGCCTCCCAATGTTCCGCCTCCGTTTTCCATCACGTTCCGGACCAGCTGAACCGTCCTGGCTTTATTATCTGTCACAGTTTCGATCATCACTGCTGCTCCGCCGGGAACAAAACCTTCATATGTCACATTTACCAAAGCTTCCCCTCCCGCGGTCCCCATCCCCTTTTCAATAGCCCGGGAGATATTGTCCTTGGGCATATTGAATTCCCTGGCTTTATCCATTACCAGCCTTAACCGGAAATTCTTATCCGGATCGCCGACCCCCCCGCCCTCTCTGACAGCTACTGCAATCTGGGCTGCTAATTTGGTAAATATTGCCCCCCGCTTGGCATCTTTTGCCTCTTTCTGCCGGTGTGTAGTCGCCCATTTGGAATGCCCTGACATGACATCCTGATTTTACCACCAAGCCCGGTTCATTTTGCTGTTGCATTTTCCTAAACGCCATATATACTTTGCTGGAGTATAGTTATGGATCCTGTAAACCTTGCCATTCAGGCTTCCTTAAACCACAACTGGAAAGAAGCCATTAATTTAAACCTCCGGATTCTCAAAAATCGCCCGTTGGATACGGAAGCCTTAAACCGCCTGGCCAAAGCCTACCTCCAATCAGGACTCAAGACCAAATCCGAATTGATGTACAAAAAAGTCCTTAAAATAGACAAATATAATACTATAGCCATTAAGGGGCTGGAATCTGTCAAAAGCTACCGGGCAGATCGAAATACCGGAACCGCACCGCCGCCTGATTTTTCCTCGGCATTTTTGGAGGAACCGGGTACCACCAAAACTGTCAGTCTGACCCGTTTGGGAGACAATAAAATCTTAAGCCGCCTCCAGCCCGGAGATGAAGTCTTTCTGGTAGCCAGAGAACACTGTGTCTCAATTGTAAACCGGGCCCAGGAATATTTAGGCCGCCTGCCTGATGATCTGGCTTCCCGGCTGCGCCCGTTTATCAAAGCCGGTAATATCTACCAAGCTTGGCTGAAATCCGTCGACTTTCTCAGTAAGTCACAGGATAAACAAAGTCTGAAAATCTTTATCAAGGAAGTCAGACGGGTCCCCAAATACAGAAACATCCCCTCGTTTCCTTCTACCGAAAAACTTAATTATGCCGCTTTTACCCCTCCGGAACTGGTCTACCATGATTTGGATAAGCCTGATATATCTACTCCCGAAGAAGATAATGAAGTTATCCCTAATCCTGAAAAAGAACTGGAAAACCTGGAAAACGAAGACGCTGTCCGGGCAGCAATCGACTCTGACAGCGACAATTGATTGCCTGCTAGAACGCTCCCTTCAGCCAGCTGACATAATCATTACCTAAATATATCTGCACCTGTTTTGTATCCAGATCATTTTTTTCTATCCGACTGCATGACATAAACCGGGTAATCCATTCAACCCCGGGATCTGACACCATCTGATGTGAGCTGGCCACCTGACATCTGCCGGCTATTTCGCCAGCTTCTCCGGTGATGGTAACTTTTACCCCCGCATTTTCCAAAAGCTGGGCTACTCTGGATGCCAACCCGGTCACGTTGGTGGTGTTATATACTTCCACATTCAGCTCCTCCTTGGCTAAATTTGATGAATAAAACAAATCACCGGCTTTATTCTGCCACCAGCTGGTCAACCCCAATACTGTCTCTCCGTCCGGTGTCTCAATTTTCCTTACCAGATCGGTATTTTTTAAACTGATGTCCTGAAAATCTACCCCCCGGCTCAGATTCCACCAGGATAGTTTATCCCAAACATCGATCTTTTCTTTCACTGCCGTATAAGGAATATCCAGGAAATTGGCAATGGAATCAGCTGCCCAAACCGGTCCGTATTTATCTGCCAGGGACACTACTGCACTGATCTTCCATACTCCCCTGCCGCCGATGGTGTCCACTTCCATTTCCGACGGCAATACCAGATGAATAGCCTGTCCTGATTCCGGATCTATACTGTAAAGCTCGGCTGTCTGATCTTTTTTATTCATGGAAATGAGGGTAAACCTGTTCCGTCCGTCCCAGTGTCTGTTGTTCCAGGCGTTGGCTACCTGGCCTGCCAGTATTGCCCCGGCTACCAAAACGCCGACAAGAACCACCCAACCCAAAAATTTTCTCATCGGTTGAATTATAATGTCACTTTACTTAAATAGTCTCTGAGATTTTCCAGCCTGGCACTTGCTTCCCGCCCATGGCTATGATGCAAAAACGTCTGGGCCAAAAATTCCCCGCCCACACTATGCGGAACCAGGACATAATCAGCCCCTGCCTTATAAAGCCTGTGGGCTTCGGATATATCTGACGCCGATAAAATCAGCATCTGACTTTTCCTTTTCCCCAGACTTTTTAATAAATACAGATTTTCCGTAATATCCGGAACCGTTGAAATTATCAGGCTGGCCTCGTTAAGAGCCAGCTTTTCGTATAATTCCTGATCTGACATGTCTCCATAAATTACCCTGACACCGGAATTTTTGAGACTTTCAACAATTTCCGGATTAAAATCTACTACCACCACTTCCCAGCCGGTTTTTTCCAGCACCGGCCGGATCCGGCTGCCTACCCGGTTATGTCCGAAAAGCACCACATGTTCTTTCATTTGGTTAAACCCAGCATCTTCTTTGGCATCCTTTCTCTCAAATATCCCCACAACCCCGGACAATTTCCTATACACGCTATCGGCATGCCAGATCAGATAAGTGGACAGGGTCATGGTTACCACCCCGACAGCCGTCACCAGAGTCTGTATTTCCGGGCCTACCTGGCCGTTATTCACCGCATTGGTCACCAGAATCAGGGAAAACTCTGATACCTGGGCCACCGCCAGACTGGCCATAAAATAGGTCCGTTTCTTGTAACCTAACAGCCCCAAAATCGCCATTACAATTACCGGTCCGCCGATAAATACGTAAATCGTCATTACCAGCCCCGGAAACAGGATCTTTTCCCATCCCGTCCAGCCCAGATTTGACCCCAAAGCCACAAAAAACCAGGTCAGAAAAAAATCTCTCAGGGGCCTGACTCTGGATATTATCTGGGATTGTTCTGCCGCATTGGCCAGGGCCAGACCGGCCAGAAACCCGCCGATTTCCACCGAAAACCCCAATAAAGGTGATGCTACTACCGCCGCCACAACGAGACACCAGCCTATGGAAGAAATAAATAACAATTCCGTCGACTTGGCCAGGTAATTCATAATCCGGCCCATGAATTTTTCCGATACCCATAATGCCGTTGTCACCATCAATATCCCTTTGGTCAAAACAAGTACTAAACCGGGTAAATCCAATTTACCGCTGTTGTATCCGGCCAGAATCACCAGTAACCCTATGGCTACAAAATCCTGGACTAACAGATATCCCACCGCAATTTTCCCATGCAGGCTCTGCAACTCCCCTTTTTCCGACAATAGCTTCACCACCAGTATCGTACTGCCGAAAGTCATCGCCAGACCGATATATACCGCCGACACGCTGCCGAAACCTAAAAGTCTTGCTAAACCAAAACCCAGCACGGATGTAATGGCTATTTGTCCGAGACCCGTGACCAGCGACACCCGGCCCATTCTTTTCAGTTCTTCCAAAGGCAGTTCCAGCCCCGCCAAAAATAATAACAGTGTGACTCCCAACCGGCTCATTGTTTCCAGTAACCCTTTAATCTGGCCCTGACCCATACTCCCTCCGAAAAACGTGAGCAAAACTCCCGCCAGAATATACCCCACCAGGGGCGGCTGCCTGACGGCCCTGGCCAAAACCCCGCCGGCAGCCGCCAAACCCAAAATCACCGCCATCGAAGTAAACGCATCCGGCATACTTTTATTCAGTTTACCAGTTTTGCCAGCACTTGTTGTAAATCGTCGGGTAGTTCCCCGGTCCAGGTCATCACCGCACCTGTCACCGGATGTGCCAGGGTAATTGTATTCGCATGTAAAAATAATCTCGGGCACCATTTCAGGTCGCTCTGATATTGTTTCCGTCCGGCATACAACGGATCGGAAACTATCGGATAGCCGAGATATTTCATATGGACCCTGATCTGATGCGTCCTGCCCGTCAGAGGTTGTACCTCCAAAAATGCCAACTCCGGAAATTTCTTTAATAAATTCCATTCCGTAATTGCCGTCCTGGATAAATCTGACCCGACGGTAAATTTTCCCCAGGCTTTGGGGTTTCTGACCACCGGCAGGCTGATTATCCCCTTTTCCGGATTGATTACTCCATGTACCAGCGCCAGGTATTTCTTCACCGTTTTCCTTTCCAGAAACTGGATTTTCAGTTGCCCGTATGCGGCTTCCGTCTTTGCCAGAATCATTACCCCGCTGGTTTCCTTATCCAGCCGGTGCACCACTCCTCCCTTCTGCCCGAACTCCGTATCTTTGTATCTTGGATTTTGTATCTTGTAATTTTTCTCAAACCAATCCTGTACGGTTTCTTCTATGCTGGTTTGAGAGTTATTCGCCACCATCCCTGCCGGTTTATTAATCACACACAGGCTCTCATCCTCAAATATTATTTTAGGCTCCCAACTCATAACCCATAACTCCTGGTTATTTTTCCCTTCTTCTTTCACAGTCAACACAGATTGTCGTTTCCGGCATAATCATCAGTCTGTCCGTATCTATCATCTTGCCGCATTTTTCACACACTCCATACTTACCGAATTTTATCCTCGACAGAGCTTTCCGGACCTGAATTATGCTCCGGTCCATCGCCTGTTTAACAGCTGATACCTCCATATGTCCCGTAGTTTCAGCCGCATCCGCATCCATTGCCGCATTGTCATCCAGTCTGGCCTTATCTTCATAAGGATCCGACTTAACCAGCTCTTTTTTTCTCCTTTCCAGGCCAAATAACCGGCCGGACAGGTAATCCCTGACCGGACGCAGGACTTCTTCCGGATACGCAATAATCGGGTGTTTTTTAGCTGCCATATATTTTATTTTTAACCGGCCACCACCACTCCTCCCTGGGTTTTCTGCCGGCCCTGATGTATATTCCCACCAGGGTAAAAGCCGCAGTCCAGGACGAAATCCATTGGCCAGCCGTCAATCCTCCCCAGTATACCTTGATTGGCGACAGCATTGCAACAGAAATTTCAGCCGCACAAAAATACAACACTCCGATTAACCCTGTCAAACCCACTTTACCAGATTTGTACCATCTGAACTTCCGATAATTATTTTTCACCCCCGACAGGATAATAATTCCCCCGGCCGCAAACCCCATATCCAATTTCCGTTCCGGCCCCAGAGCCAGGCTGCCGAGTAACCATAGCCACATGGACAATACCGCCAGATAATCAGATAAATCCCAAAAATCCCACTTCTTTCTTTTGCACCATTGCCAAATGGCGGCTGTACCGGTAACAAACATTCCCCATCCGGAAAAAGCCCCGAAATATCCACGTTCCAGCCAGCCGGCAGCCAGGGCACCGGCTATTCCGGCAGCCAGCACAAACACGTTAAAAGTAAATATTTCCTCATCCGGATAATCTTCCCTCAGCCGTCGCCAGATTAAAAAACTGCTACTGACCAACGCCGTCAACACATACAACCACCACCAGGTGATCTGGAATTTCCCCAAATGTACAATCGCCGGCCACATAACTCCCCATTTTACACGAACCATCACACTGTGGGATAATTGTTTTCAAGTTTGCCCAGGTGGCGGAATGGTATACGCGTTAGTCTCAAAAACTAATGAGCCAAAAGCTCGTGTGGGTCCGACTCCCACCCTGGGCACATTTTAATAATAAATATGCCGATTATATCCCCGACTAAAAAACAGGCTTTTCCTTTCTGGATACCTGTATACCAATTATTCGGTTTTAGTCTTTTCTACTGGGGTTATATAGATGTCAACGGAATAATGAATAACGGTAGTGCAAATATTTACCGAATTTCAGCTTCAATATCGGGTCCTGTCATTTTTTTAAGTACTTTTTATATTTATCTTTTTACTCGACAAAGAAACAACAAACATTTCAAAGCTTTTTTACTACTAACAACGTTCTTAACCTTTATTTGTGTATTACTTGTCATTATGGCAATTGCTATTCATGACATCGGTTCACATTTTATGATTGGTTAATTATGACCACAGATATATTTAAGACAATAAAACTCTTGACAAGAATGATATAAGAGTTTCATACTGGATTAGTGGCCAATCAGAAAAAAACTATTGTTAAATACCGTCTCCTGGGTTTGTTTATTATTTTAGTCACCCTCTTTATTATGGCATTCTCCGTCCTACTGGTTCAGGAAAGGCAGCAGTTAGCTGCCGGGGCCAGTTCCGGTCACCTGGTCGTCCAGGAAGTTAAATAATTTATGGCCAAAAAGCTGCCCGCCAAAAAACTGCCGTCTAAACGTCCGGTTCAGGTCAAAGCCGAAACAGCCAGGATTTTTCTGGAGATCGTTTTCCTGCTGGTTTTTGTCCTTTGCCTGGCCGTATTTGTCTTTGTAGCTACCGGCTACTGGTACCGCTGATCTACTTCTCTTTCCGTTTGCCTTCTACCGAGTAGAACTTGATTCTGTCCCCCCTGAAACGGAGTTTAATGGACTTTAATGGTCCGTTCCTGTGTTTGGCTATATCCAGACTCATGTTCTCCAGATCTTCATCATTTTCCCGCCATAAAAACATCACCACATCGGCATCCTGTTCAATCGCTCCCGATTCCCTTAAGTCTGCCAGTTGCGGCCTTTTAATTCCTCTGGCTTCCACCTGCCGGGACAACTGGGACAAAGCCAGTACCGGTATTTTCAGTTCCCGGGCCAGATTTTTCAAACCCTGGGAAATCTCCGACACCTCCTGTACCCGGTTATCCAGATTCCTTGTCGGACGGGCGAGCTGCAGATAATCCACAATTATCAGTTTTAATCCGTGTTCTGCCTGCAGTCTCCGGGCTTTGGTCCGCATTTCCAGAATTGACATCCCCGGGGTATCATCAATAAAAAGCGGCGTTTCATATAGCTCCCCCATCGCATCTGATAATTTGGTAAATTCTTCTTCATCCAGCCTGCCGGTTTTCATTTTCCAGGCGTCAATCTCCGCCTGGGACACCAGCAGCCGGTCCATCAATTCCTCCTTACTCATTTCCAGCGAGAAAAACCCGACAGGCAGACGGCTTTTAAAAGACGCGTTTTGGGCAATATTCAGGGCTAATGCTGTTTTTCCCACTCCCGGTCTGGCTGCCAGTATCAGCAGGTTTGAGTCCTGCATTCCGGCCAGAGTTTCATCCAGATCCGTATAACCGGTGGGCACCCCCCTTAAGCTCCCCGCACTTTTATGCAATTCATCCAGTCTGTCGAATGATTCGACCAGAATGTTTTTCACCGGGGTAAATACCTGCTTTAAGTGCTGCTGTGCCAAGGCAAATACCGTGGATTCGGCATTATCCAGAATGTTTCTCACATCCCCGGAATCATCAAATGACATGTCTGAGATTTTGGCTGCTGCCGAAATCAACTGTCTTTTAGTGTAGTCATCCCGCACCAGGCGTCCATAATGTTCTGCGTGCGCCGAAGTCGGCACCATATTCACCAGGCTGCTCAGATATTCCGCCCCGCCTATGATCTTTAAATCCTTGCTTTTCTTAAGCTTCTCGGTGACCGTTACAATATCCACCGGTTCTCTCTCCTGGTAGAGATCAAGTACTATCTCAAAAATTTTCTGATGTCTCTCCTCATAAAAATGTTCCGGTTTGAGAAACTCTACTACCGCAATCACTGCATCCCTGTCCAAAAGCAGTGCCCCGATCACCGATTGTTCGGCCGTTTGCGAATGCGGAGGGACTTTCAACTCTGCCATATATGTGAGTTACTCTTACACTGACTCCTACTTTTTTTCAAGTACCACTACCTGCAATTCTTCCGGTAATTTGTCTACGGATACCGAATATTTGGGTACGGGTACTATTCCCGTCTTGCCCATTTCGGAAAGGAACTGATCCAGCGGGGCGATCTTATCCACACCCATACCTGCCATCACATAATGCATGGGAATCACCACCCACGGATCAACCTGGCCGGTCACTTCTTTTGCTGTTTTGGCATCTATGGTATAAAAACCGCCGACGGGCAGCATAAGTACATCTATCGGTCCCATGTCTTCCAGTTGTGCATCTGAAAATTTATGGCCCAGGTCCCCCAGGTGGGCCACCCTGAGGCCGTCAATTTCAATAATAAACACCGTATTTTGGCCTCTCTGGGCCCCTTGCTGGTCATCGTGATATGTCGGCATACCGATTACGGAAATACCTCCGACTTCGTACTCTCCGGACCCGTTAATTACAAACGGCGTTCCCTTGACCCTGTCAACCGCATTGTGGTCAAAATGCCCATGGGAAACAGTCACAATATCCGCCTCAACATCTTTTGGATATTTACCCACCTGTTCACCGTACGGATCGGTAACCACCGTTTTCTGTTTGCCTTTTATTTTAAAACTGGCATGTCCTAAATATGTGATTTCCATAATTTAGCATTGTAGCACACCCAAAGGGTGACTTGACAATCAGACGGTTGTTGATTAATCTCTTCCAAGACAGCTATGAATAAAGAAGTATTTCTGGCCGTTTCAGTGGGTTTTATATTGGGTCTGATCATCACGTTCGGGATCTGGACCGCCAACAACAGTCTGAAAAACCACCCCTTGGGCAAACCGGCAATATCTGCCGCAAAAGTCTCCCCTTCTCCGTCTGCTCAGGTTTCCCCTACTCCCCCGCCGCAGTTGGCCATTTCATTCACTTCGCCGGACGATGAATCGCTATTTTCATCAGACTCGCTCACCGTCACCGGCAAAACCGTTCCTAACGCCGTCGTGGCCCTCACCTACGATACCGGAGAAAACATTCTTACAGCTGATACCACCGGGGCCTTCTCCGCTGACATCAAACTTGACGGGGGCTATAACCGGATTACAGCTACGGCTTTTGATCAAAACGGCCATTCCGGAGTCGCTAAACTCCTGGTAACTTATACCACCAGTAAAATTTAAAATGCATAATTTAAAATTTAAAATTTATCCTGTTCTAATTTTACTTTTTACATTTTACATTTTACATTCCGTCCCCGCATTCGCACAGACAGCTTCCGATAGTGCTGATCAGTTGAGAAATTCAGTAAAACAGAAAGTCAGCGAGGAGCTGGCTCAGATTAAACAGGATATTTCTAAAAAAGCTTTTGTCGGCAGTATTTCTTCCAAAACCGAAGCTACCGTAAATTTGGTCAATTATGCAGGTCAAAACAGGTCTGCCCTGGTTACCACCGATACGGCCATCAAGCTGAAAGACAATAGCGACGGCACCCCTGCCGACCTGAAAACAGGCGATTATATTCTGGTGATGGGAGACGTCGACGGTTCAGGAAATATGACTGCCAAACGCCTGCTGGTCATTGCTTCACCTCCGGCGGAAAAAAGACAGGCTGTCTGGGGAATGGTGACATCAATTGGCAATACCATCAAACTCACCACTTCAACCGGAGACAATTTTACCGGCCGGTTGTTTTCAGATACCACTGTAACTACCACTAAAAACGGCAAACCGGCTACACTCAAAAGCACGGACGTCAAAATCGGCAGTCTGGTAGTTATTATCGCCAAACCAGCGGCTGTACCGTCAATTACCGACCTGTACATTTATCCTACCCCGCCGGCTACCCCTACCCCTTGACAACTATAGGTTAATAGGTGTATCTTAACAATAATTCGTGAAAGCGTTTGCATGGGAGTCACGATCCCAAAGCTGCTGACCAAATATCAGACAGAAGGAGAACTGTAAAAATCCTCCATCTGAATTCATCCTCCAATAGGAACGAGCCAGACAAAAATAAAATTTGGCTGTGTTGGACACAGCTTTTTTTGTGGTTTAGCCTCTTGTGCCTTTGGTGGACGGAGGCTTTTTTATTTAATTTACCTCAAAGGAGGTGAAAAACATGATTAATGAAATTCCTAAAGGGTTAAAAATTGATTGGTCCAGGATCAAACCGCCCAATTTTGTTTACGATCCCCGTACACCAGATCAACTAGTTGACGATTGGATCGCCGGAATAATCAAGTCCGACCCGACTTTATTAATATCTGATCGTGATGAGGATCTTTCCCAAAAGTCTACCTCAATACCTTATCCGGGGGAACCCGGTAAATAAAATGGCAGGTGTAGTGTAAAGGCAACACAGTCCGTTGTGAGCGGACTATCGAGGGTCCGAATCCCTCCACCCGCCCCTATGATAGAAATTATTGAGTTTTCCCAAAACTATCTGAAATCAGTTGCCGGTTTATATGACCGGGTTTTTACAGGCTCACCATGGTTTGATCCGCCTTTAGGTGAGAAAAAAGCTATGAAATATATTTCAATGGAACTCTCCAAAAAAATAGCTGTCGCATATTTGGCAATTTCAGAGAATATTCCTATTGGTTTTGGTTGGGGGTATCAACTTGATTGGGAAAAATTTGTTGAAACCAAATACGATACCAAAGAAGGTAAAATTTTACTTAGAAATTTCCGTCAGGACGAAACTCTAAGTTTTTACATATCAGAAGTTGGTGTCGACCCTGATTTCCAGAATAACAGAATTGGCAGCCGGCTAACAAATAAATTAGCTTCTACAGACAAACCCCTGCTTATGCGTACGCTTAAAACTTCACCTATGTTATCCATCGCTTTAAAACAATTATTAATGCAACCGATTATTTCTCCCGATTTAGATTTTAAAGATCCTGAAAATCCCAATCGTGTCATATTAATTAAATAATGCTAAACTAAAAATATGAACCAAATTCAGCCTTTAAAAGGTTTTCGTGATTTTTTACCCGCTGACGCGGCGGCCCGGACATGGCTGAAAAACAAAATTATCCCTATTCTGGAATCCTGGGGTTACGAACCTCTGGAAACCCCGACCCTGGAACCGGTCGAACTTTTTACCGGTGAAGTCGGTGAAGATGAAAAATTATTTTATAAATTCACCGATTTCGGCAGCCGGGAAGTTATGCTCCGCTATGACCAGACTTTGCCTACTTGCCGGGTGGTAGCCCAAAACCTTAACACTTTGGTTTTTCCCTGGCGCCGGTACCAGATCCAGAATAACTTCCGGGCCGAAAAGCCCCAGGCCGGCCGGTTCCGGGAATTCACCCAGATCGATTTTGACATCTTCGGCGTCGAATCACGAAATGCCGATGCAGAAATTATCGCCCTGACACTGGATATATATAAACAGCTGGGCTTTAAAACCGCCAAAGTCCTGCTTAACAGCCGGGAACTGTTAAAAGATCTTCCGTATCCGGCTATTGTGGCTATCGACAAATTAGCCAAAATCGGCGAATCGGGAGTAATTGCCGACATGGCAGCCAAAAATATTTCCGGGGAAGATGCCAAAAAATATTTGGAGTACGTTAATAATTTAAAACCGAATGATGAAATAAATACCATCTTTAATTATTTAAATAACTGCGGTATTGCCAAAACTGCTTACCAATTCCAGCCCACCCTGGCCAGATCCTTTTCTTATTCCCAGGGCCCGATTTGGGAAATTATTATTCCGGAATATCCGTCCGGTTCCGTAGCCGGAGGTGAACGCTATGACGGCATCTTCACCGGATTAATCGGCCGCCCTTTTCCGGGAACCGGCATCGCCGTCGGTGTCGACCGGACTTTGGAGGCTGCCCAGACCCAAAATCTTGTTCCGGCTTATTCTCCCCGAACTCAAATCCTGATCACTGTGTTTTCCCCTAATCTTTTGTCTCTTACTCTTACCCTTACTCTTACTCTACGTAAACTTGGGCTGTCCGTAGAGGTTTATCCCGATCCGGCTGTCAAACTCGACAAACAATTAAAATTTGCCTCCAAAAAAGGCATCCCTTTTGTAATTATTATCGGGCCTGAAGAAGCCGAAAAAAATCTCATTACTCTGAAAAACATGCAAACCGGGGAACAAAAACAAATAACTCCGGATCAGGTCATTGATAATTGTAAATTGTAAATTGATAATTGACTGATGCCTGCCCGCTATAAAACCTATCTTCTGTTGATTCTGGTGGCTGTCTTCTGGGGCATCGCCCCGCCTGTAATTAAATACACTCTTGGGTATTTTCCGACTACATTATTTCTCACCTACCGTTTCCTGATGATTTCTGCGGTAATGATTCCCTACCTTTTGATCACCGAGCCTGATTCCTGGCAAAGTATGGGTGAATTGAAACCGCGTGACTGGTTGATTCTCATCGCCTGTGGTTTTGTCGGATCCACTGTCCAGCTTGGGCTACTGTTCTGGGGTCTGGAGCTCACCACCTCGCTTGACGCTTCGGTTATTAACGCCACCTCACCAATTTTGGCTGCTCTGGCAAGCCATTACATCCTGCGTGAATTTATCCCTCCCCGCGAGAAAATCGGTCATATAATCGCCTTTATTGGTTCATTAATCATCGTTGTCCAGCCGATGTTCGAAGGGCACAGACTGTTCTCCGGATCTATAACCGGAAACCTCCTGATATTATCAGGGACAATTGCCTGGGTAATTTATGCCCTGATCACCAAACGTGAACTAAAACATAAAATGTCTCCCCTTTTACTTACTGTGACCATGTTTTTTACCGGTTTGGTCTCCATGTCCGTGATCACTTTCTTTACCTACCCTCCGTCAAAAATCCAGTCCATATTGATATCCGCCCCCATATCTGCCCATTTGGGTGTACTGTATATGGCTCTGTTTTCGGGAGCCCTGGCGTATTGGGCCTACCAGGAAGCGCAGAAAACCGTCACCGTCGCCGAAGCCAACATTTTCCTGTATCTTCCTCCGGTTTTTACTCTGCCGTTGGCATATTTCTGGCTGCACGAACATATCAGTTTGATGTTTTTATTCGGTAGTCTGGTTGTCACCATCGGCGTGATCTATGCCGAATCCCGCCATCGCCGCCACCACTTCATCTAAATCCCCTTCCATAATTCTTTCCAATTTATACCAGCTCTTGCTAATCCGGTGGTCAGTCACCCGGTTTTGAGGGTAATTATAAGTTCTGATCTTTTCCGCCCGCATACTCCGGCCAATCTTTGCCCGCTGATCCTTGAGGCTGGCTGATTTTTTCTCCTCTTCAATCTCCCATAACTGCGACCTTAATAACGACAGGGCTATTTTCCGGTTTTGTTCCTGAAATCTTTCCTGCCTGGACTGGACCACAATCCCGGTCGGTTTATGGGTTAATCTGACCGCCGTGGCCACTTTATTCACATTCTGCCCTCCGTGTCCCCCTCCCCGCGTAAACTCCCATAATAAATCGTCCTCCCTGATGATAATTTGATTTTCCGGAACTTCAGGTAGCACCACAATCGAAGCTGTCGATGTGTGTATTCTCCCTGATGCTTCCGTTACCGGAACCCGCTGCACTCTGTGTACTCCGGTCTCCCGCCTGAGTTTTTCAAATACCTCTTTACCGGATATTTTTATCACCCCGTCATCTATCACCTCGATCTTCCAACCCTTGTTTGTGGCGTACCTGGAATACATTCTTACCAGATCATCAGCCCAAATCTTGGCTTCATCCCCCCCCACACCCGGTCTGGCCTCTATGATTATTTTATTAAAATTATCAATTTGTACTTCTGAAAGATCACGTGAAGATGTCCGCCCGTTCAATGCCGACAGGATCTCCGCTTTTTGATTTTCCAATTCTGCAATTTCACTCCTGGCCATTTCAAAAAAATCAGGATCAGTCTGCAAATTTCCGGCTTCCGTAATTTTTTTGTCCAATACGGCCAACTCTTCTTCCAAATATTTTTTAGCCTCATCCGGCATATCTTAACTTACCTGATTTCTCACCCGGTCGAACATCTCTTTAAGATTTTTTGGTTTATTGGCTTCAGCTTCCTCTTCCTGTTGTTTCTTCAGCTGTTTCCTGGCCTTCTTGGACATGGCTGCCGTACCCAAAGGAGCCGTTGCCATTTTTTGCTTAAACCTCTCCACCCGCCCCATTGTATCCACAAATTTCATTTCACCCGTAAAAAACGGATGGCATTTGGAGCAGATTTCCACATCAATCTTGGATTTGGTTGACCCTACCGTAAATGTGTTACCGCAGGCGCACGTCACGACAGCATCAAAATACTGGGGATGAATTTTAGCTCTCATATCCTTATTTTACCAAATTAATAGCTTCCCGGCTACTGGCTGGCTTCCGATAGCGTCACCGCCACCGTCTTGGTATTACCGCTGCGCCAGTATTCCACCTGTACTGTATCCCCGACTTTATGCGGTGAAATCAGATTCGACAGACTGGTAGCATCCGTGCCGGTAATTTTTTTGCCGTCAATTTTGGTGATAATATCACCATTTTGGATACCTGCCTTATCCGCGGGAGATCCGGAAATGACTTCCTGAACATATGCTCCGGTCGGTACATCGTACTCTAATGCCCGGTTCATGTCCAAAAGCACATACCTGACTCCGATATACGGCCTGGAAAATTGCCCTGTATTATTAAAGTTATCTATCTCAGTTTTCACTATATTAATCGGAATGGCAAAGCCGATATTTTGCCCCTGAGACGAGACTGCGGTATTAATGCCTATCACCTGCCCGGACAGATTCACCAGTGGTCCGCCGGAATTACCGGGATTTATGGCTGCATCAGTCTGAATCACATTGTCCAATTGCTCTACTGAACTTTCATATGGACTCCCGGCCGATATTCCCCTCCCCAAACCCGATATTACCCCGTGGGTCACCGTATGTCTGAATTCCCCTAAAGCCGTGCCTATGGCTATTACAAACTGACCTACCTTTAAATTGCCCGAATCTCCCAAAACCACCGGGGTTAATTTTTCCGCCGATCCGCTGGTAGGCTGGTCCGGGTTTATTTTTAATATCGCGATATCATTAGTCGGATCACGGAAAATTTTCTGCACTTTATACTCTTTGTTGTCATAAGTAATTACCCTATAACCCGCGCTGGAATCGCTGACTACGTGCTTATTCGTCACAATCAGCCCGTCTTTTGTCAAAATAAATCCGGAACCGATGTCCTGGTTGACTTGTTGTTGCTGAAACTGGTTCCCGGGATTTTGTTGCCCTCCGAAAAACCCGAAGGGGTCGTTAAAATTAAATGACGGATGCATTATCGCCTGGGTTGTTGAGATTCCTATAGTTACCACTGAAGGGGCTACTTTCTCCGCCGAATTAATTACGGCAGATTCCTCTGTCACCACTCTCTGAATCACCGGGCCCGCTCCCCCGTTCCCGTTGCCCAAAGAAGGCCAGATTTTATCCAGGATTTTATAACCGAAGATTCTGTCCGAAATGGCACCGCCAAATACCGCGCCTATAACCAACACGATTATTGCTATGACTGTAAATATTTTCCCGTTCTTTTTATTCATAAGGCATATTATAAAACCCAAACCTGAGAAAAAGTCAAATTTTACTTAAGGACAGCTACGGCTTTGGCCAGCTGCGGGTCATCCTGCCAATTGGCACTGGCTGAAGCACTGTCGCTTGGTTTCACCACCACATCGGGCATTATCCCGATTTTATCAATCCATTTTCCGGACGGCCTGAGCCACTTGGCCACCGTGACATGCAGACCCGACCCGTCCGGCAAATCAATTGGTGATTGCACGCTCCCTTTGCCGAAGGACTTTACGCCCACCAAAGTCGCCCGCTTATAATCCTGCAGAGCTCCGGATAAAATTTCTGCCGCCGAAGCACTCCCGCCATTGATCAGTACGGAAAGCGGTACTTTCAGCAGGCTGCCGTTTCTGTCTACCGTATTATCAATTTTTGTCCCGTCCCCCGATTGCTGGGTTACCACCAGCTTGCCGTAATCCAAAAACTCTCCGGCCACATATACTGCCATTTCCAGATAGCCTCCGGGGTTATTTCTCAGATCCAGCACCACTCCACGGCAGCCGGAAAAATTCTCCCCGCACTGGGTCAATATGTCTGTCACCGCCGTCTGCCATTCATCTCTGGTTCTGTCTCCAAACCTGGTCAATGACACCAGCGGTACCTTCTTCCCCCCGCCGATGTCCAGATATTTGACTGTAACGGTTTTGACAATGATCGTATCCCGGGTCAGGGGTATTTCAAAAGGTTTATCCACTCCTTCGCGGGAAAAGGTGATATACACAGTCGATCCTTTATCCCCGCGGATATAATTTACCGCTTCGTCCGCAGCCATTCCGACAGTCAGCTTATCTACCTTTTTTGCCTCATCCCTGATCCTGAGTATCAGATCTCCGGCCTTTACTCCCGCTTTCTGGGCCGGTGAACCGTCTACCGGCGACATGACAGCCAGCTGTTTATTCACATAACCCAATTCCATCCCCACACCTTCAAATGATCCTCCCAATTGTTCCTTGGTCGCCTTATTCTGTACCAGCGGCAGATACATGGTATAAGGATCGCCTATTGATGCCACCATTCCCGAAATCGCGCCGTCCAGCATTTTCTTGGGATCCAGGTCCTGTTTATCCACATACTTTTCATTTACGGTATCCCAGACTGTCCAGAACAGCGAAAAATCTATATTCGGCGCTTTGCCGGTTAAAATTGGCTGCTGGTTTAAAACCGCTCCCGGCTTCCAGTTTGTAAAAGACAACTTCAGTCTCTGTTCCCCTACCCAAAACCCCAGCCAACCTGAAACGGCGACTAAAGCTACCACTAACAGAGTTTTATAAATTTTCATCACCTGATATTACTAGAGTCCGCTCACAAAAGGCAATAGGGCCAAATGCCTGGCCCTTTTAATTTCCCGGGCGATCAGCCGCTGATGCTTGGCACACACCCCGGTCCGGTCCCGGCCGATAATTCTGCCCCTGTCGCTCATAAATCTCGATAAGTTGGCTACTTCCTTAAAACTCGGCTCCAATTTTTCCTTGCAGAAAAAACAATTCCTCGGGACTTTTATCTTTCTCTTCTTCTGTATCATATCTAAATGCTTAAATGATTAAATGACCAAATGATTAAATTAAAACGGTATATCTTCCGCCACTTCCTCCGCCTTTGCCTTAGTTTTCGCTTTGGCTTTGGCAGCCGGAACCGCTTCCGGAGCCGGACTGGCAGGAGTCGTTGGTTCGGTTGTCACCGGTGTTTCCTCAGCCGTTTGTGTTTCCCCGGTCTGGGGTACGGCCGCCGGTTCCGCTTCATAGGGCTCTTCCCCCTGGCGTTTGGAATCCAAAACCAGCATATCTTCTATCACTATCTCTGTAGCCTGCCGCTGATTTCCGTCAGATCCCGTCCACTGCCTGGTCTGTAATCTGCCTTCCACATACACCCGGCGGCCTTTAAATAACAGCTGTGAACACAGTTCGGCCAGCTTATTCCATGCCACTATCCGGTGAAATTCGGTTTCTTCTTTTTTCTCTCCGCTGTCCGTCACCCAGGTCCTGTTTGTAGCGAGTCCCATCGTACAAACCGCAGTTCCCTGTGGGGTATATCTGAGTTCCGGATCCCGGGTCAGATTTCCGATCAGCATGACTTTATTCAGTGATCTCGTGGCCATTTGTTTATTCTTTTGCGGTAACCAGTAACGATCTTAAAATATCCCGGTCAACCTCTAATTTCTTTTGTAATTGTACCACGCCGGCAACCGGCATCTCAAGCATCATATTCAGATAGGTGCCCTCAGTCTGGCCTTTAAGCTTGTATGCCAGCTGTTTCTTTCCCATTTCCATGGTCTTCTCTACCCTGCCGTCAAGAGCTTTCAGGGTTTTCTCCAGCTTTTCGACAAACTTATCCTTCGCCTCGTCTTTGACTTCGGACTTCAGGATAATGGTTAAATCATAATTACTCATAACCGTGATATTCTACTATACTCCGACCTTAAATTCTACGACATCGCCCTCCCGCATCACATAATCCCTGCCTTCCATTCTCACTTTTCCGATTTCTCTGGCCGGAGGCCAACCCCCCAATTTCACAAATTCCTCCCAATAAATCACATCGGCTTTAATAAAATGTTTTTCG
>DAHXMV010000043.1 GCA_027371535.1 Candidatus Amesbacteria bacterium | reverse complement strand
GCTCCGGAAGTAATGCCTCCTCCCAACGCAGTGATTAATATTTTAATTTCGTCCGAACCCAGCATTTTTTCTAGCCTTGCTTTCTCAACATTTAATATTTTACCTTTTAAAGGAAGAATCGCTTGATATTTTCTATCCCTTCCCTGTTTAGCACTGCCGCCGGCGGAATCACCCTCTACTATATATATTTCGCATTGCGACGGGTCTTTTTCCTGACAATCCGCTAATTTTCCGGGTAAAGACGAAAAATCCAATAAACTTTTTCTTCTTACAAGTTCTTTGGCTTTCCTGGCTGCTTCGCGTGCTCTTGCCGCATCCAATGCTTTCTCGACTATAATTTTTGCGGTCTGGGGATTTTCATCAAAAAATTCTGTTAACTTTTCATTTACTAATGATTCTACGATACCTTTAATAAAACTGTTGCCGAGCTTAGTTTTAGTCTGTCCTTCAAACTGCGGATTCGGCATTTTAACGCTTACAACAGCTATCAGTCCTTCTCTTACA
>DAHXMV010000042.1 GCA_027371535.1 Candidatus Amesbacteria bacterium | reverse complement strand
AATCCATTGAGAAGGGCGGAACCGGTTCATTGTTAACAATAGTTTTGACGTAAGCATGAAAGCGTTCAACATTAAGAAGGTCATCCTCACCAAAAGTCGGCGTAAATTCATGCTGTAAATAGTTGGCGTCGGTTACACCGACTCTAAAGGCAACAATTGTTCCGACATTTCCGAAGACTGCATTTTTAACCTCCTCTTCAACCTGTCCGATAAACTGATTAGCAACACAAAGACCGAGTCTATATTTACGGGCTTCAGAGAGAATTACAGCAAAATCCGGAGTGGCAAAATTCTGGAATTCATCAACGTAAAAGTAAAAATCACGGCGTTTTTCCATTTCAACATCCACCCTGCTCATGGCCGCCATCAAAACGCGCGGAACCAAGATGAGTCCTAAGAAGTTACTGTTTTCCTCCCCCAAACTCCCTTTAGCTAAGTTAATTAAAAGTATTTTGCCCGAATCCATTACCGTCCTTAAATCAAAAGAGCTTTGAGACTGACCGATTATAT
>DAHXMV010000041.1 GCA_027371535.1 Candidatus Amesbacteria bacterium | reverse complement strand
GGTAGGCAGGGTCTCCTTACGTGAGCATTTCATGCGAACGAAGCGACTGCCTATAAAACTGCACGCGAGGCGCTTGAGAGGGAGCGACGCTTATATGTCCGCCCACCAGGGTTCGAACCTGGGACCGTTCGCTTACGTGAGCGTTCCATGCGAACGAAACGCCATCATTATATTTTGTATGAGAGGCGTTTTATAGGCGACGGCATATCTTGTCCACCCGGAAGGAATTGAACCTTCAACCGTCTCCTTAAGAGGGAGCTGCTCTGCCAATTGAGCTACGGGTGGTTATGGGCGGTCTCAAAACCGCGTGCGCGTATTGTGCCATTGCCGCCGCTATTTTTCAATAGTGCTGATAAAAAACGCCCCGCATTTTTGTGCGGGGTTTTGTTAGGAGACGGCGGTCAAACAACTGTTTTGTTTTCCCACATTTCGTTTCCTCTCTTGTGCCGCGTGACAATCCTGAGGCGATTGTCGCACGCAGAGAGTTGTTGTGTCTGGATGCACGTCACCAC
>DAHXMV010000040.1 GCA_027371535.1 Candidatus Amesbacteria bacterium | reverse complement strand
AAAAAGAGCCGTCTGAGCAGAGAAGAAGATAAACGTAGAACATCCGGAATAATTATGTCTATACGGGAATGTCATGTCCAGCGGACCTGGACACCATCCCCGACAGGCCCAACGAAAAATCCCGCTTTTGCGGGATTTTGGGCTTGGTCGCAGGGACTGGAAGAAATAAGAAATTATTTCCTGTCACTGACCACGCCTATTTATATACCAGTTTTGTAAAAACGTGGTGATGGGTTATAGAATTTGGTAATGGTTACAGAGAGAGTTATTGTTCGGGCAATTTTGGACTTTGATGGTGAGGTGCTATTGGGGAAAAGAGTTAGTGGTGATGAGCAAGGTAAATATGCGTTAATAGGCGGTAAACCCGATGCGGGTGAAACGCCTGAACAGGCAGTTGTTGGGGAGGTTCAAGAAGAAGTCGGATTAGAATTTGTTGACCCCAGGCTGTTTACCGAAGAAACAAATGATAAAACTAAACTAGGGGAATTTTGGCACACCTTGTACTATCTGGG
>DAHXMV010000003.1 GCA_027371535.1 Candidatus Amesbacteria bacterium | reverse complement strand
GTTTTTGATATAAATTCACCTCCCTAAACTAACACGGATTATATAGAAACAGTGTTCAGTTTAAGGGGTACCGGTCAATATAATTTTATTAAGAATTTGATAGTTTTCTTAAACACCTTAATTCTATACCGAAAGACTAACACTTACTTGTTTTAGCCTTAAATCTAGTTTTGAAAATAGACCTAAATAGAAAAGGTATCAAACAAGTTTTAACTCAAAATATATTCCTAAAATAGGCTACCCCATTTTACTAATTGATTAGTAAACTCTGATATTTAACCTACTTATACAGTTCAATAAGAAACAGGCTAATGAGAATCTTTAACAATGAGGATGTATTTCCCATCTTTAGAAGCCAATATCTTTTTGATATTTCTACCTTTTTCGACTGTAGTCATGTTTAAAGTAATAGTTTCACCATCAGGGGTTACGACCTGATAGTCATCTAAATCCTTTGGTGGCTCGACTACGGGCTTGTTATCGCTAGGCTTTGATTCAACAGGCTTGATTAAGTCAGAAATAAGGTCAGTTAAGTTATCCTTTTTAACTTTATTATCCATATTTTCATTATAGCTAAAAACAAACTTAAAGCGTAATAGGAATAAATTTACTTTCGGGTGTTACTTGTTCCTTCTCAAGAATAGCCTCAATTTCTTCCTTCGCATGGTTAAACCACTCTAGATTTTGTACAATGTGTTTGTAAAGTTCGATATAATTCTGTGAAGTTCGACCATAATTCACAAAAATAGCGGACCTTTTATATCTAAGTTAAAATCAGAAAATGTTCTCGGCTTTCCGCGAAACCATCGCCAGCCTGAAAAGTAGCACCTACGGTGCCACTATTCTCACCAAACCCTTCCGTTGGGTTCTCTGGTACTGGACTAAATATCTGATTCTCCTGGCATCGATTCCCATGGTGATCAGCATCTTTATCATCACCTGGTATCTGCCCCAGGCTCCCAGGTTTATCACCGCTAATTTTCCCGCCGGTAGCGTTACCGTCAAAAATCATCTCTTATCCACCACTATCAAAGAACCGTACAAAACCGGCAACCAGGATTTTGCCCTGATTATAAATACTGCCGGTGGCACCGGCGATTTGGCCAGTGTCAGTGGCGGCATGCTGTTTTTGAAAGACCAGCTGGTAGTCAAATCCCCGGGTACCGGCCAGCTTCAGTCTCAGGATTACAAACAAATTCCCGATTTTTCTTTTAACCGGGATCAGCTGGCCAAATGGATAAACAGCAATTCCTTCAAACTTTGGCTGATTCTTTTTGCCGCCGTATTGGTCATTGGCCTGGTTACTGCTGCGACCGGTTGGGTTTTCAGGCTGGCTTTATATGGTTTTTGTGGCCTTTTATTCTGGTTGATGGGCAGGTATCTGCTCAAAAAAAGTCTCACCTTTATTCAGGCTCTGGCAGTGGCTTTATATGCTTCCGTCCCCCAGTTGGTCATCTCCTTGGTGTTGTCTCTGGTTTTCAGCGATCTCCTCAATCTGCTTGTAATATTGCTTTTTACCTATCTGTCTATCAACTGGATTAGAAATTTACCGCCGGCTCCTGCCGCTAAAAACTCATGAAACACGCTGATTCCGGTGCCATATATGGAATGGGGGTCTTGGGCGCCATGGTTTACTATCTTGGCCACGCCGCCACTTTTGCCGCCGGAGCCTTCGGTATTTTCAAAGCCCTCTTCTGGCCTGCCTTTCTGCTCTACAAAATCCTGGAACTTCTGAAAATGTAGCCCGTTTAAGAATATCTTATAGTCTGTTACAATCATCGTCTATGGGTAAAGAATTTCCGGGTATATTATTACCTCGCGATAGGATGTTTTATCGTCCCGGCTATGAAGATGAACGCGGGCTTGGGGATTTGGCATATGAAAAACTCCCTCTGTTGCAGGATTGGCTTTTCCGTAGGCTGAGAGGTCTGTCTGATTTACCCAAAAAAGGCGTTTCGGCAATCGAGCTGGGCAGCGGCACGGGCACGGGGATGCTGGCCTTAACCAATGTCTTGGAGGTCTTGGGGATTAATTTAAAACATGCCCAAAGAATTGATATCCAAAGGTATGATACCGACAGGTGTCCCCAAGTCCCCGTATTGGGTGTGGATTTGTCCATGTTAAAAGATGCTATTGGTTCTCATGCCAAAATTCCCCGGGAAATAGAAAAACTCCGTCACTCAGCGGATTTGGTATTAATCGTCAATGACCCAAATAATATAAACGGAATGATAGGTTATTTTGCCAGGAGGGGGGGATATTATATTGGGGTTGAAACTATTTATCTTCATGAATATGGCAGCAACGATCGGGCTGGCCGGGTGATAAAAATGTAAACAGCCTCTTTTCTGCTTGCATTTTGATTTTCTCATAGTATATTTGGGTTTAGTATGGCTACCGACCAGAAACTTCAGGCAATAAAAATCGCCATGGAACAGATCGAAAAACAATTCGGCAAGGGTTCGATCATGAAAATGGGCGAGCGGGGTGAAAAAAACGCCGTTGAAGTGATACCTACCGGTTCCATTGCCTTGGATATTGCCCTGGGGGTGGGTGGTTTTCCCCGTAGCCGCATCACTGAAATTTACGGTCCCGAAGCCTCCGGTAAGACTACCCTGGCTCTCCACTGCATTGCCGAGGCCCAGAAATCCGGCGGCACAGCAGCTTTTATCGATGCCGAGCATGCGCTGGACCCCCAGAGAGCTGAAAGTATGGGGGTGGACTTGGATAATTTATACATTTCCCAGCCGGATACCGGCGAACAGGCCTTGGAAATTGTCGAGACTTTAATCCGTTCCGGTGCCATAGATGTCATTGTTATCGACTCCGTCGCGGCGTTGGTTCCCCGGGCCGAAATCGAGGGTGAAATGGGCGATTCGGTTATGGGCGTCCAGGCCAGGTTGATGTCTCAGGCCTTAAGAAAAATTACCGGAGCCATCGCCAAAAGCCGCACCGTTGTCATTTTTACCAATCAGCTGCGGATGAAAATCGGCGTTATGTTCGGCAACCCCGAGACCACCCCGGGGGGTATGGCTCTAAAGTTTTATGCCAGTATCAGGATAGACACCCGAAAAATAGAATCTATCAAGGACGGTGATTTGGTTATCGGTTCCCGGCACCGGGCCAGGGTTGTCAAAAACAAAGTCGCCCCGCCCTTCAGGGTGGCAGAATTTGACATTTTAAACGACGGCGGTATCAGCAGAGAGGGCGGTCTGATCGATGTCGGTGTAGAACTAGGTGTGCTCACTAAAAAAGGTGCTTTTATTTATTTCAATGAAGCGATTTTGGGCCAGGGTAAACAGGCGGCTGTCGAGGAGCTGAAAACCAATCACAAAACCGCCAAAGCGGTCGAGGAAGCTATCTGGAAAGTTGCCAAGGATACCAAAAAACCTCTGCCCAAACAGGTCGGCGAGGTTGAAGAGGAAGAATAGCCTATGGCAGATGCTCCCGTCTGTAATCATAAGTGGCGAAATGCTGGTTTATGGGACGGAATAAATCCCGACACTCTTCAAAAAACTGGCGGTGTAATGCTCAGATGTGACAATTGTGGCAAAAGGGTGACTACCCGCACGGAAGCCCGGTCACTTGGAGGCACGTTTATCGAAAAAAACGATATTTATGGCCGTCCTAAAAAATAATCCGGATCAGACCCTGGAAGATCTGAAAAAACAGGTCCTCAGATTTCTTTCCTCCCGTCCTCACAGTGTGGCCGAAGTGACAAAATATCTGCATTCCAAAACTTCCGCTGCCGCTTTAATTGATCAGACTTTGGAATTTCTCCGGAAAAACAGGTTGGTGGATGACCAGTCGTTTGCCCGGTGGTTAGTCGAGTCCCGCTCCAGAAGTCGTCCCCGGGGTAACCGTTTATTGGCAGGCGAATTAAAAGCCAAAGGCATAGACCCCGAAATTATCAGTGACAATCGGATGACAACGGATGATGAATATGAACTTGCCAAGAAAGCCCTCGCTAAGAAATTGCCTCCTTGGTCCAGGTTGTCTGCCAAAGACTATCGGCTCAAAGCTACCCGCTATCTTGCTGCCCGCGGTTTTTCCTGGGAAACAATAGCCAAAGTGGTTAAAGCGGGGTATAATGATCGTCATGTTATTTAAGTCCTTTAATTATCATTTTTTAACCGAATATGGGATTTTATTCACCTCCGGGCAAAAAAGTCACACCACCGGGATCTGATCAGGCAGACACCCTGCTAAACGAAATCAACGACCGTCTGGACCAGTTGGAAAAGGCGAGGGAGGAAATTCAGCATTTGCGTGAGGAATATCTGGACAAATTGGCAGCAGTTTCCGGGTTGACCAAAGAGGAAGCAAAAAAAATTCTGTTGGATGAAGCCGGAAAATCTTACGCCGCCGATCTGGCTAAATTAGTCGAACAGACCCGCCAGGACTATCAGTCCCGGGCTTCGGAAATGGCCCGCGAAATTATCGTTTCCGCCATGCTTCACGGGGCGACCGACTATACCGCAGAATATACCGTTTCTACCGTCACTCTGCCGGATGAGAGTGTCAAGGGCAGCATTATCGGTAAGGAAGGCAGAAATATTGCCATGTTTGAAAAAGCTACCGGAGTGGAAATGGAAATCGAGGAAGGCAACACTATCCGGCTCTCTTCTTTTGATTCATTAAGGCGTGAGATTGCCAGAAGGAGTCTCGAGTTTTTGATCAAAGACGGCCGGATCCAGCCCAGTCGCATAGAAGAAGTGGTCGCCCAGACTAAAAAACAGCTGGACACCTACCTGATAGATGAGGGTCGCAAAATTTGTGCTGCCTGCGGCGTCTACAATCTGCACCCCGATTTAATCGCCCTGATCGGCCGCTACCGTTTCCGTTTTTCCTATGGCCAGAATTTGGGTATTCATACCATCGAGGAAACCAAAATCGGTGTTCAGATAGCTCACGAGTTGGATCTTTCGGAGGAACTCACCCAGATGGTCCGTCTGGGTTGTTTGTTGCACGATATCGGCAAGGTAATTACCGAAGAGGAAGGTACGCATGTCCAGCTGGGGGTTCAGTTTCTAAAAAAATATGAAATGCCGGATATGGTGGTTTCAGCCGTCGCCGAGCATCATGAAGACAAGCCTTTTTCCTCCGTCGTCTCCCGGATTGTCTGGGTTGCGGATGCCATTTCCGGTTCCCGCCCCGGCGCCCGTTATGAACCGCATGAAACTTATGTTAAACGTTTGCAGCAGATCGAAGATTTGAGTAAGTCATTTCCCGGAGTGGCTGAAGTTTATGCTTTCCAGGCCGGGCGCGATGTCAGGGTTATTGTTAAGCCGGAAATTATTTCCGACGCGGAACTCACCCTGCTGGTCTCCAAAATCAGACAGGAATTGGAAAAACATGCCCAATACGTCGGCCAAATCAAGATTACGGCCATCAGGGAGGTCCGGGCGACTGACATCACCAAAGCGAAGTAAATAATCAAAAATAATACCGGTGCTTCTTGACATTCTTCTTCTAATGTAATAATTTTGGCTTAACAACCGTCACTAAGAAAAATTTTATTAATTTTAGACGGATGTATGGAAATTTATTATGAGAGGGGGTGACATAGTTACATGACCAAGCAGCAAATGTTTGAAGTCGTAGCCAAAAAAGCTCATCTGACAAAGAAAGCTTCCCGCGAGGCAGTGGAAACCCTTTTGGACGAAGTTAAAAAAGCTTTAGCCAAAGGAGAAAAGGTTGTCTTGTCCGGATTTGGTACGTTCAAAGTCACCCGCGTCAAGGATAAACCGGTCATCGTTCCCAGAACGAAGGAACGGAAAATCGTCAAAGGGCACAGGGTGGCCAGATTTACCCCCGGTAAGACTTTGAAAAAAGCGGTTAAATAAACGGTAACCGTCAGAAAACGTCAGTCGTTTTTCATTAAACGAGGCTATCCTGCCTCGTTTTTTGATGCTAAGATGTAATTATGAAAAAATATCTGACTGTTGCCCGGGCTGAATGGCTGGATGCCTTCCAATACTATCAGGAAGTAATTATCTGGATTATCATCGAAGCCCTGCCTATTTTAGTTATGAGTTCTCTCTGGTTATCTACGGGAGGGGTTAATAGTTTTCATCAGATTTCCTTTCTGGTTACGTATTATGTTCTGATTTTCGTCATCAGCCGCTTCACCGGTTTTTATTTCGAACAGCGGATGCAGGACGAAGTCCGCGACGGTACCTTTTCGCGCTATCTCTCCCGGCCGCTTTCCGTTCAGAAATATCTTTTGTGGAACAATCTCGGTGGTAAATCGTTTACCCTGTTTTTTTTGATGCTGCCTGTCTTATTGTTTTTTTTTCTGCTCTTTCGTAATTACCTGATAGCCCCGCATCCGTTAAATCTGTTTCTCTTTATTATCAGCCTGGTTGAAGCTTATTTTATTCAGTTCTCTATTTCTCTCCTCGCTGCCTCCTGCAGTTTCTTCATGGAACAGTCTTTTGCCGTCAACCATCTGCATTGGGTGCTTGATTCTGTTGCCGGCGGATACATGCTGCCTTTAACATTTTTCCCGGCCTTTTTGAAAAATATCTGTCTATTTTTGCCTTTCTCGTCTGTCTATTTCACGCCGGTCACAATATACACGGGCCAAATCGATTTGCAAACTATCGTCACCCGGCTCTTTTTTTCCCTGGTTTGGGCCGTAGTCCTGTATTGGGCCAGTTCCCTGGTATTTAAAATCGGAGTTAAAAGATATTCCGCTGTCGGAGGTTGATATGCGCCGCTATCTGCATCTTTCCAAAACCTTTCTGCAGTTTGCTTTAATCAGCAGCATGGCCTACCCCGCCGATTTTTTGACCTGGGCGGCTATCGACTTCGTCTGGGCCTTCGTAAATATCGGATTTTTCAGAATTTTGCTTCTGAACGTGCCTCGGATTTCCGGTTGGACATTTGACGAGCTGGTTTTACCTCTGGGTTTATTCAGCTTATTAAATGCCTTTATCTGGGGCACATTTTACGGCAATATGAAAAACCTGGCCAAAGGGGTTAACCGGGGAGATCTGGATTTTATCGTCATCAAGCCTGTTTCCGGTCAGTTTTTTGTTTCGGTCAAAGAAGTCAGCGTCAGCCTTTTTCCGTCCGTCATCGTCGGAATATTTCTGTTAATCTACGGTTTTTATATCAATCACCTGAATTTGATATCCCTGCTCTACCTGCCGGTAATTATTTTCTCGTCCCTCTTAATCATTTATTCCCTGTATTTTATTTCCGTCCTCCCGGTTTTCTGGACCAGTCGTTTAAGCAATATCTCGGAATTAATGCCCCAGTTGGCTGACACTGCCCGCTATCCAACCCAAATATTTCCTGTCTTTATGAGATTTATTTTGACGTTTATTATCCCCCTGGGTCTGCTGGTCATCTTCCCTGGTCAGATCCTCCTTTCCCGATTCCGGCCCATAAACTTGCTTTACCCCCTTTTAGCCGGAATTATCCTGCTATATATCTCTCATCGTTTGTGGCGCCTCGCCCTCCGTCATTACTCCTCTGCCAGTTCCTGACCATGAATAAATTTATCACCTACGTTACGGTTTCCCTGAAAGACACTTTGGTCTACCGGGGTGACGTTGCCCTCTATACCGGCAGCGGGGTTGTTTTTACCCTCATCACTCTCATCCTTTGGTTGAATACCAATACCGGTTCGCCCCAATTTTATATTCAGTACTATTTTTTTCTGTTGCTGGTCGGTCTCATCTGTTCCAGTTGGAATTCCATATTTATTTCCCGGGATATCCGTTTTGGCAGGATTTCGCCGTTCCTGGTCAAACCGATCCCTTATATTATTCACCAGGCCGGTAATAATATCGGTGAGAAATTGGTCAAATTAGTATTTTTAATCCCTATCCTGTTGGCCCTGGGATTGTTTTTCCGGTTTACTTTTCCCGTAGTCGCTCCGGTCGTTTGGTTGGCTTTTGTAATTTCTGTCCTCTTCGCTGCCGTGATCAATTTCATTTTGGAATTTATTGTCGGTATTACGGCTTTCTGGTTGGATGATTCCGAAGCTTTAAGAGAAATCTATGGCGTGACTTCTCTGGCCTTTTCTGGCCGGTTTGTTCCCTTGGTTGTCCTGCCTTTATTTTTCCGCAAACTTGCGGCATTTTTACCGTTTCGCTATTCTCTGTCCCTGCCCTTGGAGATTATTACCAAAGAGCTCCCGGTTGATCAATTATTCCCCCTGTTGGTTATTCAGTTCGGCGTCTTGCTGGCTGTTATTTTCTTATGCCGTTTACTGTGGCAATGGGGCCTGGTTCGTTATACCGCTTCCGGAAATTAACGCCTTATGAAATATTTGCATCTTTTAATCTCTTTATTCAGAAATAACCTCGCCCGGGATATGGAGTACCGGGCCAATTTCTTTTTGATGGTTATATCCCAGGTCCTCTGGGTGGTGGTCCAGTTGGCCCTGATCAGTGTCTTTTTTACCTCATCTTCAACTATTCATGGTTGGGATATATATCAGCTCTTTTTGCTGGTTGGCATGTATCGCTGTATTGACGGTCTTTTCCACATTTTCTTTTACAGAAATCTCCTCGATTTCCCCGAAATAATCCGGACGGGTGATTTGGATGGTTTTCTTACCAAGCCGGCCGGGACTCTGTTTCTGGCGTCCACCCGCTACCAAAAACTCAATGAGGTCGGCACCACTCTCACCGGGGCAGGTGTTGTCATCTTTTCCCTGTTTCATCTGCATTACCAACTTTCCCTGTTTTTAGTGGGCACTTTATTTATTTCCCTGCTGGCCGGCCTGACTACCGTTTATTCGGTTATTTTAATGTTTTCCTCTCTTTCCTTTTTCTTAACCCGCATGACCGCCCTGGAAGCTTTCTGGGATATGTTGTCCAAAACTTTGCGTGTTCCTTTGGATCTGATTACCCAGGGCAATAGCCTGGCCAACGCCCTGCTGTTGCCCCTGCTGATTGTAGTCACCATCCCCGCGCAGATTATTACCCAAAAAATATCCGGCTTGTTCATTTTTCTGGAAATTCCGTGCGCTTTGGTGTTTTTTATATTAGCCGTCAGGTTTTTCAATTTTTCCCTCCGCCATTACTCTTCCGCTTCCTCGTAAAAAAAGATTAAAATCATCTGATGAAGAAATATATGGCCTATTTTCGGGCCATGATCACCAGCCACCTGGAATATCGCGGCGCCTTATTGATCTGGATGCTCATCGAGTTGATAAGTGTCGGGGCCTCTGTATTTATTTGGCTGGGTATTTTTAGTTCTTCCGATCAGGTCGGTACTTTCCATGTGACTGATATCATCAGTTATTATTTTTTTCTGCCCATCATAGGTGCTTTTACTTCTGCCTCGGTTACCGATACCTTGCCCCGGGAAATCAGATTGGGTTCCATATCGGCCGAGATCGTAAAGCCGTATAACTTCTCTTATTTCAGGCTGGCTCATTGTCTGGGTTCAAAAATCACCCAGCTTTCTCTTAAAATCCCGGTCTATTTGTTTATTGGTTTTTTTCTTTGGGCATTTATTCAGGCCAAACTGAATTGGGCCATGCTGCCTTTCGCCTTAATATTTGTTTGCCTGGGTTTTTTAATGCATTTTTATTTTGATTACGGCCTGAGTCTGCTGGCATTCTGGGTTGAAGACGTCTGGTCTTTCGGCTTGTTGAAACGGATTTTACTTTTGGTTTTTGGAGGTTTGGCTTTTCCCTTATCACTGGTTCCCAAATCCTTTGCCTGGATTTTTGATGTCCTGCCTTTTAAATTTATCTATTATTTTCCGATTGCGATTTTACAAAATAATATTAGCCAAAAAGAAATATTGTTTAGTCTCCCCCAAATACTTTTCTGGTTAATGTTTTTTTATATTATCAGTCGGTTGCTTTGGTCAAAAGGATTATCAAAATATGGAGCCTATGGTCAATAATATTTCCCGTTATCTGAAAATCTGGTTCAAAATGGCCGGTGTTTCGATGCAGTTGGAGACGGAATACCGGAGTAGTTTCATATTGGAAATATTGGTGGAAATCGGTTTCTTCGTAGTCACTTTGATAAATATCGCCGTTATTTATTCCAATGTGCCTTTAGTTGTCGGTTGGACAAAATGGGAAGCCATGATTTTAATGGGTATGTATATGGTATTTTCCGAAATAGTATTGGGTTTGGCCTTCATCTTCAATCTCCGCACTTTACCGGACAAAATAACCAAAGGTGATTTGGATTTAATTTTATTAAAGCCCATCGATTCCCAGTTCCAGGTTTCCTTATGGCGGCCTTATTTCGCTTCGTTTCCCAGCCTGCTTTCCGGCATAGTCGTTATTTTTGTTGGCTTCGCTCAATCTCAAATCCGCTTTAATATCATTCAGTTTTTAACTTTTATTTTAATATTTTTGTGCGGACTATTAATTGCATATTCATTAGGCATAATTATCAGCTCCCTGGTTTTTTGGTTTATCAACGCCGACTCTTTGCCTGATTTGGCCGAAGAAGTAATTTTTCTTTCCGGCCGGCCGTCCGGCGTATTCCCGGGATTTTGGCGATATTTATTTTTGCTTATCATTCCGGTGATTATCATGGTGAGCCTGCCGGTCGAGGTATTAACCGGTAAACAATCTGTTTTATGGCTGCCTTTTGCTGTAATCATGGCAGCGATATTCTTATTTTTATCCCGCCGCTTTTGGCTCTTCGCCCTCCGTCATTACTCATCAGCCTCCTCCTAGATTACTTAAGAACCCAAAGAAACTTATTTCAATGCTAAAATCTCTTTAATGTCCTTAATTTCCGTCCATAATCTTCAAAAATTTTACCGGGTGCATCAGAAGGAACCCGGTCTTTCAGGCTCGATAAAATCTTTATTTCACCGTAAATATTATGACGTCAAGGCTGTCGATGGGGTCTCTTTTGAAATCGGGGAGGGGGAGTTGGTCGGTTTCATCGGTCCCAATGGTGCCGGGAAAACCACCACCTTAAAAGTCTTATCCGGTCTTTTGTATCCAACTTCGGGTGACATTTCCGTTTTGGGTTATATCCCCTGGGAAAGAAAACCCGCCTTTCAAAAACAGTTTTCACTGGTCATGGGCCAGAAAAATCAGCTCTGGTGGGACCTGCCGGCGATCGAATCCTTTATATTAAATAAGGAGATTTACGAAGTTCCCGATGATCAGTATAAACAAACGTTAAATGAGCTGGTCAGCCTGTTGGAAGTGGAAGATATCCTCAAAGTCCAGGTACGCAAATTATCATTGGGTCAGCGCATGAAAATGGAGCTCATTGCCGCCCTGATCCATTCCCCCAAAATTCTGTTTCTGGACGAGCCCACCATCGGTTTGGACGTGGTGATGCAGAAAAAAATGCGCGAATTTATAAAAGCCTACAACCGTAAGTTCCGGGCCACCATTATTCTCACCTCCCATTACATGGACGATGTGAAAGAGTTATGCGAGCGGGTCATTATTATCGATAAGGGCCGGCTGCTGTTTGACGGGCGGCTGGATGAAATCACCAGAAAATATGCCGATCACAAGCTGATTTCTGCCGTATTTTCTGATCATATCACCCGTGCTGATTTGGCCAAACTCGGGACGGTCAAAGAATATGATCTTCCCAAAGCCGTTATCTCCGTCAAACGGGCGGAAGCTCCTCAAATTGCCGCGAAACTCCTGGAAAAATATCCCATCGAGGATTTAAATATCGAGGAGCCGCAAATTGAGGATGTCATCCGTGAAGTCTTCACTGGCCGGGATCTGGCATGAACAAAGTTCTCATCATTTGCGGCCCTACCGCTACCGGAAAGACCAAACTGGGACTGGAATTGGCCGAAAAATTAAACGCGGAAATAATTTCCGCCGACTCCCGCCAGGTTTATCGGGGCATGGATATCGTCACCGGCAAAGACCTGCCTGCCGGCAGGCAGGTCTGCCCCTCAACTCTTATTTGGCATTTACAGCCGCTTAATTATTATGAAATTGATGGCATTCCTGTTTGGCTTTACGATTTAGTCAATCCCGACGAACAGTTTAACGTTTCCTTTTGGAAGGAAGCCGCTGATATGGTTATTAATGATATATCTTTACGCAACAAACTTCCGATAATTGTGGGCGGCACGGGTTTGTATATCAAATCCTTAACCGCCGACCTGAAAAATATTTCCATTCCTTCCGATCCCGGCCTCCGCAGTCGTTTACAAAAATTATCAGTTGCCGGGCTCTTTAATTATTTAAACAGCATAAATTCCCGGCGGGCAGCATTATTAAATAATTCCGATCGTCACAACCCCCGACGTCTTGAGAGAGCCATTGAAATTGAATTATTTAAAACCCCCTCTCCGCAATTGTGGAGAGGGGTAGGGGGTGAGGTCGCCGCCAGACCGGACATTTTGATTTTAGGTCTCACCGCCCCCTTGCCTTTTCTGTTATCCAAAATCGATACCCGGATCGGTGATCGTATACAAAATGGCGCTGCAGACGAAACGAAACAGCTTCTAACTCGGTATTCTCCGAATTTACCATCTTTTTCATCTCCGGGTTATCAGGCTTATTCCGGCCCTGATTATCGGCAAAAATGGCAGACATTGGAGCACCAATATGCCCGCCGGCAGTTAACCTGGTTCAAAAAACAGCCGGGCATTATTTGGTTTGACATTTCCCGTTCAGGCTGGCAGACAGCCTGTCTGGCCGCCGTTTTTAACTGGTATAATAGTATTAAACATGAAGGGTAAGATTGACTTTTCATATTCCACAGTCGTTAAATTTTTTATTCTCCTGTTAGGAGCTTGGTTTATTTACCGGATCCGCCAGCTTCTCTTAATCCTCTTTGTCTCTTTTATCATCATGTCGGCATTAAAACCGGTGGTTCGGATTTTGGAAAAAACCAGACTGCACCGCGCCTGGTCAATTGTGGTGGTTTATGTTTTTATCTGGCTGTTTATCGGCGGAATTTTAGCCAGCATCATTCCCCCTCTGGTTACCCAGACCGGCAACCTCATCATGATTCTGCCGTCGTCTTTGAGCAAAATTCAGTTATTAAATCTTGACCAGAGTGCGGTTTCCGGTCAGATAATCTCTCTTCTCGGCTCACTGCCGGAAAATGTTCTGAATATAGCCGGTAATATTTTTGGTAACATTATTAACCTCATCACTACTCTGGTAATCTCTTTTTATCTTTTGACTGAACGGGATAATTTGGACAAATACCTCGGCCGGTGGCTGGGTGAGCGGCGGGCGCTCGAAGTCAGTGCTTTGGTTTCCCGGATCGAAGCCAGGTTGGGTACCTGGGTCAGGGGTGAGCTGATTTTAATGCTTACCATTGGTGTCTTATGTTATCTGGGATTAAGAATCCTCGGAGTGGAAACCGCCCTGCCTTTGGCCCTCCTGGCAGGTCTCTTTGAAATTATCCCCAGCATTGGGCCTATTCTCTCTGCTATCCCGGCGGTTATTTTTGCCTTCACCATCAATCCTCTGGTCGCCTTATCCACTGTGGCTTTGTATTTTCTGGTGCATAACCTGGAAAACAGCTTTGTCGTCCCCATTGTTATGAACAAGGCCACCGGGGTCAATCCTCTGATCAGCCTTTTAGGACTTCTGATTGGTTTTGAGTTGGCCGGAGCCGTAGGTACGGTCTTGGCTATACCGGCGATTCTGGTTATAGAAACCGTTGGGGCGCATTATTTACCTCCGGCTCAGCAAAAAGAGTAAAATATATCAGGCATGTCCGGAGGCAGTTCGGTTACTCCGATGTCACAATCGGAGAGGAAAGTCCAGACAACTAAAAGCAGGGCACCCCGCGTAAACGGGGATGCGAAAGCACTAGATAGTGCCACAGAGACTACGACTCAGTCCCGCGCCATATGGTGCGGGGAAAGAGGGTGAAAAGAGGAAAACCTTACCCGTTGCAACCTCCGATCAGACTGCAAAAGACGGTCGCTTTTCCGAGACAGTCTAAAGCATGAGGGCATAAGATAGATTACCGTTAAAACAGAATCTGGCTTATTCGCCTCCGGACACGCCTGTATAAGTTATAATTAATTTATGAATCTTGTCAGGTTAATCACCGATCCGGCTGCCTTTCGCGGTCTGGTTTCGTTGGTTTTCGGCATCCTGGTCCTGATGTTTCCCAAAATCCTCAATTATTTAATCGCTTTTTATTTTATTATAGTGGGCCTGTCTGTCTTGCTGCCTTTTCTCCATTCCTAAGAATCATGCCGTACCTCTTGGACATGCAAAACGTCGGGTTCAAAGACCGGAGTCTGCTGTTTATTGATTTGGAAATGACCGGGCTGGATGCAAAAACCCATGAAATAATTGAGATTGCCGCCCTTAAAATTTCCCCAAAAGATTTTCTGATGGAAAATTCCTTTTATACCAAAGTAATTCCTGTCCACCCCGAAACTGGTGATCCTAAATCACTAAAAGTCGTCAATTATTCCCCCCGGGACTGGCGGGATGCCATACCGTTGCATCAGGCCTTGGTTGAACTGTCGCAATTTGCTCCGGATTGTATGCTTGCCGGCTGGGCAGTTCAGAATGAATGGGATTTCTTAAATGCTGCTCTGGAAAAAGAGCAACTGCCTTATTTTTACAGCCATCGCCTGCTGGAGGTATCCACATTGGCTTATGCCCGTTTCTACAATGACCCGTCTGTCAGTTATCTGAGTTTGGCCAGCATTTCAGGAAAACTGGGCATTCATCTGGAAACTCACAAACCCGATTCCGATATCCGCGCCACCTATGAAATCTTCAAAAAACTAATTATTTAAAAGGGGTGAGGTTGTCCCACCAAAAACCCCGCCTGAAAAACAAAAACTCTTCTTGCGGCGGGGCTTTTGTATATAAAAGGACTTACTTTCCTCCGATTTTGTACATTCCTGTAGCGCAAACCGGACATTTCCCTTTCATAGCTTTTTTGCCATTTTTCATGGTTACTTCCTGAGCATTGGGATCGTCCCTTTTTGCACGGCACTTCACGCAGTACATACTTGCCATTAATGCTCACCCCCCTTCATTATCAGTAATTTATCGCCAGTTTTTGTAACATATTGTGTACTGTTTGCCACCCGCCGTGATTTAAATATAGCGCGAGGCCAAATTGCAGGATCAAGGCCAGAATAGTCACGGCCAGGCTCTTTGTCAAGTCATACGTCAAAAGTTTGGTAGACAGGGAGAGCTCGGGAACATAAAAATCGTGCTTTATGACGCCCTCATTTATAATATCCGGCTTGATGGGAATAACCGCCGGTTTTTGGCTTAAAACCTGATTTTGCAGCGTCAGCCTGTGGAGTTTTGCGGCTAATTTCTGCTGTTTTGTCCGTCGTTTAGCCATGCCGTCATGGTAACACAATCCTTTGAAGCTGGCAAACCTCCCTGGTCCTGTCACTTTACTAAAATAGGGGTTGATGGCATACTATTCGAATGGGTAAAACCGTCAAGGTCGTTTTTGTGTGCCTGGTGCTTCTCTTTGCTTCCACGGGTATTTCGTATTCTTTCTTTCATTTCTTAAAACCCTCCGGTACAGCTCCCGTCCCCGTCACCCCCCGAACGAGTATTACCCCGATTTCCAAAAAACCCAAAGTCGACCCTTCCCTTCCCCGCACAGAAGTTTGTCCTTTAAATGGCCAAATGTTTACCAAAGAAGAAAGAGATGTCTGGATGACTAGGAGACCCTTGGCTGTGATGATTGAAAATTCCGTTGACGCCCGTCCCCAGTCCGGCCTGGGCACCGCTGATGTGGTTTATGAAGCGGTCGCCGAAGGGGGTATTACCAGGTTCATGGCCATGTTTTATTGTAATGCCGCTCTGTCCGGCAATGTCATGCTGGCTCCCGTCCGCTCCGCCAGAATTTATTTTGTCAATCTGGTTTCCGAATATGACGCTCTCTACAACCATGTCGGCGGTGCCGGAAATTGTGATGATCCCAACGTAGACGACCGGGCCAAAGCCTTATGTTTGATTGACCGGGTAAAGATCAAAAACCTCGATGAAATGGGCCTGGCCGGCGACTTTAAGATTTGCCACCGTGTTACTGATCGCACCGGCAAGGATGTGGCCTATGAGCACACAATGGCCTGTTTCCTGGATTACCTCTATGCCAAAGCCGATTCCCTTAAATGGGGTTATACCGATGCCAACGGTGTCGCCTGGGACAAAAACTTCATTCCCTGGAAATTCCTCAGTGCCCAGGACACTGCCACCGGAGCCCCGGCTACCAATATCTCCTACATGTTCTGGGAACAGAACCGTGATTTTAATCACAATTTTGATGAGAGCTGGAAATATGATCCGGTGGCTAAGGCATACACCCGTTCCAACGCCGGTCAGGTTTCCATTGACTTGAATACCGGCAATCCGCTGCAGTTTAATACCGTCATTATTGAGTTTGCCAGACAAACCTATGTGGGCGACCTGGAAATGCACATGCTCTACGATATCATTGGCCATGGCAAAGCTTTGGTTTTTGAAAACGGGGTGGCTGTTTCCGGTACCTGGACCAAAGCCTCCCGCACCGGCCGCACTCAATATTATGATTCGGCAGGTAAATTGATCAAATTTGCTCCCGGTCCTATCTGGATTTCCATTCTTCCCGATACTAACACCGTCACCTACAACTAATCTTGTTTGTCAGTTCGTTTGTCTAATTTCTTTTTCCAGTTTGCCCACAATTCGTCTGCGTTATTAATTGATTTTACCTGTTCTTCCAGCATGGCCAGTCTTTTAAAATATATGGTTCTTCTGGTCGACTCCGGTAAGTGATAATCTCATACCCGGCTGATGCTTTCGCAAATGAAAAATACCGGATCATAAGCCATTCCCCGGACTGTTCCCTGTTTAAAATCATCCGGTACATAATTCTCTTCGAATTTTAATTTCATGTTCCTCCGGTGGGGTGTTTTGGTTATATCTGTAAAAAGTGATTTGTCTTCCTTTTCTGCCGCCCAAAATTTCATCAAATTGTAAACTGTATTTTGCTGGGTGTAACCTTTAAAAGCCAGCCAGTATATCGCTTCGGGATCTTTTATCTCCGTATGCTTTTTGGCGATTTCTTCCAGATAATGGTTAGGTTGGTAACAACCGTTTGATGTTGCCTGCCGGTAGACCTTGATTAAAACCGGGTTATTTGGATTTATTATCCAGTCGATATCATACCTGTTGCTATATCCTACTTTACCGTCCCCGAAACCTCTTGGAGTCAGAAATTCGCTTTCAATTCCGCCCATAAGTCAATTATACTCCTACAGACCTATAGTTTCAAAATTACAGAACTTTATTCCTTTTAATGACCACCGTATTCATGGAAACATCCTCCGGCCATTCCAGAACAAATACCAGAATTTTGGCAATTTCCCGTCCCAGGCCCGAATTCCCTCCCGTAATCAGCACCGTTTTTCCGGCAAGATCCATTTATCAATCATAACTCAGGCATCAGTTCATTATATTTCGTAATTTTTTCCGTAAGTTCCATCCCGGCAAATCTTGGCGGGGGTTAGGGGAGGGCAACTCGCTTCAGATTTTTCCCGTCTTTGAATAATTTACCGTTTTAATTTTATTCGTTTGCAATATTTTAACGATCGCATCTGAATTACAAATAATCTATTCAAATTAGCATCCGAATTATTGTTATTTTTTCCTTCGTAGGCATAAATTACATTAGTCTCTGTATTTGATTTTTATTTTCCAGTTTTATTCCGTATGCTTTTTCTAAAATTTCCGGAATTGGTTTTTTTGAACCGTAAAACCAATCCCCGGAATCTTTTCCCGGGAAACTGCCCGGCAACAAGAATAGGCTGTTTTTAGGTACAGATACCCCAAACGGATGTGTTTCTCTCATTTGCACCAGGGATTATACTTAACTTAGTGAAAGTTCTGCAGTGGTCGATGACCATTCCGGAAAATAAGCAATCCTCATTTGAAGCCTGGTTTAAACAGACTGCGGCCCCCGAGTTCGAAAAATACGGCGCCTTAAAACATGAACTTTACAAGGTTTGTGTTGAACAGCTCAAAAACCACCAGCTGGTTGAAAAAAACCGCTATATAGAGAGTTTATTTTTTGTCGACAGTTTCAATGTCCGGGATTTTTTTTCGCGGGTTAAGTCCCGTCCCCGGGCTTACCATATCAGTCAGGCATATGAACGGGAATTTCAGGCCGGGAATATCGAATTCCGTATTCTGTCCAAAATCTCCTAAAAATGAATCCAATTCCTCCTCGTTTACAATTAGTACTCATTCCCTCTTGAAATTATGATAATCCGTGATATCTTCAAATTAGGAAATGTTAAAAGACTTGTTTATCAGTAAGACCCGGGTCAAACTTCTGGAAACTTTTCTGTCAGATTCCACCCAGATGTATCACGTACGGGACCTGGTCCGCCGTACCGGCGATGAAATTAACGCTGTGCGCCGTGAGTTGGCCCGTATGGAAGCCCTGGGTATGGTAAAAAAGGAACCTCGCGGCAACAGGCTTTATTACTGGTTCAGAAAGGATTATGTTTTTTTCGCCGATTTACTCAGTTTAGTTGCCAAATCCACCGGTATCGGGGAAAACCTGTTAAAAAACCGCCACAAGCTCGGTCGGGTTAACCTGGCCATGCTTTCCGGTCGTTTCGTCCGTCACGAACCCAAAAGCCAGTCTGACGAGGTGGATCTTCTGGTCGTAGGCGACATTGTTTTACCTGAACTGTCAGCCATTGTCCGGGCCGAAGAAACCCGTCGTGGCCAGACCATCAATTACACCCCCATGACCGAAGAAGAATTAAAATTCCGCCGAACCCGTCGTGATCCCTTCCTGCTGGGAATATTAACCGGCAGTAGGGTTATGATTATCGGCTCCGACCAGGATTTGGTCGGCTAAATCCATGGATCAGAAAATTTTAAAAACCGGAAATAGTCTGTGTGTTACAATCCCCTCAAAATTTGTTAGAATTTTAGGATTGAAAGCCGGGGATGATGTTCAGGTGAAATCGGACCTTGCCAGAGGAGCCATGAAATGTATTTTCACAGGTTCCGGTCAGATGACCCTGCTCGCTCCGTCTAAAAAGTAATATTTTATGCGTACGATAATTATTATTATCTTGTGTCTGTTATTCGCTTTGGTGATAGACATGCCGTCGAACATCAAAATTGCCGGCCGGACTTTTTACCGTCCCCAGATTAATTTCTCCGCCTTCGGCGTGCCTTTTGTCAGGGATTTGGAATTCAAACTGGGTCTGGACTTGCAGGGCGGCACACATCTGGTCTATGAGGCGGATACCTCCAAAATTCCGGCCGCAGACCGGGATTCCGCCATTCAGGCTACCAGAATAAATATTGAAAACCGCATTAACTCTTTGGGAGTTTCCGAACCGCTGATTCAGACCTCCAAGGTTGGCAATAATTATCGTTTAATTATCGAACTGCCCGGCGTCAAAGACGTCACCCAGGCCATTGATACTATCGGCGAAACCGCTCAACTGGATTTCAGATTGCCCAAAGTGGCCACTCCTTCCAGTGAAGCGGATTTTATTTCTACCGGTTTGACCGGAAAAGATTTAAGTCTGGCATCGGTCCAGTTCAACAATACCGCCGGCTCCAATGGTACTTTAAATGCCGGACCCCAGATCGGTTTGCAGTTCAGCTCGGACGGGGCAAAGAAATTTGCTCAGATTACCAAATCAAATATCGGCCGCCCCCTGGCCATTTTTCTGGATAATCAGGTTCTGACCGCGCCTACCATTCAGACGGAAATTCCCGACGGAAAGGCCGTCATCACCGGTCGGTTTACTTTGGATCAGGCCAAGTCGTTGGTTATCCAGCTGAATGCTGGAGCCTTGCCCGTACCCATCAAAATTATCGAACAGCGCAATATCGGCGCTACCTTGGGTACCGAATCCGTCACCCGCAGTTTGTTTGCCGGGGTCATCGGATTTGTGATTATTTTATTGTTTATGCTGGTCAATTATGGTGCCAGGGGAATTCTGGCAGACATTGCTCTTACTATCTATGTTCTGCTGTCTCTGGCTTTATTCAAGTTGATTCCCGTGACCCTGACTTTGGCCGGTATTGCCGGTTTTATTCTCTCCGTTGGTATGGCTGTGGATGCCAATATTCTGATCTTTGAACGCATCAAGGAGGAAGTTCGCTGGGGCCGGCCTATGCGCGCTGCTATTGAACTGGGGTTTATCCGGGCCTGGACATCAGTCCGTGATAGTAATGCCAGTTCCCTGATTACTGCCGCTATCCTGTTCTGGTTTGGTACCGGTTCTGTCCGGGGATTTGCTCTTACCCTGGCTGTCGGTATCCTGGTTTCCCTGTTTACGTCAGTCACCATTACCCGTTCACTGGTTCGTGCAGTATATGGAAACAGAAAATAAATCCCAGCCGGCTTATTTCCGGTTTATGAAATATAAATGGTACTACTTCGGCCTGTCTTTGCTGGTTTTAATTCCCGGTATTATCTCATTGGCCTTTTTCCGCCTGCAGCTTTCCATTGATTTTACCGGCGGCACGCTTTTGGAGATCCAGACCGCCAAACCTGTCCAGACTGCGCTTTTTCGAAATGTTGCCCAAAAACAGCACCTGCAGCTGTCCACTGCCCAGTCTTCTTCGGACAACACTTTCCTTTTACGGTTTAAGCCGCTTACCCAGGCTCAGAATATTCAATATCAAAAAGATCTCGCTTCATCAGTTGGCCGGGTGACCGAAAAAAGTTTTCAAACTGTCGGCCCGGTGGTCGGGGCGGAACTCACCCGGAACGCCCTGCTGGCCGTGGCCGTAGCTTCTTTATTTATTATCCTTTACATTTCCTGGTCTTTTGGCAGTATTCCCAAGCCCTACTCTGCCTGGAAATTCGGAGCTTCCGCCGTTATCGCTTTGCTGCATGATGTGTTTGTGGTTGTCGGTTTGTTTTCCATTTTTGGCCATCTTTACCACGTCGAAGTCGATTCGCTGTTTGTCACGGCCCTTTTAACCGTCATCGGTTTTTCCGTCCACGATACCATTGTGGTCTTTGACCGCGTCCGTGAAAATCTCCCCAAAATGCCCCGGGCCACTTTCGAGCAGGTAGTGGACTTTTCTCTCACTGAGACACTGGCCCGCTCTTTAAATACTTCCCTGACAGTTATTCTCACACTGGCTGCATTGCTTATGTTTGGCGGTGATACCATTCGTTGGTTTGTAGCCGCCCTCTTAATCGGTATAGTTTCCGGAACTTACTCAAGCATCTTCAACGCCGCCCCCATCCTGGTTCTCTGGGAAACCAAAAAGCGAACCTAGGTAATTTCCGCTGCCTCCCATAACGCCAGGCAGCCGTAACTTTTGTAGGGACTCCATTTGTCCGTCACGGATTTGATTTTTCTTTTTGCCTGTTTATCGGTCATTTTATATAATCTTTTAAATCCCCTGAATAACCCCAAATCCCCGAAAGAAAAAACGTCTTCTCTTCCTAAAGTAAATATCAGAAACATTTCCGCTGTCCATCTTCCTACCCCTTTGACTTTGATCAGCTCCGCGATGACCTCTTCATCCTTTAATTTGGGTAATCCGGCCAGATTAACTTCACCGCTGTTGACCCCTTCTGCCAGATTCCTCACATATCTGACTTTAGCCCATGACATCCCGATATTTCTCAAGTCCTGTTCTTTTACCTCTAATATATTTTTAGGTTCTATTCCAACTTTGGTAAATAATTTTTCAAATCTGCCGGTAATCGCCTCTGCAGCTTTTCCTGCCAGCTGCTGCCCGATTATTTCCCTGCACAGCTTTTTGAAATATGTTTTCTGGTCTGTATTTAGTTTCAGCCTCCTCAAATTCATTTTCTTTAATTGTTCAAAAATTACCTGATCTGCCAGCTCGAAGTGTCTGTATATTTCTTTCACCGGTAAATTTTATCAAAATATATACCTAAGTTTATACGCAGGGAGCCTGTTTAACTTCTTCTATCGTATCACTGGTCACGCCGTGTTTAAAAAGTAAGGTAACGGTTCCGTTATCCCTGTCGCAGATTTTTTTAAACGGACATTGATCCCGTTTGCAATCACCGGCTTTTTCAATGGTTACCGTATCCAACAAACCTCCCCCCCTTCCCATTGTTACCTGGGTTTCCTTCACCCCTAAATTATGCATAAGTCATCCTGCGGTTTCAATAAGCGCTAAAATCGCCGTTTAATGACCGAAAAAAATGATCGGAAAAAAACAGTTTATTTTGGATTTATTACGGGAATCAGGCGTAACTTCTATTTCCCGGGAGGCTCTTAATAACAAACCGCCTCCGGAAAAACCCGAATTATCACCTGAAGATATTGTCAGGTATCTCATCCGGCAGCGGACCCAAAAAGCCTGGAAAGAACTCCGTTTTCATGCCAACCCCCAAAAACTCCCCCGGGTCTGATTTATTTATCCCGGGAGCTTGAATCCTGTTTTTTCCTCAAATTTATCTTTCAAATCTGCCAGAATTTGGTTTGACATTTTGGCAATCGGTCCAAGAATTATTTTTACCGCCTTATTATCCGTGACCAGTCTGGCGATCTGATAAGTGGTTTCTTCAGACGGCATCTTACCTCTGATTGCCAATTTATGCCTCAATGCACCGATATATTCCGGCTGTGTAATCATCCAGGATGTAAATATCTGGTTAATTTCTTCCGGTTTATCAAAAGTACCTTTCAGATCTTCAATTTCCTTTTGGGTTATTTCCAGTCGGGTTGCCAATCCGGGTTTATCGGTAAATTCCTTAACCAGCAACCGCCCCCGGACCTGATCCGAAAAATATCTCAAAACGCGGCCATTTTCCATATTTTGTAAATATTTATCGGAATTAGAATTGCGATTCATTCCTGGAAGAAAATAGAAGCTATATTTAAAATCTTCTTTTTGATATTCCATCGGGCTGACTATCTGTCTGATTTCGCTTTTTAAATCCCTGCTTACATATTCATTCAACTCCGGTTTGTTAAGATAATAATCTAGGTACTTTTCCAGGGCCATAACCTGAAGCATGGATTCCTGACCTGCAGCAATTCTGATACTCACGCCTCCGTCGCGGCCAATGGGAATATTTTCAAACCGGGTGCCGTCAAAGCCGTAGCTGGTTCCGATTCCTGACTCGGGAAAATTGTAATTTATACCGGACAAATCTGATAACCAAAAAACCAGCGTTCGTTCCGGAATTACCGGATTGAGTTTTAAAAATAAGATCGGCGATTTTGTTTCATATTGGCTGCTGACTTTTTTGGCTGCTTCATCTGCCGTCGGAGCGTAATACACACTGTCAATCAAAGGGTTATCTTTTTGTGATTCTGACAGGCCTTTCGCCAGGTATTCAGCATTCCTTCCTGCTCTTTCAATCCGGTGTGACTGGACTTCTCCCAAAAAGGGAAATAGCACGGCTGCGTTTGCTTCTGGCATCATTGTAGCCCGGCTGCCTATGGTTGTACTGATTATTTCCGGATGGGTTCCGTAAGCCAATGCTACGCCTCCCGGTACGGCATCCAATCCCAATTGGCCGTGCTTCACCAAGCTCTGAATTTCAATTAGGGTGAAGTCTTTTCCTGCACTGGTAATTTCATTAACCTGCGGCCAAAAATTTATATTTACTCCGTGCATGGTGGTATCCAAAACTAAGAATACCGGTTGATTGCCGTCATTGTTTTTTATAATTTCCAGGATTCTCTTTGTATCCACCACCATATCATCCACACCGCTGCTGAAAGGCTGGGCAAAAACTGCCAAAGGTTTTTGGCCCTGTTTTAATTTGGTAGCTATATCAAAATAAAAATTTTCGCCCACCGGTTCGACCTCCTTAATTGTATTTGCGTTTTGTGCTACCACGGGTAATTCAAAATAAATACCGGATGCCATGATGGTGTCAGGATGCCATGCCTGGGATATTGATTCTAAAACCGATCCCAATGCGCCCATCCCGGAGGTAAATACTTCCACGCCATAATCATTTGTCGGCGTCAACGCGGGTAGCATTTTTTCTCTGGCAATATTTAATCCCAAAAGGTGGGCAAATGTCCCTGCATTTTCTCTGGTATAAATCCCGGAGGCTCTGTCGGCGACTAATCCTGCTGAATTCTTCAAAGTTGCTTGCATCAAACCTTTATGGAAGTTGGAAAATCTGTACATTTCCGGGGATACGTGTTCCGTTGAAATCGCCAATCCCGCCAGTAGATTTGTTTCATACAGCAGTTTTCTTTTTTGTCTTACCAAATCTTTTGCATCGGCTCCGGGCCACTTCTTAAGAATTTGAACCTCTTCTTCCAACTCTATTAGTTCCCGGGTTCTATCTTCTGCCTGGCCTTGGACGGCTTCTAATACGGTTTTATCGACTTCGGAAAGTTTATAGCCCGTCAGATCCAGCCTTTTCAATTCTTCCGCCGCCGCCTGGCTGATATAGGCTGCCACTAAATTTTTTGCTTTTATCTGTAAAATGACTGTTGTTCTGTCTTCCGCTCTTTCCTGAACATCCGTATTTATTAATTCCCGAACCTCTTCAGGAGACAAACTTATCGCTTTTCTTAAATTTTCAGGTAGGCCTCCGAATATAATTTCATTAAAATCCTTGACTGTAATTTGCCTTGCCAGTTCTTCTGATTTCTCCTGGGGAAAGTATTTAATTGTCTGTTCAGCAAGTGGTTTATCGGCAAAGTCGATCATTGGAACAACTATGTTTTTTTCCAATATATCGTGAGGTAGTAACCTTGGTCGGCCTGCGTCTTTGCTTGTACCGTATCCTGGAATGGTAATTTCTGACACGTTAAAAACCTATTTCCTGTAATAATAAATCCAGTCATCCCCCTCCGGAATTTTCTTGATCAGTTTATTTTCCCAGCCTTTGATTTCAAACACTCTGGAAATTACCAGTAAATTCTTTTTCCCGGTTTTATCGAAGATGACTTTTAATTTTTGCATGGTATCCGGAAACAGATAGGCATAAATCACATCCGCTCCGGACAAATCCGCTTTCCAGAAGTTTTTGACTATAAACCTGATATTTTTTAAGTGCTGCAGTCCGGCCATGATTCTGCCCCACCATACCAGGAAAAAATTTATTTCATATCCCATGCCACGGACATGGTAATCTTTGACTGCGGTTCTTAATACCCGCCCCTCCGCGCAGCCCAGCTCAATAAATAATTGGCCCGGTTTCAGCCCGGCCTCATCCAGCATTTTTTTAATGATTTTTCTCCTGGTTAAAACGAGGGGTGCCCCGGTATAAAATGCCGCCATCATATAAAACATAAAAATCGCCAGTCCGAACTGAATTATTAAAATTACCCATTCGGCGATTACTTTCCACCACATAACTAGACCTTATAAAAATAAGTTTTCCAGCCGTTGGTTTCCAAAATCCGGGTCAGTCTATTTTTCCATCTGAATATTTCAAACCCTCTGGATGCGACCATTGTCCCTGGCCGGCATTCTTTTTCCAGTTTTTGTGATACTTTTTCCACGGTTCCCTTAAATAAGTAAAAATAAATATAATCAGCCCGGCTGATATCTGTTTTAAATAAATTATTCATTTCAAATTTTACCTTTTTCGATCCCGATAGGCCAGCCTTTATCCTGCAATATAGGACCAGCAGGGGATTAATCTCCGTCCCGTATCCGAAAGTCCCGTATTTTCTCACCGCCAGGAATACCGCTTTTCCGTTTCCGCTGCCCAGATCCCAAAAATCTGACCCCTTTTTCAACTTCATCTGTTCCAGTATTTTTACCAGCACATTATCATCTACGGTCACAAACGGCGCCCCCGCGGCGTCTCCTATAATCATATAAATTGTCCAGACAAAAATAACGGTTGTGATAACCAGGATGATCAGGAGAATAAATATTTCCATTTGCTTAATTGCCTATCCATAAATTTCTTTACATATTACAAGTTTATTTCCGAGAGCCTTTTTAACAAAATCCCCCGTTCATTGGGCAGATTATACTCCGTCACTTCGGTAAATATTTTCTCCAGGTATTTGCCTACCAGCGGCCCGGAGGTAATTTTTTTCATTTCCATAATGTCATTACCGGAGATTTTCAAATCCGGAATACTGAAGGGTTGTTTTTGCACCTCAATCAATCTTTTTTTAAATTCCTCCAGCCTCCAGCTGGTTTCCCTGGCTCCTCCCCCCAGGCGGTCGCCGGTTCTCAGGTCCAGCATGTCCCATACATTGGCCAACCCCGTATTTTTCAGAAATCTGCGGATGGCACTGTCGGTTTGTTTTTCATCCACGGAAAATTGATGCCATCTGACCAGCCGGACAAATTTATCCTTTTGTTCATTGGAAAACCTCAGCCGTTCGGAAATTGCCAGGGCGATTTTTTCACTCTCCATTTCATGGTTGTAAAATGTGATTCTGCCGTCGGGATAGATCCTTTGGGTTCTGGCTTTTCCCGCGTCGTGGATCAGGGTGGCCAGCCGGGTAATCGGGTCATGACTTGGGCAGTTTCTGAGGGCCTCTACGCTGTGCGTCCCAACGTCGTAAATATGATGTCTGCCGGGGCTTTTTTGTTCCACCCCGAAGGTTTTTTCTATCTCCGGCAGAATAATTTCCCCCAGTCCGCAGTTTCGAAGAAGAAGATATCCGTCGGCCGGGAAATCTGCTGCCAGAATTTTTAATAATTCATCCCGGACTCTTTCTGCGGAAATTTCGGTAATCTTTGCCGCATTGTTTTTGATGGCTGTAAAAGTCTCCTCTTCTATGGCAAACCCCAGTTGGGTCGTAATCCTCACGGCCCGCATCATTCTTAGAGCATCTTCGGCAAATCTCTCCTCCGGATTCCCGACAGCCCGCAGGATTTTATTATTTAAATCGTCCGTTCCGTGGTATAAATCAATCACTTCAAATTTATTTCCGGTCAGGGGCTTCAGGGCCATGGCGTTAATGGTAAAATCCCGCCGCATCAGATCTTCCTCCAGGGTTTTTCCCCAGGTCACCTCATCGGGATGTCTCGAATCGCTGTAGCCTTTTTCTGACCTGAACGTGGTGATTTCCAGCGGTCTTTCCCCCTCGCCCATGGGAATTCCCACCGTCCCGTATTTATTGTCGTAAAAAGCCTCCGGGAATAACGTCAAAATTTCTTCCGGTGTGGCCGGTGTGGTGAAATCCCAATCATACAGCTGTCTTTTTAGCATAACGTCCCTCACCAGTCCGCCCACCATGTAAATTTCAAGGGTTGCCAGCCGGAATTTTTTAAAAACTTCACTTACTTTTACCGGTGTTCTGAGATTTATGATCATCCTGTTAAAATTGTAGCATGACCGCCGATGAATTAATCTCAATCCTGCTCAAAAATCGCGGGCTGGATAGCCCCGGGCTGGTCGAAGCATTTTTCCACCCCCCGAATCCTCTGGATATTCCTCTTTCCGTTGTCGGTCTTTCTGAATCCGCCGTTTCTTCTGCTATCTCTGTTATCAACCAACAACTGACAACTAATAACTCAATTGCTATTTACGGTGATTACGACGTAGACGGTATCTGTTCCACGGCCATTATTTGGGAAACTCTGTATGGCTTTACCAAATCTGTTTTTCCTTATATTCCCCACCGCCGTGAAGAAGGTTATGGCCTGACTAAAACCGGTATCGACCGTTGTCTGGAAAAAGGCGCCCGCCTGATTATCGTGGTCGACAGCGGTATTGTGGCTGGTAAGGCGGTAGATTATTGCCACAGCCGCGGTTGTCAGATAATTATCATCGACCACCACGAAGCCGGCTCCGAAATTCCCCGGGCGGATGCTATCTTGCACACCACCCAAACCAGTGCTGCCGGTATTTCCTGGTTCTTTATCCGCGAATTTCTCAAAAATCGTGAATCATCATTCTTAAATCATGAATCAGAGTTATTAACATTTGCTGCCATCTCCGTTATTTGCGACCTGGTGCCGCTGTTGGGGATCAACCGCAGTCTGGCCAAATGGGGCCTGTCTCAGTTAAATGCCACCGCCAGGCCCGGTCTGTTAGCCCTGTTTTCCGAAGCCGGCCTCAGCCCTGGTGGAATCGGCGCATATGAAGTGGGTTTTGTCATCGGCCCCCGGCTAAATGCCATGGGACGTCTGGGGCATGCTTTGGACAGTCTGCGTCTGCTGTGTACTACTGACTCTCAAAAAGCCGCGGATTTAGCCAAATTATTGGCTGACACCAATCGTCATCGCCAGGAACTTACTCAAAAATCCGCCGATCACGCCCTGGCCCAATTTGACCCCTTGAATTTGCCGGGAATTCTTATGGTTGCCGACTCCCAATATGATGAAGGCATCGTCGGTCTGATTGCTTCAAAGCTTGTGGAAAAATATTATCGTCCGGCTATCGCTGTCAGTGTCGGCGCCGAGGTCAGTAAGGCTTCAGCCAGATCAGTAACCGGTTTTCATATCACCGAATTTCTGCGGCAATTTCCTGACATTTTAACTTCCGTCGGCGGTCACAGTATGGCGGCTGGGTTTTCTGTCCCCACCGCCAAACTAAACGAGTTAAAATCCCGGATTATTGAAATTAGCCGGACTGCGGTTCCGGACCGGGTTTTAGTCAGAAATCAGCGTATCGATGCTCAAATACCCGCGGAGCTTTTGGGGCTCGATTTATATCTTAGACTGTCTGATTTTGCCCCTTTTGGTTTGGGAAACCCCAGGCCTGTATTAATGTCTTTCGGCATGCCGGTAAATTTCGCCAGACGCATCGGCACGGGAGCCCGCCACCTCAGGTTTAATGCTTCCGGTCTGGAAGCAATTTATTTTAATGCTCCGGCTGGGTTGGAAAACGATTTAACCGCCGCTGATTTGACTTATCAGCTGGACTCCCACACCTGGAACGGCCGGACCAACTTGCAACTTATCATCCGGGAACTAAAATCTGCTGTATGAAACACGAATCTGACTTAAACGATCTGTTGGCAGCTTTAAAATCCGATTCCCGTTCGGTAGATGTGGAAAAAATTACCGCCGCCTGGAATTTTGCCGCCGCAGCTCATGCCGGCCAAAAACGGCTTTCCGGCCCGCCCTACATTACCCACCCCACGGCCGTGGCTGTTACTTTAAGCCGGTGGAATATGGATACGGCCACGATTATCGCCGGTTTATTGCATGATGTGGTAGAGGACACCCCGGTTACGCAGGATGAATTGGTCAAAAATTTCGGCGGGGAAGTCGCCCGGATTGTCGATGGGGTCACCAAAATTACCGGCATCCGTTTAAAAGGCAGTACCCAGGAGGAATTTGTGGAAAATCTCCGCAAAATGCTCCTGGTGATGGCCAGGGACCTGCGTGTCATTCTGGTTAAGCTGGCCGACCGGCTGCATAATTTGCAGACGCTTTGGGTTTTGTCTCCCGAAAAGCAGCTTGAAAATGCCCGCGAGACTCTGGAAATTTACGCCCCGCTGGCTGAGAGGTTGGGGATGGGGGAAATCAAAGGCGAGCTGGAAGATCTGGCTTTCCCTTATGTCTATCCCGAAGAGGCGGCCCAACTGAAACGTTATATCAAACCCCTCATTGCTTCCGGTTCCGAATATATTGATAAATTCAGACGCGAACTGCTGGCTTTAATCAAACCAGTCATTCCCGGCGCGGTTATCAATACCCGCCAGAAACACCTGTACAGCCTGTTTAAAAAGCTCCAGCGTCCGGAAATCTCCGGCGACTTGGGTAAAATTCACGACCTGTTTGCCGCCCGGATTATTGTCAGTACCAAGACCGAATGTTATGCGGCTTTGGGGTTGATTCATGAAAAATTTCACCCTGTGCCGTATCTGGGTATCTCCGATTTTATCGCCACCCCCAAGCCCAACGGTTATCAGTCATTGCATACCAAGGTTTTTGGCCCGCAGGGGCGGATAGTCGAGCTCCAGATTAGGACGGAGGAGATGCATCATCAGGCAGAAATGGGTATCGCTGCCCACTGGCAATATTCTGCCGCCAAAGACCGGGGGCTGTCGGATAAAGTCCTGGAAAAAGAAGGCACTTTTGCTCCCAAAGGCAAATTGGATTGGATCAGGCAGTTGGCTGTTTGGCAGCAGGACATCAAAGACAACGATGAATACTTGAAATCCTTAAAATTTGACGCCCTGCAGCACCGTTTGCTGGTATTTTCCCCAAACGGTGATGTTTATGACTTGCCGGCCGGCAGCACCCCTGTCGATTTTGCTTATGCCGTCCATACCGGTTTGGGTCCCGAGACTGCCGGAGCCCGGGTCAACGGTAAAATGGTCCAGTTGGACGAAAAGCTCCAAAACGGCGATGTGGTGGAAATTTTGTTGGACCGTAAGCGTAAAATCCCCAATCCCCACTGGTTGGATTTTATTGTTACCGCCACCGCCCGCCGTGAAATTTCCAAAAAAGTCTCCTGACCCTAAGTCATCTCAAACCTGCTCACCCTGTTTCCCGATTGGTCATACAAAGTCACCTGAAAAAGCTTTCGCTTTTGGGGAATTTTTTCCACTTCCACACCCAACCCGGGGTAAGCTAACCCGTATACGGTTAACAGCATGTCCTGGGTCGTAAACTCATTTGATTCTTTGGCTGTAGGACTCTTTAGGCTCTTATCTCCTTCCGGCATAGGTTTTGATTATACTATGCCGGTTCTATTTTCTAATTTTGAGAACCTTGTTATCTTTATTTATTAAATTTTTCAACCAAAGCGCTACAATGGCCAAGACCCCCGGGCTGGCCATTTTTTCCCGGAGCACGATTACCTGCCATTCAGGGCTGTCTTTGGGAATAAATCTTTTATCTTCTTTTCCTGCCACAAATTTTCACCCCCTTTATTTACCTTTTAATAAATCTGAAATGATCTGTTTGATTGGTGCATGGGTTGTTTCAAACCGTGACTTGACTTCCCCGATCAATTGCCTGGTGGTTTCATTGCCGCTGTTAGACATGCTTTCCATGGCCCTGCCGACTTTTTGATCAGGCACATTGAGCAGTATTCCTAATGGGTTTTTGGTTTCTTGGTTTGTCACAACAAAAAAACCTCCTTTTTGGGGAGGCTTCTATTTTTTTAATTTTAAATTTTAAATTCTAAAATTGCCTCCCTTTATGCTTTGACGCAAAGCATGCGCAGGCCGCCCTGAATCAGGGTCAGCTGCATATTGGAGGTAATTAAAGCTCTCATGGAGCTTATATTATAGCCAAGATCCATGCTAAAATCAAGATCATGGACCGCACTTTATCCTCGGAAACTACCCATAAAATCGGTGAAACAGTCCTTTTAAAAGGCTGGGTTAATACCCGGCGGGATCACGGTAAAATTGTGTTTATCGACCTGCGTGACCGTACCGGCTTAATTCAGGTGGTTATGACCGGCGATCAGGCCGGCAGCCTCCGCCCGGAGGACGTGGTGTATATCACAGGCTTGGTCAAAGCCCGCCCGGAGAAACTGGTCAACCCCAGGCTGGCCACCGGTGCGGTCGAGATCGAAGCCCAAAATGTCACCCTCATTGAAAAAGCCGCCGAGCTGCCGTTCGATATGGGTCAGCAGGTATTGGAGTTACAGCTTCCGACTTTGCTGGATAACCGGACCCTGTCTCTCAGACACCCCCGTATTAGCGACATTTTTCTGGTCCAGGCCGCGGTCCTTGAGGGTTTTCGTCTGGCCGCCCGGGAACTGGGTTGTATTGAAATTGTTGTTCCCACCATTTCTGCCTCGGCCACAGAGGGTGGGGCGGAAGTATTTAAAGTCAATTATTATGGTCATTCAGCCTTTTTGACCCAAAGCCCCCAACTCTATAAACAAATGCTGGTACCCTCTTATGAACGGGTGTACACCATAGCTCATATTTACCGTTCGGAGCCTTCGGTCACCACCCGCCATCTTTCCGAAAGCACCCAATTGGACTGCGAGATCGGGTATGCAGATTTTACCGAACTTATGGACGCCCTCGAGTTTGTGGGGAGTCGTACCGTCAAACATGTTACTGAAAATTGTGCCGGAATTCTTTCCCGGTTTGGTATTGCCCCGGCCTGGATTCCGCCCCAAATTCCGCGCCTGAAAATGCGGGAAGCCCAGGAAATTATCAAACAACGGACAGGTGTGGATCATACCCTGGAAAAAGATCTTATGCCGGAAGACGAAAAGGAAATCTGGCGCTGGGCCAGGGAGGTTCATCATTCGGATTTTGTCACTATCACTCACTATCCCACCCAAAAACGGGCTTTCTATACCATGCCGGACCCCCAAAATCCGGAATATTCTTTAAGCTATGACTTGATTTTCAGGGGAGTGGAGCTTTTAAGCGGTTCCCAGAGAATTAATAATTACGATCAATTGCTGGCAGCTATGAAAAGCCGGGGATTAAACCCGGATGATTTCGTGATGTATCTCCAGGCTTTCAAGTATGGCATGCCGCCTGAAGGGGGATTTTCCTTTGGTTTGGAGAGATTTACTATGTTAATTTTAGAATTAGCTAATATCCGTGAAGCTTCTATGTTCCCCAGAGATATGGAACGGGTTGATGTCCGTCTTTCCGCTCTCAAAAAACCCCGCCAACGTGCGGGAGTATAATCTCCTTCAAAAGAAAAAATGCCCACCCGCAAATCTTGGATTTTAAAATTGGATTATTTTGCACTCTTAAGGGGTATTTTAATCCTCATTATATTTTTTTCCCTGATTTGGAAAGTCGGTTCCTATTTTCAATCACCGTCCAAAGTAATTGCCGGCACCCCATCCCGGGTTCAAGCCTGGGCAGGCACCCCCTCTCCGGTCCCCACCCCGGTGATTGCCCCGGTTGATCATGGAACCCCCCCTCCTAATGTGTCTGCCAAAAATATTTTTGTTATGGATCACAATTCCGGTCTCGTTATGTATTCCAAAAATGCCGATGATCAGATTTATCCTGCTTCCACCACAAAAATGATGACGGCTATCGTCGCGTATGAAAATTATCAGCTGGACCAGCCGGTCACGATTCAGTCTGCTTATCCTGAAGGTTCCAATATCGGTCTTGTGCCGGGCGAAAAAGTCACCGTGGGGAATCTTTTATATGCTTTGCTGATTCAGTCGGCTAATGACGCCGCGGAAGACTTAGCTGATGCCTATCCCACAGGCAAAACCGGCTTTATCCTGGCCATGAATGCCAAAGCAGGCCGGCTTCATCTGTCTCACACCCATTTTTTAAATCCCACCGGCTTGGACCAGGATGGCCATTATTCTTCTGCTTCGGACCTGGCCCACCTGGCTGATTATCTGCTCGGTTTTCCTTATCTGGCAAAAATTGTAGCCACCGAAAATGCAGTTATCTCCACTACCGATTATTCAGTTTCCAAACCCTTGGCCAATGTCAATCAATTGCTGGGTAGGGTCAAAGGAGTTTTGGGGGTCAAGACGGGTTTTACCGACAAGGCCGGTGAATCGCTGATTACTATGGTCAACCGCGATAATCACGAAGTCATCATTGCCCTTTTAGGCAGTACGGACCGTTTTACCGATACCACTCATATAATAGATTGGATCTATTCAAATTTTACTTGGACGTCGAAGTCTCTATCCAGTTCGGGTCGATAGCTGACACATAGGCCATAAAACCCTGGTCGCCGTCAAATACATATACCGGCTGAATAAAATCCTGTTGCTGGCTGGATTCATAATATGCCATTGTCACATGCCGGATTGTCACTTGGGTTTGAGCCGTCCGTTTGGCAATATAACCGCCTCCGGAAGTGAGTTCTTTCCAGGCGTTTTGAACGGATTTCAAAGGATAAGTGGCCCAGTCGTCACCCAAAATTTGAGAGTAATAATAATTCGCCTGGACAATTCTGCCGTCGCCGTCAACTCCCGAAATTATCACGTTTACCGGCGACGTGTCTCCTCCGGCAGTCACGAATTTCATCGTCACAGTTTGGCCGACACCCGGAATTTTTTCGTCTTTTTCAGCCCGGAATAAATCCACCCGCACAAAATTAGCTTCATATGAAGACAATGCGGGCACCATAGCCGATGCAGTTGCTGCCAGATATATGACATTACTGTCTCCGTTGGCCAGATCTGCCGGCAGCACCCCCATCCTGTCAAGAAACGACCGGGCTTCCTTGACAGCAGACTGCTTATCGGGAACGTTAAAGTTGGAATAAATTGTCGTATCTATGGTCCAGTCATACCTGTATGATATCCCGCCGGTGATGACGTTATAAACCATGTCAATCGGTGCTCTGGGATTCGTAAATCTGTAAGTCACATCATTCAGCTGGATAGGGTCATTTATCATTCCGAATATCTTGGCCCTGTCGGTCATCCTCTGCAGTTCCAAAAGTCTGGATTTATTTACTCCGACGGGATAAACCTTGCTAACATTGGGCAGAGAAGGCAGGGAGCCGGAAATGGTTTGCAGAGTGTACGCCGGTGTGGCTGTCTGGGCCGCCTGTGGAAAAACCAGTGGCGGTAATTTGCCGTATTTAACGGTCGGAGGTGGCGGAGGTGGGGGATTCATGACCAAATATACCTTGTTTATTATCGCCAATATTCCCGGGATCAGGGAAATGATTACCAGCATAATAATTCCCCACTTGATGATTTTTTTGGAAATCTGGCTTACTTCAGTCAGGGTGGCCATGCTAAAATTCATTTTATCATGGTCCGTACCCGTTTTGCCCCCTCGCCCACAGGTTTTTTACACATCGGAAATCTTCGTTCCGCAGTTTACCCTTACGCCTGGGCCAAAAACACTGGGGGAAAATTCATTTTACGTATTGAGGACACTGATAGGGAACGTTACGTAGAGGGCGGAATCGAAGCCATCAAAAATACTTTGGAAAAATTTGGCATCTCCTGGGATGAATATTATGTCCAGTCTGAAAGAAAAGCCGCAGGTATTTACGCCAAAGCTGCCGAAAAATTAATCTCGTCAGGTCATGCTTTTTATTGTCAGTGCGCTGCTAAAAACGCCAAAGAAGAAGGCTTCTCAAATCAATTGCGTGACCCTTGCCGTGACCGGGGCTACATCTCGGGGGCTGTCAAATTAAAAATTCCGGACAATGAAACCGTTTCATATCATGATTTTGTTCTGGATAAGGATGTCTCCTGGAGTACTGATACGGTTTATGACGCTACTTTGCTTAAAAGCGATGGTTTTCCGACTTATCATTTAGCTGCTATGACTGACGATTTGGATATGCAGATAAGTCATATTATAAGAGGCCACGACTGGATGCCCAGCACCCCCATTCATCTATTGGTTTTTCAGTACCTGGGCGGTGTCCGTCCGGAAATTGGCCATCTGACCGATATTCAGTCTCCCAAAGGCGGAAAGCTTTCCAAGCGCAAAGACTCCGTTTTTTGTGAAACATTTTTAAATGACGGTTATCTTCCTGATGCTTTATTGAATTTTGTCATTCTTCTTGGTTGGGCTCCCAAAGATAATCGGGAATTATTCACCTTATCTGAATTTGTCCGGGCTTTTGACCCCAAAGGCTTTCAGAAATCCAACCCGGTTTTTCATACTGAAAAGCTGGATTGGTTCAATGGACATTATATTCGTCAAATATCAGACACAGAAATTACCCGGCTGGTGAAACCTTACGTGAAAAATGATGTTGAGGACACAAAACTTATGCAAATAATTCCGTTAATAAAGGACCGGCTGGTAAAATTATCAGATTTTCCGAGACTAACTTCCTTCTTCTTTTCTTTACCGGTTTTTGATCCGGCGCTCTTCACTGCTCCGGATGCTGACCTTCTTCTTTTATCTTCTGCTTACGATTATCTGACTTCCGTTACCGATTGGTCCAAAACGGGTATCGAAACCGGTTGGACCGATAATATTAAAGCTTCCGGTAGGAAAGTCGGTGATTTTTTTATGGCTTTGAGAATCGCGGTTTGTGGTTCGCGATTTACTCCTCCCATCACCGACACTATGGTTGTTTTAGGTCGTGATGAGGTTTTGACCAGAATCCGTCAGACAATTGATAATTTAAAATTAAAAATTAAAAATTAGACTGATAATATATGTCCCGTACTGCCAAACCTAATTACGAGTTGAATGCTCCTCTGCTCCGCTCCCGCCTGAAATTAAAACACATCCAGTCTGAAAATATTTTGAAAAATCATCACCCGGTAGCTTATGCCATGCTGGAAGCAGCCGGAGTCCGGCCCGGTAGTATCCGTGCTCATGCTGCCAAATTGTTAGCTGCCGGGGCAACTGCTACCACCCTGATCCTCGCTCCTTATCCGTCGTCTTCGGGTTCTTCTCTTCTTCCGTCCGGTTCGCTTCATGCTTCTTCCGTTCCCAAAGACCAGGAGTCGGAGCTAAAAAACCGCCTTCGGGAATTGTTACCGGTTGAGATCCGGCCTCTATTAACAGGTGAAGAAAACCAGATTACCGGATTGCTGCACGAGTTATATGGCTTGCATGCGGTACCGGAATTGGAAGGCAACCGTTTAAATACCGACTATGGTTATATCGGTGCCGAACAGCACCTGACCCGTTACCCGGGCGATAATGTCTGGTCGCATGGATTTCGCCCCGAATCCGGAATGGCTCCGGGTTTGGGTGCCTGGGGTTATTTTGCCACAAGTGTCAGGCTTCTCACCCCGGATTTGATTCTCCGGGAGAAATATTACGTAGCTGTACAGACACTTTATCTGCCCGAATGGCAGGCTCGGCTGGAATATCTGCGGGACTGGTATCAATTCCGGAAAGTGGCGGTTATCAATCCTCAAAATGGAAAAATCATGATCGCTGATATCGCCGATTCCGGACCTGCGTTATGGACCGGTAAACAGTTTGGCGGTTCCCCGGAAGTCATGGATTATTTACAGTCCCATGATGGCAGGCAAAGGGGACCTGTTATCTTGTTTTTTGTCGATGACCCCGAAAATCGGGTTCCCCTGGGTCCTTTGGAGTACAATTTAGAGCAGGTTCCCCTCTTATCCGCTAAAAATGTATGAGTAAAATCTTTTATAGCCAATTGCATTTTGAGCTCGAAGGAGCAAAAAATGCTATATACTTCCCGCATAGCGGGACAGATATATAAGATTTTATGAAGTATGAGTAAAATCTTTTACGATCATTTGGTCATCCGCGAGGAAATCGATTGCGAGTTGAATAACTACCGTCTCGATCCCGAGGAGAAGGAAGAATTAATAGACATTATCGACCAGACTCTCCATCATCATGTTTTAAATATTATTTTGAACCACTTGCCTGCAGACAAACACCGGGAATTTATTTCCGGTTTGAAAACTGACCCCGGATCGGACAAACTCATGGAATATTTGCAGGCCCATTGCCCGGAGATCGAATCGGAAATTAAAAAACATACTCACCAGGTAAAACAGGAAATCCTGGCTGAAATCAAAAAATCCAAGGTTTCCCGGCCCCGCTAAATTGATTAGTCTCCGTTTTTTTCAAAAATTGGTTATATATGAGAATTCTTTTAATGGAATATCAGCCTCGCTTATCAAATATTATTTCCCGGGGTTTGACGGATTTCGGTTTTCAGGTTGTTCAGGCACACGACGGAGAAACTGGTATGAAACTGGCAGATGAGGGGGCATATGATGTAGCTGTTATCAATGCTTTCCTGCCCAAAATCGACGGTTTGACTGTCTATAAAAGGCTTCGTCAGGATCATTTCCGGACTCCCATCCTGATTTTGGCCGAAAAACAAAAAACCCGGCCGGCCAGCCCGGACGGAACCCTCTGCCGGTGTTAACGTATCGGGACCTGGAGATTAATCCGGCTGCTCATCTTGTTTCCCGGGTTAAGCGCCGGATTGCTCTGATCCCCAAGGAATTCCCCGTTCTGGAATATCTTTTACATTACCGGGGAGAAGTAGTTGACAGACACACCCTCCTGGAGCAGGTTTGGGATTATGACTATCATAGTCCCGGTAATATAGCCGACGTATTTATAGCTTTAATCAGGTGGAAAATTACTATCGGTCAGGAAAGGCCGCTGATTCAGACTGTGCATGGTCTCGGCTATAAACTGGAATAAACCAAAAAAAGGTTTCTAACTTTCGATTACATCCGCCTTATATCCTGAATTTGTTATTACCGTCTTGATTTGCCCCGCGTCAATTTTACTGTTATCAAAATTGACTTCGGTAACTGCTTTGGCAAAATTGGTTCTGGCGTCTGTTACGCCGGGTGTGTCTTCCAGTGCTCCGTCTATATTCAAAGCGCAGCTGACACAGTGCATGCCCGAGATTTTGAATTTTATCCTGCTGTTCATATGACTTGAATCACCCCCCGATACATTCCCATGCTGCACATAAAGGGAATTTCTCCCGTTTGGTTTGGAATATCTAAAGTAATATCCGCTTCGGTATTATTTGGTATCACTTTTTGGATGCCCAGGGAGGGAATGGTAAATGCCTGGATGCAGCTGGTCCCGCCCCGGTTTTGTATATGCAGGGTCACCCGGCTTCCCGATTTGACTGTTAATCTGTCCGGGTTATAACCGCCTGACTGAATAGTCAGGTTTAATTTGTCACTGGCTGTGATTGCTGTAGGCGGCTGATTGTCTTTACACCAGCTGACGGTACAATAAATATTTTTGGCCAGATTTTCCAGGGTCAGCCGGCTGCCGGTTAAGGCCACTGCATTGTTCAGGTTGAATATGGCCAGCAGTATAATTGCCCAGGCCGCCGCCCGCATGAAATTTTTTTGGAAGGTGTCTGCCAGTTTGGTAGCCAGGTACCCCAGTAAAAAAAATATCGGTGATGTGCCCAGAATAAATGCTGCCATCACCAGGGCTCCGGTTACGGGTTTTCCGGACGCCACTGAGAGAGCCATCATGGCCTGGGTTGTTCCGCAGGGTATAAAAATGGTCAGGGCCCCCAAAAAGGTAGAGGCAAACATGCCCTGATTCTTGGATTGTTGTCTGATCCACCGGGTCAAAAATCTGGGCGGCGTAATCACAAAATATCTGAATATCGGGTGTACTTCTAAAATACTTAAGGCCGTACCCAGCATAAAAAATACCACCAAAATCTGCATCACCACCCGTAACCAAAGTGAAATTTGGAAAAATGACCCTACCCATCCCAGAAAAAATCCCAAAATGGTGTAGGCAGCCAGTTTAGCCCCTAAAAATGCCAGAATCGGTATCGCCTTCCCGTTTTTCACCCCGCTGTTAATATCGGTTTTCTCGCTGGCCAGTAGGGTAGCTGTTAATAATCCTCCCTGGACAGCCATACAGGTCAGTCCTCCGGTCAGTAAGCCGGTAAGAAAAATGGTGATCAGATTTGTATTATTCATATTTTTAGTCCAGCCGGATATTTTTCAGCCTTAATGAATTGGTTACCACGCTCACCGAACTCATCGCCATTGCCAGGCTGGCCAGTTCCGGTCGGAGTACCAGGCCGAAACCGGCCAATACCCCGGCCGCTATGGGAATACCGGTCAGGTTATAAATCATCGCCCAAAATATATTTTGTTTAATTTTGTTCATGGTCATCTTTGCCAGTTTTAAAGCTTTATAAATGCCGGGCAAATCATTTTTCAATAGTACTATATTTCCCGTTTCTATCGCCGCGTCCGTTCCGGAACCCATGGCAATCCCCACATCAGCGGCTGCCATAGCCGGTGTATCATTTATCCCGTCTCCGGCCATGGCTACGGTATGACCGGCAGACTGGATCTTTTTAATTTCACCCGCTTTTTCATCCGGTTTAACCCCCGCCAATACCTCATCAATACCCAGATTATCAGCCACGGCTTTGGCAGTCCGGTAATTGTCGCCGCTGATCATCATTATCTTCAGACCCATCTTTTTAAGAATGTTTACGGTATTTTTGCTTTCCGGCCTGATTTGATCTGCCAGTGCAATCAAAGCTAAATTCCGGCCCTTTTTTTTGAGTGTCACCACTGTTTTTCCCTGCTCCTCATATTCTCTTGTTTCCGGATTATTATCTTTTCCCAAGAAATATTCTTGATTACCGATCCGGCCTTGAACGCCGTTTCCGGGAACGGCTATAAAATTGTTCACTTCAAGAATTTTTGTCTTCACGAAAGCATATTCATAAATTGCTTTGCCGATCGGATGCTCGGATTGTCTCTCCAGGCTTCCTGCTATTCTTAATATTTCTTCCGGTTTGATGCCTGTAGTTAGTGGTTTTATGTCAGTGACTGTTAACTTCCCCATTGTTAAGGTCCCGGTTTTATCAAAAACCACGGTATCCACCTTGCTCGCGATTTCCAGCGGTTCTCCGCCCTTGATCAGAATACCGTTTTTTGCCCCCACCCCCGTACCCACCATGATTGCTGTCGGTGTTGCCAATCCCAAAGCACAGGGACAGGCTATAACTATCACCGAAACAAAAGCCAGTAGGGAAGTTGTTAAAGAGGCCTGGACAAAGACTATCCAGAAAACAAACGTCAATACGGCCACCCCGATTACGGCCGGCACGAACCAGGCTGAAACCTTATCAGCCATGGCCTGTATCGGCGCTTTGGAGCTTTGCGCTTCACTCACCATCCGGATAATTTTTTTCAAAGTCGTTGATTCGCTTGTATGAGTTACTTTAAACTCAAAAGCCCCCAATCGGTTAATCGTCCCGCCGGTTACTCCGTCCCCGGTATTTTTATCTATAGGGACGCTCTCGCCGGTAATCGTGGATTCGTCTACTGTGGTTTGGCCATCGGTAATCACTCCGTCAAGCGGTATCGTCTCCCCCGGTTTAACCAGGATGATGTCTCCCGGCTGAATTTTATCCAATTCCATATCTGTTTCTTCAGTCTTGTTAATTACCCTGGCAGTCTTGGGTTGGAGTTTGACCAGTTTTTTCACCGCCTCAGAAGCTTTTTCTTTAGCTCTGGCTTCCAGCCATTTTCCCAGGGTCACAAAAGTAATCAGCCAGGCTGAGGTTTCGAAATACAACTCTCCTTTTCCCGCTGCCAGGTTTATCAGGCTGAAAACATAAGCAGTTGTGGACCCGATGGCTATTAACGAATCCATATTAAATGTTTTCATTAACAGAGCCGACCAGGCCCCTTTATAGAAATCCCTGCCTATAAATAACTGCACAAGGGTTGACAGTCCTAAACCGTATATTGCCGGCACAAACATTATTGGGGCGGACAACACGGCTGCTATTATAAATTTTCTTTTAATTGTGGATAGCTCTGCCTGTCGTCGATTTTCTGTCAAAGAGAGTGTTTGATCCGTGATCAGGTCTGCCCGGTAACCCATACTGTTAATCCTGTCGATGATTTCCTTTTCTTTGGCCGGGTCAGCCGTTACCAGGGCATTTTCGTTGGCATAGCTGACATTAACCTCGGCAATTCCCGGAATTTTACCCACGGATCTCTGAATTAACTGGGCGCAGGAGGTGCAGTGCATCCCGGAAATTGAGATATTAAGTCTTTGGGCGGGCATGTTAATTCTTTTTGGAATTCTTAAAAACTTTCATGACTTCGTCTATGGCTTTATCTTTTTGGTTACTCCTGACGGCATCAGCTACACAGGTTTTCAGATGATTTTCCAAAATTATTGCATCCGTATTTTTCAGCGCTGCCTGTACCGCCTGGGATTGAATTAATATATCAATACAGTATTCGTTGTTTTCCAGCATTCTGATAACTTTTTCCAGGTGTCCTTTGGCAATTTTCAGCCGGTGCAGGGTTGTGTTCCGGCTGTCTGCGTGATGATGATTTGCCGTCTCCATAACGGCTCAGTCTAATCCCCCCATAGGGGATTAGTCAATCTCTGATTTATTTCACCCTGACAACATCAACTGATAACCAACTACCCTGCTCCGCCTCCTCCGCCGCCTCCGCCCCCTCCTCCGCCGCCTCCGCCCCCGGAAAATCCTCCCCCGCTGCCGACGCCGTAAGCACCGAAACTGGAAAAACCTGATGAAACAGCTGAAAAGCCTGAAAACATACCGGAAAAGTTGCCTGCAAAATCCGCCTGGTTAAATCCGGCTCCTCCGGAAAATCCGGTATATATTCCGGATCCGGCAAAAGCCTCGGAATAATTCACCGGCAACTGTGACAGGGCTTTAATGGATATGCCCAAAGCTGCTCCGTATACCAGATATTTTTCCCACAACACCACCGAATCAATCGGTGAGCTTTTGGTCACGCTGTAATCTTTCAGGTATTTTTTAAAGGCTTTCCAGTTCGCATACGCCTGTCCGCCGTCGGGGGTTCTTTTTTCCATGGCAATTTTTAATTGACTGAGGATTATCCCGGCCAGAATACTTACCGATGAAAATCCGAGTATGACCAAAAGAAAAGTTGTATTCACGGTAAATAATCTCACCCCCAATATCAGTCCGAAAGTACCGATACCCATAAAAATCCCGCTCTCTTTATCTATTTTGAGCGCTGCTTCATAATTTCCCTCTTCCAGGTATCCGGAGGTTACCAGATTTAACAGGCAATCCTTTTGCCAGTTTTTCCAGAAATTACCGGTTTCTTTAGGCCTGGTTTTGCCCATATTTTTTATTGATTCCAAAGTTACCGCTCCGCCTTCGGCCGAAAAGAACAGGAAATCAAATAAATTCCTTTCCAGGGGTGTCATCAGATCCCGGTTATATTTCGGATTCCAGACTAATATGTATTTATCGCCCCTGGAAAAAATTCCCAGCACCGGATCCTGCTTTTCTTTTTCCATAACTAAAGCCCTTTTTCTTATCAGATTTATTATTGTAGCGGCAATCGCACGACCGGTTGGTTTCATGTTCCAATTTATTAAAGTTTCTACCATTCCCGGATCTAGGTCGGACGGCGGTTCGTGCAAAGTCCCGGCCGGATTGACCATTGGTTCCGGCAAATCGCGGCCGGTATTCCACCACTTCCGGGTCCAATATCCAATCCTGAAAGCTATGACTGAAAAGATCACGATTGCGGTTGCTAAAGCCAGGTCCAACCATACTTTTTGCTTCTTTATTTCGGTTTTGGTTTGGTTAGCCAACCCTTTTTCTTCATCCAATATTTCAGACAGGGTCTGGTGGCTCTGCCTGATTAATTGATTGCCGCCGTTTGGGAACAGGACCCTGATTTCAAATCTTTGGTGATCTGTCAGGTTGGCAGCTGAAAAGTCGGCTTCCCGGTTATTTGGTATGGTCACCCGGCCGTTGAAAGGCCCGTGTCCGAAGGCATATATTTGGTTATTTCCGGCTGGCTCCGCCAGGGTTACTTTGGCACTAACTTCGGCCGTTCCTTTGACCCATTGGTTATTAATCAGCTGCCAGTAAAATTCATCCGTATCCGGATGCCGGATGACAGCGTCTCTGACGACATAGCTTAAAGTTAACGTTTTAACTTGATTGCTGGCGTTGAAATACCATTTAATATCCAGAGATTCAGCTGATTTAATTCGGTCAAATCTTAATGGCCCGTTTTCATCACTTACCGTGACGTCGTCTATTACATAATCCCGGCAGGGGAATACCCGGACACAATCGGCAGACAGGCCGATTGGGACATCGGCCCAGGAAAAACTGCCGTTAAAATTATAAGTTCTGTTCTCCGTCACCCGGGCGTCTCCGTTTTGGGTCAGACTAATCCCAAAATCCGCTTTTTGTATAGTGTAGTCTTTTGCCTCTGCTTTTCCGGCAGACGTCAGAAATGTAATTGCCCCTATAATAATTAATACTCTCTTCACAAAATAATTATATTGAACACTTATGATTAAATATATTAATTAAAAATTAAAAATTGAAAATTAATCAACATTTAAAACAAACCCCTTGGCTTTCCCGAAATTCAAAAATCCGTCTATATCCAATACCGTATCCTCAACATGCGCCCCGTTAAAATTAGCCCCTTCGATTTTGCAGTTGGTAAAATCTGCATGAGCCAGATTGGTTTTTTCAAATATACATCCGGTAAAATTAGTTTTATCAAACCTCTTTCCTGACAGGTTACACAGGTTAAATATCGACCCTGTCAGATCGCACCCGTCAAAATTATTCGAAGTTAAAACGCATTTTTTACTTTTATTTCCGACTTTCTTCTGAAATACGCAGTTGACCAGGATGCTTTTCTCAAAGTTGCACTTTCTGAATTCTGATTTTTCAAAATCCAGATTGGACAGTTTACAGCCGGGGAAAATACAGTTGTCAAAAAATGTCCCGTCCAAAATTACCCCCGAAAAATTACAATTTCTGAATTCACATTTGATAAATCTGGTGAATTTAAAACTTTCCCCGGAATAATTTAATTCTATATACTTTTGGCCTTCAAAATCCCTTCCCGCATACCTGCTCATATTTATATAATATAATACCTACTTATGCCTGAAACATTTTTTGAAGTAATTTTTGATGTCGAAACCCAGAAATTTTTTGACGAAACCGGTACCCAGGATCCGGCTGATTTGGGAGTCTCACTGGTTTCGCTCTATACCCGCCGGTTGGACAACGATTTAAAGGAAGTTGCGGGTGGAATGCACAGTTTTTTTGAACCTGAGTTGGAAGCCATGTGGAAATTCTTTCGTGAAGCTGACCGGATTGTTGGATTTAATTCGCTTAATTTTGACGTTCCTGCTCTCAAACCTTATGCCCCCCCGGATTTTGCCAGGCTGTCGCACTTTGATATATTAAATCACGTTAAAGAGGCCTTTGGTAAACGTATTTCACTGAATAAAATTGCCAGGTATACTTTGGGGAACGTTAAAAATGATTCCGGGGCAAACGCAGTCATGTACTGGAAAAAACATGATCAGGCATCATTGAAAAAACTCCGAAAATATTGCGAAATGGATGTCATCTTAACCCGGGATATATACGATTACGGATTAAAAAATCATAAACTTAAATTTTCCGACCACTGGAATACTCCCCGTGAAATCGCAGTGGATTTTTCCTATCCCGCCGAAAGCTCTTCTGCCCAGCCCTCCCTGTTCTAGCTAAAGAAGCGCTTTTGTGAATTTTTCAATCAAGCGTCGTACCTATCCGCATTCTTCGGCCGCTTATCCCGGCTGCGTCTACGCCTGTGTCAAATTCGCTGCTGACCGCCCGTTACCTCCAAATCAGTGATTACCTACGCTGTCCTGCTTTCTGAGGTTATATTATAATAATTACTGTGTTAAACGATTTATTAGCTTTTCTGCCTTCTTATTTATACTATCAGTTTGTTAAATTACAGGAAAAAAGAGTTGGCTACAAATTAGTTTTTCCAAATTTCCCTGGACATTGGATTGATGGTTGCATGATTTTTGATATGTCACCGATCTGGAAAAAATATGGCCTTATGCTAATGGTGTGAATTACTTTACCATCGGGTCGATAAATAATGGTGTCTCTACAAGATATCTGCCAAAATCAAATTATTACCAGTCTTGGTTGGGAGGCTATATTGTTAAATTCCCTATGGCTAAAGATTGGTCTGTCCCGGAACACTATCGTTTGGGAGAAGCTGACCAAAAAAATTGGCTAACCGTTTTTGGAGACCCGCAACCGTTGCTAGTCCCCGACTTAAAAAGCATACGTCAGATAGCACGAATTAAAGTTTGTGGTTATCCGGCCGAAATAATTCAAGCCGCTGCCTGGACGCATTCTGATATTAGTTCGTCAGTATCGGGTTGGCCGTTAAAACTCCTCATGTCCGGAATGGCCAATATCATGAAATTTTCTAAAAGCAGCCTTTCATTATCAGGAAATGAACTGTTACCGAATTGGAAAGAGACAGATTCCATATCAAATTATGAAAAAATATATATCTCTGGCTATTTTATTATTGTTAATATTTCTCCTCTAATAAATGCCATTTTATATGGTAATGGAACTTCGAAGACTTTGCCAAAAATAAAAACTGAACTTCTTTCCTTAATGAAATCCTTCCGCATCGAAAAAGTCTGAGAAAAGGTACATTATATATAAGGTATGGAACACCCCGGTTTGACCACAGCCGAAGCTGCCGGGCTTCGTCTTAAATTTGGCCCGAATACTTATTCCGGCCGTAAAACTACTGCCTTGGACGTTTTTCTGCGACAGTTTAATAACTCCATTGTTTATCTGTTAATGGTTGCCGCTTTGGCTGCATTTATAACGGCCGATATTACTGATGGTCTGGTTATTTCGGTCATTCTGGTCTTCAACACCTTATTGGGTTTTGTCCGGGAATACCGTTCCGAAACCACCCTCGATAAATTGTCCCGTTTTATCGACAGACACATCATTGTTATCAGGGATAATAAACATGTCATCCTCAACACCGGGGATTTGGTTCCCGGTGACGTTATCCTCGTTAAAACCGGTGATATCATCCCTGCCGACGCCCGGATTCTCACATCTACGGATTTGTTGGTAAATGAATCCCCGTTGACGGGTGAGTCTCAGCCTGTTCACAAACAAATCACCGACCCGGTCTACTCCGGCAGTGTGGTGGAAAAAGGTGAAGCCCGGGCCCTGGTTCAGGCCACGGGCAACTCCGCCGGATTGGGAAAAATTGCTTTACTTACAACTCAAACCGAAAAAGTCACCCCGTTTGGTCAGTCTTTGAACGACTTCTCCGGCCTGCTTTTAAAAATCGCCCTGACTTGTATTGTTTCTTTATTTCTGATTAAAACTTTTATCCTCCATAGTCCGGTTACCCTCACCCAAAATTTAATATTCATGTTCGCTTTAACCATCGGTATTATTCCCGAGGTCTTGCCGGTAATCGTCACAATAGCTTTATCCGCCGGGGCCGACCGTTTGTCAAAAAAACACGTTCTGATAAAAAAACTTTCTGCCCTCGAAGATTTTGGGAATGTCACCCTGCTGTGCACCGACAAAACCGGAACTCTGACTGAAAATCACATTATTATTGATGGTATAGTTGCAGGTGATCCCGAAATTGCTCAGATTCTGGTATATGCTTCAATTGATGACCCTGACAAAAAACATCACAAATATACCGATGCTTACGATCTGGCCATGGAAAAATATATTTCTCCTGCTCTGAAATCCCGGGCAGCTGTTTACAAAAAAATTCAGGAATTGCCGTATGATTCAGTGGCCAGAAGAAAATGGGTCATCCTGCAAAATATTAATACCCTGAAATATTTATCAGTTGAAATTGGTTCTGCCCAGGCTATTCTTTCTGACAGTGGGGCAAAAGAAAATAAACTCCTGTTGGAAACCATTGCCCGGGAGTCAAACCGCGGTTTTCGTCATCAGGCGGTTGCTTATTCCGAAATAGATTATCATCCGGGGATGGATGTTTTTGCGCTTCGTCACCATTCAAAATTGGCCGGAATTCTCAGACTTACCGATCCCTTACGTCCGGGAACCAAAATGACTGTCAGAATGGCAAAAGATTTGGGTATTTCGATAAAAATCCTCACCGGGGATACCCGGGAAACCGCTGCCTTTGTCGGCCGCCAGATCGGCTTAATCAGTGATGGTGATTCGATAATCACCGGTGGCCGGATGCGAACTATGACGGAAAATCAGCTGCAAAAACTGCTGCCTGCAACCCATGTTTTTGCAGAACTGACACCGGAAGATAAGCACACCCTGGTGAAATTATTTAAGAAAGACCAGGTTGTGGCTTATCAGGGGGACGGCATCAATGATGCTCCGGCTTTGAAGGCCGCCGATGTCGCCATTGCCGTGGATACCGCCACCGATATTGCCAAGGAAAATGCGGATGTGGTTCTTTTAAAACGCGATCTGGAAGTCATCATTTCCGGAATTAAATCCGGCCGGACAATATTTGCCAATATCAATAAATATCTCAGGTTTACCATGATCGGAAACTTTTCCTTCTTTTTTACCCTGGCCTGGTTGTATCTCAGATTGCCTGGTCTTCCTCTCAATTCTTCCCAGGTTCTCTTAATCAGTTCTTTCAGTCAGATTCCTTTAATTACCATATCCGGGGATCATGTTGATTCCAAAGAGTTGCTCCGGCCCGGAATTTATCAGGTTAAAAAACTGCTCATCTTTACTTTGGTGACGGGATTTCTCACTTCTGTTTATCAGCTGTTATATTACAACTTTCATTCAGGCAGGACGGAGTTTTTTCTTTTTTTATTGTTCACCCAGCTCATAGTGGTTTTTTATATCAGAAACAGGGATTTTTTCTGGCAGACGGCCCCGCCCTCTGTCAGCCTGATCGTAGCCGCAATTTTTACTTTTTTAGTTTCTACTGGTCTCCCGGCGCTGGAACTTACCCGCAGGGTATTTTCCCTGTCTTCGATTGGTTTTGCCTCTATGACCCCGATTTTTCTGTTTACACTGCTTTATCTGTTTATAGCTGATTTTGCCAAAGTAATTTATTACCGGTATGTGATACGGGAATTCGTGTAGAATTAATCTGTGACTAAAAAACCCGCCGCCACCGCAAATGAATTGAGTTTAAGTCACGTTTCTGCCTGGAAAGTCTTTGCCCGCCAGCTGAAAAACCCCCTGCTGTATATTTTACTCATTACTACTACCGTTTCCTTCGCCTTCGGGTCCCGGTTTTCTGCGCTGGTAGTCACCTGCATGATGCTTCTGTCGGTTTTTTTGGGTTTTTGGAACGAGTTCCGGGCGGAAAAAACCATGGAAGATCTGTTGAAAAGAATATCTTTTACGGCTACAGTCATCCGTGACGGCGTCAAGCAAAGTCTGCCCGTCAGGGATATCCGGGTGGGGGATCAGGTGCTGTTATATCCCGGTGCGGTCGTTCCGGCGGACTTGAAACTGGTTGAAGAAAAAAGCCTGGAAATTAACGAATCTGTCATGTCCGGCGAATCTGCACCGGTTCACAAAAGCCATGAAAATAATCTTTGTTTTATGGGCACGACCGTAATTTCCGGTGAGGGTCGGGGATTGGTAACGGCCATCGGCACCGATACTAAATTCGGAGAACTTTCAGCCAGTGTCGCCGCAATCCGGCCGGAGACGGAATTCCAGAAAGGCCTGAAATCCTTCGGGGTCCTGATCGTCTGGGTCATTTCCATCATGTCCCTGATAATTTTCGTTTTTAATGGCCTGCTTGGCCGTTCCTGGCTGGATTCGGCCCTTTTCGCCCTGTCCGTGGCCATCGGTCTGACTCCCGAATTATTGCCCGTTGTGGTTACTGTCAGCCTATCCCATGGAGCCAGGCGTCTGGCCAAAAAAGACATTATCGTCAAGGAGTTGGTGGCGATTGAAGACCTGGGAAATATGGAAGTTTTTTGCTGCGATAAAACCGGCACCCTGACGGAGGGTAAACTCCAGTTGGTTTCGCACCAAAATCCGGAAGGTAAGGATGACGCCCGGGTTTTGGAACTGGCTTTAATTTGCAATTCCGCCATTATCCACCACAAAATATTCGGCGACGCTATAGATTCCGCCATCTGGCAGCATGCCGTAGATGAGCGCTCCAAATTACCTGAAAATTTCACCAAAATTCTGGAGATGCCTTTTGATTATGAACACCGGGCCATGTTTACGGTTATCGAAACCGCCGGTCGGCGGACCTACATTTATAAAGGCGCTCCCGATGTAGTTATCGACGCTTCCAGCGGCACTAAAGAGGATTTGGCCTCTATGCATCATCAGGTGGAAAAATGGTACTCCGACGGATACCGGGTAATTGCCATCGGTACCAAGCAGGTCTCATCCACCGAACGTTACACCTACAGCGACGCACACCACTTAAAACTCGAAGGCTTCGTACTTTTTTCAGACCCGCCCAAACATGGCGTCAAAACGGCCCTGGAGCACTTTGCCAGGCTGGGAGTCCAATTGAAAATCGTTACCGGCGACAATGAATTTGTGACTAAAAAGGTCTGCTCGGAAATCGGCATGAAATGCGACGTTGTTCTTACCGGCCCGGAAGTATCCCGGATGACGGATTCCGAATTGATCCAAAAAGTCTGGCAGACGGACGTCTTTGCCAGGATGACACCGGATAAAAAACTGCGTATTATCAGGGCTTTAAAACATGGTAATCACACCGTCGGATATATTGGCGACGGTATTAATGACGCTCCGGCTCTTCATGAGGCTGACGCCGGCATCTCTGTTGATACGGCTGTCGATGTGGCCAAAGATACCGCCTCAATTGTCTTAATGCGGAAAAGTTTAAACGTCATTATCGACGGGGTCGGCGAGGGCCGCCGCACATTTGTCAATACCATCAAATACATTTTGATGGGTACCAGTTCAAATTTCGGCAACATGTTTTCCATGGCCGGGGCCTCATTTCTGCTGAAGTTTTTACCCATGCTGCCGGCCCAGGTTTTGCTCACCAATTCGTTATACGATATTTCCCAGCTGAGTATTCCCACTGACAATGTCGATGAAGAAGAATTACATCGCCCCAAAAAATGGGATATAGGGGTCATTAAGCGGTATATGTTGTTTTTCGGCCCTATCAGCTCAATTTACGATTTCCTGACTTTCGGCATGATGTATTTTATTTTCCGGGCCAGAGGCAGCCTCTTTCAGACGGGCTGGTTTGTGGAATCATTAACCACGGAAATCCTGGTGGTGTTTATGATCCGCACCAACCGCATTCCATTTTTCAGAAGCCGCCCCAGTTTTGCCCTCACGGCTACCTGTCTGGGAGCCGTCCTGTTTGGCATACTGCTCCCGTATTCCCCCCTGTCACATTTCTTTGAATTTTCCAGATTGCCGCCGGTTTACTTTCTCCTGCTTTTGGTCATGACCCTGACTTATCTGGGCTTGGTTGAGTTGGGCAAAAAATATCTCCTAAAGCGCGCCCTCTCACCATCTGCAGTATAATCAACAGGTCATGAGAAAGCTTTTTCTGGATATTGAAACTATTCCCGCTGACGAGTCCAAGTATGAGATTTTAAAGGAAATTCACGCCCGCAGGCTTAAAAACCACAAGAGCACCGCCACCAAACCCCCGGAAACTTTCGAAGAATATCTGGAATCCACCGGCTTGGACGGTTCCTTTGGCCGGATCTGCTGCCTGTGTTATGCCATAGACGACGAGCCCGTCGTCCCTTTATACGGTGACGAAAGCCGGATTTTAGTTGAATTCTGGAAGGTCGCCGAAAAAGTCGATTTATTTGTGGGTTTTAATGTCATCGATTTTGATCTCAAATTCATATATCAGCGGTCCGTCATTTTGGGCGTTAAACCCAGCCGCCAGTTGAATTTTGCCCGTTATAGGAACGACCCTATTTACGACATTATGTGGGAGTGGTCCAAATGGAGTAACTCCCGGGTTTCCCTGGATACCCTGGCCAGGGCTATGGGTATCCCGTCTTCAAAAGGCGGGGAAATCGAAGGCCGGAATGTGGCCCAGGCTTACCGTGACGGCCGCCTCAAAGAAATCTGTGACTATTGTGTCAAAGACGTCGAAGTCACCCGCGCCCTCTACAAACGGGTAACTTTTTCATAAAGTCTGAGTGTCTTATGAAAACCCACGACACAACGGGATTTATAATTCTGCTTTTTTCGGCCTTCTTTTACGCCACATATGGGATTTTTTCCAAAAACCGTTGCCGATATTTACAGCCGTCATTTCCGGTTCCTTTTTCAGTATCTGGTTTTCGTTCAGTAAAAAGATCACTTCCAAATATCCTTCGGTGGAATTAAATACCCTGGGGTATGTGGCCGCGGTTATCGTCAATTATTTAATCGCATTTTCTTTAAAAGAACCTCTGAATATTAATTTTTCCTCCGCCCCCTGGCTGGCCAATTTTGGTTACGGGATTGCCGGTTTTATAGGTTCCGGCCTGACTGTATATGGTTTCAAATTTATCTCTGCTCACAAAGGCAGTTTGATTCTCTTGTCGGAAATTATTTTCGGAACCTTATTTGGTATTTTGCTTTTTCACGAATCTCTGAATCTCACCACTTTACTTGGGGGTATATTGATAATTTTATCCCTGGCCCTCCCCGAAGTGTATCAGTTAAAAAATTAAGCTTTCGGGTATTTTATCTTCAACGGAATGTGTTTTTAGTTCACATTTGGTTACCCTCCGGATCGGGCCGGATCTCACCTGTCATTTCTTTTCCGGTAAAGATGCTGATGGTTTTTACCCACTTAGTTATTCTGTTTTCTTCCGGAGCATTCTTACCAGATATATTCCCAGTCCTGCCGCTAACAGCACTATATTTACCCACACAAACAGGTTGTTGCCGGACAGTATTGATCCCTGTGCCGGGGCTGCTGCTAAGTACGGGTTACTTATTCCCCCGAATTTTGATCTGCCAGCCGATTCTCCGGTACTCCCGAGATTTACCGTCATCAAATCTGTTCCGAATAATGAACTCACAGGACTAAAAACTGGCCCTCTGTTATAAAGAATTCCCGGTTGAATAGGATTTCCGATAGGCCCCGTAAAGCCTGCAGGTGTTTGTTCTTCATATCGGTTGTATCCCTGCTCCAACTGTTGCAGCCTCATCTGCTGGCTGAAATTCACCAGGGCTATAAAGGACGAATATGGCGTGGCAATGCCGGCTGTCTGGGCAAAGGCGTTAAATTTATCCATCGTCGGTACGTCCGCGGAAATATTTGTCAGGGTATTGGCAGCTTGTGTCCGGTATAACCCCAGGTTCACCAGATTTGCCAGGGGAGTATCTGGGCCCACTGGTGTGGGAAACGCACCTTCCGGTTGTTTGGGTAATAATATGGACAGGTAATCATTCAGTACATAGCTGTCTTGAATCGATTTGGAGGCATAATATTGCAGTCCGAATTCTTTCAGTGCCCCGGTTACGGTATTGGTAATATCTCCCCGCGTCTGCAATAACCGGCTTTCCAGTTTTAGCGAAATGGACCCGGCCTGGGGAAGAATTACAAAAATTTGGGTCGGGGAAGCAAACGGCAGATTATCTTCCTGTGCCAGGGCATCTTTCCCGGGGAATATCATTACCAGATCATATTTTTCGTTAAAGTATCCCAGGGCTTTCAGGCCATTGCTGTGCCCGAAATATGTGAATTTGGTTTCTTTGGCAAAATTCCCCTGGCTTAGGCTGACTTTGGGACTTAGCATATCGTTGTATTTATACAAATCCACCTGGTTATTTTTTAAGAATGTACTGCTTCTGCCCAATAGCCCCAGCTGCGCTTCCAGGGCGGGGGATTTATTGTCATACGATACGTCATAAATGATGGCGATTTTGGCTCCGGAAATATTATTGATAATTTCTTCGGGTTTGGCACACACCAAATTCTTAAGTTCCGGATAATTTACGTTCAGCACCAAATTATTATTTGCGGGGATAATATTTCCCTGGCATAAATCTGGTAAGGGTTTATCTGTTGCTTTTACAAACAGATCGGACCCGCTAAGGGCCAGATTAATGCCGTTTATTGTCAACACATACTCCGTACCGGCGTTGGCATAGACATTGGTTTTTTTGGTTACGTTGGGCAAGGGAAATCCCTGCGGAGTCAGTTCGGTCGTATATGAAAAACTCATTTTCTGGTTTCTCCCTGAAAGTGTGGCCAGATCGCTTTTTGACGGAATGGGGAAAATTCTCAGCCGGTATTGGTGCGGACCGGTTTCTTCCAAAAGTGCCGGATCACGGCCGATTTGAAGCTCCCTTTGATACGTACTTTGGGCCGCTCCCTTGGGAGCAATCACTCCGGGAAATTCCAGGTTCGGCCCCAGGTTTAGATCCGTCATCACGGCCCCCATGGGCAATGAAAACTCATAACTCACTTCCTGCTGGCTGTAAGTTTTGTTTTCATACTCTTCCGTTATGGTAACTTTGGCTGTCAGCCCGTCTTTATCTGTCTCCACTTTCACATTTTTATAAGACAGCAGCACGTTTCTGGCTTCCTTGATTATCGGGCTGCTGGCTGTCTGTTTTGAACTGTCCGGATAATATCCGAACAGGTAGTAAAAATTAGCTGCCATTTTCTGGTCTCTGTCCGAACTGCCCTGATAGACTAACGGATATGCGGCGGTTAAAAATACGCTCTGGATTGCCCCGCTTAGACCGTCACCGAAATGTAAAATTTCTCCGTAGCTGTATTTCAGGGCCGTGTCATCCTTGGACATTAAATACCTGTATCTGGCTGTCTCCAGGTCGCTTATCACCTGTCGGAGTTTTTCTTCATTGGGGTTAAGACCTGCGGCTGCCTTCTCTTTGTCTGCAAAATTTGTATACCCGGATATTTGTACCAGTTTATCGAGCATTTTATTGCCGGCCGGCTGGTAGGACGCAATCAGGGAGACGGTTATTATCAAAGCTGCAAAAATCGCTTCCATGGAAAACAAATCATTAGCCGGCAGCTTTTCCGCCAGTTTCCGCCGGGCTTTGTCCAGGGCCCGCCACAGCACTGTCAGCAACAGATAGGGCACGAGCAGGACTCCGAATATCAGAAACAAAATCAGCAGCCCGAAACCCAGCTGCACAATGGATCCCGATACGGGAGTGTAAGAATACAAATAATTGTTATACACCGGCGGAGAAAAAATCGCCGCCAATTGGTCTCCTACCAGGCTTTGGGCTGCCGCGCCCAAAATTATGGGTACGATAAAGGTAAACAAAAATACCAGATAAGCCCCGCCCACAAAAACAAACTGATGGATAAATAAGGACGCCTTTAGCCAGTTCAGGTTCATGCTGACATTGTTTTTGTACAGGTAAAATACTCCCGGTAACATTAAGGCTAGGAGTATGAGTAACATCACAAACGGGGTAATTTGAGTGCTCACCGTCAGCGGTAAAAATGCCACTCCCAGTATCGGCAATTCAAACAGAAAAAATAGCTGTAAAAGGGTCGGGGGGTTCGGTATAAATGCTTTTTGATCGACCACCACACTGCTCCGGCCGGTGTCGCCGCCATGATTACAAACAGCAACACCCGGAATGCTCCCAGATTCCTCAGGTAATCTCCCATTTGGTTCCAGCCGCTAGACACAAAAGACAAGATCATCAGGCCGATAAAAAACAAAAAGTAGATGTTATAACCCCAGAAGAATAAATTTGCCAGAATCGAAGGTACCCCCCTCTGCCTGCTTGATACCATGACTGGTCTGGTTGGCTGGGGTCCTTTTTTTACCTCTTCTCCCAGTTTGGCAATAATTAGCTGTCTTGCCATCTGGGCTGCCTCGGCTGCAAAATTCTCAGGGGTGATATCCCTGTCCCCCGAAAAAATTCTCACATTACCTGTTAATTCATCCACATAGACGGCTACTCCCACCGGACTGTCCGGATATCTCTCCCTGTAAGAGAGGAGAATGGTCTGGTGGATTTCCGAAATTAAATCGGAATGGGCTATGCCTTTGGCCAGCGCCAGATCGGACAGGGATGCAAACTCGCTTTTTGCTTCCATGCTACATATCAATGTAACATTCAGGTTACCTCGTTTACAAGTATGTTTGATTTTTGGTTTTTCATTCCCAAATCCGGTATGGTGTTCATCCTCTTAAGTGTGATCAATTTTTTCGTCTGGAATATTTACAAACACCGGCTTACACATCCGAACATCGTAGTCTTCGGAAGAGAAATCCTAATATTTTTGGTCTGTTTTTACTTCACCGATCTGGAAAGCCGCCACAAACTAAGAAAGTAGGTTTTCGAATTTTTGCCGGAGCTTGTTCAGTTTCGGGGAGATCACCAGTTGGCAGTATGGATAGTCGGAATTTTTTTCATAGTAGTTTTCATGATAAGTTTCAGCCGGATAAAACTTATCCAAATTTATAATTTCGGTATTTGAATTCGGGATTTTATTTTTATACTTTTCCGCTTCGGTTTTTTGTTTGTCATTGGTAAATAGTATTACCGATCGGTATTGTGTTCCTGCATCCGCCCCCTGTCGGTTTAAAGTTGTTGAGTCATGGAGTTCAAAAAATACCTCTAATAAAGTTTTAAAACTGATTATCTCCGGCTGAAATTCAATCCGTACTACTTTGGCATGACCGGTTATCCCCACGCCGACTGTCTCATAGCCCGGTTTGTCGGTTGACCCCCTCCGAAAACTGCCGTTTCTGTCTTTTTCATAAATCATAAATCCCAATTCATAAATCGATTTTAATTTTCTATTTTGGTACAAACTTCATGGCAATCGAGTTGACACAATGGCGCACATTGGTCGGTGTCAGTTCTTCTCCGGTAAACACGTGCCCCAGATGGGCTCCGCATTTGGCACAGCTGATCTCTACTCTCTCCCCGTCCGCGTCAATGGTCTTGCTGACTGCTTTGGGGAGTTCCTGGTCAAAACTCGGCCAGCCGCACCTGGCGTCAAATTTACTCTCCGATTTGTAAAGCGGGGATCCGCATCTTTTGCACACATATACCCCGGGCTCCCAAAAGTCCTCATACTCTCCCGTCCCCGGAGGCTCTGTCCCTTTAAAAACAATGACGTTTTCTTCCTCCGGGGTTAATTTATTCCCCTTGGGGTTATTATCATTCATGATCTCATTTTATTTCCGGGCATATATAATGAATGTAGCTAATCTCACATTTAATATTCATAAGTTATTTCCAAGCCGCTTCTCAGATTACCCTGTTATCTTCACCTTCATCTATGAAAAAACTCTCTCTTTCTCTTTCCGTAATTGTCTCCTTTATCCTGTTTTCATTATTTGGTAAAAAAACCGCTCCGGCTCAGATTCCCGACCCCCAGGCTGGTAACCCTCCCCCCACTCCGACGACGGATGCCGCCACCGGTACCCCGGTGCTGTCATCTCCGACTGCCGCTCCGGCGTCTTCCGGTTGGAAAAACGGGACTTATACCGGCTCCGTTGCCGATGCTTTTTACGGCAATATTCAGGTACAGGCGGTGGTCTCCGGCGGCAGGTTAACCGACGTCCAGTTTCTGCAGTATCCCAACGACCGCTCCCGCTCGATTATGATAAACCAGCAGGCTATGCCTTATTTAAGGTCGGAAGCTATCCAGGCCCAGAGTGCCCAGGTCGATATCATCTCCGGCGCCACGGACTCCAGTCTGGCTTTTATTCAGTCTTTGGATTCAGCCTTAAATCAGGCCAGATAAACTTTATGGAAGACACCCGTTTGCTGATGGGTATGCCCGTCACTGTCAGAATTGTCGATACCGGGGCCGGCTTGCCCGATTTGAACCTGGTTTATGATTATTTTACTTACGTTGACAATAAGTTCAGTCCCTATAAAGACTCCAGCGAAATCAGCCAAATTAATAACCGTCGGCTGAAAATTTCCGACGCCAGTGCGGATATGCAGACGGTTTTAAATCTCTGCGATCGGACTAATAAAGCTACCTTTGGTTATTTTGAAATAGACAGGTTTGGCCATTTGGATCCTTCCGGTTTGGTGAAGGGCTGGGCCATCAGAAATGCCGCCGGGATTTTAACAGACCGCGGTTTTAAAAATTTTTATATTGACGCCGGGGGAGATATCCAGGTTCATGGATTAAATTCCCGTGGACAAAAATGGCGGATAGGTATCGAAAATCCTTTTGACCGCCGCCGGATCGTCAAAGCTCTCCAGGTTAACGAAGAAGGAGTGGCCACTTCCGGAACTTACCTGCGCGGCCAGCATATTTATAACCCCAAAAAACCCGATCAGCCCATCACGGAAATTGTCAGCCTGACGGTTGTCGGACCGGATATCTATGAGGCTGACCGCTTTGCCACGGCGGCCTTTGCTATGGGCAAAGACGGTATCCGGTTTATCGGGAGTTTACCGGGTTTTGCCGGGTATATGATAGACAAAGACGGCATCGGCACCGAAACTTCAAATTTTCCCGACTATGACCTTACCAAAAGCTGAATAATTTATGGATTTCATAGACTCATTCTTAAATCGCACCACCATGTACCGCCTGGTACTGTATTACCTGATAGTCATGCTGGTGGCTGCCGGGGTGCTGGGTTATTTCAACCTGCTGCCATATAACCCCTGGTCGATCGCTTTTTCCGCCCTGTTTCTGGTAGCTGTGTCATTAATTGTTAATGCTCTTTTTTCCCGGGTTTTTAGGGCTCCCACCAATGCCGAATCGGTCTACATTACGGCTTTGATATTGGCGCTTATTGTCACCCCCATTCAGCAATATTCGGATTTGGTCTGGCTGGCCTGGGTGGCCATTCTGGCCATGTCTTCCAAATATATTCTGGCTATTGGCAGCAAGCATGTTTTTAATCCGGTAGCTATTGCCGTTGTCCTGACTTCCATTGGTTTCAATCAGTCAGCCAGCTGGTGGGTGGGTAATTTGCCTTTGATGCCGGTGGTGGTCGTTGGTGGCTTGTTGGTCGCCCGGAAAATCCGCCGGGAGGATATGCTGTTTTACTTCTTTTTATCGGCTCTTTTGACCATGTCTGCCTTTACTTTCTTATCCGGTCACAGTCTCCCGACTGCTTTGGCCGATGCGGTCCTGCATTCCTCCCTGTTTTTCTTTGCTTTTGTCATGCTGACCGAACCCCTGACTACCCCTCCGGTCAAATCCCTGCAGATCGCTTATGCCGTCATCGTCGGAGTCCTGTTTGCCCCGCAGTTTCACGTGGGAGGTTTTTATACCACTCCCGAAATTGCTTTAGTCATGGGCAATATTTTCTCCTATCTCGTCAGCCCGAAACAGAAGCTCATCCTGCACCTGACGGATAAAATTCTGATTGCCCCCGACACTTATGACTTTGTCTTTAAATTAAGCCGGCCTATTAATTACCGGCCCGGACAATACATGGAATGGACTTTACCGCATAATCAGATTGACGACCGTGGTAACCGGCGTTATTTCACTTTGGCTTCTTCCCCCACTGAGGATAATCTGCGTTTGGGTATCAAATTTAACCATCCCGGCAGTTCTTTCAAGGAAGCGATGTTGAAAATGGACCCCCATACCCCGGTTGTCGGGGCCCAGCTCTCCGGTGATTTCACTTTACCCCGGGATAAATCCCAGAAATTAGTTTTTGTGGCCGGTGGTATCGGCATCACCCCTTTTAGAAGCATGCTGAAGTTTTTAATAGATAAAGGGGAACGGCGTGATATTGTTTTGCTTTATTCCAATCGGACCGCTGATGAAATTGTTTACCGGGATGTCTTTGATGCCGCCCAATCCCTGGGAATAAAAATCATCTACACTCTGACGGATACAGCCCAAATTCCGGCCGGTTGGACCGGCCAGACCGGTCGGATCGGTTCTGAAATGATAAATAAACTTATACCCGATTATAACCGGCGGATTTTTTATCTTTCCGGCCCGCATACCCTGGTCACCGGATTTACCCGCACCCTGTCCGATCTGGGAATTCCCCAAAGACAAATTATTACGGACTTTTTCCCCGGTTTTGTTTAAAACAGGTTATGAAATCCCGTTTAGTTTCCCTTTGTTTATTTTCTGTGGCTTTTGCCTATGTCGAAGCCGCCGTGGTTGTCTATCTCCGGAGCTCTCTCCCCGCTTATCCGCCATCCGGAGTCACAGTCTTATTAAACCTTGGCTTTATTTCTTTTGTTCAGTTTTCTGCTCCGGTCCTACTTTCTGCCCGTACTACTGTGACTGAAATGTTCCGGGAATTTGCCACCATGGTGATGCTTGTAACTGTGGGTTTACTCGCCGGGAAAAATATAAAATCCAAAATCGGGGCTTTTTTAATTGCTTTTTCCCTGTGGGATATTTTCTACTACGTTTTTCTCAAAATCCTCATTGGCTGGCCCAAAACTTTGCTGGATCCTGATATCTTTTTTCTTTTGCCTGTCCCCTGGATCGGCCCGGTTCTGACAGCCCTTCTTGCCAGCACCCTCCTCTTTCTCCTCGGTCTGGTTCTCTTTCTTCAAAACCCCGGATAGTGTCTGATATTTGATATACTTTCCGTGTGTTTACCAAAGAAGAATTGGAAGAAGCTCTCCGGTCTATAGATTCGACGATAAGCAAATGTGAAAAGGTGCAGCCAAAGTTAAAACAAGGGACCTCTCAATATACACTGCTTTTACCAAGAATTAAGGCATTAAAAATATCCTCGTCATTAATCAGGCAGGCAATGGAAAGCCACAATGAAACACTTAAAACTTAAGGCATTCGGGGGTTTGTTATTTCTTCTGTTAATCATGGCTGCCATTTTATTTTTCTCTGCGGGCACACTTGATTACTGGCAGGCTTGGTTATTTCTGACAATTTTCGGGATGTCCACATTATTGATAACCCTGTATCTTTTAAAATACGACCCCAAACTTCTGGAGCGCAGAACACAGGCAGGTCCGATAGCCGAAAAACAACCCCGGCAAAAGTTGATCCAATCCTTCTCTTCCCTGGCATTTATCTTAATCATTATTTTCCCCGCCCTGGATCACCGTTTCCGCTGGTCTAAAACCCCGGATACCGCCGCATTTATTGGGGATGTACTGGTTATACTCGGACTTTATCTTGTCTACAGGGTTTTTAAAATTAACTCTTATACATCGGCGACAATAGAAATAGAAAAAAATCAAAAATTAGTCACCGCCGGTCCGTATCATCTGGTCCGGCATCCGATGTATGCCGGGGCGTTTATATTTTTAATCGGAGTCCCCCTGGCCCTCGGGTTCTGGTGGGGACTGTTTACCGTTCTTCCTTTAATGTTCATTATTGTTATCAGACTGCTGGAAGAAGAGAGGTTTTTAGCAAAGAATTTGTCCGGTTACAAGGAATACCAAAAGAAAGTTAAATACCGCTTGGTTCCGTTTATTTGGTAAATTTCTTAGGATATGAAGCATATAATACTAATCAAATCTAACAAATTTTAAATATTTGGTGTGGTATTAAATATGAATGAATTATCCGTCGGACCAGAATCTAAGGAACCATTATCAACGACAGTTTTTGTTGAAATCGAAGTGGGGAAACTCGGCTCCTTACCTGAAGATATTATCTCTCATTGTCCTCCAAGCTCTCTCATTTTTAATATATATGAAAAAATATCATTGACCTCGGAAGAACTTAAAATGCTTCAGGCCTCCATTAGGGCAAAAGGTAACTGTAGCGGTGAACCTGAAGAAAATGACAGCTCCCAGTTCACTATAGCTCATTATCTGGAGCACTTGACTACAGACCATCTCTTAATGGATAACCTTATCCCCAAAGGAATTAAACGGGGGACACCACTGGCAACTACATTAAGCTATGAATATGATGGAGAATTGAAAAGCGGCTTTTATTTTCGAAAAGGTTTGGTTTCAGAAAAAGTTCAAAAGCAAAAAGTTGCTGAATCAGCTCAGTTTTTAAATAGATTCATCTCCCGCAATAGGGGAATATAAATAATACTGAGTTCCAAACCCCCAGATTATGTTTTATCCTAGTGAGAAAATTTGTAATCAAAAAGTCATAATGTTATCGTTTTTTGTAAATGTATTTATATATCCCGCAATGGCAGGGTTCCGGGCCGAAGAATGATATATATAAGGGTGCAGAGTTAATAAAACATAGTATATTAGCTAAATATAATTTTGTTGCACCTGACGGATTAACTTTAAATGCTTCTGACCGGGTATCAGACATACAGAACCGCACGGCTTTGTTAAATAATCTGATTTCTGTTAATAATATTATCCGAAAAAATGAACCCCAAAAGATTTTTACAGTCGGAGGTGACTGTAGTGTCGAAATAGCTCCTATAAGTTACCTTTATAAAAATTTTAATAAAGAGCTGACTGTTTTGTGGCTGGATGCCCATGCGGATCTGAATACTCCGGTATCTTCCCCGAGTAAAACATTTCATGGAATGCCGTTGCGGGTCTTATTAGGTCAGGGAGACAGTGAGATCTTAAATCAGGTATCGACGTTTATAACTACAAATGATGTGGTATTTTTAGGGTTAAGAGATGCCGATCCTCCGGAAAAACAGTTTATTCAGGAAAATAATATTCCGATATTTACTACCCGGGAATTTAATTATGACGTTAATGTTGCAGTAAAAAAGATTTTACAAATAACTTCACAAAACATTTATATCCATCTGGATTTGGACGTCATCGATCCGAAAGAATTTACGAGTGTAAGTGTGCCGGCAGAAAAAGGATTAAATAAACAGGCGCTGGTCCTGTTGCTGAAAAAACTGTTTGAAAGTAAAAATGTAGTTGGAGCCAGTATCGTAGAATTTACTGGAGCTGATCCGAAAGATTTAGCTTTTGTAAAAGATTTGGTTTCAATATATACACAATTCATTTATGGAAAGATTTAAAACTATTTTTTGGGATTTTGATGGGGTTTGGTCCAAAGATGTGTTTTATAAATCTTTTATGACCATTCATCCCCATATTTGGGATTTTATTCAGACCAAGGTTTGGGGACCGGAAGGGGAGGGCAGGGTTGAAAAATGGATGAGGGGTGACTTGACTATGGACGATATCAACAGGCATATCAGTGCAGGCACTGGTATGGATTTTGACGTTTTGACACAAACATTTCTTGAAGATGTAGCCCGAATGCAAATCGAAACCCGGCACATACCAATTATTCGGAATCTGAAAAAACGAGGCATAAAAGTTGGCATGATCACCAACAATATGGATGTTTTTAACACTATCACCCTCCCAAAATTGAAACTGGATGAGTTATTTAACGGAGTTTTTAATTCTTTCACATACAAAAAACTCAAAGCCGAAGGGTTGTTTGATATAGCCATGCAATCTCTGGGAAATATTGATTATAACTTAGCGTTACTGATTGATGACTCTCCCCGTGCCCGGGTGGCATTTGAGCTCAAAGGTGGTCATACCTATGCCTACAGCACTTTTGAAGATTTTCAAATCTGGGCAGATAAATATCTTTTTGGTTCTGATCCGGTAAAATAAGCATATGGATAAATATTCTTTTCAAAATTGTCAAAAAATAGTCGTTCTCAGTGAAGACAAAACCCGGGTTTTGCTTTGTAAACGGAAGGGAGAAAGAGATTACGATGGTGTTTATTCTTTTATCGGCGGGAAAATGGAAATAACCGACAGCACGATTATTGACGGAATGAAACGGGAAAAAGAAGAAGAAGTGGGGAAGGATTGTAATATATTTCTTTATCCCGCGTACAACCACACGACTTTATACAGGAAAAACGACGGCAGCTACATGCTTCTTCCCCATTACTTGGCTGTTTATAAAGGCGGAAATATAAACCTGAGTGATGAGTATTCTGAATATAAATGGGTAAAATTGGATGAATTACCGGATTTTGAACCGAAAATTCCCAATATTACGGAGGTAATTGATATATTATTAAAACTGAATTCTGTTTTAGACGATAAAGACCTTATTAAACTCTAAACACAAAGAATTGTTTCTGACTTCGTCATAAGACAATACTACGGACATTTAGCCATGTGCAATGTATAATTTTGGGATGAGAATTCATGTGGTAATGCATGAAAGTTTCGAAGCACCGGGAGCAATAGTAGAATGGGCAGAAAATAATAATTGTCAGGTAGACTATACCAAGCTGTATCTTGGCGAAAAATATCCCGAAAATACAGACGGGTTTGATTTCTTGATTGTCATGGGAGGACCACAATCCCCGGCGACTACAACTGAAGAATGTCCGTATTTCGATGCTGGCAAAGAAATCGAATTTATAAAAAAAGCTATCAACAAAAATAAATCTTTATTGGGAGTGTGTTTGGGAGCCCAATTAATCGGCGAAGCTCTTGGAGCCCCATTTGCTCACAGTCCTAACCGGGAAATCGGTGTTTATGACATAAGGTTAACTGAAAAGTCTGATTCGGACCCGGTCTTTTCTCAGTTCCCGAAAGTTTTTCCGGTTGGCCACTGGCATGGAGACATGCCTGGCCTAACCTCCCAATCGGAAATCCTGGCAACCAGCAAAGGTTGCCCCAGGCAGGTGGTGAAATATTCTCCTAAGATTTACGGATTTCAATGCCATTTTGAATTTACGAAAGAATCGATTGACGGAATGATTATAAACTGCGCCGACGAGCTCGACAAATATAAAGGTTTACCATATATAGAAAACGCAGAACAACTCAGAACGCATGATTTTAAGGGTATGAACACTAAATTATTTGCCTTTCTGGACTACATAAAAAATGGAATTTAAACCCAGGGTTCATCAATTTACCTGTGTGGTTAATAAAAAGAAAAACCCGGCAATTATTATGAACGCCATCGGACATATGACTGCCGGTTTAATGGAGCAATATAAGCAGGACACTTCATTGATGAGGTTTAGGGATTTTATTGATAAGGATAAGAGTATTCACCCCATGACCTCGGAGAATGGATTTATTATTCTCAGGTCTGAAAACAGCAATCAGCTAAGAACCTTGAGAAAAGCTTTAATTGAAAAAAGAATTAAGTATACGGATTTTACGGAGACAATGGTTCCTGGTAATGCCGTGACCCAGCAGGAAGAATTTGATACGAAAACAGAAGCGGAATTGGAATATATCGGTGTAAGTTTCTTTACCGATATTGAAACTTCACGAGAACTGACAAAGAAATTTTCATTGTATGTTTTAAACTCTGAAAATAGCTGAAAAAAGTCCTAACCCCGTCCACAACCAATAAATCCGTATATAAATTGAAAGAACTGAGTTGATTAATTTAATAAAGAGAAATCGAGGTCTTTGAAAGATTCAATTACAATATCTAATAAAAAATTATCGCCTTTATCATTAACTGATTTTAGCATTTTATAATCCGGAGTCGTTTACGGGGGGAATATTTTCCTACGGTTTATCTATGTGAAAAATGATTTTTTCTTTTTCCTGGCCGGATTCTTCGTCCTTAAAAACATAAGTCTTTATCCGGTTCATACCGGATTTTTGCATGACCTTTTGTGATGCGATGTTGCTGGATTCGCATTCTCCGGTAATTCTTTGTATAGGTAATGAATCAAAGCAATATTTTATTACCGATTGCAGGGCTTCAGTCATAAATCCATTTCCCCAAAAAGTCTTTTTCAGCGCATAACCGAAATCCAGATCTTTCTTCTCCTCGCTTTGTGCCTCTCCGATACCAATCCATCCGATTGCCTCATCGTTAAACTCAATGGCCAGGTTATAAGAATGTCGTGGGGTTTCGTTATTGAAAGCCATAGTTTGTGTTACCCATTTCTTGGCTTCGTCTTCTGTTTCGGCTTTTAGATAATCTCCCATATAACGCCTGGTCTCCGGTTCTTGCATGAGATCATAAAATAACTTCCAATCATCCAAAACCAAGTCTCGCAGAGTTAATCTGCCGGATTTGATACAAAACATTATTTAATTATAACGTTCTCACTTTATATAAACGTCAGTGCTGTGCCGCTTTTGCCCGCCCTCGCCGTTCTGCCGATTCTGTGGACATAGTCTTCATATGACTCCGGCAGCTCGTAATTGATGACATGGGTTACGTCATCAATATCCAGGCCTCTGGAGGCAATATCGGTAGCCAGCAGTACTTTCAGCTGGTTGTTTTTAAAGGCATTCAGGGCCCGCTGCCTTTGCCCCTGGCTTTTGTTTCCGTGGATGGCAGCCACTTTAAATCCCCGTTTGATCAAATCCTTCTCCAGCCGGTCGATGCCGTGTTTGGTCCGCCCGAAAACCAGCACCTTTTCAAAACCTTCTTTTAATAAAAGCTCGTGCAGAATATCCGCTTTGGGCCTGCCGTTGGTCCTTATTACGTCCTGATTAATATTCAGTTCTCCCGTTACCGTCGGAATGGACACCATTACCGGATCGGTCAGAAATTGCCCCATCAGGGATCTGATATTTGCTGGCATGGTAGCCGAAAATCCCAGCGATTGCCTGTCTTGGGGTAATTTGGAAATTAAATATCTCACATCAATAATAAAACCCATATCCAGCATCCGGTCTACTTCATCCAGGACAATTACCGAAAACTTGCCAAAGTTGATTAACCGCTGTTGTTCCAGGTCCTTCAACCTTCCCGGGGTCCCGATGACCACGTTCGGGTTCCGTCTGAGGTCCTGGATTTGACCGCCCATGGACACCCCGCCGATACATACCACCGAATTCATCGCCATTCCTCTGGAGAGCAGTCTGAATTCGTCGTTTATCTGCACTGCCAGTTCCCTGGTCGGGGCAACGATTAATGCCTTTATATTACGGTTATGGGATATCTTTTCCAAAAGTGGTAGCAAAAATGCCCCGGTCTTTCCGCTGCCGGTGTTGGCAATTCCCACCACGTCTCTTCCCGATAACAGGGCAGGGATGGTCTGGTCCTGGATGGGCGTGGGATAAATATAACCCCGGTTGGCAATATTCCGGTTGAGTATGTCCGAAAAATTAAAATCGGAAAAATTATTTTTGGCTTTATAAATTACCTGTACCGGCTTGGTTTGGGCCTTCCGGGTAAATACTTCCAGATTGTAATATTCTTTTTTGCCGCCGAATGCCATCGGCCTGGTCGGTTTCTTAAAGTGATAATAGGAAGGAATGGACATAAATTAATAATTCCGTAGATGACTCTGTTAAAGAAGTATTGTCCTCGATATCAAGCCGTGGAAATTATGTTTATACTATACCACACTGCTGTCTTTAATGCAAACTATAGGCTTAATTAGCCAAACGTAAAGGCATAGGCTTTCACCCCCGGATTTTCAAACTCAAGTTTCAGTAGGTGATTTCCGCCATGGTTCCCCAAATCCACCAGCGTATACAGCCTGTCGCTGTCCCCCGTAATTATCCACTTTCCGCCCAGCGAATAATTATCCGGCGGGGGATTGCTGGTTAAAACCAATGTTTGATCCCCGGCCCTATGCTTCCTCCCGGGTAATAATATTCCGCCCGGTTGGACCCGAGGTATGTTTCCGGTGAAATATTCCCGCCGGGAGTTTGATTAACCACCAGCCCCCGGCTGACTGAATTTCCGGCCGCCTTAAGTAATGTCTGAAAGGCTTCTTCCACCCGGTCATAATTTCCCTCTCCGAATTCGGTCCTGCGCACGGTGTCCAGACTACCCCCCAGTGCCAAACCTGTCACCAGTCCCGCAAAAAAAGCCCACTCTGCTAAAAGCTTCATATTTTTATTTATTTTCCGCTGTTTCCCCCCTGGCATCTGTCCGGTTTATTTCATTTGGTTCTTTTCCGGTTAGCCATCTGGCCAGCTGAACATAATGCATTTTTTCTCCGTTTTGTCTTACATCTCTTTCGGCCCGCCATTCTTCGGAAAAGCTGCAAAGTGGTTTGTCTTCACCCGGCGGAATTAATATTTGGTCAAAACCCGGCTTATTACCATTTTCGCTTGCCCATATTTTTTCCGCCACTTTAAAATCTCCGTCAATATAGCTGAAAATTTTGGGTGTTTTCATCGGCGGTTCCATATAAGCCAGAGCTTGATGGAATTCTGCCGTACGGTCATCGGTTCCCTCCAGTAATTTCAGGATGTTTTCAATTCCCAGCGTTTTGCAGGCAAAGTGTACATAAGTTTTGGGAAATCCGTTCAGGGCTTTGATATAAATTCCGGAATCTTCCACCATCACCGCCTGGCCCGGTTGCATGGCTACCTGTTTTATCTTTTCCTCTGCCACTTTTTCCGGCTCTTCTTCCCGGGGCTCGATTAACGCCAGCTTTTTTTGGATCACGGCTATACCGTAGGCATTCATCGCCTGCTGGGCGTGCCGGATTTTCATTTGATTACCGGTCACAAAATAGATGATATTTGACACCTTTTCATTTTACTCTGAAAAATTACTTTCCCTGGTGTGTACAATTAATTATGCGGTTTTTCAAATGGCCCCTGCTTGTGTTGGTGGTCGTTTTTTTACTCTTTTTTAATGATCTCCTGGCTTCCACTCTCGGCCGTTGGGGCGGTTGTCAGGTTTCGATGGTCAGAGACGGTATTTATTTATACACATCCTGTACAGGCAATACTTCCTATCTCATTTACGGGATTCTCGGGGTCAATACTGTCGCCTTGGGCAATAATATTCTGACCATCAGTTCCTCGCTTTCTGAACCGGTGTTATTGCACATGCGGGCCCATGTGATACAGGCACATTATCTTGGCCCCGCCTATTTGCCGGTTTTTGGTTGCGCCCAACTGGCAGCCTGGGCAGAGGTGAAAATGTACCCCGCCAATCGCCTGCACGACGACAATATCATGGAATACTGGGCAGACAACCTCGCCGGGAGTTTATCCCAAAAATAATTAGCTTAACGGGGGAAGCATTGCGGCCATAAATAGCCTCTCCTGATGGAAATCATATATGCCGTGGTGTTTATCGCCGCTTCGGCATTAAATCTTAAATCCGGATCGGGACTTTCGCCCATTATCGACCGGAAACTTTTCCAGGTTTGCACGTCAAATTGAAACAAACCCCCATAAATATGGTTTCTGGCCAGCGGATTAAACCCGGATTCGCAAATGGCCATGTGACGTATCACATTCGGATCCACTCTGTATTTTCCGGCATAGCTGTCTATCAGGTGATAAATCTGCTCGGAGGTAAATTTTGGCTGCGGTTTGGGGGTCGGCGTTGGGATTGGGGTGGGTTTGGGGGTCGGCGTGGGTTTTATTGTCGGGGTGGGGACTGTAGTCGGGTAGGGTGTCACCGTCGGAATGGGCCTATTTGCATCTTTATTTGCGACTTTGATTCCGGAATAGGCAAATATTAACCCCACCCCCGCTGCCGCTGCCGCCATGGCTTTAAACTTCATTAATTACGCATTATATCGCGGTGGATTATAATTCGTCTTGATGGCCGGTATCGGGCAGCGTCTTCACTATAAATTTATATTAATTCTTATCTTTCTGGTCTTATTTATCTATGGTGTTTATGATCGGGCCCATTTCCGTACCACTTCCCCGGCCGTGTCTAAAGTTGCCATTACACCGGCTCTTTCTTTCACAACTTCCACTCCGCCGCCGGTTGTTCCCACCATATCCCCCGAAGATATCCGGTCGGCAATTAATTCCGTCCGGGAAATTGCCGGGGTTTCTGCCCTGAAAAAACATGACGACCTGTGTATCCTGGCAAAAGACATTCTCGGACGTCTTAAATCCGACTGGAATACGGATACATTTGATAACCTCACTAAAGATTTTTACATTCGCCATCCCGGGTACATGAATTTAGCCATGCAGGCGGATAATCAGAAGCTGGATACGGCTGCCAAAGTCACAGCCTGGTTAAATAATCCCGATATTAAAAAGGATGTCGGGCAGCCGGATTACAATGCCGTCTGTGTGGTCACAGACAGTGGGTTGACGGTCCAGATTTTGGGGAATTATCATCTCCAACCGGTTTTACCCCGGCCCTCACCGGTTCCCGAACCCACCGGTCCCTGGGGAATTTCCCGGCAGGTGGACGAGCACACCTGGACCATCAAGGTCGGCCAGGACTCGCTTATGGCTACTCCAAGTGAAATATTTGGCGCTTTGAATATCTATCGCCTGCGATATGGGGCTTCCGCTTTAATGTGGGACAACAATTTAGCCTCGTTTGCCCAAAGCCGGGCAGCGTATTTAAACAGTATCAAAAATACTGACGACCATAAAGGATTCAACGATTACCTGAACAATCAGGATGGTTTCAATAAACTGGGTTTCACCTCGGTCGGTGAAAACATGTTTTATGGTTATCGTTTGAGCGGTGTGCATATCATCGAATGGTTGTTTGCCGGGGATAAACCTCATAATGACAACCAATTGGATACACGCTGGAACTATGTGGGCATCGGGGTCGACGGCCTGGGTTGCAGTATCATCTTCGGCACCGGCAAAAGATAAGTTATAATTCACTCTTATGCAGAAAAAACTGATTATTATATTAACTCTCGTTTTGACAGTTTTTCTGATACCGGTCTATATATTTACCGGAAAATTAAAAAAATCTACAGACGCATTCCAATCATTTCTTCCGTTAAAAAATATTTCTCTGGACACCGATATCTGTGCCCGGTTTTCCAAAGACTGGGTTGCCGGCCAGATCAATCGGCCGGTGATCACGGTCAAATCGTTTGATCTGCCCAGTACCCACAGCTGCAGCTATTACACCACCGATTCGGATTTTGTCATCTTGACTTACGGAACGGATACGCCGGAAGGTCAAAAATCAAATCATGAAGGCTTAAAACAGACAATCAAAACGGATTCCCGGATCAGCCTGCCCCATTTCATTGCCTGGCAGCCCAATGGGTTGATCAACAGTATTGTCCTGATTCTGGACCCGCATCATTATTTGTCTGCCGACAGGAGCTCCGGCAGTGTTATAAATAACGATTCTCTGATCAATTTTGCCTCTGCCGTCTCCCGGAAATTACTTTCTCAAAGTTGACTTGACTTTACAGGCTGCAAATAGTAAACCTGTTACCAAGTGCCCCTGCTCGAAATAATTCTTGCATGTTTCTTTATTGCGGTCATCCTCGCGGGGTTAACCTATCTGTTATTCACCGGCATGCTCGGTAGTCTGGCCAGGTGGGGCATATTTTTTTACGCGGTTTACCATCTGTTCCGCTTCTTACTCGGGTTATTATTCATCATCTGGACCCCGCTGGCTGTTTTAATTGCCGTTATATCAATGAAAATTTTTCTTTCCGGGCTGTCGCTGACTATCCTCTCCGTTCGCCCAAAAGCTTTGCCGATTTAAACACCGTCACAAAACTTCCGATGATGGTATTATGAAAAATTTTACCCGGCCATTTTTTAAATTTTTTCATACGTATTTACTATATTGATTTTAAAAATTATCTTTCCGTAATTTTTTATACAAAAAAAACCCTCTTATCTGAGGGTGTTTTAAAAAAGGAGCGGTGCTCTCGTACTCCTTCTTTAGGGGCTTTGCGCGGGGTAGAGTCAGGGCGGTCTGGTATGGTCTATGCTCTCTTGTCCCAGCACAGTTTTCAGGGAAAAACTGTTAAACCCGAGAAAAATGATCATGTCCAAATCCTAACTTGCCATCATTCAATTCTCCGTATTTGTTTATACATTTGGATTATTCGAGTTCTCACAATTTGTATATAATATTTATATGTCCTGGATTGTTCCGGCCATCTTAGCCTCGCTTCTTTGGGGTGTGGGTTTTGTTCTGATAAAAAAAAGTTTATCGGAGTTGTCTCCGTTTGTGACCAACATGATCGGGGCCGTTTTTGATCTCTTGCTGTGGATCCCGTTTTCCCTGTATTTTGGCATCCGCTGGGATTTTTTTCTGATGGCGGTTTGTTTGGCCTTCTTTGCCAGTTTGCCTAATTTTGTTTTTCCTTATATTATTTCCAAATCCGACGTTTCCCTGTCCGGGACCGTCCTGGCCGCTTATCCCGCGGTCACCGTCCTGCTTTCTTTAATCTTTCTAAAGGAATCATTGGATTTTCTGCAATTATTAGGCATCGCAGCCATTATCATCGGTATCTTTTTCATCGCCAAACCTGAGCACAAAAAACTGAAAATCGCCGGTTGGATCTGGTGGGCGGTATTTGCCGCCGCGGTCATCGGCCTGGGGGATTTTATTTCCAAAGTTGCCATCAACAATTTCGGACTTTATACTTTTACTTTTTCCCTGGCTCTCTGCAGTCTCTCATCCCTGGCTGTTATCAGGATCTTTGATAAGGAGCCGGTTCGTTTCGGAAAATGGAACAAACATCTTTATTACAATATATTGGGTAATTTCTTCTTGCCTCTGGGCCTTTTGTTTCTCTACCTGGCCCTGAGTCGCGGCCCGGCATCTCTGGTCTCCCCGGTCACCAGTACTTATCCCATGATTACCGTCATTCTGGCCTTTATTTATCTCAGGGAAAAAATTAACCGCCGGCAAGCCATCGGTATTCTGATAACTATTTTGGGTGTGGTGATGACTGGCATATAATCGTTTCATGTTCAAATATCCTTACGGCGCCGTTTGGCTCTCCCATTCCAGCCTGACTGATTTTTCCAAATGTCCCCGGCTGTATTTTTTGCGGAACATGTACAAACACCAGCCGGAAAACAAAAAAATCCAATTGGTCAGCCCTAATCTGACCTTGGGCATGGCCGTTCATGATACTCTGGAATCGATCCGGTATTTATCCGTATCCACCCGTTTTGACAAGCCCTTAACCGATATTTATCAGGAGTTGTGGGTAAATTACGGTGGCGAAAAAGGCGGCTTCGCGGATGCCCAAACCGAACAGTTGTTCAAAGACCGGGGCTATCTGATGATTAAAAAAGTTCAGGATCACCCCGGTCCCATTGCCAGTCTTTCAACGATAATAAAGAGCCGGGGCGAAATGGTCGCCAGCATGTGGTTAAGCGAAGAAGATAATCTGGTCCTTTGCGGTAATGTTGATTGGGTAGAGGTTTTACCGGATGGTACCCTGCACATTATTGACTTCAAGACCGGCAGAAATGAGGAAGATTCCTCCTCCCTCCAGCTCCAGATTTATTTACTGCTGGCAGCCGCCGGAAATCGCCGCCCGGTCACCAAAACCAGCTACTGGTATCTGGACAGGGATGAGGTTCCCAGAGCAGTGCCCATTCCGGATTTGGCGGGGGTTATGGAAAAGCTGATTTTCGATGGCCGTCGCCTTAAATCCGCCCGGATTAATCAGAATTCCGGGGGACTGGATTGTCCGCAGGGGGGTTGCCGGTATTGCCGCGATTACGAAAAAATTGTCAGCGGCCAAGCCCGGGAAGTTGGTTTCGATCCTATCCGCGAAAAACTCCTGTTCTCCCTGCCTGCCGCCTGAGGATTATATAATTCAATCCGCAAATCAGCATTATATATAGGGGGAAGCCGTAATTTTCAAACTTCCAATACCTGATAGTCAGCAAAGTAATACCGGCACTGACGGCATCCGTCAGATACATTAAAGAGCTTTCGCTCTGGGGGGCTTTCCAGGATTTGATAATTGTCGGAATAGCCCCCATCAAATCTGCCAGAATCGAAAAAACGATAGCCAGATTGCCGACCCCTGTGATTTTCCACAGAATTATTCCCAAAACAGCCGCTCCCCCGCACAATAAATCGCCCTTGGTTAATTTCCAATAAGCCTGCTTTTGAAATAGAGATGCGATAAAAACCAGCAGGGGTTGAAATCCGATTAAAAATGTCAAAGCGGCGGCCGATCCCACGCCCTGTTGTATTTCCGCCGCAAAAGCAACCAGGGGGGCTAATGACCAGATAAACCAGGAGACTTTATTTGGTTTTGTCCGGCCTTTGACTGTTTCCCATAAATAATCCGCTCCGCCGGCCAGATTGATAATCAAACCCAAAATTATCCATTTTTCGTCCAGCATGGGAAATTAAAATTGATATTTTCCGAGTGTCTGCCTGAATATCAGTACCAGGGTCAGTAAAATACATCCTCCCGCCGCCGCCGGCATAATGAGCACCCTTTCAAATGACCAGCTGTGATTTATATAACTATAGATTCCGTAAGCGGACAGTAGTTCAAATGCCGTTGTGACCACCAGGGCAGCCATGCCCATGGAACTGGTGCTCACCCGTTCCGGGCTGTCCCCGTCGGCAAAGTTTGGGCTGATCGCCCCCATTAATGTATGCATCGCCACCAGCATGCCGGTAGTTATAAAACTGCCGATAGCCAGTAAGTTTTGATAGGGGTTCAAAAACGGCGGCAGCCACCATATCAAAAGCGCCATCAGTAAAAGCGGCAGGCTGACCAGATATGCCAGAAGCATTTTTGATCCCAACAGTTTGTTTTTTGAAATCGGCAGGGAAAATATGTACCAGGCGCCGGTGGATTCTTTGGCCGTCAGCGGAAACACCATTCTCAATAGATAAGTATTGGCAAAAAACCCGAAGCCTGCATAAGCAAAGACTACCAGCCAGTTAGTCCATTCCCTGGTGGTTTCCGCCTGAATGCTGACCCTTGAGAATAAATAAAAGAAAAATCCGATTAACAGGATTAAAAATATTCCGTATCCGGATTCGCCCGGTGCCCGGATAATTGCCGCCAGATCTTTCAGAGCCAGGGCATCAGCCGCGGAATACTTTTCAAAATGAAAGGCGGTATTTGTTTGGATCGTCCCCGACAGGGTAGCCTGGGGGGCGGCTGCTTTGGCGGAAATTGAAAGCAATATCGGATAAAAATTCCCGGCCATCATCCGGAGGTAAACCAAAAAAAGCCCGGCCGTAAACACCAGAGACAGAACTACATTGGTCGCCGATGTCGTGGTCAGCATATCCGCCAGCCAGTTGGTGGGGATAAAACGGTTATTCAAAGGCAGGTTGTTGTAAATCGGAAAAAATTGTCGGCTGTCAATTTGTGTTAACCTGGTCAGGTTTCCCGGAAAAACCAGTCTGAAAGTGGCTACCAGGATAGCCATAAATACAATTACGCCCAAAATCGTCATAACGGATTTATGCCGTTTGATTCTTTTGGCAATAAATACGGCCGCCATGCCTCCGCCGCTGTTTGTCAGAACGGCCAGTGACAAAATGACCAGCCCTAGTTTGATAACCAGAAATCCCGTCAGCCCCTGTCCGAAAATTGACCCGTAAGTTAACCCGAGCGGTAGAAGAAAAATCGTCAGCATGATAGTGTTAACTACAATGGTCTTGGCCACAATCCATCTCACGAGTATCCGGGGGTCCAGCGGCAGGGTTAACAGGTAAAAATAATTCTTATTCCCGGCAAAAAATAAATTTGCACAAGTCGCCGTACTGCTGCCGATGCCCAAAATTACGATGAATAAAATCGCCGCCCTCATGATGTAGTTGGCTGTCAGCTGACCGAAGTTTTTTAAGTGATAAAGCGATGTGAATATCCAGCCGGAGCTGTAAAACAAAAACAGGGACAGTCCCAAAAGTACAGCTATAAAGCCAAAGAAAACCAGTATTTTACTTAAGGTTTGCGTGGCAAACCAGGCCTTGAAAGCTTTGCGGTCGGTGTCTGATAAAACTTTGAAAATACTCATTTCGAATTCACCGTCTCTTTGTAGATCTCATTCAGGTTTTCCCCGGTGACTTCGGTTTCTTTCACCAGCCGGCCTTTATTCATCGCCCCCACTCTGGTGGCAAAATCCTGGCCGAAAGACAGAATGTGTGTGGCCAGAAAGACCGTTCCCCCGTCCCTGGCGTATCTGGCCAGTGTCTGGCCGAAAATTGTGATACTGGTCGGGTCCAGCCCGGCGATCGGTTCATCAATGATTAAAAGTTCCGGTTTGGATATCATACTGGCCAAAAATGCCGTTTTTTGCCGGTTTCCCCTGGAATAACTGCCCATTTTTTGCAGCATCACTTCCTTCAGGGGAAAAATCTGTACCAGTTCTTCAATCCGGCGTTTTATTTCCTTTTCTTTCATACCCCGGATCGCCCCTGTCAGGTTCAGAAATTCGTAACCTGTCAGATAGTCATATACCACCGGGTTATCCGATACATAGCCGAAATGTCTTTTGGCTTCCAGCGGATTTTTGGCGATATCCTGGCCGCATATCCAGGCAATGCCTTTTGAAGGGGCCAAAAGCCCGGTCAGTATTTTGATAAAAGTGGTTTTTCCGGCTCCGTTTGGCCCGATTAAGGCATAAATATCCCCGGCATTGACCGTCAGGTGGACTCCGTCTACGGCCTTGATTTTGTCGAAATTTCTGGAGAGATTGTCGGCTTCGATTACCACCCGGTTCATACGTCAATAGTATCACATTGACAGCTTCATTTTTTGTTGTAGTCTGTTAGTCATGGCAGGATTTATTGTTTGCAATCAATGTGGTAACAAAATTGAGATAGATGCGGCTTTAAAAGACCAATTCCGTGAGGAGGAACGCCGGAAAATAATCGCTGAAGTTCAGGATGAAGCTGAAAAAAAAGCTTCCGCCGCACTGGCTTTCCAGCTGAAAAAAGCCAAAGACGAGACCGGAGGTGCCATCGAAGAAAATCGTAAATTAAGAAGCCAGTTGGATGAGTTATTAACTGAGTTGAAAAAAGCCAAAAATGAACGGGATGATGCTAAACTTGAAGCTCATAAGCTGCTGATTTCGGAAGAGGAAAAAATTCGTATCGAAGCCCAAAATAAAGCCTTTGAGGAACAAAAGTTAAAGTTTGCGGAAAAAGATAAAATAATTAATGATTTAAAAAATGCGGTTGAAGAAGCCCGTCGTAAAGCCGATCAGGGTTCCCAGCAGCTTCAGGGTGAAATTCAGGAACTTGACCTCAAAACCAGACTCATTAAGTCTTTTCCCGATGATTTGATTGATGATGTGGAAAAAGGAATCAGAGGCGCCGATATCCGTCAGACTGTCAGAACCAAACGCGGCCACGTTTGCGGTGTAATTTTATGGGAATCAAAGCGAACCAAGTCCTGGGAAAATGATTGGCTGATCACCCTTAAAGACAATCTCCGTAATGAAGCCGCAAATATCCCTGTTATCGTTACCTCCGCCATGCCCAAAAATATAACCTTGAGCATTGGTTATGTGGATAGTGTTTGGTTGGTTAAACCTGAACTGGCTGAAATTTTGGGATTGGCCTTACGGGATAAATTAATTGAAGTTGCTAAATCTAAATTTTTTGCTCAGGATAGAGGTAACAAAGCCGATGCCGCCTATGAATATTTGACCGGTCATGAATTTGTCCAGCAAATTCAGGCTTTGGCTGAAGTATATAAGGAAAGTGTGGATCAGATAGATCAGGAAAAAAGGGCTTTTGAAAGAATTTGGAAAACCCGGGAGGGACAGGCTAAAAGATTAATGACAGGAGCTGTAAATATATATGGCAAAGTTCAGGGTATTGCCGGTGCCGCTTTACCTGCTATCCCTATCCTGGAACTGACCGGGCCGGAGTGAGTACTATAATAAAAAGTACACTGTCTGTATGGTGACTTTACGTCGTGGTTTCAGCTTTAAAAAACTGAAGAAATTTCTTTGGTTTCTGGTCCTCTTAATCGCTGTAGGGGCAGCTTATTTATTCACCAGCAAGCCCGTCGCCGCCGACTGGGCCGACGACGCCTGGCTCTATCGGGAAAGAGTGGTTTTTACCAATAACACCGGCTCGGTCGCCACCAATCAGAAAGTCCTGGTCCAGTTTGACACTGCCACGCCGATTACCGCCGGCAAAATGCAGACCAGCTGCCAGGACGTTCGCTTTACCGATGCCCTGGGCATGTCTCTCCAATATTACATTAATATATCCGGCGGTGCCGGAGTCGGTTGCAATGACGCCTCCTCGGATTTTTATGTCCTGATGCCCAATATCGCCGTCGGCAATAACCTGATTTATATCTATTATGGCAACCCCAACGCTGTTGCCGGTACCACCAGCGCCCAATTTTCCCAAAGCACCTTTTCTCCCTCGGCCGGCCCCACGGCCGGTACGGAAGAAAATGGCCCGGCCCCGGCCGCCTACTGGAAATTTGACGAGGGTCAGGGAACTACGGCCCATGATTCCTCCTCCAACAAAAATGACCTGACAATTACCAACGGTACCTGGCAGCCCCCGGACAAATGTGTCGGCGACCGTTGTCTGGGTTTAAGCGGAAACGGCTATGCCACTATCGCCGACAAAACTGTCCTGGACTTTGCCGCCGCCGACAAATTCACTCTCCAGGCCTGGGTCCGCCACACCGAAAATGATTATAAATACCGTCTTCCCATCAATATCACCTATTCCGGCAGTCCTCTGACCAATATGCAGATGCGGGTGACTGTGGATACGGCTACCCCGATCGCCGCCGGTAAAATGCAGAGCAATTGTAACGATATCCGCTTCTTTGACTCCGACTATAACCAGAATAAACCCATCAGCTATTGGATTACCGAGGGGACCTGTAACTCCGCCTCGACTAATATTTTTATCAAATTACCGTCCATTTCAGGCAATGAAACCGTTTATATGGCTTACGGCAATCCTGCTGCTGCCGCCGCCAGTAATGGTAATAACGTCTTTTTATTTTTTGACGATTTTGACAATGGTACCACTATTGATTCCGGCAAATGGCAGGCGGTGGGGACAGGGACGGTCACTCAATCCGGTGGGGCCATTCACGTCGGCAACGCTACTTATACCGGTCAGAGCGTCTTAGTCAGTAATTCTTCCTTTTCGGATCTGGTCGTCGAAGCCAGATATAAACCTACCGCCAACGACTCTTTTTCCTACCGCGAAGCTGCCCTCAATCTGCGTACCGATACCAATACTGCCAATTGCCACTCCTACTCCAGCTGTTTTGAAGATACGTCAGGTAGTCCTTACCAGCATGCGGTCTGTTTTGGGGCCGGCACCTGTCACAATGAGGCGGGCTGGGTCCCGAATTTAAGTACCTGGTATATTCAAAAAGCCGTTGCCCATTCCAATATTTATGACTTTACGACTTATGCTGACAACTACGCTTCCGTAGTCGCTTCGCTTAACCCCGGTGCCTATACTGATGGCAACGGCAGCGACTTTCTCACCGGTTACATCGGTGTGTATACCATTCGAAATCGCAAAACTGATTGGGATTGGTTTCTGGCCCGCCAGTATGCGTCTACTGAACCCGTTGTTGGCAGCTACGGGACAGAATCCTCAGTGCAATACCCCATTTCCCAATCGGTTATCGGTAAATTCAATCCCGGGGCTACCGGCGGCGGTTATGGCCTGTATGTGAATGCCGACGGGACTTATTCTTTCGGGATTACTGACACCAATTCCTCTTTTCCCAAAGATACGGTTTCCACCCCTTCGGATGCTTCTTCCGATCAGCAATGGCATCAGCTTACCGCCGTTAAAGACGGCACATCAAGCATCAAGTTATATCTCGACGGTTTACAGGTTTCCAGTAATTACTCCCTCACCGCTTCAGGTACTCTCAATGGTAACAGCGCCTTTTATATCGGTGCTTCGGCCGATGGTACCGGCCGCCCCTGGCAGGGTTCGATTGATGACGTCAAAATCTTCCGTTATGCCAGAACCGCCTCCCAAATCCAAAATGATTTTATCCGGAGTGCCAGTTCTCATGGCCTTTCCGGTACTTCATCCGGCGTTAATGCTGCGGGTATTACCAATGGTTTGATCAGCTATTGGAAAATGGATGAATCATCAGGCAATCCGGCGGATTCGTCCGGTAACAGCCTTACTCTGACCAACAACGGCTCTACCGCTTTTTCTGCCGGCAAATTCGGTAATGCCCCGACCTTTGACGGCAGCAGTAAATATTTTTCCCTTTCAAATACCATTACCGGCATTAAATCAGTCGCCTTTTGGGTCAAACCGGCCAATACCACTGACAATTTTCTCAATCTGATTACCGGAACCGCATATGTTAACTCATCATCGGGTGTGGTTGCCGGAACCGGATTCACCGGTCCTGTTTATTATATTAATGGCGTCATGGGCGGGGCTCTCACCTCCGGCTCCTGGAATTATGTTGTCGTCACCTCGACTGCCGGCATCAACGCCAATGCTTTCAATATCGGCCGCGCCAACGGTTCCTATGCCGTCAACAATTCCCAGATGGACGAAATCCGGTTGTACAGCCGGACACTGAATGCTGCTGAAGTGCAGCAGCTTTATAACTTTTCTCCCGGCCCTCTGGTTGATTGGGCTTTTGATGACGGTTCAGGTACGGCTCCGGTGGACAGCAGTGGAAATGGTTACACCGGTGCCTTTACCGGTAGCCCTACCTGGGTTAATGGTAAATATGGCACTGCATTAAAATTTGACGGTTCCAGTATGGCTGTTACCGCGACAATTGCCGATCCCGGAGCTTTTAACACTGTCGAGGTTTGGGTATATCCCACGGCTTCCGTAGTGAGTAAAACTTTAGTCACCGCTTCCAAACTGACAACTAACGCCAGTTCACAGCCGGTTTACGGCGGTTGTACCGGCACCGCACTTTCCCAAAACACCTGGACCCATATCGCCGCAGTTTCCACGGACACTACTCACTGTACCTTATATCAAAACGGCATTGTCACCGCTACCAGTGCTTCCACTGGTCTGTCTTTTGGTACCAGTTTAAATGTCGCTGCTTCAAGTTATCAGGGGATTATGGATGATGTCAGAATATATAGCTACGCCAGGACTCAAAAACAGGTGACTGAAGATATGAACGCCGGCCATCCGGCCCCCGGATCTCCCGTGGGATCGGCTGCCGTCTGGTACAAGTTTGATGAAGCCAGTGGCACTACCTTCAATAATTCAGGTAATCTTGGTTCTTCTTACAATGCCACCGATTCTGGCACTCTCTGGAATTTATCCGGTAAATTCGATTCGGCTGTCCAATTAAACGGCGCTTCCCAGATCTTTGCCTCTACTCCCTTGACAGCGCTTTTTGTAAATAATGGCGCTACATACAATGCTCTTTCATGGGGAGGTTGGTTCAAACCAGCTGGGTCTGCTGCTTCAAAAACTTTAATCACCAAACCCAATGAATTCCGGCTCACCACGGATTCAAATTCCTACCCCAACTGCGCAATTTATTCCGGTTCCTGGCAGACTGCCGCCATTTCCTCCTCGGCCCTGTCATTAAACACCTGGTCTCATGTTTGGTGTACCTATGATGGTTCTTATATCAGAGTCTACCTCAACGGTAATCTTACCGGCCAGGTCGTTCAAACCGGAAATTTAACCAGCACCAACACAACCGGCTTGAATTTGGGCTGGAATTTTGCCGGCGGGGAATATTTCCAGGGATTAATGGATGATGTTAAAGTCTACGGCTCGGCCTTTACTTCCGATCAGGTATCTGCCGAATTAAATAAAGCCTCCGCCCTGGTGTTGGGTGATTTAGGCACCGATTCCACGGGCATTGCCAGCAATTCCGCCGCCGCCGCCTTTTGTGTCCCCGATTCTTCAGATACTTGTACTCCGCCGCTGGGTGAATGGAAATTTGATGAGAATACAGGTACGACAGCCAATGACACTTCAGGTCACGGAGCCACAGGTTCATTTACCGGTTCGCCGACTTGGGTAAACGGAAAATTCGGGTCAGCCCTAAAGTTTGACGGATCCAGTCAGGCTGTGACTGCTACTATTACAGACCCCGGATACGCCAATACTGTCGAACTCTGGATTTATCCGACTGCCAGTGTAGCTAACAAAACCTTACTCACGACCGGAAAACTTGCTTTCAACGGCAGCTCTCAGCCCACTTACGGTAGTTGCACGGGTACTGCAGTTTCCACTAACCAATGGTCATATATTGTCGCAACTTCGACAGATTCTACCCACTGCACTATTTACCAAAATGGTATTCAAACGTCTTCCTCGGCTACTACCGGTGTTACTTTTGGTGCCTCAGTCAGCGTAGCTGTGTCCAGTTTTGCCGGTATCATCGACCAGGTAAGAATATACGGATATGTCCGTACACCGGCCCAGATTGCCTATGACTACAACCGCGGGGCTCCCATAGCCTGGTATAGATTTGATGAATGCCAGGGCAATCTGGCACATAACGCCGCTTTAAATGCCAACGGCACCGCCGCGGGTATGGATGGTACCATTACCCCTAATTCCGGCCGGTCTACAGGTACCTGCGGTTCCGGTACGTCTACGGAAATGTGGAACGGCGGTACCACGGGAAAAATCGGGGCCTCTCTCATGTTTGACGGGGCAGGGGATTATGTCACCATGGGCAACCAGTCCGTGTTTGATCTCAATACCACCGGTGATATGACCGTTACCGGGTGGTTTAACCGCAGCAGTTTTTCCAATCCCCACCCCATAATTTCAAAATTAAATGCGTCCTCCACCGGCTGGATAATCAATATCGCTTCTTCCAATGGCGAGTTTGATTATATGGCCGTTGATCCCTCATTTAATTTATTTGGCATGGGCACCCCGGAGCATTTTATGTCCGCCGGCTGGAATTTCTTTGCTGTGGTTATCAAGCGGAGTTCGGATTCGGCTTCTACTATATATATCAATGGTAAGCAATCGGCGGTTGTCAAATCTGGAACCCTCTCCACTCTGGGGGATACCACCAATACTGCCGCTTTGCAGGTTGGCGCAGCCACCAGCCAGAGCCAGTATTTCAATGGCCAGATAGACGACATCCGGATTTACAATTATCCGCTGACTGCCGCCCAGGTGGTAAATATATATAAAGCCGGGGCTGTTAAATTTGGCCAGTAGCCGGTCTCAGGCAGGCTTCCAGATCCGGTAGTAATCCTCTCAAAATTCCAATCCACGGCTGTTCTATTTCCGTTTTCTTCTCGGGTGTCATCCGGTTTCTTTTATAATATTCTCCTGCCAGTTTCAGATAATATCCCTTCACTCCCGGCCTTTCCCAATTATCTATATAAACTTTGGCCAGTCTCCTCAAAGAGTCCCGGTCTAAATGATCGGTTCTGGTGATTCCCCAAAAAAAATCGCTTATCAAACCAAGGTCACCCTTTTCCCAGGGATAACCGATTTTCTCACCGTCTCTTTTATCCAATACATTACTCACAATTTTTAACAGCGTCATTCCCGGGTCCTGCAAAGATTCGGATTTTTCCAGGCTCAAATTGAATTTGTCGAAACTCAGCCTCATTTCATACTCTTCATGAACCTGGGCTTGGGGATATTTTTGTCCGTAAAATCTGCATGCCGAAAGTAACATCTGGGCAGAAATTACCCTTTTTGAATTAATTAGGAATATGCAGTTTTGAGCGTCAATCAGCTCATTTTCCTCTGAACTGCCGATTTCAAAATGTGGCATGATTTGCAATTCTACTCCGGCATTGACAAAATTCAAAAGAATGTATATTCTAATTTCCATATTGTCAGGAGATTCCGCTTAGCGGGAAGGCAACCGATAGATCACGGTGCCAAAACGACAAGTCCCGCTCAGCGGGAAAAATCTATGAATTACTCAACTTTTGCTTCCGAATCAGTCTGTTCAGGCCACCCCGACAAAGTCTGCGATCAGGTATCCGATGCCATTCTGGATGCGGCTTTAAAAATTTATCCCAAATCCCGGGTCGCCGTGGAAACCTTGGTTACGGTAGATCATATGACCATCGCCGGTGAGGTGACCTGTCCCCAAAAAATAGATTTTGAAAATATCGCCCGTGGCGTGGTTGAAGATTTGGGCTACACTGTAAAAGAATTTGGCTTCTGGCATAAATCCCCGGTGGATGTTTTTGTCCATCAGCAATCTCCGGATATTTCCCAGGGTGTGGATACCGGCGGTGCGGGGGATCAGGGCATGATGTTTGGTTATGCCGTGGATGAAACCCCCGAGCTTATGCCGCTTCCCATCATGCTGGCTCACGCCCTCACCCGGGCCATGGATGAACTGAAAGTGACTAAATTAAAATACCTCCGTCCCGACGGCAAAAGCGAAGTCTCGGTTAAATACGAGGACAGTCTGCCGGTCGGCGTAGACACTATCGTCCTGGCCAATCCCCACGATCCCAAAATTTCCCATGATCAGGTGAAATTTGACCTGTATCAGCACGCGGTTACCCCCGTCCTCAAAGCTTACAAACAACCCTTAATTAATATTGATAAATTAATCGTCAATGGTACCGGAAAATGGGATATCGGCGGTCCGGCCACCGATACCGGGGTCACCGGCCGCAAAATTATCGTCGATTCTTACGGTGGTATGGCCAGAATCGGCGGGGGAGCCTTTTCTGGGAAAGACCCGACCAAAGTCGATCGTTCCGGAGCCTATGCCGCCAGGTTTGTCGCCAAACATGTCGTGGCCGCTAAAATGGCCCGGCGCTGCGAAGTCCAGCTGGCATATGTTATCGGCGTCCGCGAGCCCATCGTCAAAAGCATTGAAACTTTCGGGACTGCTACCGCTAAGCAGGCAGACATCGAAAAATATGCCTGGAAACTCCTGGATTTATCAACTCCCGGGATCATTGCCGGTCTGAAACTTCAGCGGCCTATCTACCGGGAAACCGCCAAGAATGGCCATTTTGGTCACTCCGAATTCCCCTGGGAAAAGATTTAGTATACTAGATCCTGGTGATCCGCAAATTAACTTATCTGTTGCTGGTGATAGCTTTTGTTTTCGTAATCTGGGCATGGTTAAGGCCTTATTCAAAGATTTCTTCACAAGTTTTGGGTACCCGGGTCAAAACCGTCGGCTGTCTGGCTAGGGGAGCCTTGCCGGATCCGGACTGCACCCCGGGCACGGTTTTTCCCGAAGTTACCGGAGAAGAGGTCTGTACCAAAGGTTACTCGGCATCTGTTCGTAATGTCCCGGAGAGTGTTAAAAAACAGGTCTATGCGGAATACGGCATTACGTCCCATTTTTCGGGTGAATATGAAGTCGACCATCTCATCAGCCTGGAGCTCGGTGGTAGTAATGATATCGGTAATTTATGGCCGGAAGCCGCCGAACCGCGCCCCGGCTTTCATGAAAAGGATCAGGTGGAGAATTTTTTACATAAACAGGTATGTGATGGCAAAATTACTCTGGACCGGGCCCGGTATCAGATTTCCCATGATTGGACGGCCGTTCGCCTCATTGACAGCAATTTATAAACCCCTGATACTTTAATGAGTGGAACCCGATACGACTCCCGCCCTGGTCCCGGAATTTGATAACCGGCTTTTTGGCCCCATTGAACTATTAAACAAAGCCTGGAATATTTTTGCCGGCCGTTTCTGGGTGCTCATAGGTACTTTATTTGTTCCGATTTTGCTCTCGTTGGCTTTTTTTCTGCCCCTGTTTTTATTGTCTGCGTTGGGTGTGGGGCTTATTAAAACCCAGCCGGCTATTTTTATTGGTTTAGTCGGTTTTGTTTACCTCTTATTTATGATTTCTATGATCTATCTGCAAAGCTGGAGTCAGCTGGCTTTTATTGCAGCAGTTTCTCGTGCCACAGAGCGGCTCGGTTTCAAGGCGGCTTTTGCTCTGGCGAGACCGAAAATCTGGAAATATTTTTGGACCATGCTCTTGATGGTTTTAATCTTTCTGCCTTTAAGTCTGTTTTTTTTCATCCCCGGCCTGATCTTTTTGGTTTTTGCCGGTCAGGCATTTTTTATTCTGGCCGATGAAGATGTGTGGGGAATGGATGCGTTATTAAAAAGCCGTGAATATGTCCGGGGCAGATTTTGGTCGTTAGTCGGCCGCTATTTGGCCATTATGATTATTTTCCTCGTCATAATGTTTCTGGTAGTTCTCGCCACCATAATTGCCCGGGCCTTTTCTCCGTTACTCGGATTTATAGTAAATATTGCCGGTTCTTTAATTTCACCGCTCGTAATGATTTGGTCATATTTGTTATACAGGAATTTACGGGAATTAAAGGGTCAGTTTAGCTTTCAGCCGTCCGGCTCCGCCAAAACCTGGTGGCGGATTTTTTCCATTGCGGGCATTGTGATTTTTATCTTGATTATTTCCGGTCCCGCATTGCTGTTAGCTATAAATCCCTCACAGCAATTATCCCGGGCCAGAGACACGCAAAGGCAGATGGATTTGCAGATCCTGAAAAAACAGATCGATACCTTCTATGTCACTACCGGTCACTACCCGGCTAATCTGAACTTGTTAGTCCCTGCTTATTTAAAAACCCTGCCTCAGGATCCCCGGACGCGCCGGGATTATGAGTATGCTGCCGCTAACAATATTTACCAGCTTTGTGGTTATTTGGAATCCGGTCCTGCTGATTGTCTGGGACCAAACCCCCCGGCTGTATCGCCAACCAGTATTCCGATTCTGCCGGTCAGCCCCACCAATCCTTCTGCATCAGTACACCCCCAGACTTCAAAAGCCCCCGCCCCGAAACCGACTTCGGTTTCCGTTTCCGCTTTCACCTCTCTGGGTACCCAAAACCTGGAGACCGGCATTACTGCCAATATGCTTTCCCTTACCCGGTCCGGCGAAAAAATGGTAGCCACATATAGTTTTAAAAATACCGGTTCGGTCAGTCAGGACGTTCTGACTTACAGAATCTCCATGTATAGCCAGAAGTTTGGCGGACCGGGTAATCCTCTGGCTTCATTCACCCTTGCCCCCGGGGCCAGCCGGCAATTTACTGTCACTTACGATCCGTTACCCGAACCTCCGCCGTATATTTTCAGATATGCCGGAATCGGTTCCGGTCCTTCCGTGACCCTGGGTATTTTTTCCCCTTGGAAAAATATTCTTGATTATTTATAAATAATGTGTGGGTCGAAAATTTAGCAATACTTCCAGAAATTTTTTCCCCATCCTTTCTGTTTTAGTCTTCGGGGTAATTGCCGTTATTATTACTTCTGTTTATGTCTCCCGTAACCGCATGCTTATTGGTTCCCGGGCAGCCTCAGCTTCTCCCACGACTTATACCCAATTGGTGGCCGACACGGCAGTTCCCAGTGGATCAATTACGTATTATTACGGGGCCACAAATATCCCGAATAGCATAAATTCGACCCAGTTTAACATTAATACTTATGGCTCCGGGGTTTATACCGTCCAGGCCAAATATTTGGCATCGGGTACCGAGCCGGATCGTTATGAAATCCAGATTCCGGGGACTGTCCGGCATGTTTTCGGTACCGGTATGCAGCTGGCAACCAATCAGTCTGAACTGGGTGATTTTCTGGATACCAGTTTCAGTTTTGGTCATTGCGAAACTGCGGCCGGTACTGCCGGGCAGGTTTCTTTTGACTTAAATGGCTGGCTCTCAGGTGGCTGCCGGATGCGCACGCCGATTTTAGTCATGCCGGAACTTAATTTATTAATTGCTTATCTCCAGCCGGCGGTCAAAATGGTCCGTCTCACCCGGAATGGTTCATATGGTTGCCCTTCCGGTAAAACGTGCGTAATCATGAAATTAAAAGCCGGTGACAACACCGCCGGCGTAGCCCCTCTGGTGATTATCAAAAAATCCAATCTTGACGCCGTTTACCAGGCTTATCGTGATGTCAGATATAACTTGGGCTACACCGATAAAATGCCGGCTTTTTCCGTCTTTGGCTCCAACTGGGAAAGCTTTGGCGAACTGGCCTGTAATACCACCCCAACGACCGTCCAGAACGCCGTTACCCATTTCTTAAGCTATGGCCGGTTGGGAACAGTCACTGTCGGTTCCGGCTATTGGAATGGCCCGTCACCGGGGTGCGGCAGTAATGTTTATTCCAGCCCCACCACCGACTCGCTCCGGTTAAATACCGACCCCAATAAAAATTGGACCAATATTAACGCTTTCTACAGCTTTTTAAGCGGAAACGGCATTGTACCGGTTCTGGGTATGCGGCATCGGGTCAGTCCCCAAAACGGAAGTATTGCCGGTCAATTTAGCGGCATCTCCCCGATCTACACTACCAACCCTCCCCAGCTTTTCTCCACATCAGATAACAACGACAACGGTTTCTATATGCTTAATAATTCTTCGGCCGCAATTGACCGCTGGCTATCTTTAATCAGTTCTGCTTATGGCATTTCCTCAGGCAAGGGCATTAAACACGATGACATGGTAATTCATGACACCAAGGCGTACAAAAACAATCCGGCCGCGGTTAATCTTCGCGATGATTACTATAATTTCGTTTTAGATCGTTATCTGGCCAACTACGGGAATCAGTTTGTCATTCTCACCCGGAATACCTGGATTGCCAATAAAGGCGATGCCATTGTTCCGGATACTTTGGGAATCGGATATACCGCCCAGCTGACGCCGCCAAACTGGCCTACAATTCAGAATTTGCATAGGAATAAATTTCAGTTTGACAATGCTATAACGACAGCTATGTCCGGGTATCCCACCGTTCAAAACGCTGCTGATTTCTCCATGATCAATCGGGATGCCAATGGTTATCCGGTTTCCTTTACGGATGACCTGTACTTTTTGAGGGAAATGCAGCTGTCCACTTTCCAGGGAGTCACCATGTTTTCCATCGGTTTCTGGCACGATCCTGATACTGCCAAACAGGCGGCTCTCAAATATTACTTCCAGCTCAGAAACCGCCTGCAGCAATATGCTTATGACCAGGCTATGAATAGCTACTCCACCGGGACTTTAATGAGTCTCAGGCCGTTGTTTTTTGACTATCCCTCCGACCCGAATGTCTACAATCTCTATACCCAGCTTTCGTCCGGTAACGATATCAATGATCCCCGGAATGAATTTATGTTTGGCAATGCCCTGCTGATTCGTCCGGTTTTTTATAACGCCGGTTTGAATACCGGTGTTAGGGTATATCTACCTCAGGGATATTGGAAACCATTTCTTAAGGTGGACCAAGCCTATACAGGTGGCACCTATACATATGTATTGGGAAATTATAATTCCGGTTATCTGGATTACCCGGTATATCTGAAAGAAAAACAAATCCTGATATTGAATGATGCTCTCAACCCCAATTCTTTGATGGCGTATGTCTATTTCAATTCACCCGGCTCTACTGCTGTTTATACCATTCATAGCCGGGATGGTAATCGCGCTTATAGTTTGCAGGCTACCAAGAGCCCTTCCGGTACCGCTACCCTGACCAATCTGAATAATGGCCAATCAATCAGTCTCAACCCCGATCCGTACGGTAAAAATTTCTCCATCGGTACCTTAACCAGTGGTGTGTTTCCCAATTAGCCTTTTCCGGTTTTGTTTTTTGATATTATAAATACATGGTTCCGGATGACATTTCCGCTTCGTTTACCGGCCTGACTGAAACGGAAGCCAAAAACAGGCTCAGGGCGGAAGGTTTTAATGAACTGCCTTCTCAGAAATCCCCCGGCTGGTTGGGCATATTCTTAAACGTCCTCAAAGAACCGATGTTATTTTTACTATTGGCTACCGGCCTGATTTATTTATTCTTGGGCGAGTTATCGGATGCCTCGATGCTGATGGGGGGCATTATCCTGGTTATCGGCATTACTTTTTATCAGGAACATAAAACGGAAAGAGCCCTCGAGGCTCTGAAAAATCTCTCCAGCCCCCGGGCTCTGGTCATCAGGGACGGACAACGCGTCAGGATCCCGGGCAGGGAAGTTGTCAGGGGTGATGTCATGGTTTTACGGGAAGGGGACCGGGTACCGGCAGATTGTGCCATATTGGCTGCCAACAATCTCATGCTTGATGAGTCTTTATTAACCGGAGAATCCCTGCCGGTCAGGAAAAGTTTTAGTTCAGATCATCCGGAATATGTGTTTTCAGGAACGTTGGTGACTTCCGGTCATGCGGTAGTTCGGGCTCAAGACATAGGCGCTGCCACCCAGATGGGAAAAATCGGAAAGTCCCTGGTCTCCATTAAAGATGAAGATACTCAGATTAAAAAAGATACTTCGCGGATTGTTAAGAAATTTGCCCTTTTCGGCTTGAGTCTTTGCCTGGTGGTTTTCCTGCTTTTTGGTTTGCTTCAGGGTGACTGGGTTCGGGGCCTTTTGGCCGGACTGACTTTGACCATGTCTATGCTTCCTGAAGAATTTGCTGTGGTATTAATGGTCTTTCTGACTTTAGGCGCCTGGCGGATGTCCAAACGCCATGTTTTAGCCCGTAAAACTGCCGCCATCGAGACATTGGGGGCGTGCACTGTTTTATGTGTGGACAAGACCGGCACTCTGACCGAAAACAAAATTACTTTAAGCGATGTGTTTGACGGCCATGATTTTTTCAGCCTGAGAAATACCGGAAATTTGCCGGAAAAATATCATTCTCTGATTGAATATGCTGTTTTAGCCAGCCAGCAGGACCCTTTCGATCCTCTCGAAAAAGCCATTTTCCGGGCCGGTAAGGAGCTTTTGACCGATACCGGCCACGCTCATCTGGATTGGCAGTTGGTAAAAGAATATCCTCTGTCCGAAAACTTATTTTCCATTTCCCGGGTCTGGCAGTCCCCGGATTCCCTGGACTTTGAAATCGCCTCCAAAGGCTCACCGGAAGCCATTGCCCAGTTGTGTCATTTTTCTCCTGATAAATTACGGGGTCTGGAACACCAGATAGATATCCTGGCTGCCCGGGGTTTACGGCTCATCGGTGTGGCCAAAGCCTCTTTTAAAAATGGTCATTTGCCGAAAAGGCAGCACGCGTTTAATTTTAAATTCCTGGGCCTTTTGGGTTTTTCAGATCCTGTCAGGCCGGGTGTAGACCTGGCTTTGGCTGAATGTTACCGGGCCGGTATCAGGGTTATCATGATCACCGGTGATTATCCGGGTACGGCTCAATATGTTGCCGGTCAAATCGGTTTAAGGAATCCCCACGAACTTATCACCGGGCCGGAGCTATCATCCATGGACCAGGAAGTATTGGCTCAAAAAATAACCACAGTCAACATTTTTGCCCGAATGGTCCCGGACCAAAAATTAACCTTGGTCGACCAGCTCAAAAAAAACGGGGAAATTGTAGCCATGACCGGGGATGGGGTAAATGACGCCCCGGCTCTCAAATCGGCTCATATCGGTATCGCCATGGGCCAGCGCGGCACAGATGTCGCCCGTGAAGCCGCTGACCTGGTGCTTTTAGACGATGATTTTTCCTCTATCGTGGCTGCTGTCAGAATGGGCCGCCGGATATTTGATAATCTCAAAAAGGCCATGGCCTACATTTTCGCGGTTCACATCCCCATTGCCGGGTTGTCATTGATCCCCGTTGTTCTCAGACTGCCGCTGGTTTTGCTTCCGGCTCATATCGCCTTTATTGAGCTGATTATCGATCCGGCCTGTTCCGTGGTCTTTGAATCTGAAACCGAAGAATCGCATATCATGTCCCGTCCTCCCCGCCGTCTGGGTGAATCGTTGTTTACCCGGGACAATATTACCATCGGCATTATTCAGGGGGTGAGTATTTTATTTGTGGTTCTTTTTGTTTATTTCGTATCCTATCTCATGGGTCGAACCGAGCTGGAAATCCGGACTCTGACTTTTGCCACCATGGTCTTTGCCAATTTGCTTTTGATTATCACCGATCTGTCCCGCACCCGCCATCTTCTGGACATCGTGATGCATAAAAACCTGGCTCTATATTGGGTGCTGGGATCGACCACCTTTTCTCTTTTGTTAATACTGGCTATCCCGTCCCTGAGAAACATGTTTCATTTTTCCCCGTTGACGGTCGGAGAACTGTTAACGGCATTTTCCGCAGGCTTGTTGAGTATTCTTTGGTTTGAGGGTTTAAAAATTTATCGCGCTCGGCTGTCTGATTGATTTTTCCGGGCAGTCAGCATCAGCACATGTCCCAGGAGAGATTTTCTTCTGTGGCTGTTTACCTGATTCAACCCCAGTTCCGTCGTGAATTCTTTTCCGAAAGGTAAAAACCACCACCCGACGATCGGGTTATATGCATAAATCTCGAAATTTCTGATCCCGGCCCGTTTCATCAGCCTGGACAGCCGGTTTCCCGTAAGGTCATCTTCCTTTCCGAAAGCCCACTTATGGCGCAGCTCAAGGATTTTTTTTGCAATCATAAAAGGGATATCTCCTGCATTCGGGCATCCGATCAACAACCTTCCCCCGGGTTTGACCAACCGCCACATGATTTTAATCATTTCTACTTTCATTTCGTCATCGAAATGCTCTATCACCCCGCCGTTAAAGACCGCATCAAAAGATGCCGGGGCAAAATTCATTTTGAAAAGGTCCTGGCGGAAAAATTTACCTTCCACCCGCAAACTTTTAAAATATTTTTTTTGGAAACCCAGAGCTTTATCCGAGATATCCACCAGATATAGCTGGGCCCCTTTACCGGCTAAGTATGCATCGGCCGTCCCTGTCCCGCTGCCTGCGTCCAGAATTTTCTTATTTTTTACCGGTCCGAGATTGGCTTCCAATTCTGCAAAATACGCCTGGTAATCCGGTCCCATAGCCGCGTCCGGCTGATAATTTTCCGCCTCTTTATTCCAGGTACTGATTAAGAGATCTTTGGCTGTCAGATCCATCTATTTGATTATATACTGAATAAATAATTCTGAAATTTTTCTGTGCTGGCCACCTAGATAGAGAACGGTTGACCTCCTTTCTGTAAATAGGTTTTAACATACATCTGTGGTGTTTGAT
>DAHXMV010000039.1 GCA_027371535.1 Candidatus Amesbacteria bacterium | reverse complement strand
AATACCCTGTACCCAGCCTCAGACACAGACAAGCTGACCTTAAACGGCCTCCTGACGGCTACCGCCGGAGCCACGCTATCAGGCCCGGTAGCCATTAATACCAGCGGCAGCAGTTTCTCTTTAACCACCAATAATATCGGCATCTCCAATACCGGGGCTGTCTCCGGGGCCACCGGGATATCGTCTTCGGGAACCATCAACTTCTCCGGTCTGACGGCTTCCAAGGTAGTATTTACCGATGCCTCCCAGAACCTGACTTCCACCGGGACGGTGTCCGCTGGCCAGGGGGGCACGGGAGTGACCACTTTCGGGGGGAACAATACCCTGCTCTTTACCACGGCCGCCGATACCCTGTCCAGTATTGCCAACGGCACGACCGGCCAGTACCTGAGAGCCACAAGCGGGTCGGCCCCGGCTTTTGCCACTATCGCCTCGTCCGAGATCAACAACAGCGATTTCCTGGTGAAAATCCCCACCAGCTCAACTGCCAACATGGTTGCCCCTACTGCGAGTTCAACCG
>DAHXMV010000038.1 GCA_027371535.1 Candidatus Amesbacteria bacterium | reverse complement strand
CACCAATGATCTGCTGGTCGGCGGTTCCTCCACCGCCTCCGCCGCCTTCCGGGTTTCCGGAACCACCGGCGCCGTCACCGGCACCAGCTACAACAACGTCGCCTTTACCGCCCCCGCTTCCCCGGCTACTTTAACCGTCACTTCCGGCCAGACCTTCGCCTTCCCCGCCGCCACGGATACCCTGGTCGGCCGGGCTTCCTCGGACACCCTGACTAATAAAACCCTGGCCAGTCCGACCGACGTCCTGGGCGGCGTCACCATGACTTTGGGCAGTGACAGCACCGGCGATCTCTACTACCGCGACGCTGCCGGCCACTTAACCAGGCTGGGGATCGGCACTGCCGGCCAGCTTTTACAGAGTAACGGCACCCTCCCCGGCTGGACCAATGCCTCAGCCGTCAACTTCTGGCAGCTGGCTGCCGGGGCCGTGGCACCCCTGGAAGTCACCAATGATCTGCTGGTCGGCGGTTCCTCCACCGCCTCCGCCGCCTTCCGGGTTTCCGGAACCACCGGCGCCGTCA
>DAHXMV010000037.1 GCA_027371535.1 Candidatus Amesbacteria bacterium | reverse complement strand
TTTGCGCCAATGGTCATCGAAGCTCCTAGAGCCTTCCTTACGGCAATAAGATGCGCTTTATTCTTTGAGGTAATATCTATGTGCCGTCCATCCTTGCTTAAATTACCGTCCGTGGCAATAAGACCAACCACATACCATAAGTCCGATTTTCGAATTGATTTTAAGTCAACCATTCAATACAGCATACAACAAAAACAGACTCCCAAAAAGAGCGCTCTCTTATTGGCATGGAGCAGTTTTGTCTCCCTTCGGGAGATCTGCCGTAGACACGACAGACCACCGTGAGGCCAGGAGGGGAATTGAACCCCTGTATAGCGGTTTTGCAGACCGCCGCGTTACCACTTCGCCACCTGGCCATATTTTTTGTGTGGGACAAATCCTCGCCGCATCCCTCCCCGCCCTGCCTATCGGCAGGCAGGCGGCAGACAGGACTTGGTTACCGCGCCACGCAAAAAGTGTACGGGAAAACCTACACGAACTCAAGCAAAGGAATTTTGCGCACCTGCATTTTCTTCAAGAGAAA
>DAHXMV010000036.1 GCA_027371535.1 Candidatus Amesbacteria bacterium | reverse complement strand
TTCTCGTCACCGAATGGAAGCCGTTCAGGCATCCGGATTTCAGGCGCATGCGGGACATCATGAAAGCGCCGGTCATTTTTGACGGACGCAACCAGTACGACCCGGCGCAGCTGCAGACGCTGGGCTTCGAATATACCGGCATCGGCCGCTGATTCGAGATAAGAGACCGTACGATGGCGCGACTGACCAAGGCGGTATTTCCGGTGGCTGGCATGGGCACGCGATTCCTGCCGGTGACCAAGGCGAGCCCCAAGGAAATGCTGCCGATCGTGGACAAGCCGCTCATCCAGTATGCCGTGGAGGAGGCGGTCGCGGCCGGCATCACCGAACTCATATTCGTCACCGGTCGCAACAAGCGTGCGATCGAAGATCATTTCGACACGGCTTACGAGCTCGAGAACGAGCTCGAGCTCAAGGGAAAGACAGACCTGCTCAGGATGACGCGGTCGGTGCTCCCGGACCAGGTTTCCTGCGTTTATCTGCGCCAGCCCCAGGCGCTTGGTCTCGGACACGCGGTTTTATGTGC
>DAHXMV010000035.1 GCA_027371535.1 Candidatus Amesbacteria bacterium | reverse complement strand
AGTCCTATAGTACCGCTTTTTCAAAAATTTGCGTCGGGAATCAAAAATCCAAAAGACCAAAAAAGCCAAAGCTTACGCAGAAAAAGGCCTACCGGACGCAGCGTACGGCGTAGCTAGTCGTCTTAGTACTGTTACTCGTGAGCCCGAGGTACTGATACGTGGTCCAGGCATTCTGGGTATTGTAACTCTGCGTCGTCGATGACCAGTAATTGTTGCCAGCATTTGTTAAGTTTCCCCATGAACCGTCAATATAAGACTGCATCAGCTCTTTTTGGAACGGCAAGCGCCAGTTACCGTCATCATAATTCTCGCAACCGGTCTTGGCATCGCCGCCGCCGGTATGCTTAACACAGTAACAGGCAACCTCGCCGTTGGTATTACACACGCCGTCATCGCCTGTCAGGCCGTTGGGATATTTGCAGTTATTGCCGACAAACCAAGTACTACTGCTGGAAATCTGCGGGCTCCAGACCAAACCGGTATTGGGATCTTGTTTTTCGGCAACACTTCGGCCCGTACCACAGTAGTTATTG
>DAHXMV010000034.1 GCA_027371535.1 Candidatus Amesbacteria bacterium | reverse complement strand
AGTTGTTGGCAATCAGACGAAGGTGGACGCTTCTTTCAAGATAAAAGCTTATATAGAATAATTGATATTGGTGACATAATTCCAAAGCCAGGTGAAATCTGGCTATCGTTAAAACAAATTAAGGAATTGCTAGACGAAGGTGGTTGGTTCACTAATGAAGCACGTAGTGCGTTATCACTTCTTCTAATATGGATCTAGTTTCTATTCTTTAGGATCCTGACCGGTACCCCTTAAACTGAACACGGTTTCTATATAATTCATGTTAGTTTTAGGGGGTGATATATCTGAAAAGTTTCATCGCCAAAGAGGTTAAAGAAGAAATCTTGGGAAAAGTCAAAGCTGGGGAACCGGTTTTGGGGTTGTCCAAGCAGTATGGGGTGTCCGACAAGACCATCTATTACTGGTTACGGTCCAAAGCCGAAGGTTTGGTGAGCCTATTTGAGCACAACCGGGTAAAAAAGGAAAACCAGCAATTAAAAGAGATGGTGGGTATCCTGACCCTGGAGCTGCAGAAAGTAAAAAAAAAGCAGCCGCTTAGGTAACCTG
>DAHXMV010000033.1 GCA_027371535.1 Candidatus Amesbacteria bacterium | reverse complement strand
ATGACCAACCTCAGAGTCGGAATGTTCCTCGAAATCGCCACGACCGCGGGGGCCGTCTGCGGCGCTCTGGTCTCCTCGATGCTTCGAATACGACGAGACCTATCGCAAACCGCTGCGCGACGCTGGGTTCGTCACTCGCGATGCGCGCGAAGTGGAGCGTAAGAAGGTCGGCCGCCGCAAGGCCCGCCGCGGGACGCAGTACTCCAAGCGCTAACCTGGGCTTGCAGGTCACGCCGGGGCACGCTTCAATAGCGGCCACGGCGCGATCCGCCCGGCAGGTTTGCGGAATGAGTCTTGGGGGATCGTCTAGTGGTAGGACAACGGACTCTGACTCCGTTTACCTAGGTTCGAATCCTAGTCCCCCAGCCAACACGCACGAAGCCCGCCGCACGGCGGGCTTCGTTATTTCAGCGGCCGGAAACTCCGAACCGGATCTTGCGGCGCGGCGCACCGGCGACACTGCGCTGCGGCACTCGCCACGGCCGCTCGGGCCCAGTCCCCATCCCGCCCCGTACGCCGGTTGCCCGCTGATGCGCCGCACCTCGCCCGCACGGCGCACGAG
>DAHXMV010000032.1 GCA_027371535.1 Candidatus Amesbacteria bacterium | reverse complement strand
TCATCATTGGTATCCTTCTTACCCTTGGCACCAGAATCCTTTTTGCATATTTGTCAGGTAAGGTGGAGGATGAAAACGAGCATTCAGATGAAGAATTAGCCAACGAGTCAAATGAGGCTAAAAGAACCGCGTGGCACTTGAATAAATATCTGACGGGTATCCGCTAAAGTAGACACTGTTTCTATATAATCCGTGTTTATTTTAGGGGGTGAATTTATATCAAAAGTTTAATTAGCAAGAAGGTCAGGGAGGAAATACTGGGTAAAGTTAAAGCCGGTGAAGCTGTCCCGATACTGGCCAAATAATATGGGGTTTCTGACAAAACTATTTATACCTGGCTGAAATTCAGAGCTTCATCTTCTGTCAGTTGGATGGAATATGCCAAGTTAAAGAAGGAAAACCAGGTACTCAAGGAAATTGTGGGGGTGTTAACCGTAGAGTTGGAAAAAGTAAAAAAAAGAAGCGATCTTAGCTTCCTTATCTTCCTCAAAGTTCCGGCAGCCACTAAGTCATTAGTTTCCAGACTCCTGGGTATCTGCCGGACCGGATGGTACAAAGACTGCCAGAAA
>DAHXMV010000031.1 GCA_027371535.1 Candidatus Amesbacteria bacterium | reverse complement strand
AGGTCTGTTTCAAGATATATTTGGCCGTCGGTGATCGAGATCACGTTTGTGGGAACGAAGGCAGACACGTCGCCAGCCTGGGTTTCAATGATGGGAAGAGCAGTCAGAGAGCCTCCCCCGTGATTTTCATCCAGTCGGGCGGCGCGTTCGAGCAACCGGCTATGGAGGTAGAAGACGTCTCCGGGATAGGCTTCCCTGCCAGGTGGTCTCCGAAGGAGAAGGGAGAGCTGACGATATGCCCAGGCATGTTTTGTCAGATCATCGTAAACAATGAGGGCATCCTGATTGCGGTCCCGAAAATATTCTCCCATCGCACATCCGGCATAGGGAGCAAGATATTGCAGGGCAGCCTGTTCCGAAGCCGATGCGGAGACGACGATTGTATATTCCATCGCACCGTTCTTTTCCAGAATGTTGACTGCGTTCACAACACTGGACGCCTTCTGTCCGATCGCCACGTAAATGCAGACGACGTTCTTCCCTTTTTGATTCAGGATCGTGTCAAGAGCAATCGTGGTTTTTCCGGTCTGCCTGTCTCCGATGATCAATTCTCTTTGTCCACGGCCCACAGGAATCATGGCATCGA
>DAHXMV010000030.1 GCA_027371535.1 Candidatus Amesbacteria bacterium | reverse complement strand
CTAAATTCAAACTCCGGTATTACCAGAAACTTCAGGCCCGTTTAGAGAAACCGGTCTAAGAAAAGGGATACTTGACATACCGGAATACATTTCGGCAGTTTGCTGAGACTACCATTGCAAATAAAGGACAGGTTATCGCAAATACAGATGATCCAGGTGTACGGATAGCCTTTCGCAATCTCAAATATATAAAATATGGTTTACATGATCCTAATCTTGATTGGTACGCGACTAACCTCGCTTATTCGTCTAAATCTACTTCCTTTGATCTCTACCATAAAAAGCGATTCATATCCCGGTGTGAACTCTCACTATTGGGCGAACACAATGTTGCTAATGCTTTAGCTGTCCTTGCAGCCGCTCACTCTATTGGAATTTTTCCTAAGAGAGCTATTACCTATCTGAAGTCCTATCCTGGCATTCCCCGACGAATGGAATTAAAAGCTAATTTCAATAACATACTAATCGAGAATCTGGAAAAGCATGTCTTAATGCAGATAATGTGGATTGAATTTCGTTTGGAGTTTGACCGGTTTGGCTCCCTGGGTGAGCTAGTGGAAGCCATCCACCAGACCATCAGCTACTACAA
>DAHXMV010000002.1 GCA_027371535.1 Candidatus Amesbacteria bacterium | reverse complement strand
ATAATGTTCTTGTGGAAAAGGACGGTTTTGCTTTCGACCAGGTTTCAGTCCAGATCAAAGGTGACATTGTCCCCCCGGTTATTATTCAGGCCAGACCCGTATGACCAAACCGCCGGTTCCCAGAACCCAGGATAATCTGGATATCGAAGACATCGCCGGTGATATGGTCATCCTAAAAGAAGGCTCTGCTGTCATGGTTTTGCAGGTTTCAGCTGTTAATTTCGGATTGCTTTCTGAAAAAGAACAGGATGCTACCATTTATGCCTATGCCCAGCTTTTAAATTCTCTGACTTTTTCGATTCAGATCGTTATATCTTCAAAACGTAAGGACATTTCTGAATATTTGGAACGCCTGGATTCATACTTAAGCCGTATTGGGGTCCTCAAACTCAAAGAGCAGCTCACTAAATACCGGGATTTTGTTCAGGCTATCGTTTCCCAGGGTAATGTCTTGGACAAAAAATTCTATATTGCCATCCCTTTCAGTCCCCTGGAAATGGGTATCAAATCTTCTTTAAAAGCTATCAGTGGCCAGTCTGCCCCCAAAACTTTCGCCAAGGAGTATATTATCGACCGGGCTAATACCAATCTCTCTCCCAAACGGGATCATTTAATCCGTCTCCTGGCCAGAATTGGTTTGAAAGGCAAACAGCTCACTTCAAACGAACTGCTGCAGCTGTTTTTCGATGCATATAATCCGGATATGTTGGGCACCCGAGTCACCCTGCCAAACCCCGATCCTCCTCCGCAGGTATTACCTAATAGTCCCCAGCCTGTCACCAATCCATGAGCGACAAAACCAAAAATCTGCCCCAAAAAGATCTCTCCCGGGCCAAAACTGTCCGGGATATTATTGCTCCCAAATCCATCTCGCTGGATTTCAACACTCTGGAACTCAACGGCCAATCATACTTCCGCAGTTACTTCAATAATATCAATCGCCGGTTTGTTTCCAGTAATTGGTTGGGTCCGATTATTAGTTTCGACCATTCACTCAGAATTTCCATGTTCATATATCCAGTAGAGATCAAATCCACGCTCGACGATTTGCGTCGCAAAATCGCCGAAATGGAGGCCGAAATTAGTACCGACATGCAGCGGGGTCATGTGGTTGATCCGGTTACACAGGTAAAACTTGAGGATGCCATGGTCTTACAGGATTCCCTGGTCAAAGGGATCGAACGCTTCTTCCAGTTTTCTTTATACATCACCATTCCGTCTGACTCTGCCTCGGAACTGGAAACCGTCAGTAAGCAGGTCTGTAGCTCCTTGTCTGCTTTACTGGTTCAGCCTATTTCCACACTGCTGGAACAATCGGCCGGTTTTAAAACCACCCTCCCTACCTGCATCGACCACCTCATGGTCACCCGGAACATGGACACCACTTCCCTGGCTACCACTTTTCCTTTTACTTCATCGGAACTGACTTCCAATGAAGGTATTTTATACGGCATCAACCAGCATAACGGTAGCTTGGTAATTTTTGACCGTTTTACCTTGGAAAATGCCAACACCGTTGTTTTCGCCAAGGCTGGTGCTGGTAAATCCTACACCATTAAACTTGAACTGCTCCGCTCCCTGATGTTTGGTACCGAAGTTATTGTTATTGATCCGGAAAATGAATATAAAACCCTCTGTGACGCTGTTGGTGGTGAATATATTAACTTCTCGTTTAATTCTCAGAACCGGATTAACCCCTTCGATTTATCTCTGCTTACCCAGTATTCCGAGGAAAACGAACTCAACTTAAAAATTCAGTCCCTGTTTTCCATGTTCAAAGTCATTATGGGTAACCTCACCCCCACCGAAGAAGCCCTTTTGGACCGGGCCATTAATTTGGCTTACAAAATGAAGGGGATTACCTACGACCCGGCCACCCAAAAACGTACTCCTCCGCTCATGGAAGACCTCTACAAGGCTTTTGTCGGCATGGAAGAGCCCCTGGCAATTTCCCTCGCCGATCGTCTGGAACGTTTTGTTAAAGGCAGTTTCACCGGTATCATTGACCAGCCTTCCAATATCCAGATTAAAAACCAGTTTACCGTTTTCTCTGTCCGTGATCTGGAAGACTCCTTAAAACCCATCGCCATCTTTTTAATTTTAGACTATATCTGGACAAAAATGCGCCGCGATCTTAAAAGGCGTATTCTTGTTGTTGATGAAGCCTGGTACCTGATGCGCTATCCTGATTCGGCCAATTTTCTGTTCGGCATTGCCAAACGCGCCCGCAAATACTTTTTGGGTTTGACTACCATCACCCAGGATGTCGAAGATTTTCTCAATACCGACTTTGGCAAAGCCATCGTCACCAATTCTTCAATCCAGATTTTAATGAAACAGTCCCCTGCCGCCGTCGAACGAATAGCCCAGGTTTTCTACCTTTCCGAAGGTGAAAAACATCTTTTACTGGGCGCCAATGTCGGCGAAGGCTTGTTTTTCGCCGGTAACAATCATGTTGCCGTCCGTTTTGTGGCTTCACCCGACGAACATAAACTGATCACTACCAAACCCAGCGAAATTCTGGCCCGGACCCAGGCCCAAACCTCCCAAAAACCTTTATTGATCACTGATGTTGAAAAAACTACTAAAAACTGACGTATGGCTCTTTTTTCTTATCCCACAAAAATCGACCATAATGTCATTTACGACTTGGAAAACCACATTATCGATATTTGTAATTCCTGTACCACTGCCGAGGAAATTATTGCTGCCGGAACTCCATTGTGGGACTGGGCTTCAGGCATGCTTCAAAAAGACCCCCAAACCTTACGGTTCGAGATTGAAACCCACGAAACCGACGAACAGTTCCCCACCGTATATCTTGAAGAAAAAGATCACCTCTTAAAATTGCCGCTTTTATTTCTTAAAATGATTAATAATCAGTAATATGGACCTCTCTCCAGCCAAAGGCTTGAAAAAACTCTTCAACAATCTGAATCCGCTTTCGTTGAATATTTCCCCCTCTAAACAAATCCAAAGGTTTAGTCAGGAAATGAAAAGCCGCCTGCTTTTGGATCTTTATATTTTTATAGGTATTATGTTAGTAACCATACTCCTGTCGATTGCTGCAGTTATTTTTATGCTGGTAGCTGTCAAAATTATCAATAATTCCGCCTACGTTACTCCCCAGTTTAAAGGTTTAAATTTTTTCGATCCGGGTGGTGGTTTTGCCGACCCGTCTAGCTGTCCTATAAACGGTGGGCATGTTTTATTGGGCTCATATAACCCCAATCACGAAAACGATTCGGCTGGTGGTCATGGCAGCACCTATTATTGGAAGGTTGTATATTCTGGTGGTTGCTACACTATTCCCCAAGAATCTAGCTGTATTAATGATCCAGACGGTAATCGCTGTAGCGGCTCTGATGCCTGTCCTTATTATGGTTTTGCTGCGGACATTGTTGGTGGTGCAGCTGGCGCTCCGGTTATCCTGCCATTAGTCAATGGTGTTTCCATGAAATGGAACTGCCGCCACCAGTCGTTTGGTGGTCTATGGCAACCAGGCACTTCAGTAGATTGCGACACGACTGACGGTAGCGTTCATCTCACCCTCACCCATACTGTCCTAAACAGTAATTCATCAGGCTCCAATATGCCTTCTGGAACCATTGTTGCCACTTTGGTTGACCAGGGGGGGAACACCCATCTTCACATGGAAGCCCGCGTTGGTGGCAGTTGGGTCAGGCCGGAAAATTATTTCTGTGGTAACAAATAATTATATAATCTACTTATGTCCACTTTGGAAAATCCCGAAAAAACAAAAACCCTATTCAGACCAAATAAAACCGTTCTGGTCGTTACTATTATTATTGTTGTTGTCTCTGCAATAAATATTATCTCCACCAAACTTAACCAGACGAGTTTTCTCCCCATGCCCACCTCCGCCCCTATCCCGGAACTGACACCCACCCCCTCCCCGATTTCCACCCAGCTGGAATTATTAAACACTTTTCCATCCGACAGTAAGCCCGGGATCGGAAACACCAATAGCTCAATCGTGTTTCAGTTTAACCGTCCCCTTAGTCTTGGTGAAATGCAAAGCCTGACTTCCACCATTAGTCCCTATATCGAACCCAAAGTTCTTTTTGATGTAAATCATCAGATTGTCTATATCAACCCCGCTAAAAATTGGGTTTCCTCAACCACATACACTGTCACTGTTAGTGTCTCCGGTATTAGTCAGGCTCTTGTTTATACTTTTACCCCGAATACTGTCCAAAAATCAGGAGTTAATGGTGAAGAACACCTGCCTACACCCTGACCGGCATAATTATGTGCACCAGGCTGGTATCTTTTTCCACCCCGAATATTCCCGGAGCCAGACTGTCGTTCATTTTAAATACCACTCTTTCACTGTTTACCGAATTCAGGAAATCTGTTACGTACCGGTAATTAAAAGCAATTTGCCCGTCTTCTCCTTTTTTATCTGCTTCTATTTCCACCCGGCTTTCACCTGTCTGGGACGAACTGGCTTCTACACTTAATATTTCTCCTTCAATTTTGAAACGGACAACATTGGCACTGTCTCTGGCAAAGATACTCACCGCCTTCACTGCCCGCATCAATTCTTCCTTGTCTAATACAATCTCGGTTTTTTCTGTCTTCGGAATAATTTTATCCACGTCCGGAAAATTTCCTTCCAGAATCCTGGATGATAAATATATCCCTTCATAGCTGAGAACAACTTGGTTGCTTTCTCCGGCCATTCCCAGTTCCACATCATCCTTTTTTCCTTCGCTGACAATTCTGGCCATTTCCACCACCGTCCTGGAAGGTAAAATCAGCCCCTTTTCAAAATTTTTCGACCCTTCCTCTGCCGTAATTATTTTTCTGGACAGTCTGAATCCGTCTGTGGCTGTAATTAACAATTTATCTCCGCTTGTTTCAAACTTTACTCCGGTCAAAACTGGCCGGCTTTCATCAGAAGCCGCGGCATACGCAACTTGCCCGGCCACGTCTTCAATCAGCTGCTTTTTTAACTTGAATGCTCTGTGACCGTCTTTCTTCTCATCCAGCTTGGAAATCACCGGAAATTCCGTAGCTGAAATACCCGTAAAAGTTGCCGCCAGTTTTCCTCCTTCGATTTTTAATTTTTCTCCTTCGGTTGCTAAGGTTACATTACCCGCCGGTAGTGACTGGACAAATTCACCCAGGCTTTTTGCCGGTATTGTCAGCGCCCCTTCTTCATTAATTTTTCCTCCGGCAGTTACCTTTAAACCTATCTCCAGGTTGGTTGCTGAAAGTAATATTCCTTCTTTATCGGCCTCTATTAGTACATTTGCCAGTATTGGTAACTGGCCCCTGTTCGGCACAACCCTGCTGACAACGGATAACCACTTATTTAGGTCTCCCTGATTGATTGTTGCCTTCATTATTTATATGTAGTAGTTTAAGTAGTAGATCTGGTGGATAAGTTGATAATTATTTATTTCTAGCTTCACTTTTCGGGTTAACTTTTTGTTAATTCCTGCTGCAGGTATTTCTGGATAAGTTTGTGGATCATAGACGGTTTTCCCCAAACCGGCATCAGGTTGCGAAAGCTTTATACATCTTTCTCCACATTTATACAAGATATCCACAGATTTTGCACACATATTAAAAACCGGAACTGAATATCTTCCTTTTCAGTTCCCCGAATTCCGCCAAAAAATTCTGATTTTGGTCCAACTCTAGCTTGACCTTGTCTGTAGCATGCAGCACTGTGGTGTGGTCTCTTCCGCCGACCAATCGGCCAACTTCCACTAGGGGCAATCGCAGCTCCTGCCTTAAAAAATACATTAGTATTTGTCTGGGCCAGGCTAATGTTTTAGTTCGCCGCTCGCTTTTCAGCTGCTGTATTCCCACCCCGTAATAACTGCCGACTATAGTCATTACTTCCATGGGGGTGATAATTTTCCTTTTCCCGTTGCCCGCCTCCCCTATTTTTAGTAATGCCTGTAGCTCGGGCTTATCCAGTTTCCTATTTTTAAGATGCTCTTCGGTCTCCATTTTTATCAGAAAACCTTGTAATTCCCGTACCCCGTCAATGTTTGCGGCGATTAGTTGGGCCATCTCCATCTCCAGCGGAAAATTCCTCTGTTTGGCTTTGATTAACAAAATTGCGGTTCGTAGTTCAAAGTCCGCCGGTCCGATGTCCACAATCAAACCCGCCCCAAACCTGCTTTTCAGTCTTTCTTCCAGTTTGGCGATTTCCCCGGGTGGTTTGTCAGAGGTCATTACCACCTGGCCACCCTCCTTCAAAATAGTGTTGAAAGTATGAAAAAATTCTTCCTGTACGGTAGGCTTGCCTGCAATAAATTGCACATCATCAATCATTAGCAATTTGACTTTTCGGTACTTTGATCTGACCTTGTCGGTAGATTTGAACCGGATAGCTTCCACCAGATCGTTGGTAAATTCCTCTCCGGAACAGCACAGGACGGCCCTTTCTCCGGATCTGATAACCACATGGCCGATAGCCTGCATCAGGTGGGTTTTTCCTACCCCTACACCACCGTAGATAAATAACGGGTTATACGTAGATCCGATTTTTTTTGCTACCGCTTGGGCTGCGGCATATGCCATTTGATTGCTCCCCGCCACGGCATAATTGTCAAAATTATAATCTTCCCTTAAATTGGCGCGCTGGATTCCTTCTGTTAAATAGTCTCTTTTATTTTCTTCAAATAAAGGTCCTTTAAGAGTCTCGCCGTCTTCATTTTTTTTAGCCTGGACTTTTATTATCAGTTCGCATTTATTATTTGTCACCCGCTCCAGTTCCAGATTGATTTGCCCCCAGTACCTTTGTTCGATTGTATTTTTTATAAATGCCGAATTACAACCAATTTCACATATGTTCTTACCCCCCGACTCTGTGACTCCTACTAATTGCGTGTTTTTCAGGTATGTATTAAAAGATCCTTCAGATACATCGGTCTTTAAAGCCGATAACACCGCTTTCCAAATCCGATCATTCTCCTGCATATCTCTGTGGATAATTCTTAATTAAAACTTTTAAGCTAGGCTTATTTGTTACTCGATATATACCAGTTATCCACAAGCAGTCAAGAGTCAAAAGTCATGTTATAATTTGTCTTATGGCAATGAAACATACCTACCAGCCAAAAAAACTTAAACGTATCCGGAAACATGGTTTTAGGCAGCGGATGTCTACCGGCTCGGGTAAAAAAGTTTTGGCTCACCGGCGCTTGATCGGCAGGCGAAAACTCACCATCTAAGTTCATGGCTCTTCCCGGCATTCTTCGTCTACCCCGTCGTCAATTTTTGCTGGTTAAATTTTCCGGTAATCCGGTCAGACAAAAACATTTTTCAGCTCTGGTAAAAAGACGCTCACCCTCCGGATTTAAACCAAATCGTTATTCCGTGGTAGTATCCTCCAAAGTGCATCGGCTGGCTGTTAAAAGAAATCAATTACGCCGCTTAATTTATCAGGAGCTGTCCCAAAGGACTCTTTCACTATTCCTGGATATGATTATCTATCCTCAAAAATCAATGCTAAACTTGACCCATGCGGAAATTAGCCATGAGATTGATACGTTTGTATCAGCATTGGTGGCCCAAAAGCCCTAATGGTTGCCGTTATTCTCCCACCTGCTCTCATTACTTCTATCAAGCCGTGGAGAAATATGGTATTCTACAAGGCAGTTTGCTTGGGATTAGACGGATACTCCGCTGTCATCCATGGTCGCCGGGAGGTCTGGATCCCCTGCCCTAATTATATGAATCTTTGGGATACTCTTTTAATTCAGCCTCTGCTAAATTCGTTAATCGGCTTATATCGGATTACCGGTAACCTGGGTTGGTCCATCGTTCTTCTCACCTTAGCATTACGTTTTGTTATGACCCCTTTGATTGTTCCCAGTTTAAAGATACAAAAAAAAATTCAGGAGTTGGCCCCGGAACTGAATAAACTGAAAGAACAATTTAAAAACGATAAACAAGGCCTGATAACTGCCCAAGCCGAGATGTATAAAAAACATGGCGCTAACCCGGCTTCAGGCTGTCTGCCACAGATAATCCAGCTGCTGGTATTAATTGCTTTATATTCCGTTTTCAACTCCATTCTGGTGGTTAAAGGTAATAATGTTGTTCAAACCCTAAATAAAAATCTTTATTCTTTCAATAAACTATCCTCGGATTTTCGATTTTCGACTAATTTCTTAAACTTAAATCTTACCCAACCGGACACTTTTAAAATTCCAGGTCTTTCATTTCCGATTCCCGGTCTTTTCTTAATCCTTGCTGCCCTGACTCAGTTTTTAAGCTCTAAAATGATGACTCCGGTGGTGGCCGCTGAAAAGAAAATTGCTGACAAAACCGAAGCCTCAACGGATGATGCTATGGTCGAAGCCCAGCAGCAGATGTTAATTATTTTTCCCCTTATGACCATTCTGATAGGTTACAGATTTCCCTCCGGATTAGTAGTTTACTGGTTTGTGTTTTCTTTCTTAAGCATGATTCAGCAATATCTGGTTTCCGGTTGGGGCGGATTAACGCCTTGGCTAAAACGGATAAATTTGTTAAAATCCCCTTCTTATGGATCATCTTAAATCAGTTGCCGGCCATGCCCAATCCCTTATCGACCAGCTGGGATTTCAGTCATCGGTCACCCTCCAGGCAAAATATGACCCCGATAACGACCTCTATCAGGTTTTATACCAGACAGACAACCCTTCACTTCTAATTGGCTATCATGGTGAAAATCTTTCTGCTATGCAGCTCGTCTTGTCCCAGCATCTCCGGGCCTCAACCAGTGAGTGGCTGAATTTATCTTTGAATGTCAACGACTATCGGGAACGCCGGCAATTTACCCTCCATTCGTTGGCTGACACAGCCGTCTCCCGTGTTTTAGCTACCGGACAGCCCCATTCCCTTCCGCCCATGCCGGCTTCTGAGCGTCGTATAATTCATCTTTACCTGGCCGATCATCCCCGGGTAGTTACCGCCTCACAAGGTGTGGGTAAAAGCCGCTCAATCATCGTCTCGCCCAAATCATAAGCAGATTAAGAATATATAATCTTCATCAGATGAGATTAAGGTTGGAAAAAATATTATGGTCATTGCTGTTTTTAGCTTTACCGGTTCAGACCGCTAAACATTTTTGGCCTGGTTATAGTTTCGTCAATAATTTGCCGGTCGATTATCTTTCTCCTGTTATTTCCTTTACGGACATTTTGATTTTTTTACTGCTGATTATAAAATTCCCTGTGCTGCCAAAACTTAATAAATTTCATCTGATAATAATTTTTTTCGTCATCATAAATATTCTCTCTTCCATATCTCCCTTGGTTACCCTGTATCAATATTTTCACTTGGCATTCTATTATGTATTTTTTCTTCGCTTAACCCAATCTCTGAAAGTTTCTTTCCATATCATGGCGGAATATTTACCTTTATCAGCTGTATGGTCCGTAATATTAGCCTTGATGCAGATAGTAAAACAAAGTTCTCTGGGAGGATTTCTGCCTTGGTTGGGTGAACGGCCTCTCTCTTTATTCTCCCTAAATATAGCCAAGATTTCCTTGGGCAAACTGGGAATATTTCTTAGACCTTATGCAACTTTTCCTCACCCGAATGCTATGGCAGGCTATTTGTTAGTGACATATTTTATCTCTCTTTATTTTATTACTGTTAATAAAAAATCCATTGTTCCTCAGTTGGGTCTGGTATTTAGTTTGGCGGGTATATTAATATCATTCTCCCGCTCAGTCATGGTTTCTCTTGGATTGGCTTTTCTGATTATAAATATCAAAAATAATAGAATTATAGGTATTCTTATCTCTTCACTAGCCTTACTATCAATAATATATTTTTCAATTAATATAGGTTCTCAAACCTCTTTGACTGACCGGTTTTATCTTCTCGAAAAAGCCTTTACGATAATATCATCCCGCCCTCTGCTTGGCATTGGTTTGGGAAATTTCTCGAAATTTGTATATTCTCCATCCCCTACTGGATTTTATTTGGAGGTTCAGCCTGTACATAATTTGATTCTTCTTTTTGTTTCCGAAATAGGTTTGCCGTTTTTTATAATGGCCATAATTTTATTTTGGAGAGCAGGCATATATAATATTTTTCATTCTGATATATGCTTACAGTTGTCTCTGATGTCGGTTTTTCTGATTTCTTTAGTAGATCATTATTGGTTTACTTCTGATTCCAATCTTTTATTATTGATATTATTGTTTACTCTTATTAAATTTGATATTAATAACTATGCCCAAAAGTCTTAATATATATTGTGACGGAGGTTCCCGCGGAAACCCTGGCCCCGGAGCCTCGGCTTTTATTGTGTTGGATAACATGAATATATCGATTTACCGTCAGGGAAATTATTTGGGTAGAGTAACCAATAATGAAGCTGAATACCAGGCAGTCCTGCATGCTCTGGAATGGCTGATTGCATCAGAATTTCGATATCTGGAGGTGAATTTCTATCTTGATTCCCTCCTGGTGGTAAATCAACTTTCAGGTATATATCGGATAAAAGAAAATCATCTGAAATATCTTCATAATCTGATCGTTAAAAATATTTCTTCTTATCAGATTCTGGTTAAAAGTTTTAACCATATTCCCCGGTCCGAGAATTCTTTGGCCGATCTTCTGGTGAACCAAACCCTGGATACATTAGATTAATAAGTCCAACAATGACCCTAAAATGATCATGCGGTTATTTTCATGTTTATGTAATGACAGAAACGTGAAATAACCAAGGCTAAAAAAATAAAGATCTGAACACAAAAATAAAGTAAGTACTAACAGCCTTAGTTCATATCGTATATATTGAAATATAAAAAGTAATAAAATTAGATATGTCTTCAGAACTGCTCCAATTTGATCGTTACCCTTCTTTCTCAAAAATATTTCTTTTGGGGTGTAAATCGGATTTATCTATTGACGTAAATTTACAATTAACATCGCTTGAAGGTGTAATACCAGTTTGTTTTTTCAATACTGAAATTCCGGATATTACACTCGATGAAGTTTCTCATGTAATTTACTTTCTTGGACCATTTCGCCACCAATCTTTTGGAGTTGATAAAATCTTAGAAAGTTTGAGAATTTTGCTGAATAAATGTTTCAAATCAAACACACGCTTAATAATAGTTCTGTCATCGCTTCACATTACCCTAAAGCGTCAGATAATAAAAAGTGTCATTCAATTCGTTGGTAAAAATTCGCTTTCATATGATCTTGTTGAATATGATTCACTCTTACCTCTGGAATATAATTCTGAAAAAGTAATTCAAACTATCGTTTTTGGATTTAAATATCAAAATCGGATTTTGGGTCAGTTTTTGCAGCCACCTTCTTCTGGATCCGTTTCCGATATAAAAAATAAAAATATTCTAAAATTGTTCAAATTTGCTATTGCAGGTTTAGTATCTGTCGGACTTGTATACTGCTTGGGGTTTATCAGTCTTGTCCTGTTCAAAAATAATTGGGAGTGTGTAATTAAGAATTTTAGAAAATATGATTTTTCTTCAGCGTTCGTATGTTTAAACAAAAGTGAATTTTATTATAAATATTACATGTTTAATAGATTATATCTTCCGGGGTTGGCTTCAATGTTGGATACTGATGTTCCGGAACCGGTCTCACAAGCGATTATTTACTCACAAACAAGGGAAGTATTAAAAAATCTTTCAAATTATTCATCCCCGGATTCCTTTTTAAAACCTGATCTGCTTATAAAATCTGAGATTTCTATAGAAAAACTTCGTAAATCTTTGGTATCGGATAACCCGACGTATTTAAAATCCGCGGTTTGGAGCTCAGATTTGCTTTTTCAGACATCGAGATATTTGAAGGTGTTGGACAAGTTATCGTCGGTTACAGATTATCTTTCCTATTTATCGGGAAGTCGGGGGGAAACCACATTCCTAATAATATTCCAGAACAGTAATTTTTCATTTCCTTCCGGAGGTAAAATTGATTCATTTTGGCTCCTAACGTTAAACCGTGGCCAAATGGTGGGTTCGAAATTTTATAACCTTACCCAGTTATTATCTTCATTTGTAGGGAAGATACCTTCACCTTCTGATTATAAACTGGTCACAGGAAATATGTTTTTACCGGTCGGCTTGAGTAATTGGGAAAGTGAATTTAACACATTTGCAGGAAACTTTTCTTCTTACTTTTCAAAAGCGCTGGACCAAAAGGTTGATTTTGTAATCGGAATTAACGATTCAGTTTACCCGGATTTGCTTAGCATAACCGGTTCGGTAAAATTGCCAAAATCTGAAATACTGGTTTCCGCTCAGAACTATCAAGATCTCAAAAACTCAATTTTAAATCAAACACCCAACCAATCTACCTTTATAGGTTTACTTAGTCGGGGAATAATACAGAATTTATTATCCGCATCCTTATCAAAACGGACACAATTCTATTTTTGGGTTTTGAATCTTTTTGAAAATCGACAATTGTTTATCTCTTCAGTCTCTTCGGATTTACCAAAATTTTCCCATATCGGTTGGAGCGGTAGAATTCAAATGCCTGATTGCCCGAGAAGCGGCGCCTGCCTGAACACTTTTATCTATCCTGTTAACACTTTTATAGGAAACTCCACCCAGTCAGGTAAAATGAATATGCAGGGACAATTGAATATATACATTAACCCAAAAGAAGTTGATACCTCAATTAAATTTCTTATCAAAAACGAGTCAGCTGATTATTTAAGAGTTTATTTACCGAAAAGCGTAATAATCAAATCAGTTTTTCTGAATGGTTATAAAATTCAAAATGGTTTGTTTCCGTCCATTCAGAACGTCGATGTTTATAGTTGGGGTTTTCTTCTTCCGGCTGGTAGTGCCACCGGAAATATCTTGGAGATGAATATTTTTCAGCCGCTTGATACCGGTCCTGAAAATCTCCATCTTCAAATTGAAATGCCTGCGCAGCCTGGCGTAGAAGATTTCCCGTTAGAAGTTAATCTGGGATATCCTCGGGATTGGCTAATTACCACCAATCAAAATCCGCAGGTTGCAGCACCGGGTAGTCTTCGGTATAATACCCGAAGCTGTGAATTTCAAAAAATTATAGCGGACTTTAAAACACCCTGAATTTATGGAAAAACCAAAAATCACCTGCCAGCCAAGAATAATTTCTGGTCACAAAGTTAAAAAACTCAGAGCCCAGGGTTTGACTCCGGCGAATGTCTATGGAAAAAAAATCAAATCAACCAATATCCAGTTAGATACTAAGAAATTTATCAACCTCTATCCGAGAATAGGGGAGTCAACATTGGTTTATCTACAGGTGGCTGGTGAAAAAGAAGACCGGCCGGTTTTTATCAGCGATCTGGTCCTTCATCCGGTTTCCGGTAGCTTGCAGCATGTGGTCTTTCATCAGGTGGATTTGAAAGAAAAGGTCACCGCCCCGGTAGCTATTAAATTGGTCGGTGAGTCTGAAGCTGAGAAAGAAAAGTTAGGCATTCTCGTTCAGCAGTTGGATGAATTGGAAGTGGAAGCCTTGCCTACAGACATGCCAGAACATATTGAAGTGGAGATATCTGGACTGTCCGTGGCAGGTGCTAATATCAAGGTGGCTGATTTGAAAATAGACACGGCTAAATTGACTGTTAAAACAGACCCCGGAACTATCATTGTTCAGATCGAAACTTTAGCCAAAGAGGAAGAAGTAGTGCCTTCCCCGCCTGCTGAAGGTACTATACCTGCTGAAGGAGCGCCGGTCCCGGAAGGAGCAACTCCTGCAACAGCTGCGGCCCCTGAAAAATCGGAGCCCAAACCTAAAGCCTAACCCATTGGTATCTGATATACTTCTGTTAGTGATAAATAAAATCATTGGTTATTTATTATTGTTTTTCGGAATTCTGGTTATCCTGTTGTCTACCATTAACCTCTATCAGGTTTTCACTCGTCAACAAAAACCGGTCCAATTTTTTACCTCCCAAAACTCTACTATAAACCTCAATGCCCTGATTAATAGCATGGCCCCTCCTACAAATAATCCGGCTTTAAAAAATGTCCAGGCCACATCGTTGATCAATGAGTCTGCATTAAACGACGGCTTAAATCTTACACTCCATATAGTTTTAATTGGTGTTGTTTCCGGAGCTGGTTTCAAATTGGCGTCTTTGGGAGTGATGCTCTTAAGGTCAATTCAGGTAAAGCTTCTGGAAAATCCTATACCGGTAACTAAGAAAGTGGTTGGGGCCAACCAGCCGTAATCAGCATTTCATCGGGATACATTCTTAAAGGTTTTATCTCTGCCCATACTGCCTCAGTTACAAACGGCATAAACGGATGCAGTAATTTAAGTGAATTAATTAATAAGTGTCTGAGAACTATTAATGCGTTTTCGTCGTCCCTCATTTTTACCGACTCTATATATTTGTCCGCTAAATCATGCCAGACAAAATTGTAAATTGCTTCGCCTGCATCTGCAAATCTGAAATTACCTAAATATCTGTTCACGTTTTTGGTTAAAGTGTCCAGTTTTTCAATTATCTCCCGGTCAGTTTGTAACATTTTTATTGGCCTGGCTTTATCTAAATAGGGGACCGGTTGATTATATTTTTCATAAGTCATCAGAGTAAATCTGGAAACATTCCAAATCTTGTTGGCAAAATTTCTAAAACCCAGAACCTTATCTCTGGGAAAATTAAAATCCTTCCCGTTGGCAGTACCCAATATCATTCCCATCCTTAAAGCATCCACGCCGAATTGTTCTATATATTCCTCCGGATTAATTACATTTCCCAGACTCTTACTCATCTTACGGCCGTCTAAAGCTTTTACGATACCGTGCAGATAAACATCCTCAAATGGGGGTTTTCCCGTGAGATACAATCCGAACATAATCATTCTTGACACCCACTTGCTCAATATTTCCCAGCCGGTTTCCATTACCGAGGTGGGATAAAAATATTTAAAATCATCGCTGTTTGGATAGCCTAATGTAGCCAAAGGCCATTGTCCTGAGGAGAACCAGGTGTCAAAAGTATTGGTTTCCTGTAAAAATCGCTCCCCGGGTTTGGTAAGACTGATTTGATATTTGGACCCGGTCGGGGCTGTCAAAGTCTGAAGGCCTTTGTTTATTTCCTCCATCGAATAAGCTTCCAAAATCTTATCAACTGTACCCTTTTCTGTTTTTCCTTCGGAATTAATAAACGTTACCGCCATTTCCTTATTTTCATCGACGTTGTACCAGGCCGGAATTCTGATGCCCCAGACATTTTGTCTGGAAATTGCCCAATCATGCATCGTTTCCATCCATCTTTGATAGGTTATTTTTCTCCATGTGGGATAGATACGGACTTCTCCCTTTTTCACAACTTCCCATGCGGGTTTTTTTAACTGTTCAACCTTAATAAACCAATTAGGTAAAACCGTTGGCTCTACTACATGCCCGGCCTTACAAAGGGAAATTGTGTGCGAATAACTTTCATCAATTTTTTCAATGAGCCCCTTATCCTTTAGTCTTTCCGCGATGACTTTTCTTGCTTCACTGATTTTTAACCCGGAAAATTCTCCGGCCTTATCATTTAATCGGCCTTCCATTGTAAATCCGCTGACGATTGGTAATCCGTGCCTTTTGGCTACTTGGAAATCGTTCTCGTCATGCGCTGGGGTTAATTTAACTATTCCCGTGCCGAATTTCGGGTCTACCATCTCATCACCGATGATTTCCATCTCCCCTCCGGTTAGAGGATTACTGACTTTTCTTCCGATCCACACTGACCTCTTTTTATCTTCGGGATTTACTGCTAAGTGAGTATCTATAAATATCGGTTCCGGTCGAACCGTCGCCACTACCAAATATTCGGGCTCTGTAACCTTCTTATTAACCAGCGGATACCTGATATAGTACAGTGGATCATTTCTTTCCTCATGCTCAATTTCAATATCCGCATAGGTTGTACCGCAATTGGGGCAATAATTAATCATATTGTCACCTCGGTAAACTAGATTGTCTGCGGCCATTTTTTCAAAAGTCTGACATACGATATTGGTTATTTCCGGATCTAATGTGAATTTAAACCGGCTCCAGTCCACACTTGCCCCCATTTTTCTTATCTGGCCGATCACCAAAGACTTGTTGTTTTGGACAAAATTCCAGATATTGTCGTACAAAGTCTGGCGGTCAAAACTAAATCTGGATTTACCTTCCTTTTTTAATTCCCGTTCGTAAGTAATTTGTGTTTCGGTTCCGGCGTGGTCGCTACCGGGTAGCCAGAGCGTCGGCTCTCCCATCATTCGGTGCCATCGGATCAGAATATCTTCAATGGCAATCATTAACACATTGCCGGTATGCATCTTACCGCTGGCATTGGGCGGTGGCAAAATTATCACAAACGGTTTCTTGCCCTCGTCTATTTTAGGAGTAAACGCTCCGCTTTCTTCCCACATCTTATAGATGCTTTCCTCATATTTGTGGTGATCGTAAGCTTTATCCATATAGGGCGATTTTAGCTTATATTTCCTCCACACTCCACCTTGGTTTTCTGTCTACTAATTCATATTTAGTTGCGAATAGTGAGTTGTGAGGATTATATCGCAGCCCCGCTGCGATACCGATCATTGCCGCATTGTCACCGGTCAGTTTGGTGGAGTAGGGGAATAGGATTTTTAATCCCAGCTCTTTGCCTATTTTTCTTAATCTTTTTCTCAGTTCCATATTGGCTGCTACTCCGCCTCCAACAAGGAACACCCTCTCAGATCCCCCTCTTTGATTAAAGAGGGGGAGGGGGGTGTTCTGTATCACATTTTTTATCACCCTCTCCAGGTGTTGAAACGCCCGGTTTTGGAAAGCTGAAGAGAGATCATATATTTGTCTCGACGATAGCCCCGAACTTATCGAAGAATCGCGGTTAATTCTTTGCGTCAATCTGTAAAAAGCCGTCTTTAAACCGGAAAAACTAAATGAATTCTTCACTTCGCTTCTGGCCATCGGCAAAGGTAGGGGATAAATTTTGGGGTTGCCGAGCTTTGCCATTTTTTCTAAAATTGCCCCACCCGGGTATCCCAGGCCCAGCATCCTGGCGGCTTTATCCAACGCTTCTCCCAAAGCATCGTCAAGTGTTTTTGCCAGAATTTTATAATCGCCGATTTTATTTATCAGAATCAACTCCGTATGTCCTCCGGATACCACCAAACCCAGGTTTGGTAAACCTATATCATCCTCTTTGATTTCACCTCTTAGATTAAGAGAGGGATTATGGGTGATATTTGGCCTTGCCAGCGGACTGAGAACATGTCCTTCAATGTGGTTTACGGGAATTAAAGGTAACTGGTATTTTCCGGCCAACTCTTTTGCCTTCGCAATACCTACTTCCAGTGCTATTGCGAGCCCTGGACCTGCCGTCACTGCCACTGCGCTCAGTTTAGTAATTGGGATTTGTGATTTGGAAATTGCGCGGTCGATGACAAAATCTATCCGTTCGCGGTGCATCCGTTGTGCCAGCGAGGGCATCACCCCGCCAAACTGTGCGTGGGCTGCCGCCTGCGACCAGATCACATTTGATAACACCACCACCCCCCGAGTTACTGCTGCGGCCGTCTCATCACATGAGGTATCTATTGATAAAATAATCGGACTTTGCGATTTGTAACTTGGAAATTGTTTGGTCATTGGATCAAGTTAATTAAAATTTATAGAGTTCCCCAGGATATGTTTCGTTCATTCTCCATTTTTTCGTACTTAATTCTCACCCATACCACCACCGCTTCCTCATTATATTTTCGAATCACTTCAGCTGCCCTGTCGGCCCATTCCACTACAATTATCGATTTGTCATTGATTAACCCATTCAGTCCAAGATTTTCCAATTCTTCTCCGTTTTGCATTCTCCAGGCATCGAAATGTTTTAACCTGCCGTAGTCCAGTTCCAGATTATATGTTGGTGAGACCACATCTTCTTCAATTCCAATGGCTTTTGCCAAACCTTTTGTCAACGCCGTTTTTCCTGCCCCCATCGGTCCTTCCAGGGCAAAGATAATCGCCCGCTGGCTTGAAAATTTTTCAAATTTTTGCCACAACTCTTTCCCGCAGTTTTTTGTTTCCTCTTCACTCCTGGTGAGTATTGAGTTATGACTTGTAAATCTTATTGTCCCCTGTCTCAGGATCACCGGATCGTCTAAAGTCGTGTCAATGACCGTAGAGGGTTCATTATGGGGAAGTTTACCCGCATCAATAATCAGGTCAATCAGTCCTTTTTGTTTCTCTGAAAGATTATCCAGAACATCTGAAATTGTATATGGTCTTTTTTTATAGCCGGCATTGGCCGACGTGGCAGTGAGCGGTTTTCCGAATTCTCTGATTAACTTCAATAAAAATGGGTAATCGGGGATCCGGACCCCAATCGTTCCAATTTCCGATTCTACTCCGGGTGCTAATATATGTTTTCCACTGGATATTATAGTTAATGGGCCAGGTAAAAAATTTTTATATAATTTAATGGCTTGGTTATTAAGATTAGCGTATTTTTCCGCCATATCCTGGCCTGAGCACATAATAGAATAAGGCTTTCCAAAAAGTCGTTGTTTGTAAACACCCAGTTTGCCCACTGCCCGTTTATTAGTCGCGTCTACGGCAGCTCCATATACCGTTTCGCAAGGAAAAATTACCAATCCTCCCAAATCTAATATTTTACCAATTTCATGGGTAACAGCTTGTTGTTGTTTTACAATTTTCATCCCGCCAATTATACTTTATCTGATGCTAAGGGACTTGCTTGCCGTATTAATTCTGGTTATGTTTTTTGGAGGATACTACCTTTATCAAAAAAACCCCCTTAATTTACATTGGATTACCCATTCTGTCCAAAATATCACCCCTAGCCCGGTTGACTTAAACCAGCCCTTTCTCCAAAACCTTTCTTCCGGAAGCACTGTGACTTCCCCCCTGACTCTCAAGGGCTACGTTCCTGCCAACTGGGTTTTTGAAGGCCAGTTTCAGCTGTTTTTACTCGACAGTCGTCGTCGCGAAATTCTGCACGCTCCCGTTCATGTTGAAGCTGACCCGAGTCACCAGAAAAGTGTACTATCTTTTGATCAAACGTTTAATTTTTCTGCCTCGGACAAGTCCGGTTTTTTAGTTCTCCGGAATGATAATCCCAGCGGCCTGCCGCAGAATCAGAAAAGTCTGGAAATACCCGTCCAGCTCTCTTCAAAATACACCTGTCCGCAAAAACCATGGGTAAACTGTATGCCCGGTCTCGGACCGCGTTCTCCGGCCTGTGCTCCTGAATATTTACAATGGGCCAAACTCAACTGCCCGGATTTTCGGGGAGCTTCCTACTAATTTGGTTTAGTCCCCCTCAAAAATACCGCCTGCCAAGGCTGATAGTTGGTATAAAAAGTTTTTTGTTGCAGTACCACGCCTCCTCTGGTGACTTTCCAGTCGAATGCTACCTTAGCTCCCCAGGTAGCATGCTCTGTCTGTACTACTTTTCCTGACGGTAATGTGGGATCATCCTGGAATAAATCGGGCGGGGGAGGGGTCACGTCCCAGATTCTGGCTTTGGATATTTCCACTTTTCTGCCGTCGCTTGTACCATAAAGTTCAAAAGACAGATACTGGGCTTTTTCGTCGTAAACCGTCTGAATCAGAATATAATTGCTGGTATCGTTTCGGAATTTAAAATCCGGGCTTGGCTGAAACACGGTAGCGTCAAAACCGGGTTGATAATTGACTTCGTAATAACTGACTCTGTATGCATGTGCCGCCCTTTCTATTATCGGAAGTCCCGTTGCAAGTACAGCCCTGAAAAGGGTAGTAGAAACTTGGCAAACCCCGCCCCCGTCCCCCAGGACAGTTTTCCCCTCTTTAATCACATATGCTTGTTTATAACCCGTGCTTTGGGATACCTCGCCCACGGTTTTATTGAACGAAAAGATTTCCCCCGGAGCCACAAGTACACCGTTAATTGAGAGGGCGGCCTTCTTCAGATTAAATATCCTGTTGTCGATTGAGCCTTTAAACCAGGATTCCCCCTTGCCGATGAGTTCCTTTATCCCCAGATTGTTTACATCTTCGGTCTTTATGTCCGGGGGTGTGTAACTCACAGCCAGATCTATATCTTGTTCATTTACCCCGTCAACCATCTTATCCATGGCCCCGGCTATCAGATCTGTAGTTTCCTCTTGAAGTACTGTCACTCCGTTCTTGGCCGGGGTAAACTCTTCCACCCTTCCCTGTCCGATAAATCTGAAAGTTGCATTTTGCGGGTCACGGTTGACTGTTTGGGCCAGTTCTGTCACCCAATCCTTTATAGCCGATTTTTTACCTTCTCCGCTTTGCAGATCTAGCCAGGTTAACAATTGGTCATCATTTATTATCCAACTCTGTTTGTTATCAGGAAACTGAAGTACGATCTTTTTCCCTAACAAGGACAGGGCCTTGTTTTTAACCAGGTTTGCTTGTTCGATGGTTAATTTTGGTTTAAGTTCTACTACCGGAATATCTACTGTCCCGATTCCCCAATTATCCAATGAATTTTGAATTTTTAGTTTTAGTAAATTTTGGTCAACCTGTTGTCCGTTTTCTCCGGTATTAACCACTACTGTCTGGTTGGTTTTGTCTCTCTGAATTGCTGGGTCTTGGACGGGAATATCTATCTGGGCTGCCACCGAAGCCACTGCCATATCCACACTGTTTTTATCCCAGCTCCAAACCGGTTCCAGTTTCACCCCTCCGGTGACTGCCCTTACTTTGGAATTAAAATCTTTTAAAAAATCTCCGGTTCTCCCTACTTCCAGCGCTTCCTCAACCGATTTGTTAACGTCATAAACCACCCCCATATTGGATAAAGTCTCATACCATTCATTTACACCCCACTTCAGCTTTATTTGTTTTATGATGGCAGTCTGTCGCAGTATTGCCTGTGCAGTTTGTTTCAAATTCTGTCCTCCGACATCTATACCGCTTATATTTATCCCTGGATACACTCTGTACCAGAATCTGATCTCAAACAGAATCCCGATAATTGATATTACAGTAATGATGCCCACTCCGATTCCAAAAACCACATTTCTGATTTTCAGATTCATATTTGTCGAATTTGATAAATGTATATTATACTTATTGTATACTCTAAATGGATATTTATTTTTAATCTTATATGGCAGACCCTATTCCCCCAGCTCTCGGTACCGCAACCCCGGCTTCTGATAACCCCAGTCCTTTAACTGATAAAATTACCCGGGTCGGTCAGTCATTGGCTTCGGATTTGGCTCAGGGGAAGTCACCCGACCCTACCAGTCAAACCGTTCTGGAAGACATCTCCTTTTTTCAGTCCCAAACAGGTAAAAATCCAGCTCAGACACCGGCCGTTTCTCCAGCTGCCCCGCCCCCGCCTCCGGTTGTCCCTCCGCCGGTTGTTGCCCCCGAAACCTCTCCGCCTGCTTCTGCCCCGGCACCTAAACATAAGTCTGTTGGTTCGGTGGTAGCTATTTTCACCATACTGGGATTGGTAATTTTAATCGGGCTGGCATTTATTTCCGGCCTTGCAGGCAAAGTAGTTCCCGGTCTGGGTACGGTCACTTTAACTTATTGGGGTTTATGGGAGCCTCAATCAGTCATGGGCCCGATTCTGAGTGATTTTGAAAAAACCCACCCCGGCATTAAGGTCGTTTATACAATGCAATCGCCCATAGAATATCGTGAACGGCTGCAAGCTGCCCTGAATCAGAAAAAAGGTCCCGATATATTTCGTATCAATGACACCTGGGTTCATCCTTTTAGTAATTACCTTTCCCCGGTTCCGGCCAGCATATATTCTCCTGATGATTATCGGAAAACTTTTTACCCCACAACAGCAAAAGATTTAAAAGTTAATGGAAATTATGTAGCCGTACCTATGGAAACAGAAGGTATAGCCATGTTTATAAACGATGACATTCTTCAGCAGTCAGGTCAGACGGTTCCTCAAAACTGGGACCAGTTGCGTGATGCGGCAGTAGCTATGTCCAAGTGTGACAACCCCACCGGCAACTGTCATTTTGGGGGTCCGATTTTGATTTCCGGGGTTGCCTTGGGATCGACTCAAAATGTTGACCATTGGGAAGATATTATTGCCACCCTCCTTTTACAAAATAATGTCAATTTGAATAATCCCAACCAGGCCCCGAACGCTGTCGGAGACGTCTTCCAATACTTCAACGATTTTGTGGACAACTATCATGTTTGGGATCCCCACCTGCCAAACTCAACTACCGATTTTGCCACCGGTAAGGTCGGTATTTATTTTGGTCCGTCGTGGAGAGTTATTGACATCCAGTCCTTAAACCCTAAATTAAACTTCTCCATCCACCCGGTTCCTCAATTACCTGTGGATAAAACTCTTGGTGAATCTCCGGTCACCTATGCCACCTATTGGGTTGAGGGGGTAAACGCTGCCAGTCCCAATTCTAAACAGGCTTGGGAATTATTAAAATATCTCTCATCTGCCGATGTTATGACCAAACTTTATCACCAGGAAATTGGTCCCCAGAGGCCTTTTGGTGAACCCTACAGCCGGACTGACTTGGCTGACTCATTAAAGACCGATAAATATGCCGCCACATTTGTTGCCCAGGCCCCCATTTCCCAGTCATGGTATTTGGCTTCTTTTACCAGGGACGGTGATCAGGGGATAAATACACAACTCTCCAATTTGTTTTCTCAGGCGATTGGTGGTACCCGGTCAACCGCATCTTTGTCCACGGAAATAAATAAGATATTATCCGCGTATGGTATTAACCCCGGACAGTGAGTCGGTTAACCGGGTTTTAGGCTATTTTGATAAATTTAATTACCCGCTGACCCTCAGGGAGATCTGGTATTGGCAGGAAAACCCTGTCATCAGTTACTCTGGCCTTAAAAAATTCCTCTCTCCGGTTGCCGCATATTACTATCTTACCGGTAGGGAGGCCTTGATGACTGTTCGCCGGTCTCGTAATCGTATTAGCCGGGCAAAATTAGTCAAAGCCCAAAGAGTTGTCAATCTAATTCAGAAATTCCCTTTTGTTAGGGCGATTTTCATTACCGGTGCCTTAGCCATGCAAAATAGCCCGCCGGATGATGACATTGATATCTTTATCGTTGTCAGTGAAAACTCCCTCTGGATTACCCGGCTGCTTGTTATTCTCCTCTTACGGATTAAAAAATGGAGGCGTGATCCGCATTTACCCGAACATTCCTCAGCCAGGGTTTCTGATAAAATTTGCGATAATCTCTGGCTGGACACAGATCATCTGGCATTGTTTAACCGTAACTTGTTTACCGCTCATGAGCTTCTCCAGGCTAAATGTCTGTATGACAGCGGGGGAATATATAAGCAGTTATTAATGTCCAACTCCTGGGCTCGGGACTTTTTACCAATCGCGTATCGCCAATCTCTTAAGAATTTGGCTTCTCATAAATCATATATCGAAAATCAAAAATCAATCTTTGATTTCATACTTTATTTAATAAATTTATTCTTATTTACTATGCAGTATGTCTATATGCGCCCCCGTTTAACCGCGGAAAAAATCGGCCTTGGTTACGCCTTTTTCCATCCGCGGACTGGCGTGGTGTGATATCATCTATATTCCCCATATGTCCCAAAAAAATAAAACCGCTTTTATTACCGGCATCACCGGTCAGGACGGCTCGTATCTGGCGGAGTATTTATTGGAAAAAAACTACCGGATTTATGGCCTTTTGAGAAGAAACAGCAATCCCAGTTACGGTAACGTCGCCCATCTTCGCCATAGCCTCAATTTTATCTTTGGCGACCTGGCTGATCCTGCTTGTATTTCCATGTATCTGGCCAAAATCCAGCCGGACGAAATTTATAACTTGGGTGCCCAGTCCCACGTGCACGAATCCTGGCTTCAGCCCTTGGCGACAGCCGATCAGACAGGGTTAGGCGCTATCCGGATTTTCGAAGCAGTCAGAAACGTGGTTCCTAAAAGCCATGTCTACCAGGCCAGCACCAGCGAGCTTTTTGGTGAAACCAAAATTATTCCCCAAAATGAAGATACCCCAATACATCCGGCCAATCCTTACGCTGCTGCCAAAGCCCTGGCCCATTTTGATGCCCAGATTTATCGCCAGTCTTTCGGTTTGTTTATCAGTACCGGCATTATGTTCAATCATGAAAGTCCCAGACGTAGCCCCGATTTTGTCACCCGGAAAGTCAGTTTGGCCGCAGCGGCTATTAAATTGGGTTTAAAGGACCAGCGTATTCCCATCGGGCAGGGCGGCCGCCCGGTAGTTAATGCCCAGGGCAAACTTGAGTTGGGGAATTTGGATGCCAAAAGGGACTGGGGTTTTTCCGGTGATTATGTCTCAGCTATGTGGATGATCCTGAATCATGACCGCCCCGACGACTTTGTCGTCGCTACCGGAGTAACTCATACAGTCAGAGAATTGTGTGAGGAAGCCTTTTCCCAACTGGACCTTAACTGGCGGGATTATGTCGTCGTCAACCCGGAATGGGTCAGACCGACGGAAACCGGACCGCTGGTAGGGGACTATTCCAAAATTAAAAAGACTCTGGGTTGGAAGCCTAAAACCGACTTTAAACAACTGATAAAAATGATGGTCACCTCCGACCTTGCCCGCCTAAGTTGAACTCTTGTTTGGTGATAAAATCTGGCAATTGTAACTGAAAGGTTTGCGGTTCGAGCCTTGTTAGTTTCAGACGGTAAAGTATTATTGGGTAAAAGGAGTAGGGGAATCGAGCAGGGAAAATATGCCCTGATAGGTGGAAAGCCAAATCAGGGAGAGACGAATGAGGATGTGGTAGAAAGGGAAGTTAAAGAAGAGACGGATTTGGATTTTAAGCATCCCAGATTATTTATCGAGGAAATAAATGATCAAACGATACTTGGTCAGTTTTGGCATACTCTCTATTTTATAGGGGAAGTGTTTGGCACTCTAAATTTAAAGAAAGATAAAATAGAAGAAGCTACATATATAGATAAAGACGGTTTGTCTCGCACGGAAATTGCATTTGGGCACAAAGAAATTATTAAAAAATATTTTGACAGCTTAACAGATAAAATTCCCTCTTGACAATAATTGGGGCCATTTTATATACTAGCAGTCTAGTAAGCGTCCTGCTAATCAAAAATTTATGGCCAAGAACCCAAGTATTTTAACTTCCATCAAACCCGCAGCCGGTTATGTTTTGATAGAGCCGGAGGAGGCCACCAAACAGACCACTTCAGGTATTTATCTTCCGGATTCCGCGACAGGTGACAAGCCGCAGCAGGGTAAGGTTCTCTCCCATGGTGGACCGGTTTATCAGGACAGCAAGGAAGTCGGCAGCCCGGTCAAAAACGAAGACAAGGTTATCTACAAAAAATGGGGTGGCAATGAAGTCAAAATAGACGGCAAGGAATATTTATTTGTAAAATTCGAGGATATCTTAGCTGTTATCTCATAACCATGGCTGCCAAACAAATCAAATTCGGAGACGATGCCCGCCAGTCCCTGGTTCAGGGAGTCAACACCCTGGCTAAAGCCGTCATCACCACTTTGGGTCCCAAAGGTCGCAATGTGGCTTTGGATAAAAAATGGGGTGCCCCCAATGTCGTTCATGATGGTGTTTCTGTCGCCAAAGAAATTGAGCTTCAGGATCCGTTTGCCAATATGGGAGCCCAGTTGGTCAAGCAGGCTGCCGAAAAAACCAACGACGCTGCCGGTGATGGTACTACTACTGCCACCGCTTTTGCCCAGGCTATAGTTGATCAGGGTATGAAGAACGTTACCGCGGGAAGTAACCCCATGTCTATCAAGCGTGGTATCGACAAAGGAGTGGAAGCTGTAGTTGCAGAAATTAAGAATATGTCTAAACCCTTGAAAACTCAGGAAGAAATTGCCCAGGTCGCCACTATCTCTGCCGGCGATGAGGAAATCGGCGCCAAAATCGCCGAAGCCCTGGAAAAAGTCGGCCGCGACGGTGTGGTTACTGTTGAGGAGGGCAAAGGTCTGACCATTGACATCGAATATAAAGACGGCATGGAGTTTGATAAAGGCTATGCATCGCCATATTTTGTGACTATTCCGGAAAAAATGGAGGCCGAAGTTGATTCACCTTATATCTTAATCACCGATAAAAAAATTGCCTCCATTCAGGACCTTTTGCCTTTCCTGGAAAACTTCATCAAAGTTTCCAAAAACCTGGTGATCATTGCCGATGATCTGGAAGGTGAAGCTCTGGCTACTTTAGTGGTAAATAAACTGCGTGGTGCATTCAATATTCTGGCAGTTAAAGCTCCCGGGTTTGGCGACCGGAGAAAAGCTATGCTCGAGGATATTGCCGTTTTAACCGGAGGCACGGTTATTTCCGAGGACACCGGCCGGACTTTTGAAGGCGTCAAAATCGAAGATTTGGGTCAGGCTGACAAAGTTTGGGCTGACAAGGATAACTGCCGCATTATCGGCGGCAAGGGCGACTCCAAATCCATCCAGGCCAGGATCAAACAGTTAAAAGATGAAATAGCTCACACTACCTCTGATTTTGACCGCGAAAAATTTGAAGAGCGTCTGGCCAAATTAAGCGGGGGAGTAGCGGTCATCAACGTCGGCGCTGCCACGGAAGTCGAATTAAACGACAAAAAAGAAAGAGTTAAAGATGCTGTCGGTGCCACCAAAGCTGCCGTTGAGGAGGGAATTGTGCCCGGTGGTGAAGTCACTCCCGTCAGGGCCGTAAAAGCCTTGGACGCTTTGACATTTGCCGGTGACGAAAAAATCGGTCTGGATATCTTAAAGTACGCCCTGGAACAGCCCTTCAGATGGCTGTTGAAAAACGCCGGTTTGGACGATGGTTATTATTTGAAAATGGTCACTGAGTCCAAAGAATTGGATTTTGGCATAAATGTTGCGACCGGCGCCACAGGTTCCATGTATAAGTTTGGCGTTATTGACCCGGCCAAAGTCACCCGGAGTGCTCTCCAAAACGCTGCCTCCGTCGCTACTATGATTTTGACTACCGAATCACTGATCACCGAACTTCCCAAAAAAGAACCGGCCGCTCCCGCCGCTCCCGGCATGGGTGGCATGGGCGAGGACTACTAAAACTTCTGTTAAAATCACCTAAATGTCATCTGGTTACAAAATTCTTAATGAGGAGGCTATTTCATCTCCTAAAAATCGTAAACACCAGTTGGTAGATGCCACTGTCAAAACTCCGGAAGGTCAGGAAGTGGTTTGGCAATATATTAAAACCCGGGATGTGGTCACAATTGTAGCTATAAATGACCAAAATCACATTTACTGTGTCCGTCAGTGGCGTCCGGCGGTAAAAGATTATGTTTGGGAACTGCCGGCCGGCGGGGTAGAAGGCTTGGGTTCCACAAATGAGCAGATATTACAAAATGCCAACCGCGAAATACAGGAAGAAATTAGTTTATCAGCTGGTAAATTAGAATTATTAGCCAATTTTCGCCCCTCTATCCATATGGCTTGCACCTATCATGTTATTTTGGCCAGGGACTTAAGAACCGGAGCCTTACCACCGGACCCGGATGAATTGATAGAGATTAGAATTCTCCCTTATACCGAAGCTTATGATCTGATGGTAAATAATCAGACCCCCTCAGCTCTCACTTTAATCGGCCTCCTGTTAGCCAAACCATTCATTTAACGATAAAATTGTCCCAAATGATACGTTATGAACCCAAAGGAGTTACGCCTTTTGAGCTGGATACTGTTGTTTTAGATTTAAACGGTACTCTTTCTGTAAATGGCCAAGTTCCAGAAGGTGTAAGAGAACATGTGAACAAATTAAAAGCCTTCGGTTTTAAAATTTACCTTTTTTCCGGTGACCAGCGGGGGACTGCCGAAAAAATAGCCACAGATTTGGGAATAGATCTTCAGAAAGCAGTAAATATGGAAGAAAAAGCTGATTTAACTGCCAAACTTAATCCGGAACATACTGTTTCCATTGGGAATGCCCGGATAGATATCGGTACCTTTAAGAATGTAAAGTTACGTATTGGAACCCTTCAGGCAGAGGGTATTCACATAGAAATATTAAAATACATAGATGTTTTGGTACCGTCTATCAACGACGCTCTCGATTTACTTTTAAACCCCGATTCTCTCTGTGCCACCCTGAGGACTTAATTTATGACTTTCGTGACATCTTATAAAAGCCCGGATCTTGACGGGATAGCTTGCACCATTGCCTACGCCGAACTTTTAACTAAACAGCACCTGTCAGCTATCCCGGTTTACTACGGAGATTTGGGTTTGGAAGTCAAATTTTTGAAGGACTATCTTGGGGGAATTCCGATTAAACCTCACACCGGCTCTTTTCCTACCGGTTCGGATTTTGTATTGGTAGATACTGCGGATCCGGACGCCATAGATCCGGCAATTCCCCTGGCACAGGTAAAAGAAATATTTGATCACCGAAAATTAGTCTTTGTGGAAAAATTTACCTCAGCGGTCAGTCACATAGAACTGGTCGGCTCATGTGCCACTCTTATTACCGAAGAAATTGTGAGGAAACAAATTCAACCCGGACGTGTTTCCGCTACCTTTCTTTATGGGGCTATTATTTCAAATACCGTGAACTTCAAAAACTCGGTTACCACTGACAGGGATAGGAAAGCCGCATCCTGGTTGGAAAAACAGATCAGCCTGCCGCCGGATTTTATCAAAAACATGTTTCAGTCAAAATCCCAAATTAATGTCTCAAATTTGGAACAGGTTATTCTTCAGGATTTTGCTGTAAAAAACATTGCTGGAAAAATTATTGGCATTGCCCAAATAGAAGTCGTTGACTTGGAAAAGCTGGTCTCCAGCCTCAAACCTCAGCTTCTTGAAATTTTAGGACGATTGAAGGCTGAAAGAGGATTAGACTACATCTTTTTTACCGGGGTCGACATTCTGGAAGGTTTTAACCACTTCCTGGTTATAGATAAGGACTCAGCTGGCTTATTTTCCCATGCCTTATCTCTTCCCGGCCTTACCTCCGAGGTTAAAACCACCCGAATTATTATGCGCAAACAAATCTGGCCTCTTTTGGAAAAATCTCTTGAGTCTACTTCAAACCTAAAATTGGTGCCGGATCGATCGCTTTCCCGTCCTGATGTATCTCCAGATGTAAATGTGGCCCAGTAGACCTTCCTGTCGACCCGGACAACCCGATCACGGTGTCCGAAGTCACAGTTTCACCTTCCTTGACGTTGATTTTGGATAAATGGGCATACAGGCTTTCAAAATCCGCTCCGTGGGAAATCACCACCATATTCCCGTATCCGAAAAGATCGTAGTCGGCTCTGGTTACCACCCCCTTCATAATCGGCTTCACCGGGGTTCCCAGTGGTGTGGCTAGGTCTATGCCAGCGTGCAGCAGCCAGAAACCCTGGGTTACGTTTAATCTGGGTAGGGGACTGACCACTCCGGGTTTGGTAATTAATTGGGCCTCGCCCTCGCCGGCGATCGCTTCGGCGGTTGTTGCCGAACCGCTTGCTTTTGTAGGGAATGGAGAATACAAGGCCATTATTAATACAAATATCGTCAGTACCAACCCCACTGTCAGCCTCAGATGTCGGTGCGTTACTACCGGTCTCAGGGCAAAACTTAAGGGATTGCTCTGGCCGCAGCTGGCGGCAAAGTTGGCTGCCTGGAAAGCCATCTCCTTTATAGATAGGGGAGCAGTGGCTTCCGAAATCACTGCTTCGGTTTTTTTAAATATCCAGCGTTTCCAGTTTTTCATAAAAAAGATATTTTGGGGATAAAAAAATCTCCTGCAAACGCGGAGATCTGCGTTAAAGTATACCGGGAAGCCACGGTTGAAGTCAAATTCTTCCTATAGTATGTTTCGGGTTATATTCGGCAGGCAAATAGGGGACTGTCTTTACTCTTTTCTGAGTATTCCGGAAAAATAATTTTTCCGGTATTTCTAAAGGAAAAAATATTGAGGCCTGGGGGGGAATCGAACCCCCGCAGTTGCGGTTTTGCAGACCGCCGCGTTTCCACTTCGCCACCAGGCCACAAAGTCAACCCATTCTAACATTTATTCCCTGGCTTGAGTAATGCCTATTCTGTGGTATATTACCCTTGTGAACACCTCCAAACTTATATCTCTGGGACTGGCATTTGCTGGTATCGGAGTCCTTTTGGGCGTAGTCACCATTCGTGTCTCCGCCGCCGGTAAACCGACAGCCGGTTTAAAAGTGGAAACCGATCCCCCGTCTTTGGTCTTTGTAAACAACGTCCAGGTTGGCCAGACTCCCCTGGATAAAATGTTCCCCCCCGGAGATGTCACGGTTAAACTCGTCCCTGAATCAACTTCTTCAGTGTTGTCTTCCTACCAGACCCAGATCAAACTGACGGACAAAATTTATACTGTCATCAGGCGGAATTTTGGTGCCACCGACGACCAGTCCTCCGGCGAGATTATCAGTCTCGTCCCGCAAACTGACAAAACCGCCTCCCTAAGTATCACCACTTCCGTTCCGGATACCGCCTCCGTCACTGTCGACAATCAACCCCAGGGTTTTACTCCCTTAACCGTCTCTTCCGTTTCCCCTACCGACCACCAGATAGAAATCAGTTCTCCCGGTTACGGCGATATTTCTTTAACCGCCAAAGCGGTAAATGGTTACAAACTGTCGGTCATTGCCCAATTGGCAGCTGGTGCGGTTTCCGTTACTCCGGCTATTCCCCCGGCTTTGATCGGAGTTACTCCTACCGCTACCCCTTCAGCCGCGGTCAAACCGACTCCGCCTCCCGGAAAACCGACAGTTTCAATTGCTTCTACCCCCACCGGTTCCTTAAGGGTCCGGCAAAGACCCGATATAAACAGTTCTGAAATCGGCCGGGTCAATCCCGGTGATTCGTATCCGCTATTAGGCTCTCGGACTGGGTGGTATGAAATTTCTGGCTCCTTCCAGGCTACTACCTCCGGCTGGATATCCAGCCAATACGCCAAAAAATCTCCCTGATTTTAAAACCACACTCCGTATAATACCCCCATTACCATCAATATCCATACCAACACCGTTAAAAGTAATGGTCCGTCGGACAGGATAACTCTCTCCGGAGACTCTGCCCTGGAGCCGTCATATATAATTCTTAAATACCTCATAATTCCGAAGATTACCACGGGGATGGTTGCCATCAGCCATTTATTGATTGTCAGCGTTCGCGATACCAGGGTGGTTATAGTTCCGGTTTGTGGTATATACCCGCCTCCCTGATCATAAAAGTTAAATGTATACAAAGCCCATGACAGAAAAGCTGATGTAGCGAAAATAGACACGTAAGCATCCAGAATGTCGGCAGTATATTTGCCCATTACTTTCCGATGGACTTCTGCCTGTTCCGTCAGGATTGCCAGTTCTCCCCTTCTTTTGCCTACGGCAATAAACAGCGACGTTGAGATTACGCACAGCAAAAACCAAATGGACAGATGCGCATTGATGACCAGTGCCCCTGCAAATACCCTCAGAAAGAATCCGAAAGCTATCACAAACACATCCACCACCTCAAAGTTTTTCAGAATCAGGGAATACAGTACCTGCATCAAAAAGTAAGCGATTACGGCCCCGAAAAATAGTGGACTTAGCTTGTATGACCATAAGAGACCGGTCACGCCGCCGATTATAAATATAATTAAAGCTTCAATGGTTGAAATTTTTCCTGAAGCGATTGGCCTTTTTTTCTTAAACGGGTGGGCCTGGTCGGCTTTGATATCTACTACGTCGTTTAAGAAATAGATAGCTACCGCCACGACGGTAAACGCCAGTACTGCCTCAGTGACTGTACCGAAATCCAGGATCCATTTGTCGAAACCGTATATATTGCCTGTAAAAATCAGGGCCGCATACAGCGTCAGGTTTTTTACCCATTGTCTGGGCCTGGCTGTTTTGAGTAGGTTGACCAGTTTTGTAACCACCATATTATTCCCGTAATAATTAAGATCCCTGTGGCCATTGTAAAGTACTTGGCCCCCGCTTTCAATTGCAGTGCCAAAACGGCAAATATTAATGATATTCCCCAGTAAAATAATGCTATTTTCGGTTTGCTCCACCCCCTGTCTAAGAGTAAATGGTGCAGGTGTTCCCTTCCGCCCTGAACTGGTGATCTGCTTTCCCGTACCCTTTTAATAATTACCAGGATACCGTCAATAAACGGTACCGAAAGTACCATAAACATTGCTCCCACTTTTGCTCCCGACATAATCGCCAAAAGCCCCAACAGAAATCCGGCCAGGCTTTTACCGCCGTAACCAGTCATCATTTTTTGTGGGTACCAGTTCCAGGGTAGGAATCCACAGTAGGCCCCGGCTATAATCCCGGAGAGTATAACCACTTCTGTTTGGGTAGTACTCCCGGTTCTGATTCCCAGAATTGCAATTGCTACCGCCGCGATAATTACAAAGCCGGGCAATTGTCCGTCAACTCCGCTGCTCCAACCGACCATGTTCTGCATCCACACCAGCCATATCAGGGCAAAAATATCTGAAAGTATCCATATGCAATGCTGTCGGCCTGCCGACACAAAACATATCTGAGGTATATCCAGTCTCAGTACTCCGCCCATCGGGTTGGTAATATAGGCAATTCCGATTCCGGCCCCGATCACCAGGAGTGCCGCCAGAGCATTGACAGCGAGTCTCGGGTATGGAGAAATCTTTTCCTCAAATCTGTCATCTAAATGGCCAACCATTGCCAGAAGCATCCCGCCCAGGGTTATTGCCCAGGTTCGGGTATTTGCTGGTAAAAACAGACCACCTCCGATTAAAAGCGCTGCCAATATCGGTATTCCCCCTCCTCTGGGGACAGCTTTTTCATGTACCACCTTCGGCAATAGGTGTTTTTTGGGATCATCAATAATCTTGAGTTTTTTACCCCATTTCACCACCGCGCCGGAAACCGCAAATGACGTAATTCCGGCTATTATTGCCGGTTGTATAAAAAGCCACCAGCTGCTATTCATTTACATTACGATAATAATCGCCCTTAAAACTGAGAGCAATAGCATGATTTCCGCAATGATTCCGGCTCCTAACATTATCACCGTCAATACTTTGTCCACATTGAATCTGGATACCAGAAACGTTATCACCAACGCAAGTAATGCGGCTATCCCCGCCGGCAATATTAGATAGACCGTGTTTGCCAGTTGTTCATCGCCCCACGGCCGGCTGTAAAAAAGAGGCACCTGGGGCGGTAAATGTTTACCGAAAAAAATCCAAACCCCGATCTCCGCCACCACCCCCGCGGTCATCGCTACCCACTGCCAAAGCAACAGCCTTTTTACCCACACATCCCAATTAGGTTTTTCCACGTCCCGATTATATCTTTAATTACCTGCCTGGTCTAATGGGGAAAGCCGCCATATCATCACCTGTCCGACGTTTTTTTGCAGCAGATACGCATCATTTAATAAACCGGATAATCCGGGCAAATCCTGATGGCTACCGAAATCAATGATATATTTTGGCGGATTTGAAATTAACATTTCCATGGTTTCATTTTCCGCATTTAATTCTTTAATATGATATTTAACCGTGTATTTGCCTACCGGACTTCTTTTGGTCAGGGCATATAGCATCGGCATATCTCCCCAGACAAATATTTTATCCTGTGGCAGACTTCCGGCCTTAACCAGTTCCGCGATTTTATAATTATTGTTTACCTGGGGGTCAAACCATCCGATATAACTTTGGGTGCTTTCCTTTTTGAATACCCAGCTTATAAAATTTGCATAGTAATTGATGGTGGCATAATTATAAAAATTAAACATCACCACCACCCCGGCCGTCAGTATGATTAATAGCCCGCCGATAATTTTTTCCCAAATTTTGCCGGTTACTAATAAACCCGGACACAACGCTAAAGCAGCCAGAGCCTGCAGCATGTAATGCGGGTATGGACGGCCAGAAAGCAGTGCCGCAAAAAGAGCTATTAGACCCCAAAGGCCGATAATAACACCCCTTTTCCCTATCCTCTTTGACAATCCCAATATCGGCGCCCCTAAAATAAACATCAGGGCAGCCCTGGCTTTTAATGAAAAAATCCCTGCCGCTTCGGTGGTAGCCTTCCATGACAAGATGTAAGGCAGGTTCTGTATCCAGACGGCTTTAATATATTCATCCAGACTGCCGTTGGCCAAAAAATAGCCCAGGCTTGCCAGTATAGGTAAAGCCACCCCTGACCCGAACACCAGGGTTTTTCTCCACCAGTCTCTGTCCCCAAAAACTATCCAGACTAATGGCCAGATGGCCGCCTCCAGCACTGCCGGGACTTTGAATAATCCTCCTAAGCCCAGCAGTATTCCCGCCAAAAAAATCCTCTTTAAGTCTGGTTTATGTTCCCACAACAACCATACCGTTGTGACTGTGAACGGTAAAAAAAACAACTCTGCATTTCCTATATTACCCTCCAGTTTTGTCCACGAAGTCCCGAATGCAAAAATCGCAGTCGAGATCATCACCCACAACCTTTTTTCAAATATTTTTTCCGCCAGTTTGTAAAAAACCCATATTGTAACCAAAACCCAAATTAAGAGCACAAACTTGTACCAGAAGAGGTTTCCGTCAACCACAGCTGCCACCAAATAAATTAAAGGTGGTTTATTATCGTAAATCTGGGCATATAATCGCACCCCTTTGTAAATCGCCTGCCCGATGGTTAAGTAGATGGCTTCATCTCCGTACCAGTATGGTTCAAACAGGCTGGGGATCCGCAAAAATAATGTCACTGCCAGAATAATTCCCAACCCCCAATTTCTCTTCTGCATTTTCTTTAATTTTAAATTTTATAATGTAAATTGTAAATTTATTTTACTTTTTCTCTCGCGCAAGCGCAGAAAAAGTTAAATTATTTAACTTTTTCTGTAATCCGATATTCAATATATTTGCCAAGCATCAGCCTGGTATGCGCATCCAGGCCTGGTAGGGCATTGAAAAAAAAGCCGGAAATTGGCATTAGGATGAATTCCAATGGCGACAGCCAGGCTCTCCATGCCGGCACGTCTTTTGGTCTTGATGGGCGGTGGCGGAACTCAATGTATAGAATTACAATCAGAAACAATAGCGACACAGTCAGGATTCCGGATGAAATTCTCGGTAGCATGAAGCCCAGAACTGTCCGCTTAAACACCGGGTTTACTATCGTCACAATCGACACCCCGATGGTAATAATAAACCAATTCACTGGCCATAATAGATGATCCTCTACCACCCTGAACACTCTTAATGTTTTATTTACAAAAGATATCCTGGGTTGTTTTAGGTACATTTCTATAAATAAGGGTAAGTCTGATACTCCCCAGGCCCATCTTTTTTTCTGTTCGTACTCGTTGATAAAAGTTTTCCATGTCGAAGACGATTGTGCCGCATCTGCAGAGGACGGCAGAAATATCGGTTCGACTTCCACATTCCCGTCCAATTTGAAAAAAGCTTTGAAAAAGATCCGGTAATCCTCCGGTATTACATCTGTATCCCAATATCCGATATCATCTATCATTTTAAGGGATCCGGTATAGTTGGAAAAATTAATTAATCTGTCTTTTCTGACCAGCAAACCGATTTGCCAGACGTTGGAAAACACGTTAATGATTCTGGTTAAAGCGGGCAGCTTCCAGATATTATTGTAAAACACAATTGCCGGCTGCCAGAATTTTCGGTATCTGTTGGGATCGTCAAGGAATTTAAAAGTCAGATAAGCGAAATATTGGTGGTGCAGGATGGCATCAGCGTCGTTTGAAGTCATGGTTGTGTAGTCAATATCCCAGCCCTTTTCATCGACCAGCATTCTTTTAGCCTCTTTGGCAGCCCAGGCTTCGTTGGACGACTTACCTTTGATTTCACCCGGAATCGCCGCCGGGTGCACGGTAATTAGATATTCGCCGAATTTCTTCCCCAGCGACCCTCTCAGTTTTTCCGATTCATTTTTCCCGTTCGGAAACCTTTCTTCTGTTGCCATCACCACCGCGATTTGTGACAGCGGCAGGGTTTGTTTTGTTAATGCCCCCAGAGTTCTTTTATAGGTGTCTACAGGCTCATTTGCTATCAGCAATATCACTACATGCCTGACTTTTTTCCAGTCACCGAAGCCTTTTACTTCATTCATCCAGTCCAGTTGTTCTGCGGCCCTGATTCTCAGGTGGGAAATCATTGAGGCAATTGTGAGTTCAAAACCTTTCCACACCCAGAATACGTCGAAAGCTAATATAAAATAGGCCGTAAATACGGGAAAAAAGAACCCTCCCCAGACAAGAAATAGAATCATGTTCCAACTGACAAATCCCGGGGCTATCTCCAATAATCTACGTCTGGTCATATCATTTTGGTAAACAGGCGTCTGGCATTTTCCGAGGTTAATTGGTCAGTTTTAACCTCCGTCAGCCCCCGGGCCCTGGCTAGTTCACTGGCTACAATTTTAACATCGGTTTTAGTAAAAGGTCCGTCAGTTTCCAGAAGTATCCGGTCTTCTGGTGCCATTTTTGCCGCTTTTCGTACCCGGCTGTTGTTCTCCCCGAGCAGGAATCCGCCGAAACTGAAATATGCACCCAGATCTGCCATTTTGTCCATGAAATCCGTGTTTCTGGTAAAGCAATGCATCAAAATTTTATCTTTTAGTAGTGAACTGTGAGCATAGAGCATTTGTAAGATGTCTTCATCTGCGTTTCTGTTATGTACTACTATAGGCAATCCGGTTTCAATAGCCAACTCAATCATTTTAATGAATATTTCTTTTTGTTTGTTTTTATCCGTCTCTGAGATTCCCTGTCGGTAATCCAAACCCACCTCTCCCACCCCCACAACCTTATTATTTTGCGCCAGCCTCTTTAGGTTTTGTTTTAATTCATGAATCATAAATCTTGAATCGTTAATCTCTTCCGGATGAATACCGACACATGCCCAGACATGACTATTTTTATTTGCCGATTCTATAGCGTTAACGCTAGATTCCGGATCTGTGCCGTTGATTATTCTGATAATCCCCGGATCGCTGATATCTGTTCCTTCATGGCAATGCACATCCACCATACCTCTATCTTACTTTATTCTCGGAAACAACGGCGGCAATGCTTTTATTTTCGGTCCCCTAAACTGCTCCAGTATTTTCTTTGCCGTGTTCGGTAAAAAGGGCTGCAATCTATTTGCAAGAATCCTGATTTCATTAATTTCAAACTGCAGCGCTTCTTTTAGATCATTGCCTTTTCTGGTCCACGGAGTCTCCCGATTTACATGAATGTCGATTGGTCGCAGGTCCAGATTCCACATATTTGCCAGAACATCATTAATTCTGAACTCTTCGATTAATTTTATTTGTTGTTCCCGGTAGATACCTTGTGGAATATTTGTTTCCTCAAATTCCACTCCCGAGCTTTCCGCCATCTTGGATACCCTTGCTACTACGTTTCCTAAACCATTGGCCAGATCGGCGTTGTATGCTTCTGTAATTTTTTCTATCGTTACATCCACGTCGTTTCCTAAAGGACCATATCTTAAAAAGAAGTATCTTACCCCATCCGTCCCGAATTTTTTTACCAGCTCGGAAGGCCTGATGACATTTCCCAACGACTTGCTGATTTTTTGTCCGTTTAGACTTAGAAAATCATGAACCAAAATAATTTTTGGCAGATCATAGCCGGCGCTTTTTAACATTGCCGGCCAATACACGGCATGGAATCTTTGGTTATCTTTACCCAAAACATGTATGTCAGCCGGCCAGCAATTATTTTCTATTCCGTATGTTAAATAATTAATCAGTGCATCAAACCAGACATATATTGTGTGATCGGGATCATCCGGTACTGGAATTCCCCATTTGACATTTTTTCGGCTCACGGAAAAATCTTTCAACCCCCGTTTGACAAAACTTAAAATCTCGCCTCTTTTACTGTCTGGTACTACAAAAGTCGACCCCTCATTCAGTAGTCCTTCAATTAGCTTTTGGTATTTGGATAGTCTGAAAAAATAATTTTCCTCAACCAGTTTTTGTATTTGTTTATTGGGATGTAATGGGCACTTACCGTCTACCAAGTCAGACTCGTCATAATAAGCTTCACATCCTTCGCAATACCACCCTTCATATTTACCTAAGTAAATGTCCCCGGCAGCTTTGGATTTTAAATAGAATTCCTGGGCAAATTTGATGTGATCGTCATCCGTAGTTCTGAAAAACCTGTCGTATGAAACGTTTAATGCATCCCATTCAGCCTTATCTGCAGCTGCGATTTCGTCGACAAATTTCTTAGGTTCAATCCCTTTTTCAATAGCGCTCTTTTCCACTTTTTGCCCATGTTCGTCAGTCCCGGTTAAAAAATAAGTCTCATCCTTCTTGATATCCCTGTGATACCTTGCTATTACGTCAGCCAGTATTTTTTGGTAGGAATGACCTACGTGTATAACGTCATTCGTGTAGTCAATCGCAGTGGTGATATAAAATTTATCCGCCATCAGCTTATTTTACTTCAAAGAGGTATAATTTTGCCCATGGAATACGCTCCTTCTCAGAAAATCCTGGATAACTATGCCAAAGTTTTGGTAAATTTTGCCCTGAATTCCGGCAGAGGTGTAAAAAGGGGGGATGTGGTAAGACTAATCGTCAACGAGTCTGCCAAACCGCTGTATGTGGCCTTAAGAAACCAGTTATTACGTTCCGGTGCCCATCCCATAACCAGCTTCTATCCCGATAACGTTGACCGGGCATATTTTGAATTAGCCGACGATTCTGAACTGAAATTTTTCCCCGGGAAATATTTTAAAGGTTTGGCCGATGAGATAGATCATTCGATAGGGATTATATCTGAAACTGACAAGCACGAGCTGGAGGGTATCAACCCTTCTAAAATAATGCTGGCCCAGAAATCCAGAAAGCTGTTCCGCGACTGGCTGGATGTCAAAGAAAACGCCGGTAAATTCACCTGGACATTAGCTTTATATGGCACCGAAGCTATGGCCAAAGAAGCCGGTATGACTCTGAAAGAATACTGGGACCAGATCATAAGAGCCTGTTTTCTGGACGAACCTGATCCTATTTCCAAATGGCGCGAAGTATTTAAAAAAAATACTGAAATCCTTTCACAAATAAATTTATTACCCATTGAAAAGCTTCATGTCGAAGCTGGAAAAATAGATTTATGGATTACTTTAGGTGAAAAAAGAAAATGGCTGGGTGGATCGGGCCGCAACATTCCCAGTTTTGAAGTCTTTACTTCGCCTGATTGGCGGGGCACCAATGGTCACATTGAATTTAACCAGCCGCTCTACCGCTATGGCAGTTTAATCACCGGCATTAAATTGGATTTTAAAGACGGCATTGTTATTAAAAGTTCGGCCGATCAGAATTATCGGGTTTTAAAGGCCATGTTGGAAGTCGATAACGCCGATAAAATAGGTGAATTTTCTCTGACGGACAAACGCCTGTCAAAAATTGACAGATTTATGGCCGAAACCCTTTTTGACGAGAACATTTCCGGTCCTTTTGGTAATACTCACCTGGCTTTAGGAACGGCCTACGACGATACTTATACCGGTAACCTGAAAACTTTAACTCCTGTTTTAAAAGCCCGGCTGGGTTTCAATAATTCCGCCATTCACACCGACATTATTTCCACAGAGGACAGGACGGTTACAGCCTTACTTACCAACGGTATGCAAAAGGTGATCTATCAAAACGGACAGTTTACCTTTTAAGTAATCTATTAATTTTTTCTTCCCATTTGGTAGCCCATTCTTCAGCCAGCACCTTTCTAATTGCCGCTTGCCATCCGGGTTTTTTTAAATCCTGCTGGATACTGGCAATAGTCGCGGAAGACACCTTCAGGTTGTCTTTAATAACTTCATAACTGCGTTTTTTTGTTAACCAGTATGCCACGGCCAGTCTCTTAATCACCGTTGTCATTTCGGTTTTCGAAAGTATATGGGTGAAAATCAGCTCAGCTTCTTTTGGGTTCCTAATATCAGTGATCAGCTGATAGAGAGTAGCTGATAGTTGTTTTTCTAAAATTTTATTGACCTTATCCTTAGATATCTGCACGCCGTAAATACTACTTTAATTTATTAAAGATATCAACCCCACAATGATTATCAACAGCACACCCGTCAGTATGTCCAGCATTCCCCACCTGTTAAAGATTAAAAAACTCAATATCCCGGCCGAACAGATCCACCCCCATTTCATTCTCTTTGTCATCTGGCTGATAATTAAAAAGATTCCGGATCCGAATCCGGCCAGCACAACTGCTTCCTTCCACCAGGCGTCCGGAGCCCAAAACCAGATAAGTGATATCGTTGAAACTATTGCTCCCGCCCCGCCTATAATCCTCCAATTAAAATTTTTTCTTTTCCTAATCATATATAATTATTTGGGTAGTCTTTACTCATGACCTACATTCTCATTCTTATTTTAACAGTAATCATTTTAGGGTTTATAGTTACCCTTCTCATTATTCGTAATTGGTTAAGTGTCAAAAACCCTGATACCACCCTCATCGAATGGCTAAAGTCATCTACCGGGCAGATTAACGACCGTTTAGATTCGGCATCATCATTAATGGCCCAGGTTTCCAAGAATTTGGGCGAAATGTCCGAAGTTGGGAGGGGCATCAAATCCCTGCAGGATTTTCTTCAAAGTCCTAAATTGCGCGGCGGTATCGGTGAGCAGGTGATGCAGGATATGATCGGTCAGAGTTTTCCGAAAAATTCCTTCCATTTCCAGTATGGTTTCAAATCCGGGGTCAAAGTCGACGCCGTTATCAAAACTGATGCCGGTTTATTGTGTATTGACTCTAAATTCCCGCTGTCAAATTTTAATCTGCAGATTAAAGGTGACACTGAACAGGTCAGAAATCAGGCTAAAAAAGATTTTATAACCGATGTTAAAAAACACATCAGCGATATTTCCCGGAAATATATTCTTCCCGAAGAAGAGACCATGGATTTTGCGCTGATGTTCGTTCCCTCGGAATCTGTCTACTATGAGGTGGTCAATTCGGAAGAAATAATGCAATCGGCCCGTGACTACCGTGTTTACCCCGTCTCTCCTTCGACTTTTTCTGCCCATTTGCAGGTCATTCTGACCTCCTACCAGGGTAAATCTCTTCAGGAAAAAACCAGGAGCTTAATGGCTCTTTTACAGGCTATTCATAAGGATTACCAGAAGGTGGATGAAAATCTTTCAGTTTTAAACCGCCACCTAACCAATGCCTATCATCAGATGGATCACGTCTCTGTGGAGTTTAATTCCCTCGGTCAAAAGCTTGCCCGCACCCACCGCCTGTCTGGAACTGACTCTGAAAATAAAACTCTTCCTTAAGTAATATCCCTAACTGGTCAAAAACCTAATTCATGTTATTATACCTGTGTGACTCAGGCACCTTCTAAAAGAGAGCTTAAAAAGAACATTCTGCTGTTTCTTAAACTTTTGGATCAGATTCCTGAATTTACTTATCTCGGTGACCCGATACTTAGAAAAAAGACCTCCCCCGTCAATCTTAAAGACGGTTTATCAATTAGCGGTAAATTGGGAAAAATTCTTATCCGGTATCGGAAAATTACCGGCTTCGGCAGGGGATTGGCGGCTCCCCAGATAGGTATCGACAAGTCCGTGTTCGTGACTTTCCTTGACGGCAAGATTAAAAGTTATCTTAATCCGAAAATCATTTCCCGTTCGGTTCGCGGAAATTACTGTCGGGAACTTTGCCTCAGTTGTGGCTTTGTTTGGCCGGATGTTAAACGTCCGGAAACGGTCAATCTGGAATGGAAAGACGAAACCGGCAAATTGGTCCGGCAGGAGTTTTCCGGCCTCGAGGCCAGGCTGGTTCAGCACGAGTATGATCACCTGTACGGAATACCCAATATAGATCGTGCCGAAAGGGGTACGCTCCAGTTCTGCACTTCGGATCCGTTAGCTGAGAAATTAAGAAGTCACCTCTGACTTTGAAATATTTTTTAAGTCAGACTACTCCCAAAATGCGCCGGACTTCCGAAAAATATTAGGATTTACCCCTGTCTGATATCCGGGGATTGATTCTTTCCCATACCGCGGGAAACGTTCCATGGTTCTGCAGATTCTGGTTTATCAGTTCCCGGAACTACCCCGTGCTATGCCATCGAAAGATCCCCGGAATCTTTAAGGCTGCGTTATTTGCATCCTGATGTAAAATAGTCGTAATGCTTTATCGCACCCTGGGTAAAACCAATCTTAAAGTTTCCGAAGTCGGTATTGGTACCTGGCAATTGGCTAGAGGCGGGGATATGTGGACCGATCCGGACGAAAATGAAAGTCTGAAGGCCCTGGCCCATTTTGTCGATATGGGAGGCAACTTTATCGATTCCGCCTGGATTTATGGATATGTCGGTAAAACCGGACACCGCTACTCCCATGAATTAATTGGTAAATTTCTGGCTGAATCTAAATTAAGAAATAAGTTGATTATCGCTTCCAAAGTTCCTCCCAAAAATATGCACTGGCCCGCACTGCCCGGTGTTCCCGTCTCCGAAGTTTTTCCTCCGGACTGGATCGCCTCCTGCGTCGACGACACTTTGCGTGACCTAAACACGGATTATCTGGACCTCATGCAGTTTCATGTCTGGCAGGATTATTTCGTCGAAGACGATGCCTGGAAATCGGCTGTTCAGAAAATAATAAAGTCGGGAAAAGTCCGCTTCTGGGGTATTTCCGTCAACGATTACCAGCCGGATAATTGCCTTAAAACCTTGGATACCGGCCTGATTTCCGCTGTTCAGTTTATATTCAATATTTTTCACCAAAAACCCACGGAAACGCTTTTGCCGTATGCCGCCAAAAATAATATTGGTTTAATTGCCCGGGTCCCGTTGGACGAAGGCGGTCTCACCGGCAAATTTTCCCAAAACACCAAATTACCTTCCGCGGATTTTCGAAATCATTATTTTAGGGAGCCCCGCCTTGCCGAATTAGTCAAACGCACTGATGCTCTCAAAACTCTGATCCCTGATTCACAGTCTTTGACTCAATTTGCTCTGAGATATATTTTGTCCTGGCCGGAAGTCTCTACCGTTATACCCGGTATGCGCAAAACTTCCTATGTGGATACCAATATTTCTGTTTCCGACGGTCGTAAATTACCCCCCGCGCTCCTTTCCGAACTCAAAAATCACTCCTGGGAGCGCAACTTTTATATTTAATTAACCCATATCTTCCAAGACCTGCTTGAAGATTTTTTGGCGTCTTTCATCTCTGTGCCATTGTAATCCTCCCTGCTCTCTGGGGGTCCCCCACAAATGAGCCATTTCTTTATCAGCCTGATTTTCCGCAATCATCAACCTTATTGTTTCACCCATGGCGTTTCTGAAATAATCCTTGTGCAATATCATTTCCCCGACTTCTTTATTGGGGTGGTTGCTCAGTATCTGCACCGACAGCCTTTCTAACAGGTGACAAAAAATAAAATGTACCATTGCTTTGGTTTTCATTCCTCTTGTGAATCCCCAGATGGAATAATCTACTTCGGGGGAAGCTCCATCCATCCTCTCTACGCCTTTTAAAGACAACTCATGGCCTTTTTCCATTCTTAACCTTAGATCCTCAGCCGCTTTCAAAAATAATCTGGATTTCATATATAAATTATCTAAAAAAGTATCAGCCATACGTCTTTGTGTATCGGAGCCGATTCTTTGAACAAATATATTTACATCTACTTTGGACGCCGAACCAAATTCGACTTTTTTCTGGATGCATCTTCTGTTCGCCTCATCAATAATCTCCAAATCACGTTTGTTCAAACTGGCTAATCTTTCCAATACAGATATATATGAAACAATCGTTTGTATAGCATATTTTTCGTTCCAAGTTTTCCGCATATCTGACAATTCAGGCAGAGCGGCCAATTTATCTTTGACCAGCCATTCAAAAGCTTCCAGAACGGGTTCCGTTTTCATGTCCTGAGTATAGCAATTTTCTTTATATTATCCAAACTTATCCACGCTGCCATGTTCCCAAACCCTCTTTTGTTAATTTGAAACGGTTTTACCCTTCTGACATTTTTTAGGCCGAATAATCCTCCCCACTTTTTATCTTTGACTGATCCGTAAAAGACGTTTAAATCTTCGACCCCCAGTTTTTTAATCGTATCCTTTCTGTTTGTTAATACATGCCATGTATATTTCGGGTTGCTTTGGAAAATTTTTATATAATTTACCTCTGCCACGGCCGATACTTTTTCTCCGGAATTCTTAAAATAAATTTTGTCCCCGGTCTTGACTTTCCTCCATGGTTCATTCCGTCTGGTACTCCACCTGGACTCGATTGTTTTTTCTCCGTTAATAATCTTGGGTAATAGCCCCATGGATTTTCTCATTATTGCCACGTGATCCATATTTATGAATTGTTTAACGCGGTTGTCACATATACGTCGCGGTGGTATTTCACGGCCCCGTATTTCCTGATCGCTTCTATATGGATTTTAGTTCCGTAACCCATATTCTTTTCCCATCCGTAATTTGGATATTCATTATGCAGCTGTCTCATTAATTTGTCCCTGGTCACCTTGGCAATTACCGATGCTGCCATAACGCATTTTCTTGAAGCATCTGCGTCGATAACACTTTTGACATTTTTATTTCTGACTTTTATTTTTAAGTTTCCGTCTACAATATATTTATCGGCTTCTAGTATCTTTATCAGCCTTTTAAAAATTTCCTTATTTGCCCATCCCATTCCCCGGTTATTTATTTGCCTGGTGGAAATTATCTCCGTTTTGAATACTGCACCCGAACAGACAATTTTATTAAATAAATCTTCTCTTTGTTTCTCGCTTAACTTTTTAGAATCTTTAAAATTGAATATTGAGCATTGAGGATTGAGTATTATGGCCGCTGCCACCAACGGTCCGGCGAGAGGTCCTCTTCCTGCCTCATCCAGACCGCAGATTTTCATGGGGCAATCATAACACCCGGTGGTACAATCTTCCTTGTGTCAGATACCAAACTAAATCGTGAACAGCTTCAGGCCGTCAATCATGCCTCAGGCCCTTTGCTGATAATTGCCGGTGCCGGAACCGGGAAAACCACCGTCATCACCGAACGGATAAAAAGATTGATTGCCGATGGTTTAGCCGAGCCTCAAGAAATTTTGGCTCTGACGTTCACTGAGAAAGCCGCCCGTGAAATGGAAGAGCGGGTTGACGTCGCCCTGCCCTACGGGTTTACCCAGTTGTGGACCATGACTTTTCACTCCTTTTGTGACCGGGTATTGAGAGACGATGGTCTGCATATCGGCTTAAACCCTGACTATAAATTAATTTTGGCTACGGACATTGTGGCCTTGCTTCGTACTAAACTTTTTGATTTGGATTTAAATTATTTCCGGCCGTTGGGAAACCCCACAAAATTTATTTCCGGCCTGCTCCAGCACTTTGATCGCCTGCGGGATGAAGACGTCTTACCGGAATCTTACCGGGAATGGATAGGGCGTGAATATAAAGATGTAGGATCGGATGAACAGAAATTAAATCGGGAACAGTATTTGGAATTGGCAAAAGTTTATGAATATTTTCAGCAATCAAAAATTAAGGCAAATTATCTGGATTTCGCGGATTTGGTTTTATTCACCTTAAAGTTGTTCCGGACCCGGCCCAATATTCTGAAAAAATACCGGGAAAAATTTAAATATCTCCTGGTGGATGAATATCAGGACACCAATTTCGCCCAGAATCAGTTGGTAAATTTACTCGCCGGCCGGGAAAGGAATCTGACCGTCGTTGCCGACGACGATCAATCTATCTATCGTTGGCGTGGAGCAGCAGTCAGCAATGTCATCGATTTTAGAAACACTTACCCTGATGCCAAAATTGTTGTCCTCACCAAAAACTACCGTTCCGGTCAAAAAATCCTTGACGCCGCTTATAAACTTATCCAAAACAATAACCCTGATCGTTTGGAAGTCAAAGAACACATCGATAAACATCTGGTGTCTGTCTCCTCCTTTACGGGCGCTGCCCCCGAATATCTGCATTCTGATCGGGTGGAAAATGAAGCCGACAGTGTCTCACAAAAAATTAGGGAACTTATGGCCTCCGAAAATTATCAGTCGCGTGATTTTTCCGTCCTTGTCAGGGCCAACGCTCATGCCCTGCCTTTTATCACCAGTCTTTCCCGGTTTGGTATTCCTTACCAGTTTTTAGGTCCCGGTAATCTTTTTGATCAGCCGGAAATTAAGGATCTGCTCGCTTACTTAAACGTTATCCGGGATTACACCGATACCGGCTCACTGTTTCGGGTTCTTTCCATTGCTTTTTTTGACTTACCGGTCAAGGATCTGGTGACTGTATTAAATTTTGCCGGAAAGCAAAATCAGCCGCTTTTTACCGTCTGCGAACACCTTCGGGATTTTAATTTACCCATATCGGAAACCACCCTCACCCGGATTTCCCGGCTGGTTGAAATTATTAACCGCCACATCAGCTTGATTGTTAAGGAATCAGCGGGTCAGATCCTGTTCTATTTTTTACAGGATACGGGCATGCTCAAGTCGATTTTGGATTATAAATTACCTATCGATGAAAAAATTGCCGGTAACATTAACCTCTTTTTTAATAAACTCAAAAGTTTCGAATCCCAAAATCAGGATGCTTCAATTCCCGCTGTTTTGGACTGGATTGATCTGTCTTACGAAGTCGGCGAATCCCCGGCAGCCGCCAACGCCGATTGGACGGAGAACAATGCAGTCAATATTTTGACCGTCCATTCCGCCAAGGGTTTGGAATTCCCGGTGGTATTTCTGGCCAATCTGGTATCCCAGAGGTTTCCCACTGTTGAAAAAAAGGAGCAACTGCCTATTCCTGAAGCTTTAATAAAAGAAACGCTTCCCGTAGGTGATTATCACCTGGAAGAAGAAAGACGTCTCTTCTATGTCGGTATGACCCGGGCCAAAAACAGGTTATTTTTAACCGCTTCCGATTTTTATGGTGAGGGAAAACGGGCCAAAAAAATTTCCCCCTTTGTTTTTGAAGCTCTGGGGGAGAACCCGCCGGATGCTAACGCCGCTGCCCGAAAACAAATGTCGCTTCTTGATTGGGATAAGCCTCATTTTAATTCCGGTCAGTCGCGCCAGATTCAAAAATTACCGGTTAAAGTTGACTATCTCAGCTATTCCCAGATACGGACTTTCAGAGACTGCCCGTTGCATTACAAGGCCAAATATATTTTTAAAATTGCCTCTCCGCCATCCGCCGCTTCCAGCTTTGGCAATACTATTCACCAGACCATGAAAATATATCACGAAAATTTACGCCGGGGTGAGAAACCGGATATTCAGGATATCTTCAGCCATTGCTGGACCCCTGAAGGTTATCATAACGCCCGTCATGCCCAAGGGTATTTTAACCGGGGGGTGGAATTTCTAAATCAATATTTAAAATCGGATATGGCTAAAATCAACCCGGTTTTATTGGAAGAATCCTTTACCATCCCTTTGACTGACAAAATAAAAATCGGCGGTAAAATTGACCGCGTAAATCTCCTTCCGGGTGGCGACATTGAAATCGTCGATTATAAAACCAGCCCCCGCCAGCTGACGGTAAAAGAAGCTGCCGTGGATCTGCAGTTATCTTATTACGCCCTGGCAGCAACGCTTTTAAAGACTCCGATATTTAATAAAACCCCGGATCATGTCCGGCTCTCTCTGTATTATTTTGAAAACCAGCAAACCGTCTCGGTTTGTCAGACCGTTGCTCAGTTGGAAGCCGCCAGACAGGAGATTATTTCCTGTGCCGACGAAATTGTTGGATCCGATTTCCGCTGTTCCAATTCCCTGATTTGTCAGGGTCACTGTGATTATCAGATATTATGCGGCCTCGACCGGAATTAAAAAGGCCATCGCCATTTGGTAAAGGAACCCGGAAATTCTATTTCTTTTCCCCCGAAACTTTTTTTGAAATGGGAAAAACCCGCCCAGCTTTTGTTTGGCCACCGGGCATCATAAATGCCTTCAAAATCCCATACCTGACAGCCCCTTTTTTTAGCTTCCAGCATGGCGTTCCAGACTACTGCGTAAGGCAGATCTTTTACCGTTCCTTCGCCGGTTGCCCCGGCATAATAATAAAAAGCCGTTTTTTTGTTGAGCAATATTAAAGCTCCGGCCAGATTATCAATTGTCAGGCAAAACACGTTTTTTCCAAAACATCCGATCAGGGATTTATACTCATTTATTCCTGGGATCCACAATCTTTTTCTCTTCGCCGACTTCTTCCAGATATCGTAAAAATTATCAAAATCATTTATTTGTAATTTGTGATTTGTAATTCGTAATTTTCTGATAATATATCGGCAGTCTTTCTTAAAAGAGTTAAATATTTCTTCTTCTTTCGGTCTTAAATTAACTCTTAGGGTTTTAGTCCCAAGCAGCGGCTCTTTATTTGTCTTATAACCGTTCAGTCCAAATTCTTTTATTTCCGCTAGTAACGGTTCAATTGTACACATCATCACCTTTTCGGATGTTAATATATTATCTACGTTTTTCCAGGGAATGGACAGGCTGGTTCTTTGCAGCTTGGCTACCCTCACCGGCCCCAACTTTCTTATAAATATCTGCATATCCTGGTGTGGAAACTTCACCGCTCTCCATCCGATCCTCTCTATATATTTTCCGTATTCGTTCGATTGCCTCAGATCCTCGGCTATTTCAAAATTCTCAGCATTTTCCATCTGATGCCCTCCGCTGCTCTGAATAAGGGGTATAACCATTTATTTACAGGCAAATCATAAGTTCCGGCCATTTCTACCACCATGCCTCCGAACTGCTCTTTGAATCTGGAAAAACCCTTACCCTCTTCTGCTCCCCATAAATCAAAAAATTTGGCCCCCGTGTTTTTACCCCACTTCATGATTTCCCATAAAAGTAACGTCGGTGCCATCACTTCTTTATATTCCAATTTTGAAGCCCCGTAGGCATAATATATGCCCTCTTTAAATTTAAATATTATGTCAGCGGTAATGATTTCGTTCTTATATTCCGCCACCCACAAATGGGCGATATTGTTCTTCAGACACTCCCGCATCAGTCTGTGGTAACTTCTGCCGTGGCTGTAAATTTTCTGCCTTTTGGCAGTTCCGGCAAACATCAGTTCCAGGTATTTTTCAAAAGCCCCGTCGGAATTATCTTCCCGGACAGTTACCCCATGTTTCAGCGCAACCCTGACATTATATCTGCCTTTGGGATGCATATTTTTTAACAATTCTTCCTCGGTTTTGGACAGATCGATCAGAATAGTTTTATCTTTGAACAATTTTCTTCCCGGTTTAAAAAATTGATTTAATATTGAAAATTGAAAATTGGTTATTTGTTCCCTTGGAATATTCGGTTCCATCCTTATTCCTATGGCATTCATCTTTATTGCTTCATCTCTGAGTTGCTCAATCTCTTTTTCATTTGGGATTCTTCCCATTGGTATATATCCGAAATACCAGGGTGTGTATGGGACCCTGGTCCACATGATCTGCATCCCGGCCAGTCGGCTGACCGGTTGCCTTTTTATCCGGAATTCCCCCCATTCCCAGCTTTGTAACGGATGAGACACCTGGCTGTTCCATTCATTTTTATCCATCATCAGTTAAAATTATCTCATGGCGGGCTTTTTCTGGCTACTTCCCGAGCGTGTAACCATATTGATTAAATATTTTCTCTCCTTATTTAATCGCAAACCTCCTCAAAAATGGAGCCGTGGTAACAGGGGAAACGTGTTACTGTTTCAGGGAGTTCATTCCAGCTGGTATTTTCTTAAGAGTTGGGGAGATGCTTTAAACCGCGAAGGTTTCAGGATATTTACAGTCCCCGGATTGGGCTACAATGCGAAACCTCTGTCCCAAACGGTTGACATGGTTAAAAAGTTCATTATTCAGTCTGGCCTTAAGGATCTGATTATCCTGGGGCACAGCAAGGGCGGGCGTATAGCTCTGGAAATGTTACGTGATGCTGAAGTCAACCCGCATATTAAAAAAGTTTTTCTCGTTTCCGTCCCGGTTTCCGGCTCGCTGCTTGGCTACCTGCCTATCGAGGGTCTTAAGGGACTGGGCTCGCCTTTTTCGCCCAAACACTTAAAACCGGATGATTTATCTAGGATAATAAACATTTATTCCCAAACCGATAATTATGTTATTCCGAATAATAATCTGACTCTTAAAGGGGTGATTAATATTCGCCTGCCCGTCTCAGGCCATACCCGGATCATTGATTTTCCCCTGACCGTCAAAACCATCCTCGGCTATCTGTAATTCGCGATTGTTAATCGTCCGGTTTCCATTTCCAGTTGCCGTTTTCATCAAATCCCCACCTTACCCCGTCAAATCGCTCCGTGAGCCGTGATCGAATAGATCCTGAAGGCGAACGGGAAGATTGACTGGGGTCAATTAATTCCTCCGGTATATCCGCCAGGAATCTGGATACCACATTACTGCTGCGTTGACCGAAAAACAGCCTTCTGGAGGCATAAGTTAAATATAGTTTGTCCATCGCCCTGGTCATCCCCACATAACACAGGCGGCGTTCTTCCTCCATTTCCTCCGGGTTCATCAGGGTTCTTGAATGGGGAAATAACCCTTCTTCCATGCCCACCATAAACACGGTTTTGAATTCCAGCCCCTTGGCCGCATGCAGTGTCATCAGGTTTACGGCTCCGAAACTCTCCGAAGCCGTAGCCCGGGCAGTTTTCCTGCTTTCTTTTTCTGTTAAAGCAATTTGTTCCAAAAATTCCGACAGGTTGGGAAACTCCATTGCTACACTCCTTAGCTCTTTTATATTTTCCAGTCTTCCTGCATCTTCTTCGTTCAGGGGATCAAACTGCTCCAAATACCCCGTATCTTTTAATGTCTGGTCTAACGTATCTAGGGTTTTTTGATTCAGGTCATAATCCGTAAATCTTGATTCGTAAACCGCCAGCTTCCTTTTACCTATTTTTTCAGCTCTCTTCCGGCTGATTTCATCATTCGGGTTTAACAAAAGTCTCAGATAGCAGAGCAGGTCTTTGATCTCTCTGCGCTCATAAAATCTTACCCCGCCGAATAGCGAGTAGGGGATACCGGCATGTAATAGGGCCTCTTCAATTACCCTGGACTGCGCATTTGTCCGGTATAGCACCGCAAAATCTGAATAATTTACCTGTCCGCCATTTGGCGGATGATTGGTGATTATATTAATGATATATTCCGCTTCTTCCAGTTCACTCTCGGCTTCATAAACTGTAATCGGGTCTCCGCCTTTTCTCTCTGTCCATAGTTTTAAAATCGGATGATTTTTATTTTTTGAAATTACCCGGTTTGCCGCTGTCAGAATATTCTGGGTGGATCTGTAGTTCTGTTCCAGTTGCACGATATTCAGGTCCGGAAAATCCTGTTTCAGGTACAGCAGATTCCGGTAATCTGCTCCTCTCCATGAATAAATTGCCTGGGCCGCATCCCCGACTACGGTCAGGTGCCGATGGCCAAAAGCCAGCATTTTGGTGAGTTCGTACTGGGCTTTGTTGGTATCCTGATACTCATCCACCAGAATATATTTAAACTGCTCCTGCAATTTATTCAGGATTTTCGGATCGGATTTCAATAGTTCCACTCCTTTCAGGAGTAAATCGTCAAAATCCAAAGCCTGGTATTTATTTAAAAGTTGTTGGTAGACGGTATAAATCCTGGCCACGTTTTGGGTAAAATTTCCTCTGGCAAAATTTGCATAGTCGCCTGCCGGAACCATATTATTTTTGGCGTCTGAAATGGCTGCGGCTGCCGAGCTTGGTCTCATGGCCTTGCTGTCTATTGCCAGGACTGCCATAGCCTGCTTGATGGCTTCCAACTTGTCCCCTTCGTCATATATGACGAAATTTCTTGATATACCCGAATATTCTCCGTATTTTCTCAGTATTTTTGCGGTAAAACTATGAAATGTCCCCCCCTGTATCAGTCTGGCGTCCTGCTTTATTAACTTGTTTACCCGGGATAGCATCTCCCCGGCCGCTTTATTTGTAAAAGTCAGAAGCAGAATATTCTCAGGTCTGACTTGCATATTTTCAATTAAAAATGCCACCCTGTAAGTCAAAATCCGCGTCTTGCCGCTTCCTGCCCCGGCCAGGACCATCAGCGGCTTTTGGATGTCAAAGGACACGGCCTCTTGTTGGATTCGATTCAGATCGCGTAAAATCTCCATACGGGTAGTTTAATATGCCTTTTAGCAAATTTCATCACTTTATCCACCGGACCAGACGCCAACTGCTTTCTCACGTCGTCTTTACCAGATTATTAATCATTTTTGCCGTCATCATTGTTGGGGTGGCCGGCTGGTTCCTGTTTAAGTCTCAGGCTAAAAAGATCATCTCTGATATTGAAGTTATGGCTGGTAAACCCCTGCCCGAAATCGGCGGCCGGACCAATTTCGTTTTACTGGGGGCGGGCGGTGAAAATCATGACGGTCCGGATTTAACGGATACTATGATTTTTATCTCTGTCAAAGATGATACCGGTGAGACTACTTTAATTTCCATCCCCAGAGACCTCTGGCTGCCTTCACGCGAACAAAAGATCAATACTGCTTATCATTTGGGTTATGATGTCCAGGCTACCATGGGTGGCCTCCTGTCTGCAAAATCTGCCGTTTCGGAGGTCATCGGCCAGCCTGTCCAGTTTGCAGTTTACTTGGATTTTTCGACTTTTTCCAAAGCCATTGACCTTTTGGGCGGTATAGATATCACTGTCGATAAAACCTTTGACGACTATAAATATCCCATCGCCGGCAGGGAAAATGACCCCTGCGGCGGAGACCCTGAATTTAAATGCCGTTACGAGCATCTTCACTTTGACGCCGGGCCTCAGCATATGGACGGAACTACCGCCTTAAAGTTTGTCCGCTCCCGTTACTCAACTGATTTGGATGAGGGGACAGATTTCGCCCGTTCCAAAAGGCAGGAAAAAGTTATTACGGCGGTTAAAAACAAACTCCTGTCGATTAACAATCTCAAAAATACCAAAGTTTATAAACAGCTTTATGACCTGGTCACCGGCTCGCTGGCTACCGATATCACCCCGGACTATTATTCCACTCTTTTTCGGCTGGCTTTAAAAGCCAGGCAATATCCGCTTAAAACTTATTCCCTGACCGCCCCGGATCAGCTGGAAAATCCGCCCATATCTGATAAATATCAGAATCAGTGGGTTTTAATCCCTAAAAACGGGGATTATAAAGCCCTGTCCTCCTATGTGTCCTCTCTTCTTCCCTGAAAAACCGGGTAGCTAAGTATTATTGATTTGATAAATTGTGGTCGTCCCCTGAGAAAATACAGGTTTTCCCATTGCTGCCATTTTTTCTTCATCTAAATTGGGATACTTGGCCCTTTCCGTATTTCCGATCACCACGTATTTTACCTGGTATTTTTTAAACAGGTTTGCCGTCTCATTTATGTCCTGGGAATCATACATCCTTTCCACTTCGCTGTCTCGAAACCCTATGGGTTCATATCCTCCTCTCCACAGCCATTCATGCACCGTCCACCCGGCCACGGTGGGGAATCCCGAAAATGCCGAAATTTTGTCACTGTCTGTATAACTGTCCCCGGCGGCTTCCAAAACGACCGGTTGCTGATATGCCGGAATGTTTTTAGACAGCCAGTTGACGGCCGCCAGATCATCGGGATATTTAAGTTGAAACCATTCCAGTCCGTATAACCCCTGGTAATTGCTCAGGGAGTTAAAGTAGGATTTGACCGAAAAATAAGGATATATGGACACTAAAAACAGTAGCGGTATTAGCCCCGTCAAAAATATTTTCACTCCCCGGCTTTTGTTTTTTATCACCGCCAGATTTACAATCGTAAAGCCCGAGACAATCGACATTATCATAAAAACCTGGTAGCCGAGTTTAAACATCGTGTTGCTGCGAAAATGCAGCGGATAGATATCTTTAAAGTAGAAAAATTCCGGGAAGATGATTAACAGTAATGAAAATACGGACCACCCCACCAGCATTTTTTTCTCGGCCGACTCGTTCTTAAATAGATAAACCAGTCCCATTGCACAGAAACCGAAGAATCCCCACAGCACCAGCATCATCCATAGGGGTGATTTTTGGCATTTTTCTGTGCCTTCAAAAATCAATGGCCCGATTTTCTTATTTGCCAAAATGGCCGGTGGACAGTCCACCGCGATCCCCGATACGAAAGGTTTGAAAGACAGTAAAAAAGGCAGGATACAAATGACAAACACTCCTCCTACGACGGCCATCTTGATGCCGAAATTCTTCCACCACAAAGGCTCTTTTAGCCGTTTTATCCCTCCTGTAGTCAGAAAAATTAACCATCCCAGAAGGCAGATATATATTGGCCCGTCCAGTGCATTGGTCATCAGGGCCATCCCCGCTATCCATCCGTACACCCCGTATTTCAAAAGACTGTCTGGTTTTTCTTTTCCGGCAAAAATCGCAATCAATAGGGAAATCAGTAACAGATCAATGGGTATGGCCAACACATGACCGTGGATATCGGACACTACGAAAGAATATGAAGGAAATTCATGGATTGTATAGGGAATAAATCTGGTTGCATTGGGATACCAGTAATTCGCAAACCCTTGGCCGATCTGGTTTTTATCAAAAATATTTATAAAAATTGTCCAGAATGGCGGGGGATTGTCTTCTTTTCCCCAATATCCCTTGGTAAATGCGTAAATTGTATGTAAATTTCCGGACAGCGTCACCAGAAAAGCAATTAGAAACGCCCCTGCCGTTTTCTGGTAAGGCTTTATCCTGGCCAGTAATTGTCGGCCGATGGCCCAGCTCATCGACCATGTCAGCGCACACAGGGTCGCAAGCATTAAATTAAAGGTCACTGACAGATCTATTCCCGACATTTTGGTTAAGGCTGCCATCATTAAGTGGCCGAAGTAGTAGTAATTTATGGTTTCTCCCGCAAACCACATATCGGCCGGTGGAAAGTACGCTCCCCGTAAGATTGACTTGGTAAAACCGTAATCCATAAACTTTTCCAACCCGTTAATAGTCGGTTCATGGGCCTTTATCCAGCTCCAGACCAGAAGAGGTATCAAAAACATCAGTTCATCCAGCAGAATCTTTTTCCAGCTGACTTTGGTCAGGTATTTGGGTGCTAGGGCTAACCATCCCCAAACCAAAACGGCACCTGTTACCGTCCAAAGCAACCCGGCAGAAAAAGCTGCTATTCTTATACTTCCCAATATCCAGACGATATAAACTACGGTTAAAATCCCCGCTGCCTTGGCCAGTAAATAACCTTTGTTTTCCCACATGTTAAAAACATAAGCAACAAGTGGCCATCCGGCCATCCCCAGCCCGAAAAGTATCAGCCACCATTTCAGCACCAGCAGTAGATCAGACCACATGCCAGACATTATATAATTAGTCGCGTGACAACACACTTCAGACAATCGCTGGTTTTAATCTTGGTCTTGGCCTTTGTCGCCTTTTTCTCCTTCTGGCTTATGTTTCACACCTTCGGTTATGACAACCGGTCGCATCAATTGTTAATTGCTTCCAAAGTTTATAGCGACTTTGCCAGTCATATCCCCTTGATTCGGTCGTTTTCTGTTGGTGTCAATTGGCCTCCCCAATACCCTCTCTATCCCGGCGAAAAGATCCGCTATCATTTCTTGTTCTATGCTTTTACCGGCCTTCTGGAAAAGTCCGGTCTAAGAATTGACCTGGCTTTGAATCTCCTCAGTGCCTTGGGATTTTTATGTCTTTGCCTGCTGATATTAATCTTTGCGGCCCGGCTGTTTTCTTCACTGTCTGTCGGCCTTTTATCTCTTTTGTTCTTTTTGTTTAACGGCTCTCTTTCGGTTGTGGATTTTATTAAAAACACTCCCTTTTCCTTCCGTCTGCTAGACCGGTTAATCCATCTGGAAAACTTTGTCTCTTTTGGTCCCTGGAACGGCAGTCCGGTTACTGCCTTTTGGAATTTAAATATCTACACTAACCAGCGCCATCTGGGTTTGTCCTTTGCCCTTGTCTTGCTCATCTTTATTATTCTGGTCTTTCCCGCCCGCAAGTTATTACCTTTTATTGGTTTTATGCTCGGATCTCTCCTGTTTCTTAACCAGGCGGCCATCCTGCCGGCCCTGATTATCATCGGTTGGATGTTTATCATCGAAAAACATTTGCGTTTGCCACTCGTCTTCTCTGCCATGGGTTTTTTGCCCTGGTACTTTCTTTCCCGGTTGCTCTTAAACCTCTCGCCGCAGATTGGTTTTCAGCCTGGTTACCTGATTTCCGGTCCCCTGACTGTTTTTTCTTTTGTCAGGTTTTGGTTTTTGAATCTTGGTTTGCATCTCTTCCTTATTCCCGCCGGTCTGTTTTTGGCTCCCCGGAGAATCCGCCGGATTTTATTGTTACCTTTGTTACTCCTATTCATTACTCCGAACCTGCTGCGTTTTTCGCCGGACATGATCAACAATCACAAAATCTTTAATTTCTTTTTGATCATCGGTTCCCCGCTTAGTGCTTTTACCCTGTCCCGCATTTGGCGGCTTGGCAGGCTTGGTAAAACCGTCTCGGTTTTACTATGCCTTATTCTGATCTCAGGCGGAGTAGTGGACTTTTTTCCGGTTAAGAATGACTATTATGTTCGAATATCCGACGTGGCTGGTAACCCGGACGCGGCTTTTTTTGCCGGCCACACCCCTCCCGATGCCGTAATTTTGAATAGTACCTGGCTTTATCATCCTGCCTCGTTGGCAGGGCGTCCGGTTTTTAACGGTTATTCATATTTTACCTGGTCATATGGCTATGATCAGTCCGGCCGGGAAAATACCACTATCGCCATCTATGCCTCGCGGTCAAAGTTGGCGGCTTGCCGTTTGCTGGTTGCCAACCACATTTCTTATGTGGAATTAAGCCCCCGTCACGAAAGCTTTTTGCAGCCCGACTTCGGTTTTTGGCAATCCGCGTTTACCCGGGTGTATGACGATCCCGCATCCGGCCTGTCTGTCTATTCTGTTAACCGCAGCTGTCAATCCTTATGAAATCTCGCACCGGCCTGTGGTTATTGGTTGTTATCCTTGTTTTGGGAATATCTTTCCGTTTTTACAATTTAAATTGGGACTCCGGCCAGCATCTTCATCCCGATGAAAGATTTCTCACCATGGTTGCAGGATCGGTTAATTGGCCGCTCAGTCTGGCCGGATATTTTTCCACCGCTCAATCCCCCTTGAATCCACATAACGCCGGTTATCAGTTTTATGTCTATGGTACTTTGCCTCTGTTTACGGTCAAGGCCTTTGCCCAGTTGCTGCACCTGGCGGATTATAATGGCTTCACAGTGGTGGGCCGGTATGTTTCCGCCCTTTTGGATAGTCTCACCATCATTCTGGTTTTTCTGATTTCCCGCCATGTGTCTAAATCCGGTCGGGCCGGCCTGTTTTCCGCTTTATTATATGCGGTAAGCGTATTGCCCATTCAGCTGGCCCATTTTTTTGCCGTAGATCCCTTTTTGGTTTTTTTTAATACTTTGAGTTTCTTTTTGTTGTTGTTGCTTTTAAGCTCTTCATCACCGGCTTCAGAACTCCAGATGTCCATATCTCTTGGTTTGGCTTACGGTTTGGCTTTGTCAGCCAAAATTTCCGCCGTTTTATTCTTACCGGTAATTATTTTGGGTTTTTGGTTTATGCTGCGTTGTAAATTTCAGATTAAACAGTTGTTTATTCTTGGCTTTCTGTTTCTGGTTTCCGCATTTTTAACTTTTAGAATTTTTCAGCCCTATGCTTTTACCGGAATTTTTACCCCCAATCCCGATTTTATCTCTGGTTTGAAAACTCTTAGGTCTTATGAAGACTCCAGTGGTTGGTATCCGCCTTCTGTCCAGTGGATCAATACCCCGGTCTGGTTTTCTTTTGAAAATCTCTTCTACTGGGGTTTAGGTCCGGTCCTGGCTGTTTTGGCTCTGGCGGCTTCTGTTTATGCTTTTTATTATCGTTCCAAATACCCCGGAGTCTTATTGGTATTAATCTGGATTTGGGGTTTGTTCTTTTATCAGTCCCTTCAGTTTACCAAGCCCTTACGCTATTTTTATCCCGCCTATCCTTTCATTGCTGTTATTTCCGGTCTGTTTCTCTCCCGCTGCTGGCTGTTATTACGTCATATCTATATTAAATTCGGGATATTATTATTGCTTATTTACTGGCCCGTGGCTTTTATCAGTATTTATACCCGGCCCGTCACCCGGATTCAGGCCACTGACTGGATAAATCAGCACATCCCTTCTGGCAGTACCCTCACCTGCGAATATTGGGATGATTGTTTGCCGTTAAGCGGCGCCGAAAAATATCAGGTTTTAAGCCTGCATCTCTATGACCCGGAAAGCCTTTCAAAATGGGCCGAAATTCAAAGGGTACTGGCCCGGGCCGATTATCTAATTTTGTCCTCCAATCGTCTCTACGGTTCCATTATGTCAGATTCATCTAAATATCCTGACACAACCTCATTTTATCGTGATTTATTTTCCGGCAAATTAGGCTTTAAACTCGTGGCCCAGTTTACCTCCCGTCCCAACCTGCCCGTCCCGGGCTTGCGTTTTTGCATCACCCCGCCCTTTATTAGCTACGGCCGGGCGGCCTTCAGTTTACAGGATTGCCCGTTGACAGGTATCAGTTTTGTCGACGACTACGCGGACGAATCATTTACAGTCTATGACCACCCCAAGGTTCTAATTTTTCAAAAAACTTCTGATCCGGGGGTCACTTTCATCCAATAGAACACCCGTATTCCGCGGTCACTGATAAATATCGCCCTTTGGCTTCCCGGGAAACATAAATTAAAATACTTTATCGTCTGTATATCTCCCGGATTAAAAATGATGACTGCCCCGTTTTGAGTCGTAATCTGGCCGCAGTTGACCACGGCAGGACCTAAGAGATTTTCCCGGCCATCGGGTTTTTTAAGGGCATAATAGACCCCTTTGGGTTCCGGCTGCTGCCATTCTCCCCACCCGTAAGCTGTCATATACACCGGCATCTGTTTCGGTTGTTTATCAATAAACCCGGCAATTATTTTTCCAAAAGGCGTATTGTGATTTGGTAGGCCGTTTGCATAATCGGTAAAATACAAGCGGCAATTAATCACCGCCACGACCACCAGCAACCCCGCCCAAAACAATTCCTTCCTGAACTCTTTTTTTATCAGATCCCCTAACCATACTGCTCCTCCTCCGGCTACCAGGTAGGCAAAGGGCATGGCTCCCAGGGATCTGGAATTGCTTGGAATTTCGATACCCGGGATTCCCGGGGAAATTGAAGGTAGCAGAAATATCAGCAGCGGCCCGGCCAGATACCGGAATTTTTTTCCTTTTTTTATCCAGTACCCGATTCCCAGAATAAATAATATACCGGATATCGGATCAAATACGGGCTGTTTTGACAGGTTGGTTCGAAAACTTATATCTCCCTTGATCCAAAACATCCCCAGGGCTTTTCCGGTATTATTTAAAAGTACCGGTAAAAGAGTCGAAAAATCAAAGCCTGTTACCTTGGTCCCGATATAACCGTTGCTGAAATTTCTTCCGGTGGGGTTTAGTGACCGCCACCACCAGATCACCATGGGTAAGCAAAAAAGCAGCAATATTATTGCCGGTTTTAATAGTTGCCGTAGATTTCGTCCCCAACTCCGGACGATAGAAGTATAAATTACTGCTCCCGGAATCAGCCAGCTGGCAGGGTAGGTGAATAGCCCCGCCAAAATTAGCCCCGTTATGGCTAATAGGTCTGTAAAATTCCGTTTATCCAGATATTTCAGAGTCTCGTAAACTGTCAAAACCGACAGGACCGGAACCAGCATTTGCGGTGAACTCCCCAGTCTGGAAAAAATCATATATACCAGGGACACCGCGGCCATACCGGCTCCCCACAACCCGGTTCTTTCATCACCCAGTCTTTTCCCCAGCCAGTAGATTCCCAAAAGTCCTGCTGTCCCGGTAAGTATGGATGCAATTTTAAAGCTGGAGTATGCCGGGCCTAAAAGCCGGATAATTAGTGTTATCAGATAATGGAAGACAGGCCCCGCAGACAGTACCCAAAACCATGGCCAATGACCCTCAAGGATTGTTTGTACATAATCATGCTCAATGGAAATATCTCCGTACCATTCCCCCGGAATTTTATCTATTTGCCACAGGCAAATTGCCCAGTATCCAAGTATTATTATCCACAATAAATGTTTTTTAAGGCTTTTGTAATACATATAAAATGGCTCCGCTGGTTTCGGGTTTGACATTTTTCCCCATTATCCCGGCCAGATGTTTGACTGGTAGCAGGTTTATTCCTGGAACTAAAGCCCATTTTTTGGTTAATTTATAACTTATCAGGCTTGGTAAGGATAAATAATGGGCAATTTCGATCAAATTTGCCGCTCTTGGCGACAAATACCCGGTTTTTCCGCTGATAATCCAGCCCTGTCGCTTAAATCTCCGGCTCCATTCTGCTTCCGTCAGAAGGTTCAGATGCACCTGTATTTTTCTCAGCCAATTTCGGTAGGTTTTTCCCAAAATTTTTCCGCCGATCAAATTATCTTCCCACGGTTTGGCCATTACGGTAACAAAAAATCTGCCCCCCGGCTTGGTAATTCTGAAAATTTCCTTTATCAATTCACCCGGGTCTTCCACGTGTTCCATCACGCAATTGGATATACAGGTAGCCGTCGAGTTGCTTTTAATGGGGATTCTCCGGCCGTCAAAAACTAACAGCTCTCTATATACCTTTTTGGATCCGGCCTCATTTATTCTGCTGCTTGGCAAATCAATACCGGTATCTATTCTCCCGAAAGCTAAATTTGCAAAAAAACCGTCTCCGCAGCCCACATCCACTGACGGATGGTTGATAGGCAGGTATTTTTGAAAGAGCCAGGCCTCCTTGGCCCTGATTAAAGACAGGAATAATGGCCTTTCTTTTAAATATTCATTTAGAAAGTATGATAGCTTCATAAATGTTAAGCGCTGTCTGGTAATCAAACATCTTCCTGGCGGTTTCCCGGTGTTGGTATTTATCCTTATGATTAACTATCTCGGCCATGGCTTGGCTTAGGCTTTTTGAATCGGCTGGTGGTGTAATTATCCCCATCCCTGTCAGTTGCACCGGTACCCTCACCCCCGGCAGGTCGCTGACAATGGCCGGTACGCCTTCCCTCATCGCTTCCACCTGGACAATTCCTAATGATTCGGTCAGGTTTAGGGAAGGCAATAAAAGCATGTCTAAAATGCGGTAAAAATGTTGCATCTCCCAGTCTTTCAGTTGCCCCAGCATTATTACGTCATCTTTATGCATCTTGACCAGTCCCAAAATTTTCTGTCTGTAAATTTCTTCTCCTACCGGATTTGGAGGACCGGCTATTAATAATTTTGCCTTTTTTTCGGGATTTGTATTATTAAACAGACTGACTGCTTCAATTGCATATTCAATGCCTTTTTCAGCCGCCATTCTGCCGGCCAGACCCGCAAGTATTTTTTTGTCTCCCTTTTTAAATTTAAATAACTTCGGACTGGCTTTTTTTGGCTGGCGGGATATTTCCTCAATCGGAAATAATACGCCTTCTGTTTTATTCAAATAGTGCTTCACCAGTCTTGAATGCTCGGCATAGTCCTGCGTCCCCACAATTATCTTGTCGGCCAACCGTAAGGTGACCCCGTTCAATAAATCAGCCAGCTCCTGGATATACTTATGGAAAATGCCTCCTGGAAGAACCACATCGCATTGATAAAGTGCTGTTACCTGTTTTCGTCTTAATTTGGCCCACCAGGCCACCCAGCAGCCTTCAGGCTGGGGCAGATTAATCAGCACTGCGTCAGTTTTCTTAACCTCCTTAAGCGTCTTTAGCAAGAAATCCCCTGATAAAAAACCCTTGCTTATTTTCATCATCGGTCTGGCTCTGATAATCCTCACCCCGTTTAATACTTCCGTATTGCTCAGTTTATGATCGTGCTTTATGCACAAAATTGTTACCTGATGACCTTTTTGTGCCAATCCTTCGGCAATTGTCTGCGCCGTCCTGGTTAATCCTGATATGTATGGGGAATAATATGTCAGGCTAATGAGAATTTTCATCAACTATCTTTTCCAGGGCTTCCTTTAAATAAGCATATTTTTCCCCGAAATTAACGTGTTCATCAAAAATATTTTTTATCCATAGAATTTTTGCCTTTGATCTCTCCGCCAGATATTGGGCAATGTCCAGATTATCTTCTATGAAATAGTCTAAAGCCAGCTCATTAATTAATTTTTCTTTGAACAAATGGGGTTGTTCATTGTGGATATTGGTTTTGATTTCGGAAAATACCGGTTTTAATTTATATTTATCAAGCCAGTTGTCCAGGTCTTTTTCGTATTCCCTGTATCTGGCCGTGATCAGAAAAAAATCATATTTCTTATCCTGGGCCAGGCTGATCAGAGTGCTCACCCCGTTGGCCGGTAAAATGCTGCCTTTATGGTAAATTGCCAATAGGCTTCTTTTCCACCACTGGCTGGGTTTCATAAAACTGATTTTTTTAATTCCCAATACTTCCCGTTTAAACCAGGCGATCGGAGCTCTGACTATTCTGAAAGGGTTATATGCCACCACACCGTCAAAATCCACCCCTATTCTTATTATCTTCCTCGTCCTCACTCGCCAGATTTTAACTTAAATCACTTTCCGGTACCACCACCATCCGGATCCGGTCATGAATAAGCCTATCACCAGCCACCACAGTGTTTGGTCGCCGTTCCCGGAAACCGGCATTGAAGTCACCGGGGTTGGCAGGGGAGTGGGCCTGGGTGTGGATGTTGGTCTTGGAGTAGCAGTCGGTTTGGGAGTAGCTGTCGGCACCGGTGTGGCTGTAGGTTTGATCGTCGGTGTCGGTTTTGTGGTGATGATTGGAACCGGTGTCGCCGTCGGCTGGGCAATAGCAATGAGGCCCGGTGTGGGTGTAGGGGACGGTCTGGGGGTTGCCGTTGGAATCGGTGTTGCTGTCGGTCTGGGGGTTGCAGTCGGCCTCAGAGTCGGTGAGGCTGCCGGTGTAGCCGAATAAGCAGGAGAAAAGCTCTCTCCGGCCGCGTAGACCGTGAACTGTCTGGTGATGGTTTTTAATACCCCGTCAATCACTGCCGTAACCGTCAGTGTATGGTCCCCCGGCGGTAAGTCGGTAGGTACGGTATAGATAAATTTTCCTTCATTATCTGCCGTCACCTTTCCGGTTATGGAATTATTGGAGTGGATTACAATTGTCACCCGTGTTCCCGCCGGGGCTATGCCGATTATTTCCGGTTTGGTCGAATTGACTTTTTCTCCCAATTTCGGCGTCAGCAGATTGATATCGTCGGTCGGTACTGTCGGGGTTGGCACGGTCATTTTGGAAGAAGTCGTGCTTTCTTGGCCGGCATTGATGACTGAATTTGCCTGCAGATAATTGTTATTCCGCCCTAAAATTATCTCCGGCACGGGATTATCATCTTTGGCGGAAACGGCAATAGTTGAATTACCTAAACTGCCCCCTCCCTCCACATTTAAGTCCAGCTGGGTATTTGTTTTGTCATAAGTCACAAAGCTTTTTAAATCCTGGCTTCTGATAGTCGCCAGTGGTATTACCCAGGAACCGGAAGCTTTCACCATCACCGCCTGAATTACTCCTCCGGGAATCTGTAGATAAACCAGTGACCCGTCAGCCGGCTCACCATTGCCGTTTACTACTTGTCCGTAGGCCACATCAGCCGGTGGCACGATATCTATTCTCGGACCGGTTGCCACCTGATAAGCCGCTCCGTTCAAACTGTAAATCTTTTTTCCCGACCCGATTTTGAACTTGTAACTTGTCTCCGGTTTTAGTCCTTTCACAGTCACTAGGTGTGTATAGTAATCCTGCACCGACCCTTGCTGTTGATCCCGGTCGTCGGTCACAATCATATTCTGATCTCCGCTGGCTTCGCCGTACTGCACATAACCCGAGGTAGATACATCCGTCAGCCACGATACTACATAGCTGGCATCCGTAATATTTGATATTTTTACTTCTTTGGGAGTCTCTTCTGCCGCTGCCGAAATAGACCTCCTTACCTGTTCCTGCACCAGCCAGATCCCGGAAATTAAACCCCCTACAGCGACAAATAATCCCAATAGGGTTGGAAATTTAATTTCATTCAGCTTCATTTTAAGTTTTCCAACTTGGTAAAGACATCTTTATTCAGTGTTGGGTCGATCATTTGCAGGTGTTTGGTTGTCTGGGCAGAAACAACCACCTTTACATAGGCCCTGTAAACCTCAAAACCCACCCATGACGCGACAGTAATCAACGTTGATATTAATAGTACCACAATATCCCGGTCAATTCCCCTCTTTTTCATAAAGTTTTATCTGGCATATAACCGGCCTCCCCGGTAATGGTCATCGTTAAGACCCCGTTTTTATTTGCGACTATGTCCACCTCTGACAACATCAACACTCTTCTCATACTTTCCAGATCTGCAACCACCTGTCTCATTTTACTATAATCGCCGGACATGACCAGTGTAAATCTAACGGGTATTACTCCGCTTGGTACCAGGGGTTTGTAAACCGTGCCGGCTGCCGAAATCGGTTCGGTAGCCGATATTGGAATTTTATCTATCATGATGTCTGTGGTTACCAGGCCGCTGTTTGTGGCAATTTCATACAGCGAGTCGGATAATTCTTCCCAGTTAGGATCTTTGGGCAAAGCGCTGTCCAACAGTGGTATCTTATCTGTCACCGAATCCATTTCCACTATGGCTTGCTGGACTAGGGTGATTTTTTTATCAAGTTTGGCCGATACCGCCTTTTGCTGATCAATTTGACCTAATAAACTGGAGATGGTCACCAGCGTCGGTTTCAGAGCTAAAACCAGTAGGGCAATTAATAATACCAGTGACATTATCACCCACATGCTTGTTGACCACAGTGGCTGCGTTTGGACCAGTTGCAGGTATCGCCGGTATCGTGAAAGGCTGCTTTTGTAATCTAATGCCATATTATTTTCTCGCGTCTAATGTAAATCTGATTCCGAAAGTCTGGTCACCGACTATCTGTGTGAGATCAACGCTTTTCCATTGCGGGTCTTGGGAGACCAGTAACAGCAGTTTCCCCATCGCTTTTTCGTCTAAAGTTGCCGCGTTCAGACTGACATGGTTTTTGCCCACCCCCCTGGATAAGGGAATGATTTCCGGGGGCATGTTGTTTTCAATATAATCCAGAGATTCTCCGGCATTTTGGCGGTCTGATAACATTTGGCTTGCCAGATTCAGCTTTTTTTGGAGGGCCAGAAAATCATTTTCACTCCCCTGTTGATTATCCAGAAAACCCACCTGGGTGTTTATCTGGTCGTTTAAGTTCTTCAGATCCTCATCCAGCTTAAATCGGGATAAAAAAGCCAAAATTACTACCAGTTCGGTTAAAATAATAATATACCTCCCTGTAGTAACGGCCCATTTTAAAAATCTGCCCCAAAATGACAACTCAAAATCCGAAGGCGGAAGCAGGTTAACCTTGCTGGTCTGGGCAGGCATGCCATCAGTATATCAATTTCACTTTTTCTTAACCAGTAGAGCCAGTCTCGATTTCAGTCTGGCAGCTTTATTTTTGTGGATCACCCTACCTTTAGCCGCCCGATCGGCTCTGATATATACCTCTCTGAGATTTTTTTCAGTCGGCTTTTTTCTCATCGCCGCCACCGCCTCTTTCAAAGCGTTTCGGACTCTTTGGTTTATCACGACCTTGCGTTTGTCTGCTCTTTGTTTTCTGATTGCACCTACAGTTATCGGCATGACCGCCATATAATAACACACATGCGGGAGCTTATCAAAAGCGGTACAAGCTTCTTTACCAGGCGTCAGACCAATATTCTATCGGCTGCTTTTATCATTATGGTTACTTATGCCGTCTCACATCTTATAGGTTTGTTAAAAACCAGGATTCTTATCGATGTTTTTTTTGGATCTAAGTCTTCACTCTTGGATGTCTACTATGCTGCTTTTGTTATCCCCGATACCCTCTTCCAGTTATTAGTTATAGGCTCCTTATCAGCGGCTTTTATTCCCGTATTTACCAGAATATTAGGCCAAAAGGATGATAAAGCCTGGTATGTTGCCGGTACTTCGTTAAATCTGGTTTTATTGATCTTTATTATTATCTCCTTGGTCATTTATATTATCGCCGGCCCCCTGTCTAAGCTCATCGCTCCGGGTTTTAATCCGGTTCAGATTTCCACTATGGCCTCACTTTTAAGAGTAATGCTGATTGCCCAGATATTTTTTTGTATTTCCGGTTTCCTCACCGGCATCATTCAGTCCCATCAAAGATTTCTGATTCCTGCTCTGGCCCCGGTTGTTTATAATCTGGGTATTATTGCCGGTACCATTTTTCTCTCCCCGGCACTCGGTATTTATGGACCGGCAATCGGTGTGGTGATTGGCGCGGCTTTGCATATGGGTATCCAGTTACCTTTGGCTTTCAGTCTGGGGTTCAGATTTGTCCCGTCTTTAAACTGGCGCTTTCCTGAAGTGAAGGAAATTATCCGGTTAATGTCCCCCCGGGCTTTGTCTTTGGGGATTGATCAGATAGAGCAGTTTGTAGCTGTGATTCTATGTTCGCTTCTGGTATCCGGATCCCTGACTATTTTTAATGTTGCCAGGCTCCTCTACGCCTTGCCTGCTTCGCTTTTTGGCGTTACCATCGGCCAGGCAGCTCTCCCTGCCCTGTCCAGGGAATCCTCGGAAACAGATAAAAAGCGATTCCGCCAGACAATTATCAGCTCCCTTGCCCAGATTGCCTTTTTGTCCCTGCCGGTAAGCACTTTATTCATCGTTCTGCGCATCCCTATTGTCAGATTGGTTTTTGGTGCCAAGTCATTCCCCTGGTTGGCGACCATTATTACCGGGAAAACTTTGGCCATATTGGCATTTTCGGCCACATTTTCTGCCATGGTGCAGCTGATTATCCGTGGATTCTATGCCCTCCACGATACTAAAACTCCTCTGACGGTAGGTTTGTTTGCCGCCCTGTTTGATGTGACTTTGGGCATAATCTTGGTCAAAGTTTTTAATTTCGGTGTTTATGGTTTGGCCTCTGCCATAAGCATTACTTCTATTCTGGAAACCAGTATTTTGTTTATGCTCCTATATCCCCGTTTACATGCCGATTCCGTATTTTTGATCCGGACCGCCAGTTCTTTTATCAAAATGGTCATTGCCAGCGCCATCACCGGCTTAAGTCTCTGGTTGCCTATGCGTTTGTTGGATCAGTTTGTGTTTGATACCACTCGTACCATTCCGCTTATCGGATTATCACTGACTACTTCATTAATCGGTTTTTCTGTTTATCTTCTACTCTCATATTTTTTCCGTGTAGAGGAACTGGGTTCTTTCGTGGTCTTATTAAAGCGTTTGGAGAAATGGCGTCACATCCTCCTGCCTCAGTCAAAGGAGCCTCTTATTGTTCCGGCTCCCGAACAAAACTAAATTGGCAGCTTCAAGTTCATGGCTGAAAGTCGGGCCATGGCCAAAATTAACATCATCATCAGCAATACCAGTATCAGCTTTCCCGTAAAACGCCGCCCGGGATGTTTTTAACAAATAGCTTTGTGGATTTATTTAAAATCGATTCCGTGGAGTCCGAAAAAGTTATCGGGGTTTGATTTTTATCAGCTCTTCTATCAGGGTTTTGGGTATTTCCGGATATAAAAGCACCCTCACATTTGCTTCACATTCTTCAGCGGAAATGCAACTTGTCAGTTTTCTGGAAGTTTCGATTACCCTGGTCTCGTGTCCCATGGCATCAAATACATCGGTATGCACAAATATTACCGGCTCGTCCATGGCATAATTCTACAGGTTTCTTATTTGGAGGTAATATTTATTTTGGCCAGTTTTATTATAGGTTTTTAATCTGGACCGGCTTTCTGTTAAAATTGGGCTATGCAAAATATCCGGAATTTCGCTATTGTTGCCCATGTAGATCATGGCAAATCCACCCTGGCAGATCGCCTTTTGGAAATTACCGGCACCGTTCCGGCCAGGGAGATGCGTAACCAGCTTTTGGATAGCAATCCTATCGAGAGGGAACGGGGGATTACAATTAAACTGGCCCCTGTCAGAATGACCTATACTTTAAATAATCAAAGTTATATTTTGAATCTCATAGACACTCCCGGTCATGTGGATTTTTCCTACGAAGTCAACCGCTCTCTGGCTGCCTGTGAAGGCGCAGTTCTTTTAATAGATGCTACCCAGGGTGTTCAGGCCCAGACTCTGGCCCACTGTAATGCCGCCAGAAAACTGCATCTGAAAATTATACCGGTGGTCAATAAAATTGACGTTTCTACGGCAGATGTCGAAAGTACTCTGAATCAGATATCCGAAATCCTTGGTTTTGACCGGGCGAAAATTCTAAAAATTTCAGCCAAAACCGGAACCGGGGTGGATGCGCTTTTAGGGGAGATCGTTAGGCAGATTCCCCCGCCGTCGGGAATAAGTAATGGTCCTTCCAGGGCTTTAATTTTTAATTCCAGTTTTGATCCTCATCTGGGGGTTTTAGCCTGGATCAGGGTTGTAGATGGCAGGATTATGGTGGGGGATAAACTGCACTTTTTAGCTACCGGTGCCGGGACTTCAGCCGTCGAAGTGGGTGTCTTTGTTCCGGACCGGAAGAATTACCCCAGCCTCTCGGCTGGTGAAGTTGGCTTCGTTGTTACCGGTATCCGGGATATCTCTCAGATTACGGTCGGGGATACTTTAACTAATCAAAGTGATTCCGCCGTTATCCCTTTGCCCGGTTACCAGCCGATAAAACCGGTGGTTTTCGTCAGCTTTTATCCTATTGCCGGATCAGAGATCAACGCCTTGAGAGACGCTCTGGGTAAACTTCGTTTGACCGATAGTGCTCTCCAGTTTTATCCGGAATTTTCACCCGCTCTGGGTAATGGTTTCCGGGTTGGTCTTTTGGGGCTGTTGCATGCCGATGTGGTACAGGAAAGAATTGAAAGGGAGTTTGGCATCAGTCTCATCGCTGTTGCCCCCTCAGTTGAATATGAAATACTCACCAAAAATGGCGCGATTGTCCGTATCTCCAAAGCCATGGATTTACCAGATCCCTCAGTCATCTTGGAAATTCGCGAACCCTTCATTAATTTATCCATTTTTGTCCCCGCTGACTTCGTTGGTCCCACCATCCAGGTTTGCCAGGATCATCGGGCTTCCCTTTTGGACATGAAGTATCTTGGCCGTTTGGTCCATTTAACCTACACCATGCCCTTGGTTGAATTGATTCACCAGTTTTATGATCAGTTAAAAAGTCTTACCCAGGGTTACGCCACCATGGATTATGAACTTGCCGGTTTTGCGGCTTCAGATCTGGTAAAACTGGATATCCTGGTCTCCGGGGAAATCATTGAATCCCTGTCCCAGATTGTTCCGAAGGTCCGCAGTCCCTACATTGCCCGTGATTTGGTGGACAGGTTGAAATCCGTCATCCCCCGGCAGCAGTTTGAGATTCCCATCCAGGCATCCATCGGAGCCCACGTCCTGGCCCGGGCTGACCTGAAGGGATTTAGAAAGGATGTTATCGCCAAACTCTCGGGCGGCGACCAGACCAGAAAAGATAAATTATTAAAGAAACAGAAAAAAGGCAAAGCCAGAATGAAACGCATCGGTAAAGTCGATCTCCCCCAGGAAGCCTTCCTGTCAATCCTCAGGGTTAGTTAATTATTTAGGTGTCAGTTCCACCATGGCCACACTGTTGGCTTCCATGGGGACTATTGTCTGTAAGAAAGATGCCGTGGTAGCCATATCCGCTGAATACTTTCCTCCGTCCAACATGCTGGTGGTTAGATTATAATTTTTCTGGGTCAGCCCCACAAAACTAACCGGCACATTTTCCCTATGCGATCCTTTTGGATCATAATTAACCAGTAACACCTGGTATTTTTTGTTATCCGTTGCCCCGATAGCCCTTACCCACGATCCTTCGCCGGTTAAAGACAGCCTGTTTTTCCCCAAACTTGCCAGCATATTTAGAGCTTTGAATCTGGGTTTTCCTACCATTCCCCAATATCCGGATATGGCAAAATTAAACCCGTATTTTACGTTGAACATTAAAGTTCTTGCCGTGGCTACCATATGGGCTGCTCCTACCTGGGTGTCATTTTCTTTCCCCATTTCGCTGTTCGGACCCATTTCCGAAATAATTTTTTCCACGTTGGCAAAATATGGTTGTGATTCCAGCCAATTATCAACATTGTTTATATCATCTTCATATTGGGCCAGATTCAGGTCATATCTGTGCCAGGAGAAAAAATCCAGTCTCAGGTGATTACTTAAAATAAACGGGAAAAAGTTATCGATCCAGCTTTTATACAAACCCGTCGTTGCCGGTCCGCCTATTTTAAAAGGTTTGACCCGCTGGGCTTTTATTGCTCCGCTCACTGCGTATCGGTAAAGTGTCCGATAATCCTTACTGCCCCCCATGGTCCATTTTCCGAATAAATCGGGTTCATTCCATACTTCATAGTAGACATTATTCAGAGCCAGATCTCCGCTGACATGTTCCACGGTTTTTTGAACTACACCGGCCCATTCATTCCAGTTTTTTGGCGGTGCCAGATTGTCTCCCGATGAGATCGCCGTCGGCATATATGACAGGGACAAAAACGGCATTGCTCCGGTTGCTGTTATTTTTTTAATGGTGTTATCCAAATCTGCCCAATTAAAAGTCAAACCCCCGTTACTATCCCGCCCTACTACGTTGAACGCGTCATATATATGGTCGATTCTGATATATTCCGGCTTGACTGCCGTCAACTGGTCATTGATTCCGTCTGTAAATCCCTTCAGATTGTCGCTTCCCTGGGCCAGGGCCTCCCACGGGGCAGGTAGTTGCCCCAGTGGTCTGCCTATATCTACCGTCACTGCTGCCAGTCTCCCTTCCGCCCCGGTAAAATATCTGGTTATGGAATTAGCAAGTTTTAGGAATCCGGGGAGGATTAATGCCAGGATTATTACCCCCGCAAAAGACCACCATTGGTCCCTCTTTTTTGCCTCCTCCATTGCCTGATTGTAACGTGCACCGGGCCTCTTGACAACCGTTAGCACTCATGTTAATTTATTGCTAATTATGAATCTGACTCACCGCCAGACGCAGATATTAAAGGCCATTATCGAAGAATATATCGCTACCGCTGAACCGGTGGCCAGCGAACAGCTGGAGAAAAAATATAGTTTGGGTGTTTCTCCTGCCACCATCAGAAACGAAATGTCAGCTTTAAGTGAAGAGGGTTTGTTGAAACAACCTCACACTTCTGCCGGCCGGGTGCCCACCCCCATGGCTCTCAGGTTTTTTATCGACAACCTGATGCAGGAAAAAGCCCTTAGTGTGGCCGAAGAAGTCTCTGCCAAAGAAAAAGTTTGGGACTCCCGTTTTGACTTCAACCGTCTCATGCACCAGGCTTCCCTTGCCCTGGCCCAGCAGACCAAAAATCTAAGTATCGTGGCTACCGATACGGGGGACGTTTATTACGCCGGCGCTTCATATATTCTGGATATGCCGGAATTTTTCGACATCGATGTCACCCGCACGGTCTTGTCCCTATTGGACCAGCAAAACCGTTTGAGCCAGCTCTTTTTTGAAAAAGCCTACAGTGAAGATCCGGTTCATATCGTCTTTGGCACTGATCTTGGCTGGCCGTATTTTGATCCGGTGGGTATGGCCTTTGTCCACTTTAATGCCGGACGGGACCGTAAGGGTTCACTGGCTGTCGTCGGTCCCTGTCGCATGGACTATCCTCGGATAATTCCCACTCTGCGTTATTTTTCAGGTCTCATTTCCGGTTTAAATGGTAATTGGTAAATATGCCGAAAAAAACTTCTGCCGAGTTGGACGAGCTCCATTCCCAAATCAAAATTCTTGAGGAAAATTGGAAACGGGCTTTAGCCGATTATCAAAACCTTCTCCGCAGGGTGGAAAGCGACAAAAAAGATTTTGTCAAATTAGCCAACGCCAATCTCCTTGCCCGTCTCCTGCCGTCACTGGATATTATGGAATTAGCCGCTCTCCATAGTAAAGATATTGGTGTCCAGATGGCCGCCAAGCAATTCCACCAGGCTTTGGTTGAAGAAGGCCTCCAGCTGATCGAACCGCCGCCTGATATGACTTTTAATCCTCAGGAACATGAATGCGGTGAAACGGTGGATATGCCGGCAGGTAAAACCGAAAACACTGTTTCAGAATTAGTTCTCAAAGGCTATAAGATCGGGGATTACGTTCTCCGCCCTGCCAAAGTTAAAGTTTACAAAAGCGCAGTTCAAACTAGCACTTGACAAACAAGACTGCTAATTATATAAAAATATATTATTATGTCAAAAATCATCGGTATCGATCTCGGCACTACTAATTCCTGCGTCGCCGTCATGGAAAGCGGCGGTACCAAAGTCATTCCCGCTGCCGACACCGGCAGAAACGTCACCCCATCGGTCGTTGAACCGGTTAAAAATCTGGTTGGGGATGTGGCCAAACGCCAGATGATCTTAAACCCCAAAAACACCATCTACAGTATTAAAAGGTTGATGGGCCGCAAGTATACCGATCCCGAAGTCAAACGCACCGAAAGCATGGTTCCCTACAAAATTGTTGCCGGTAAAGACAACATGGCCTGTGTGGAAGTGGCCGGAAAGGTTTATACCCCCCAGGAAATTTCCGCCAAGATTCTCCAGACTATGAAGGCTCATGCCGAAGCCTATCTCGGTGGTCCTGTGGATCGGGCCGTCATTACCGTGCCGGCTTATTTTGATGATTCCCAGCGCCAGGCTACCAAGCAGGCCGGGGAAATCGCCGGCCTGAAAGTTGAAAGGATTATCAATGAACCCACCGCTTCTGCTTTGGCTTACGGCCTGGATAAGAAAAATGCCCACACTGTAGCTGTTTATGACCTGGGCGGCGGTACTTTTGATATCTCCGTCTTGGAATTGGGTGACGGCGTCTTTGAAGTTAAAGCCACCAACGGCGATACTCATTTAGGCGGCGATGATTTTGACGAGAAGATTATGCAGTGGATCATGGACGAGTTTAAAAAAGACAATGGCATAGACCTGAAAAAAGATGTTCAGGCTTTGCAGAGAGTCCGCGATGCTGCCGAAAAAGCCAAGATTGAACTTTCCTCTTCCATGGAAGTGGAAATCAACCAGCCCTACATCACCCAAAAAGACGGCCAGCCGCTGCATTTAAACGTCAAACTCACCCGGGCCAAGCTGGAATCTATCGTCGACGATCTGATCCAAAAGACTATTACGCCGGTCAAGGCCTGCCTGAAAGATGCCAAAAAGGATGTCAAAGATATCGACGAAGTGGTCATGGTTGGTGGTATGACCCGGATGCCCAAAGTGGTCGAAGTGGTCAAGGAATATTTTGGCAAGGAACCAAATAGGAGCGTCAATCCCGATGAAGTTGTGGCTGTCGGAGCGGCAATTCAGGGTGGTGTTTTGACCGGTGACGTCAAAGATATCGTCCTGTTGGATGTCACCCCGCTGACCCTCGGTGTGGAAACTTACGGCTCTGTCATGACCCCCCTGATCGAACGGAATACTACTATTCCCACCAGCAAGTCTCAGGTCTTCAGTACCGCTGCGGACAGCCAGACCTCCGTTGAAATTCACGTGCTTCAGGGCGAACGCCCGATGGCTGCAGACAATAAAACTCTGGGCCGGTTTATTTTAGACGGTATTCCTCCCGCCCCCCGCGGTATTCCGCAGGTCGAGGTCGCTTTTGATATCGATGCCTCCGGCATTTTGAAAGTTACGGCCCATGACAAGGCTACCAACAAAGTCCAGCATATTACTATCACCAACTCCACCAACCTGGACCAGAAAGAAGTTGACCGGATGAAAGCGGAAGCCGATAAGTTTGCCACCGAAGACGCCGAGAAGAAGGCAAAGATAGAAACCCGGAATCAGGCCGATTCGGTCATCTTTACTGCCGAGAAAACCTTAAAAGACGCCGGCGACAAAGCCCCGGTAGATTTGAAAAAAGAAGTCGAAGACAAAATGGCCGCTTTAAAAGCTGTCCTGGACACCGGTACCAAGGAGGATCTGGAAGCCAAATCCAAAGACCTCATGGATTCCCTGCAAAAATTAGGCAGTTCAATGTACCAGCAGTCCGGTCCCGAACCCCAGCAACCTCCGGCTGAAGAGCCCAAGAAACCTGACGAGCCCGAAGAAGGCAAAGTCGTCAGCTAAAACATGTCTTCCGAAGACGATCCCATCCTGAAAAAAATTGTACCCCTGGTTGCAGAAATTGATTCACACTTAATTTATATTTCCTTAAGCACCTCATAGTGCAATTGTATAAGTTGAGGAGTAATCTTTATTACATCCTGCAATTTAAGCCTTTGTTCAATATCAGAAGGTTTTAATAGGGGTATGCCCTGGCCGACCAACACCGGTTCAATATTCAGAACGACCTCGTCGATTAAACCTGCTTTGGCAAAAGAGCTATTATTTTCCGAACCTCCCGTTACAACCACGGTTTCAAAACCCTCTCGACTTAGATATTCAAAAGCTTCTTTTGGAGAGCTAACCAAAACAAAGCCGCTTTTAACTTGAAAGTCCTTATTTTTGGAAACAATTACCGCCCGCACTCCTTTAATATCTTCAAAATATCGTTTATCCCACGTTTTTACTATTTCATAAGTTTTTCGCCCCCATACCAGGCATCCGCTCTTTTTAACCCATTTCAACCATTCCAGCCATGAGTCATGAGATATGAAATCCTCATTGTTATCTATACCCGCAATCATCCCGTTTAAAGACATCGCCATCCACATAACAACCTTCATGGTGTCATTATAAAACACACCTTTTCAAACCGGAAATCCGGGTCATAAGCCCGGATTTCTTAAGAAACGTATATTCCAAAAAGAGTTTACTTCTCTGGTTTTGGTCTGGCTACGTTTACCGTCATCTTTCTTCCTTCGAAGTCCTGCTCATGGAACATTTGAATAGCTTTATTTGCTTCATCTTCAGATCCCATCTCGACGAATCCGAATCCTTTGCTCCGGCCGGTAACTCGATCAGAAAGGACAACTGCGTCTACCACAGTTCCTGCTTTGGCAAATGCCTGCTTCAGCATGTCAGAGGTGACTGCCCAATTTAAATTCCCGACGAAAAGTTTTTTGTTGTTAATGTTAAGTCACCCCCATCAAAGAGAACAAGAAAACAATTAATAGATTTTATCATATAATCCCTTTTATGTCTGCAAACCTGCCTCACGAGGCCCAAATAGTCAAATCCTGGCTGGAAAACCATGATCTGAAACCCGACGTCAGACTACTGACTGCATCCACTGCTACTGCTGCCGACGCGGCTGCCGCCTTAGGTTGTGGGTTGGGTCAGATTGCCAAATCACTTGTCTTTTATGACGTCGTCACCAAAGGGCCGGTTTTAATAATCGCCAGTGGTAATAACCGGGTGGATAAAACTAAAGTAGGTGAGTATCTGCATGCCAAAATTAAAACCGCCGCCCCCGATTACGTTTTGGAAAAGACCGGTTTTGCCGTTGGGGGAGTTCCTCCTGTCGGTCACAAAGCCCCTCTCCGGACCATGATCGACCGGGATTTAATGCATTATGATGTCATTTATGCCGCCGCCGGCCACCCCCACACTCTATTTGGCGTCTCACCCCAAACCCTCATTAAACTTACTTCCGCTGAAATTATCCCTATTTGTTAGTATTTCCCATACCTTTAAATAATATTTTTTCTCCTGCTAGCGCTTTATAGAATCCCCGCGTAAATCCCATTTCCCCGGATTTGGAAATCATTCCGTCCTCTGAAACCCAAACCAAATTTTCTCCCGGACTCATCGCCATGGCCTTGCAGATATTTTCAGCGGTATATATTAGCATTGCTTCCTGTGGCAATTGAACGGAATCTGTTACTAGGTAATTTTTAAACGCCTCTGTGGCACCTTTTTTTGGATAGCTTTGAAAACTCCCGGTCAGTTTCCGGTAATCTCTTCAAATTTTGATTCATAAGAAATTTTTATTTGCTCCACCTGGCAAATAACCCGGCCGGTAAAATCCTTCCTCCTGCCGTCTCTTTTAATCCCAGTTCCCCTGCCTCTACGATTCCGCCCAAATCGCCGGTTACTCCGGAGAGTAAATTTTCTAAAACCACACTCGACATATCCGCTGTATAAGCATTCACAAGCCAAAACATGGGATTATCTGAAAGTACCTGTTTACAGGCATAAACCAACTCCGGCAGATTATCTAAAAGCTTCCACACTTCCCCCTTCATCCCTCTTCCGAATCTCGGCGGATCCATGATTATAGCCTCGTATTTTTGGCCTCTCTTGATTTCCCGGTTAATGAACTTCAAGGCATCATCCTGTATCCATCTGATTTTGTCTTTCGCTATTCCGGACAATTTGGCATTTTCAGACGCCCACATCATCGCGGGGCGTGACGCATCCACATGTGTCACCGGGGCACCTGCCAATGCTGCCGCCATCGTTGCCCCCCCCGTATACGCAAACAAATTTAATATTTTCGGATTCGGAACCTGTGATTTGCAATTTGTGATTTTATTGGCTATCCATAGCCAATTTACTGCTTGTTCCGGAAAAACTCCCGTATGTTTGAATTCGGTCGGTTTAAGAACAAATTTTATTTTGTCATAAGCTATCTGCCAGGGTCGGGGCGGGGGAGTCTTAAATTGCCAGTCTTCATTAAATATTCCCTGTGCCTGCCCCCACAATTTGGGCTCGCTTTTTTTCCAGATCGCCCTCGGCTCCGGTCTTATGGTAGTAAATTGTCCCCATCTTTCCAGTTTTTGCTCCTCACCGGAATCTGTTAACTCATAATCAATCCATTTTTCCGGAATCAGTATCATATACAAATTATACCCTAAAGATGGCGTAAATAGGCATCCGGGTTGTCTAAAAAGCTTTTTGTCAGGCTCACGTGTTCTACATCTTTGTACGCGATTTTTTTAATCGGTATGCCGTCGAATGAATATATCATCGCCTGTGGTATAGCCATTAAAATCGGGGAGTGGGTGGCAATTATAAACTGGCAGTTCTTATTGGCCATCTCCTTGATTAAAGAGATCAGCGACATTTGTCTTTTTGGGGACAGAGCGGCTTCCGGCTCATCCAGCATGTACAATCCATCAGGCACTATCCGGGACAAAAACGTTTTTCCAAAAGATACAATTGTCCTTGGGCCGAACCTGCAGCCAGCCTTCTTCCGTAACCGGTAAATCTTGCTTCTGCATCTTTTTTTTGATCTTTCCGCTCCGATTTCAGTTGGGCCACTCTTTTTACAAAACCAAAAAAATCTTCTGCCCGTAAAAAGAACCCTCTATGGGTTCTAATTTTCCAGCTTAATGTCAGTTTATCAGCCAGATTTCTTACCTGGCTCATCGTATCATCAATCGCCGAATCGGTACTCCCCAGTGTCGGTAAACCGGCGGCTATCGCTATGGCTTCTAAAATGGTTGATTTACCGGACCCGTTTTCACCCACAAAAAATGTGACCGGATTTTCAAATGCCATTCTTTGGAAATTCCTGACCAGGGGCAGATTAAAAGGAAAACTGTCTTCAGCTGCAGATATTTTTCTTAATTCCGCTGCCGCCAGCATATGGATTTATACTCTTCTTCTTTTCTTCGGCCTGGCTCCGTTATGCGCCATGGGGGTGACGTCGGCAATCAGTGACATTTTCATCCCCGCCGCTTTCAGTGCCCTCAGTGCGGCATCCCGTCCGGCCCCCGGTCCTTTTAGATACACTTCCACTTCTTTAATGCCTGCGGCCTCGGCTTTTCTGGCCGTGGCTTCAACGGCGGTGGTAGCGGCAAACGGAGTGGCTTTTCTGGCGCCTTTAAATCCGGAAGCTCCGGCGGAACCCCAGGCCACCACATTACCGGCAGCGTCAGTAACTGTTACCAGCGTATTATTGAAAGATGCCGTTATATAGACTTTTCCGTTCATTTCTTTTCCTCCTCTTTTTTGGCTGTTTCTACCTTGGCCAAGACCTCTTTCTTCAAAGCCCCGATCGTGACTCTCTTACCCCTCTTGGTTCTGGCATTTGTTCTGGTCCTTTGCCCCCGGGCCGGCAGTCCTTTGCTATGCCTGGATCCCCGGTAGGCTCCGATCTCTTTCAGCCTGGTAATGTTTTGATTGACCTGTTTTCTCAAGTCTCCCTCCACCTTCATCGATTCGATGGTTTTTTGCAGTTTGGACACCTCTTCGGCGGTCAGCTCGGCGGTTCTTTTGGCCGGGTTCACTCCGGTTTTGACCAGCACATCTTTTACGTTCGTCCGGCCGATACCGTATATATAAGTTAGCGCAATATCTATACGCTTTTTTTCCGGAATGTCGATTCCTGCAATTCTGGGCATACTTATCCCTGGCGTTGTTTGTGCCGGGCGTTGCTACAAATTACAAATAATACCCCTTTTCGTTTGATGATTTTGCAGTTTCTGCAACGGGTTTTAATAGACGCCTGAACTTTCATTAATTTTTGAAAAAATTGAAAAAAATTAATATATTTCGCTGTATAGCGACAAAGTTGCCAAAATTGTTAAATTTTGGCCACTTTCATTATTTTAATTTAAAAATAATTCTGCCCCGGGTGGTATCCAGGGGGCTGATTTCGCATCTGACCTTGTCCCCGGGCAGCAGGCGGACATAATTCATCCGCATTCGGCCTGCAATTGTACACAGGACAATTTTATCTGCCAGATTTTGGTCGCTGGCCGTGCCGATTTTTACCCGAAACATGGTATTCGGCAGATTTTCGGCAACGACACCTTCGGCTACAATATTCTTTTGGTCACTCATTCTGGTCTTTAAAATGTCCTGTAAGAATCACCGGGCCGGACCTAGCCACCGCCACAGTATGCTCAAACAGCCCAGATATTTTACCATCAGCCGTGGCTATTGTCCAACCATCGTCATTTTCATATACCACATCGGCTGTTCCCTCGTTGTACATAATTTCGATTGCTATCACCATGTTTTCGACTAGTATCGGTGAGTTTTCGTATTTACCCACCTCAAAACAGGGGATGGGCGGTTCTTCGTGCAGATTTCGGCCGATCCCGTGTCCGGTCAGGGCGGTAACAGCCGAATACCCCGCTGCTTCGACGGTCTCCTGCATGGCCTTGGAAATATCTGCCACCCTTTTGCCGGGTTTAGCCATTTTAATGGCTTTGTATAGCCCTTCTTTACCCACGTCCAGAAATCTCTGCAATTTGTGGTTTATGTTTTGTGGATTGTGGTTTGCCATGACGGTGACCGAAGTATCAGTGTGAAATCCTTTGTAAAAAAGTCCCACGTCTATTCCCACCTTGTCTCCATCGTTAATTACCCGATCCCCCGGTATGCCGTGCACCACCACCTCGTTGATATTAATACAGGTGGCATGATGATATCCCGGTACCAGTTTAAATGACGCCTTGCCCCCGGTTTTATCAATCATTTCACAGGCCAATTTTTCAAGCATCATGGTTTTCATCCCCGGCTCTACCGCGTCTGCCAGCCTATTTCTGATTTCTCCTAAAAAACACCCTCCCTCGGTCATGATTTTAATCTCTTCGTCCGTTTTTATCGTCAGTTTATCCATAATTAGATCTCTAGTTTCTGTCTAATTTCCTGGTGAATGGTTTCAATGGGTTGGTTGCCGTCTACTTCCACCAGTATATTTTCCTGCTTGAAAGCCTCGATTACTTGTTCTGTTGACCTCCAGAATGCCAACAACCTGCGTTTGATGGCTTCGGGTACGTCATCTTCCCTTTGGATCAGTTCCCCCCCGCACTCACAGCTTTCTCCGTTGGGGGAGGGGTTGGTAATTAAATTGTAAACTCTTCCGCACTGCTCGCAGGTACGCCGGGATGACAGTCTTTTTATGGTTTCCTCCTCGGGTAAATTTAACAGGATCACTTTGTCAATTTTTTGGCCGTGTAAAGCCAAAATATCGTTAATCAATTTGTATTGGACCAAATTTCTCGGCGTCCCGTCAAATAAAAATCCTTTGACACCGGTGTGGTCCAGCTGGTCTTTCAAGATCTCCATCAATACCTCATCAGAAACCAGTTCGCCCCGGTCCATGGTTTCCCTGACCAGCCTGCCCGTCACAGTATTGGTTTCGGCTATTTTTCTTAATATTTCCCCGGTTTCAATGTGCCTCAAACCCAGCTCGTTTACTAAAAATTCCGCCTGTGTCCCTTTGCCTGAACCTTGGGGGCCGATAATTACCAGGTTCATATTTTCAAAAATCCTTCATAGTTTCTGACCAATAATTGAGACTGCAGGGATTTGGTAGTTTCCAGTACTACCGACACCACAATTAATAATCCTGTTCCGCCGATAGACAGCGAAGGAATTTTAAATACGCTTTGCCCGATAGCCGGCAGTATGGCAATCGCCCCTAAAAACAGCGCCCCCGCCAGGGTAATCCGGTTAAGCACCCCCGACAGATAATTTGCAGTCGCTTCTCCCGGTCTCACTCCGGGTATGAAACCGCCGTATTTTTTCAGATCATCGGCTATTTTTTCGGGATTAAACACAATGGCTGTATAAAAGTAGGTAAAACCAACCACCAGGACAAAGTAGATTAAGTTGTAAGGCCAGCCTCCGGGGGTCATGAAACTGACGACCGCAGTTGCTGCATCAGCCAGAGCTTTGTTGGGAATTTGCTCCACGAATTTACCCACCATCGAAGGCAAAAGCACTAGTGATACGGCAAATATAATCGGTATTACCCCCGCCTGGTTCACCCGGAGCGGTAAGTGGGTTGACTCCCCGCCGTAAATTCTTCCTGCTCTCAGCCTTTTGGCATACTGCACCACAATATTTCTCGAAGCCTCATTCATGAATACTACTCCGGCAACGACCAATAATCCTATTACCGTAAATACCAGTATATTCATCGGATCTATTGTTTCTATTGTGGCTGCAGTCTGGCCGAAAGTCACCGGTAACCGGCCCACAATTCCTGCAAAAATTAATAGCGATATGCCGTTGCCCACCCCGTATTCCGTTACCAGTTCCCCGAGCCACACCGTAATAATGGTCCCGGCAGTCATGGTAGCCAAAAGCGCAATCAGTTGCAGCGGGCTTAAAAGCCCGATTACTCCCTGGCTTTTCAGTAAAAAATACATCCCGAAAGCCTGCAAAATCGCAATTGGCACGGTTAACAGCCGGGTATACTGATTGACGATTTCCCTTCCGTATTCTCCCTCTTTCTGCAACTCTTCCAGCTTCGGGAAGATCACCGTTAGTAGCTGCATAATGATTGAGGCATTGATATATGGTCCTAAACCGAGGGCTACCAGGGAAAAATTTGCCAGCGTACCGCCGGAAAAAACGTCCAACAGCCCCAGCAATTGGCTGGAGTTAAATAGCATTTTCAGAGCGTTTCTGTCTACCCCGGCTGCCGGAATATGGCCTAAAAATCTGTATAAAAACAACATCCCGGCAGTAAATAACACCTTTTTCCGCAGGTCTTTGGCTGTCCAAATCTGCCTGAATATATTGGCAATCTTCTTCATACCCCTCTAAGCTTCAATTTTACCCCCGGCTTTGACAATTTTCTCGGCCGCACTTTTTGATGCCTTTACCTTAACAGTCAGAGCCTGTTGGATTTCCCCGTCCCCCAGGATTTTTACCATTTCACCGTGATACTTTTTGATCATTCCTCTTTTAGCCAGCTCTTCACCCGTCACCGGTGTGCTTTTTGGCCAGTCAGTCAACTGCTCCAGACTGATAACTACAGGCTTATTACCCCAGGGTTTTAACTTTCCCCGGCCGCGCAAAAGCGGCAGTCTTTTGATAAACGATTTTTTCGTCTTGGTTCCCTCAAAAATTACCGGAATGCTGGTTCTGGATTTTTGTCCCTTTTGTCCCCGGCCGGTAGTATGACTGCCCTTGCCGGATCCCATACCCCGTCCGACTCTTTTTGCCGGTCGGTCAACTAGTTTTGGTAATTTTGAGAGTTCCATATTAGTGCACTTTTAGAGTGACATTTTTTAATCTCTTCAGAGCTTCAAATGTCACATATACATTACTGGCTTTATTGGCCGTACCTAAAATTTTGGCCACTACATCCCTGATCCCGGCTGCTTCTACGACAGCTCTCACCGGGCCGCCGGCAATTACTCCGCTGCCTGGGGGAGCAGGTTTAAGTAGCAACTTGGCCGCTCCCAGTTTAATCCGTATTTCATGCGGGATGGTAGTGCCTTTCATCGGCACTCTGATCAGTCTTTTCTGGGCATAGGTACTGCCTTTTCTGATCGCCGAAGACACATCTGCAGCCTTACCGAGACCGATTCCCACCCGGCCTTTTTTGTCGCCTACCACCATCAGTGCTGAAAAACCGATCTTATTACCGCCCTTGGTTTTTTTACTCACCCGGTTCACCTGGACTACCTTTTCTTCAAACTCTTTTTCTGGTTGTTCTGGATTTGCCATATTTAAAATTTCAGTCCTCCCTCTCTGGCTGCTGTAGCTAGTGTTTTGACCTGCCCGTGAAATTTATTAGCTCCCCGGTCGAATACCAGTTTTCCGGCAAATTTTGCTTTTTTGGCTTTTTCTGCGATTCCTTTTCCCGCTTCGGCGGGGTTTTTACCTCTCACCCCGGCAATTGTTTTTCCCGAAACCAGATCCACCAGCTGGGCATAGATATATTTGTTGCTCTTATGAACCACCAGTTTGTGGTCTGCTCCGGCCCGGGCAATTTTTGCTCTGACACTGGCTTCTCTTTTATGGCTGGTATGTAAATATCTTTTTATCATGGATAGACTATCATCTTATCAGGCTGCTGCCTTAACGGCTTTGCCGGCTTTCTTTATAATTATTTCATCTTCATACTTAAACCCCTTGAGTTTATATGGGTCGGCAGGCTTCAGTGCCCTGATTTTAGCAGCAGTCTCTCCTACCAGCCTCTTGTCGGTTCCCTTTACCGTAATTTTATTTTCCTTGACTTCAAAACTGATTCCTTCGGGAGCCTTGATATTTACCGGATGGGAAAAACCCAGAGCCAGTGCCAGATCTGGACCGCCGGTAGACGCCCTGTAACCTGTCCCGTTCAGTTCCAGGACTTTCGACCAGCCGTCCGTTACCCCCTTTACCATATTGGCAATAATTGACCTGGTCATCCCGTGAATATTATCCGCATTTTCTTCGGTCATTTTTACCCTTAACTCCTGTTCGTTTATGACCACTTCCGCTTTTTCATTTAAAGCCCATGACAATACTCCTTTCGGCCCCTTGATTTCCACTACTCCGTTTGCCACCCCTACGGTGACACCGGTTGGTAATTTAATGATTTGTCTTCCTATTCTTGACATATATTCGGTAGTCGGACTACCAGACTTGGGCGATGATTTCGCCGCCCGTATTTAACTTTTTAGCTTTTATTTCGGATAAAATACCCTTAGGTGTAGTCAGAATATTTAGCCCTAAGCCTCCCAGTACTTTGGGGAAATTTTTCACTCCGGAATAGATTCTGGCCCCGGGTTTGCTGACTCTTTTAATCCCGGTAATTCCCGGTTCCCGGCCGTTGTATTTTAAGGTCAGCACCAGCTTGTTTCCTTCTTTTTTAACTCCGTTCAGGTATCCTTCTTCAGCCAATACCTGGGATATTTTTTCCACCGTTTTCGTCAGCGGAACTTCAATGGTTTCCAGCCCCGCCCGGTAGCCGTTTCTGACTCTGGTCACGAAATCTGATAGTCTGTCGCTTACCATGATGCCTTTCTGACTCCGGGGAGTTCCCCCTTGTTAGCTAATTCCCGGAAACATAAGCGGCATAATCCGAACATTCTGATATATCCCCTGGACCTGCCGCATCGGTTACACCTGTGCCTCAACTGGGTCCCCGGATATTTCAGGTAACCTTTGGTTTGTTTAACGATTTTTGATGTTTTTGCCATAAATTTATTATTTGTTATTTATGTTTTGTGATTTTTCGAATGGCATCCCAAACAGTGTTAACAGCCGCTTTGCAATTTTAGCATCTGTTTTGGGTTTAAATATAAATGACATCTCCAGGCCTCTGAGTCTGTCGATTTTGGCATAATCGATTTCCGGAAATACGGTTTGTTCGGTAATCCCCAGGGTATAGTTGCCGTTTTGGTCAAAAGCTGTTGCCGGTACCCCCTGAAAATCCCTCACTCTGGGGAGGGCGATGGCAAACAGTTTTGTTAAAAAGTCATACATCATTTTTCCTCTTAAATTTACCGTCAGCCCGACCGGGTCGCCCTCGCGGACTTTAAAACCGGCAATGGACAATTTTGCTGCTGTCACTTTGGGCTTTTGGCCGGAAATTGCCGTCAATTGCTCAATGGCCTTCTCCATCACCCCTTTATCATGAGCCGCCTCCTTAAGGCCGATATTGATTACTATTTTAACCAGTTTGGGTACGGCCAATCTGTTTTTAATATCAAATTCCGCCATCAGGGTGGGAACGATTTTTTCTTGGTAAAGTTTTACGGGTTCCATATTAGTCGATTACAGCATCGCATTTTCTGCAGACCCTGATTTTTTTATCCTCAGACCATTTATAACCGATTCTTGTCTGCTGTTTGCATTTTGGGCAGACCAGAGCCACTTTTGCCACAGTATATGGTCTGTCGATAACTACAATTTCTCCCGGTTTGTTTTCCCCCTGAGGTTTTTTGTGTTTTTTATATTGGTTCAGGCCGGCAATCACTACTTCCTGTGTCTTTAAAACCACTCTTTCCACCTTACCCTGTCTACCCCGGTCTTTACCAGCCAGAATTTGTACTAAATCGCCTTTTTTTATCTTCATATATTTAAATTACCTCGGTAGCCAGTGAGGCTATTTTATTAAATCCGTTGTCTTTGACTTCACGGGCTACCGGACCGAAAACCCGGGTTCCTCTGGGCTCTTTGGTTTTGGGATCGATAATTACTGCTGCGTTGTCATCAAATCTGATGTAACTGCCGTCTTTACGCCTTTTCTCTTTTCTGGTCCGGACGATTACCGCCTTCACCACTTCGGAATCTTTAACCACCCCGTCGGTATCGGCTCTGTCAACGACCGCGGTCACCACGTCGCCGACATAAGACACGCTCCTTTTCCACGCTCCGTCGAGATGAATTACCATCAGTCTTTTGGCCCCGCAGTTATCGGCCGGTGTCAGTATGGTTCTAAGTTGTATCATGTTTTTTGACTATTTCACTAACTTTCCAGAATTTGGTTTTGCTGTATGGTTTTGAAGGCACCAGTTTTACCAGGTCGCCTGTTTTTGCCCCCAACTCATTGTGGGCATGGAATTTTTTGCTGCGCCTGATCCGTTTGTGGTAAACCGGATGGGCAATCATTCTTTCCACGGTGACTACCACCGTGTTTTTCATCTTGTCCGAAATTACTGTCCCTTGGATGGCTTTCATGAATATTTTAGGATTTTACACTAATTAATGTCTTAATTCTGGCCAATTCTTTTCTCAGGTTGAAAATTTCCCTGGTATTTTTTAACCTGCCTACGCTTTTATCCAGTCGCTTTTTATTAATTTCGGCCGCGGTTTGTTTACTCTTACTGGAAAGTTCTGCGATAGTCATGTCTTTCAAGGCTATGACTTCTTTAACTTCACCCTTTTTTGTAGTCTTTTTTGTCATTTTATTTTGCTACCAGTTTGGTTTTAAAAGGAATTTTAGCTCCTGCATTTTTAAAGGCTTTGCTGGCCACGTCCCCGGGTACACCGGCAATTTCAAATAAAATTCTGCCCGGCCTGACCACCGACACGTATTGGAAAATATCCCCCTTACCCGATCCCATTCTGGTTCCCAGGGCTTTTTTGGTGGTTGGCTTGTCGGGGAAAACCCTTAGCCACACTTTTCCGCCACGGTGGGTGTATTTGACAATGGCTTTTCTGGCGGCTTCAATCTGCCTGGCTGACAGCCAGCCCCGGTCCATGGCTTTCAGGCCATACTCACCGTAGTCTACATTCGACCCTCTGATAGACGTCCCGGCCATTTTTCCTCTGAATTGCTTTCTGAATTTTTGTTTTTTGGGCTGCAGCATGATTACTCCTTTTCTCCTCTGTTAATCCAGACTTTAACCCCCACGTAACCTGACCTTGTCAGAGCTGGTACTTCTGCATAGTCTATTTTAGCTCTCAGGGTTTGCAGCGGGACTGATCCGGATGCATATAGTTCTCTTCTGGCAATTTCAGCGCCTCCCACCCGGCCTGAAAGGACAATTTTTATTCCCAAAGCCCCTGCCTGGATAGTTCTCTCCATGGCCTTTTTTACCACTCTCCTGGCCGGCAATCTTTTCACCAGCTGGTCAACAATTTTTGTCGCCACAATGTAGGCATTCAGATCCGGCGTCTTTATCTCTTCCACCTGCAGATCAATTTTGGGGGCATTTTTGTTCAGGCTGTTGAAACCTAGGGTTTTGTAGATGAACTTTTTCAGATCTTCCAGCCCCGATCCTCCCCGTCCGATTACCACACCCGGTCTGGTCACGTGCACAATAATTTTCATACTTCTCAGGGATCTTTCAATTTCCACCCTGGCTATTGATGCGTTTGCCAGTTTACTCATCAGGGCTTCTCTCAAAGTGGCATCCGCCATCAGATATTCCCGGTATCTTTTGGGATTGGTCGTAAACCACCTGGATTTCCAGGTTTCAAAAGGATGGAGAGGCAGCCTGTAGGCTACCGGATTAACTTTTTGTCCCACTGTGTTCCTCCCTGACTCCCAATTTTAAATAAATATGTGCCATTCTTCTTCTTTTTATTCCCCGGTCAAACCTGGCTCCGTGGGATTTATCCATTTTTTTCGGTCCTCTGGGGCCTTCTTCCACCTGCAGGGATTCCACGAATAAATCACCCGGGGAGACCTGAAAATTATTTTTCGCGTTGGCTATACCCTGTTCAAAGACATGGGCCAAAGTCAGCGCGGATCTTTTGGGCAGTAGTTTCAGGTATTCCAGGGCTTTATCCGGTTTTTGCCCGCGGATGCTGTCGGCTACCAGTCTCAGCTTGCGGGGGGAAAACCTCACGAAACTAGCCCTCGCAACCACGGTTTTGTTATTTGTTATTTGTGATTTGTTATTCGTCATTTTATTAGGTTTTATCCATGGTTCTTTTAACAATTGCTCCGTGTCCTCGAAATGTCCTGGTTGGAGCAAATTCTCCCAACCGGTGACCGACCATCGACTCACTTATAAATACATCACTGAATTTGTTGCCTGTATGTACGGAAAAAGTAAACCCCACAAACTCCGGTGGAATCTGGCTGGCTCTGGCCCAGGTTTTGATCGGTTCCTTCTTGCCCACAGCATTCTGCTTGGCTACTTTAGCCAACAACTTCTCATCTATGTATGGTCCTTTTCTGGTTGATCTGGCCATTATTTTTTCCTCCTGGCTACAATGTATTTATTGGAATATCTGAATTTCTTCCTGGTTTTGTTGCCCCTGGCGGGTTTCCCCCACGGAGTTTTGGGATGCATGCCTTCGCCGCTTCTTCCTTCACCGCCGCCGTGGGGATGGGATCTGGGGTTTTGGGCTGTTCCCCGGACCGTCGGCCGAATCCCCATATGTCTTTTTCTGCCGGCTTTTCCTAAAACCAGGTTTTTCCAGTCTCCGTTACCCAGTTGTCCGATAGTCGCCCGGCATGTGGGTGTAAACCTGCGGATTTCTCCGGAAGGTAATTTTACCAGAGCACTGGTTTCTTCGAAACCCATAATTATTGCCGACGACCCGGCGCTTCTGACCATCTGGGCTCCCTTTCCCGGGGTCAGTTCCAGATTATGAATCATCGTTCCCACGGGAATTGCTGACAGCGGTAGTGTATTGCCGGGGGCCAGGGGTGCCGCTTCACCGCTTGACACCTGTTGTCCGGCTTTTAATCCCTCCGGAGCCAGAATATATGTTTTTGTACCGTCGGCATATTGTAATAATGCCAGATTGGCGGTCCTGTTTGGGTCATACTCCAGATCTACTACCCGGGCCAGGACCCCGTCTTTGCCTCTTTTCCAGTCAATTTCCCGCAAAAACCTTTTTTCCCTGCCGCCCTGATGTCTGGTTGTCACTTTGCCTTCGCTGTTTCTGCCTGATTTCTTAGTCAGAATTCTTACCATCCGTCTTTGGGGTCGTTTATGGGCCAGTTCCGAGTAATCCATGCCGGAAGAAAATCGCATTCCCGGTGTCACTGGTTTATAAAGTTTTAAGGCCATATTCATTTCCCGGTTTGGGTGACTTCAAATAAATCGATATTTTGATCAGGTTTAATGGTTACTACGGCCTTTTTCCGGTCACTGTGGTATCTGGTGGTCCATTTGCGACCGGTTCTGTATACCCGGCCATGCTGGATGGATGTTTTTATATCCAGAACATTGACTTTGAAGGCCTTTTCAATTTCCTTTTTAATTTCCGGCTTGCTGGAATCTACTTCCACCTGAAAAGTAAATTTCTTTTTCGCCGTTTGGGCGATGGATTTCTCCGTGATTAGCGGTTTAATCAGTTTCATAAAATTTTGCCGGTTTCCTCTAAAGCCGCCTCAGTCATTAATAATTTTTGATGTTTCAGAATTTGATAAGTGTTCAATTGGTTCGGGCGGATTACGGCTGCATTTTCCATATTCCTGAAAGCTCTGGCTAAACCTGTTTCTTTTGCGGCCACAATTACCAATAACCGGCCTTTGACGTCTTTAAAATTTTTCATTATTGCTCCTGTATCTTTGGTTTTCCCGATGTTTTTTAAATTACCGGTTAAAATCACCAGGTTTTGCCCCGTCGCTTTTTCATTTAAAGCCCCTTTGATGGCCAGGCTGGTTTGCTGCTTGCTCATTTTCAGTTTATAGTTTTGGTTACCTTTGGGCCCGAATGCTATTCCGCCTCCCACAAAAATCGGAGCGGAATAAGATCCGTGTCTGGCTCTTCCTGTCCCTTTTTGCCTATACATCTTGGCCGTGGTTTTTTCTACTTCCCCCCGGGTTTTGGTTTTGGCATGCGCCAGTCTCTGATTTGATAAATACGTTCTCACATTTTGCGCTAAAAGGCTGGGGTTGGCTTTTGTCGACCACAACTCATCCGTTAGTTTTATTTTTTCGCCGGTTTCCCCCTTACTGTTAATTGAAGTGGCTGTAATCATGGTCTGACATTGAGGGTAATTAACTGCCTGCTTCCGTTATAACCCGGTACCGCTCCGCCCAAGGTCACCCGTCTGTTAGCGGGATCAACTTCCATCACTTTCAGTCCTTTGACGGAAACCGTATCTACCCCCATATGTCCCGCTCTTCTGGTTCCCGGAAATACCCTGCCCGGAGTTGTGGTGGATCCTGACGATCCCGGGGCTCTTTCCCTGTCCGACTGCCCGTGGGTTCTCGGACCTCCTTGAAATTTATATCTTTTTACCGCTCCGGCAAATCCTTTTCCTTTGGAGATCCCGGTAACTTTAACCTTATCTCCTACCTTAACCAGTTCTTCGAATTTAATTTCCGTCCCCGGCTCCAAAATTTCATTAGTTCTGATCTCCCTGATAACTTCCTTTTTTGATTTTGGGCTTTGAACTTTGATTCTTATTGCTGCATATCCGTTCTTCTCCTTCGTCCTCAGGTCCTTCACAGTCATCTCTGGTATATCCATAATGGTTGACCCCACATAATTTCCTTCCGGTGTATATTTACCGGTCATTTTTATTTTTCTGGCAAAAAAGGTTGAGATCATTAAGACAACAAAAAAAGTGCCGGAAGGCACTTTCATTTTCAAGTACAGCCTTTCGATCACCCTTATGAGCAATAATTAAGGCAATTTTCTCTGCCCACAGACAGCCTGTATTCTATCACCTTCACCTAGCCTGCGCAACCGCCACGGGTCCGACCCGGAAATTTACATTTTTACTTCAATGTCCACTCCCGCCGGCAAATCCAGATGAGACAGCGTATCAATCGTTTTTCCCGTCGGATCAACAATATCAATCATTCTTTTATGCACCAGCATTTCGTAATGGTCCTGGGCGTCCTTATCTGTATGCGGGGAAGTAGTCACCGAAAACATTTTTCTGTCGGTAGGCAAGGGGACCGGGCCCACAATTTTTGCGCCGGTTGAAAACGCTGCTTCCAATATCTTGGCCGCCGCTTCGTCTAATACGCGGTGGTCAAATGATTTTAGTTTGACTCTTAGTCTTCCCTTTGCCATATAAATGAGCAAAAAAATAACGGTCCTACCGTCTATTATATCAGGCTTTTGTCTGATCCGCTATGCGACAATCTTTACCACTGCTCCGGCTCCGACCGTCTTGCCGCCCTCGCGGATGGCGAATCTTAAGCCTTCCTCCATCGCTACAGGAGCAATCAGCTTGATTTTCATCTTGGCGTTATCTCCGGGCATTACCATTTCCACTCCCTGTGGCAGAGTCACTTCGCCGGTCACGTCCGTAGTTCCGATATAAAATTGTGGTCTGTAACCGGTAAAGAAGGCTGTGTGCCGCCCTCCCTCCTCTTTCTTTAATATATACACCTGGGCCTCGAACTCTGTATGCGGGGTGATTGATCCCGGTTTGGCAATCACTTGCCCTCTTTCGACTTTGTCCTTTTCAATGCCTCTTAAAAGTAACCCTACGTTGTCTCCCGCCTGGCCCTCATCCAGTTGTTTCCGGAACATCTCTACTCCGGTAACGACCGTACTCTGGGTGGGTTTCAGTCCAACAATTTCCACCGTCTCATTTACTTTGACTTTTCCTCTGGAAATTCTCCCGGTTACTACTGTTCCGCGGCCCTTGATGGAAAATACGTCCTCAACCGGCATCAGGAAAGGCTTTTCCAATTCCCGGACCGGGGTGGGAATATATTCATCCACTTTCTTCATCAGCTCCATAATTTGCTCTTCGGCTTTCGGATCGCCTTCTGTCGCTTTCAGGGCTGAACCGCGGATTACCGGTACTTCGTCACCGGGATATCCGTATTTGGTTAAGAGTTCCCTGACTTCCATTTCCACCAGATCCAATAGCTGCGGATCATCCACCATATCCACTTTATTCATGAAGACCACAATTGCCGGAACGTTTACTTGTTTGGCCAACAGAATGTGTTCCCTGGTCTGTGGCATCGGGCCGTCCGGAGCGGATACCACCAGAATGGCTCCGTCCATTTGGGCCGCACCGGTAATCATGTTTTTGATGTAATCGGCATGCCCCGGGGCATCGATGTGGGCATAATGCCGTTTTTCTGTTTCGTATTCCTGGTGTGACAGGTTAATAGTCACTCCTCTGGCTCTTTCTTCGGGGGCAGAATCAATATCTTCGTATTTCTTGGCCACAGCCATGCCCTTCTTGGCCAGCACCATGGTAATCGCCGAGGTCAGGGTAGTCTTCCCGTGATCCACGTGACCGATAGTTCCGATATTGACGTGTGGTTTATTTCTTACAAATGTGGCCATATTTTTGACTGCACTAAATTCTAAATGAGCGTCGATTTTTATGCAATAGGGAAATTATCCGTAATCGTCTTTAATAATTCCGGAAATTCTGTGAACCCCGCCATTGCATTTAAATGACCCCCGTTGGGAACTATTTGCGGTTTAGCATTAAAACTTTTTGCCGCCAATTCCAGTTTTTCCTGCGGCACATACGGGTCGTTGTCTCCGTAAAACACTTCCGCTTTTTCTAAATTTTTATTTACTTTTTCAAAATTAATGTCTTTTTCTTTGAGGAAATAACTGTTCAATTCAGCCCCGTAATCAAATACCGCCGGTGACACGCATACTAACCCTAAAACCCTTTCCTTTGCCTGCTCCAGATAATCCATCGCCGTCGCCGCTCCCAAAGAATGCGTCACTATAATTAATTCTTTTGCCGGGATATCTCTTATCAGATTTTTTACCGTCAGCAGCCACTCTTTTCTGTCCGGATGTCCGGCCCCGGGCATTGTCGGCATGATTACCTGGTAACCCCGTTTCATCAACTCATCATATAACCACTGTTGCCAATGCATTCCCGCATGTCCCCCGATTCCGTGCAGTATCAGAACTGTCATGGTTATATTTCAATATTTCTCAGTGTCTCAAAATAACTGTCAATTTTTTCTTCCGATATCTCATTTAAATTAATTGACACGTTTTCCTGAATAAAATTTTCCAATTTGTTTCCGTTCGCCACATTTTGCTCAAATTCATCGGCGTTAGTTCTGTTTTTCAAATCTGTTAACCGGTCTATTAAAAGTAATATGCTTCTTGGTCCGATTCTCATATCTCTATATATAGCCAATAAGGACTCAGTTTCGCTTTCCGAAAACAATCTGGGTATATACGCCCATTCTAAATTATTCACAATTCGAACCGTCATGTCATCACAACCCAAATCCCGGCATAATCCCACCGTGGCCTCATGCTCATTATCCCCGTATTTTCCCCTTAATCTTTTTTGTAGCCGATCCAGGCCATTAATTTCAGATTCTGACATTCCGAACTGCGCTTATTTGGCTAAATCAAAAGTCATCGGTTTGGCCAGATCATGAAGACAGCCGGCTATAATCAACGCTTCATTATGCAATTTTTCGCCGGTCCAATTATCAGCGGTAACTTTTAGCACCCCGGCTACCCTCAACATATGCTCTCCCAAATTTTTAGGTATCATATATTCCGAGTAAATGTCTGAAATTTTCATTTTGTTATAATAATTATATGACAGAAACATCCGAAGGTGGTTTAATGGGTAGAATTCGGAATCTATTAAAGCCAAGAAGTCCCTCGTTAGAACTATCAGCCCCTGAGAAAAAGCATTCAACCATTCAGGGTGCAAATCTGACTGTTGATTCGTCCTCTACGGCAGGTTTTATTCAAGGTAATCCTTTAGGAAATTTTATGAATCAATCTTACTCCAGCTTCGAGATGTTAAGAACAGCAGTCGAGAAAGCAGGCTTTACAATGTCAGTTCCAGAAAGAGACGATAAGTTCGCGGAAAATCGGGCGGGGGTAGGTATTTTCCAAAACGGCAGAAAAATTGGCACTCTTTCTTTTAAAGCGACAATAGACCTGACTCAAGGACAAAAAACCGATTTAGACAAATTATTACCCAAAGGAAAGTAAACCTAACTGGCCGCGTTTTTTCCGCTCTTGGCAATTATTCCCTCGGCAATATTTTTCGGTACTTCCTCATAATGTGACGGCTCCATGTAGTAAGACGCCCGTCCCTGTGTCAGTGATCTTAATTTAGTCGCATATCCTGACAGTTCGGCCAGTGGTACATACGCGTTGACTATGGTTAAATGCCCTCTTTTATCAGTCCCCAGTATTTGGGCTCTTTTTGAAGATAAATCTCCGATTACCTCGCCCATAAATTCATCCGGTGTGGACACTTCCACTTTCATGATTGGCTCCAGGAGAATCATATCCGCCTTCTTCACGGCTGCCTGGATGGCCATCGAACCGGCAATTTTGAACGCCATTTCAGAGGAGTCTACATCGTGATATGTCCCGTCAAACAGGGTAACTTTCACATCTACCATGGGGAATCCGGCCAGAAATCCGTTTTCCATCGCTTCCTTGATCCCTTTTTCGATTGCCGGGATAAATTCCCCGGGAATGGCTCCTCCTTTGATCGCATTTTCCCATTCATATCCCGTTCCCCTTGTTAACGGCTCCACATATATAAAACAATGCCCGTATTGTCCCCGGCCCCCCGATTGCCGGATATATTTGCCCTCGCCTTCGGCCTTTTTCTTGACAGTCTCTTTATAAGCTACCTGGGGTGCTCCTGTAGCCGCCTCTACCCCGAATTCTCTTTTCATCCGGTCCACAATAATTTCCAGATGCAGTTCACCCATTCCCGAAATGATTGTCTGTCCGGTTTCGTGATTGGTTTTAATTCGGAAAGTCGGGTCCTCGTCACCCAGTTTGTTTAGAGCGAGGCCCATCTTTTCCTGGTCGGATTTGGTTTTTGGTTCAATCGCCAAGGATATCACCGGCTCCGGGAAAGATATGGATTCCAGTAAAATCGGGTTGTTTTTGTCGCAGAGGGTGTTTCCCGTGGTAGTCTCTCTCAGGCCTACCAAAGCCACAATCTCCCCCGCATATGCCTGGTCGATTTCCTCTCTTTTATTGGCATGCATCAGAAGCATCCGCGACACTCTTTCTTCTTTTTGTTTGGATGCGTTCCAGATTGCCTGTCCGGACTTCACTGTCCCTGAATAAATCCGGAAGTACGTCAGCCTTCCCACATGCGGATCCGCCTGGATTTTGAATGCCAGTCCGGCCATTGGGGCTTCATTTATGGTTTTTCTGACAATTTCTTCTCCTGTTACGGGATCGGTCCCTTTGACATGATCCACATCGACAGGAGAGGGAAGGTACTCTACAATCGCATCCAGCATCGGCTGCACCCCCTTGTTTCGCAGCGATGCTCCCGCGTACACCGGTACTAATTTATAGGCAATCACGGCTTTTCTTAACGCCTTTTTCATCTCCGCTACTGTTGGTTCCTCACCGTTTAGAAATTTGGTTAACAATTCATCATCGGTTTCACAGATCTGCTCGATGAGTTTGGCTCTCCAGGTTTCCACCTTGTCTTTCACTTCCGCCGGTATTTCTTCCTCTGTGTATTTGGCTCCCGTTTCATCCCCCTGCCAGATTAAAGCCTTTCTTTCAAGCAATAGGACTATTCCCCTGAATGCCTGTTCAGCGCCTATCGGGTAAGCCATCACTGCCGGATTTGCCCCCAGCCTGTCAATAATGGCCTTTATTGTACCTTCAAAATTTGCCCCCAGTTTGTCATTTTTATTCACAAATATTATCCGGGGTACTTTATATTTATCCGCCTGTCTCCATACGGTTTCTGTCTGCGATTGCACTGTTTCTTCGGCATCCAATACCGTCACCGCCCCGTCTAAAACTCTCAGGGACCTTTCTACTTCTGCCGTGAAATCCACATGTCCGGGTGTATCAATAATATTTATCCTGAAGGAATCGTTTCCCACGGGGGAGTTTGTGTCTTGCACTGTCCAGAAAGTGGTGGTGGCCGCCGACACTATGGTAATTCCTCTTTCCCGTTCCTGGGCCATCCAGTCCATTTGAGTGGTGCCTTCATCAATGTCTCCGATTTTGTAAGACTTGCCCGTGTAATACAGAATTCTTTCGGTCGTGGTGGTTTTTCCGGCGTCGATATGGGCAATAATGCCGATATTCCGGACATGATCCAAGGGAACTATTCTGTTGGTGGTTTTAATATCTCCTGCTGCCATGACTGTCAGATTTTAGCAGACTTATTTTCTCTCAACAACCCTGAACTCTTTCTGTTCCTGTCCGATAACAAGTCCTTTAGACTAAACGATGCCACCCTGCCTATTTCAGTATATGACATCAGCATTTTAAATAAAATGTCGTCCGTTCTCCCGCCGAACAAAAACGAGATCCCGTATCTCTTGCTCCAAATTTCCCGTACATTCTGTTTGTATATTGATATTCTGGTTAATGTCTCTTCAATTTCCCTCGGATTCATTCGCCCACGGTATCATTCCTTTCCTAAAGCGTCAAATTGGTGTACTTCCGGTCTTCCCGTTTCTGGCCATGACTGCAAAAAACAAATTCATGGCTTCGTTTTCTCTTTTCTTGATTCCGGTTATTTCCCTTATCCGTCTCTCCATCGCGTCACCCAAGGCGTCTTGATTTAAAGCGCCGATCCCTTTTGCAGCGAATAATAATATTTCTGGTCCCATACATATATTTTACCATCCGGGATCAATTTTTACCTTCTCGCCCCGGGACTTAAGACTTCGCTGCCGCTTTGGTACATAGCCCGTGTTTGTTCGCTGGCTATCTCGGCAATATTTCTTCCCATCTCTCTTTCACTATCTAATCTTTTGGCCCCTTCCCGGGCCACCAATAAAGCCAAATTTATGATGGTTTGTTCAATTTTTTTCACTTTTGACTCCGAAAGTTTCTTTTAACTTTTTTTCCAGAATGTTCATTAATGCCAGGGCATGCTCCTTCGACATGCCTATCCTGGCCACTACATTTTGCTGGTTGGTGGCTCCCATCGTCTGGGCGAAATCCAGTACCACCCCGAATTTCCCGGCCGTAATGAATACTGAATCCGTATACAATACCGGCTGATTTCCGGCGATGTTTACCCGGACTTCCGGCTCGCCGGCTTCTTCCGTCTTTTTTATGTCTGCCATTGGGCCGATCTTAGCACTCGCGTTACTTAACTGCCAGTAGTAAAATACATTTTGCATGGCCACCAAACGCGATTATTATGACGTCTTAGGGGTTACCAAAAATGCCTCTGCGGCCGAGCTCAAAAGTGCCTACCGCAAGTTAGCCTTGGAATGGCACCCTGACCGCAATAAATCTCCGGATGCCGAAAGCAAGTTCAAAGAAATCAATGAAGCTTATCAGGTGCTTTCCGATCCCCGTAAAAAGTCAGCCTATGACCAGTTTGGCCACGCTGCCTTCGATCCCTCCATGGGCGGCGGAGCTGGTGGGGCCAACCCCTTCGGCGGATTCGATTTTTCCGGTTTTGGCCGCCAAACCCCCGGCCAGGGTGGTTATCAGACCTACTACTATACATCGGGTGGGGGTAATCCTTTTGGGGATATGGGCGGGTTTTCCGATCCTTTTGAGATTTTCGAACAGTTTTTCGGCGGAGCCAATCCTTTTGGTCGCCAGGCCCAGAAAAAACCCCACTATTCGCTAAAAATTCCCTTCATGACTGCTGTTAGGGGCGGCACGGAATCTGTCACCATCGATAACAAAAACCATACCATTAAAGTTCCGGCGGGCGCCGATACCGGTACCCACCTGAGATTTTCCGACTTTGATATTACTTTCGAGGTCGAACCCCATTCGGTTTTCAAGCGTGAGGGGGCGGATATATATATGGATAAGGAAATCCCCTTTACCCAGGCTATTCTGGGTGGAGAAACATCGGTTACCACCCTTGACGGGGATTTGAAACTCAAAATCCGTCCCGCCACCCAGCCCGGAACTACCGTGAGATTAAGCGGTCAGGGAGCTCCGAAACTTAATTCTTTCCGGAAATCCGACCGCGGGGACTTCTATATCCGTTTCCTTATCAAATTCCCCGAGCATCTGTCAGGCCGCCAGCGCCAGCTCCTCGAAGAATTCTCCCATTCTTGACAAACGTATAATTTAAAATTTAGTATTATCTAAATGAAATCTCATGTTATTTTAAGGGAGTTTATTTCCCTATTTGTAGTCATTTTGGTATTATTTTCCGGAGTCTGGGCTTTCAGGTACGTCAAACATTTATATTTATTATCTCACGCAGACTATTCCGGTTTTTATGTCGCAGAAATAAATAATCAATCGGCCGGATCCGGCCAGGCCAAAGTCTTGTCCTCCCAACTGGTGGATACCAGGCTATACGCCCCGCAGTTTGTTTCCAACTATAGCGGTTATCAAAGCACCATTTATTTGTTTAACCCTAACAGCCAAAGCGTAACTGTCACAGCTAAGTTTAATGGTCAACCATTAACCTCCGCAACCCAGACACTTAACCCGCACCAAACTGCCAAAATTTCAGGCTCGGGCTTGGCTGCGTCGACCAATTATGCCGTCGAAGTCTCCGCCTCCTTACCAATTGCCGGTTATATGACCACCAGCCGGGGTACAAACGATATTTCTGCCCTCCATCTGATACCTGCCAAATTGGCTGGGACCATAGTCGCCAATAGCAAGTTTTATGTGAATTACGCCAGTAATGACGGAAAGAATGACGTTTACAACACTGGACATTCAATTATGAACATTGCGGATTATCCGATCAAAGTTAGAATTTATCTCAAGAATGATTATAAAACAACCTCGCTGTCACCTTTATTAATCAATAATAACACCGATATATATATTCCCCCTAAAACTTCACTCAATATTTATGCCCCTAGTGTTATAGGTCAAAGTTACGCTGGGACACTTACAGCTGAAGTCGTCTGGCGTGGCGGCTCTTTCGCAGGCCCTGGTGAACTGGTAAGTACGTATCAGGCCACTTTAACTAATTTTGATACTATGTCATACGCCGGCGTCACTGATACTGAAACTTCACAGTGTTCGGTAATAATGCCGGTTTTTTATAACGCCTATGGTGTAATTACCGGATTCACCATCCAAAACATTCAAAGAAACTACCCCGTCGATATCGAAGGACCAAATCAATATCAGATTGTCTTTTACGACAACCGGGTCAACCCCTATTCTGGCTACACTTTAAATTCAACGACCAGTCCCAATAGCATTTTTGGTAATCCAACAGGTTTGACTTCGTTGGATTTTGGTGAGTCTAAAAAACATTATTTGGGGACCCCCCTACAGAATGGTTTCGCCCAAGCTTTTCAAGGAAAAATCTTTTCCCTGAAAGTTTGCGCTTCTGGCTCGTTACAGAAAATATCTGCTTTGGAAAATTCAGCCGCATACCCGGCCAATAATAGTTCTGTTAAGTTTATTATGGGGGATTCAGGTTTTTCAGATTCCTGGAAAGGAAATGAATTTTACGGGATTCTCACGGACAATAATCTGTTAACCTCCAGTGCCTTTAATTTATTTAACCCGGCAGGCAGCCTTAATTTAAAAGCTGCAATATTTAATAGCCAGGGGACTTTGGTAAATACAAAAATGTTTTATTTGGCCCAGTATCAGACTCTGATAATATTTAAAGGTCGGGATCTGGGGTTGCCTGAAAATTTCCTCGGAACAGTCATTTTTACCACACAATAGTTTGAATCTACCTGCTTCTGCTGGAGGATTTCCCGATATCCTGATATAATTAATACGGGTTAGTCACAAAAGAGGTGGGAAGATTCCCGCCTTTTTTTGACTTTACCAAAATAATATGCGTAAAGCACCGGTTACCAGATCAGAATTTTCTGCCGCTCTTGCTCAGGTAGCGCATGAGCGCAATATTGACCCTGCCATAGTTATAGACACTATCAAGCAGGCTATTGTGGCGGCTTTTAAAAAAGATTACCCCCAGTCATACAAGGAAGATTATGTTTATGATGTCGAATTGGATCCGGGCACGGGAGAAGCCAAAGTTTTTGAAACCGCGGGTGAGGTTTACGAAATAGACGGTATTACAAAGGTAAAGCCCTTGCCTGATGCCAAAAGAATCGAGATTACCCCCCCCGGTTTTGGCCGGATTGCCGCTCAGACAGCCAAGCAGGTCATTCTCCAGAAAATTCGTGAAGCCGAAAAGTCCGTTATCGTCGCCGAATATGAAAAGCGTATGGGAACTCTGGTCAGCGGTATGATCATCCGTTTTGTAGGTCAGGATATCATTGTGGATGTCGGCAAGGCTGAGGCGGTTTTACCTCCTTCGGAACAGATTCATACCGAAAATTATCATTTAAATCAGCGGCTCACCTTTTTACTCCAGAGCATCCGTGATGGTCTGCGGGGCAAGGAAGTCGTGGTTTCCCGCGCCGACAATAAATTTATCCAGGAACTCTTCAGGCGCGAAGTTCCCGAAGTCAATTCCGGGGCGGTTGAAATCAAAGTTATTGCCCGTGATCCGGGATCCCGTACCAAAATTGCCGTCTATTCAAAACAGTCTGGGGTGGACCCGGTCGGTTCTTGTGTCGGTCAGAAAGGGGTCCGTGTTCAGGCTGTCATCGGGGAATTAAACGGCGAAAAAATCGACATTGTCCAATATAGTGAGGAGCCGGATAAATTTATCTCCGCTGCCCTGGCCCCGGCTGCCGATATGCAGGTCAGAATCAACGTTAAAAACCAGACTGCCACCGTGACCATCACCCCTGATCAGTTGCCTCTGGCTATCGGCCGTGATGGTCAGAATGCCAAATTGGCCGGCAAACTTACCGGTTTTCATATCGACATTGTGCCCGAAAAAGGCACACCCGAGAACAAGGAAGCCGAATCCGCCGATCAAATTACAAGTTCCGATGATCAAAACCAAACCTGATTTTATGTCTGGTATTTTTCTTCTCCGGTATTTGTAATTTGTGATCTGTTATCTGTGATTTGAAATTAAATTATGAACCGTCCTCCCATTATTGTCATCTTGGGCCACGTTGACCATGGTAAAACTACCCTGTTGGATTATCTGCGGCATACTTCTGTTGCCGCCCGTGAGGCCGGTGGTATTACCCAAAGTATCCGCCCTTTTCAGCTTTTGACTAAAGACTATGGCCCGATGACTTTTATTGATACTCCGGGTCATGCCGCCTTTGACCGGATGCGCAAACGTGGCAGCCAGATCGCTGATCTTGCTGTTTTGGTGGTCGCTGCCGATGATGGTGTCCAGCCCCAAACCCGCCAGTCCATCGAGTTTATTAAGGCCTCACATCTGCCGTTTATCGTCGCTCTCAATAAATCCGATCTCTCCGCAGCTGATCCTGACCGGGTTAAAACTCAACTTACCGAAGAGAACGTGATAGTGGAAGATTTTGGCGGGGAAGTTCCCTGTTTACCGGTTTCCGCCAAGACGGGAAAAAATCTGCCCGAACTTCTGGAAATGATTAACCTGGTTGCCAGTCTTAATCCGCCACAGGTTGACTCCGGCGGGCAACTGGATCTGATGGTGTTGGAAAGTCGCTTGGATTCCAGGAAAGGTCCATTGGCCACCGTAGTGGTCAAAAACGGTACCCTCCGGGTGGGTCAGGAATTGTTTCAGGATTCGTCTTTGGGCCGGGTAAAGGCTTTAACCGATTCCGACGGTCTCCAAATCAAATTGGCTGGTCCCTCTGCTCCCGCGGAAATCCTGGGTTTAAACAGAATTATAGACGTTGGGTCAGCTGTTTCTGACCGGCCGGTAAATCAGATAGTCAAATCCGGTTCTCAATTACTGGCTGCCACTTCAGATAGCCTCCCGAATTTAATTGTCAAAGCCGACGTCGCCGGATCATTGGAAGCTGTACTGGGAGGCATTCGGGATAAAGTCAATGTAATTTCTTCCGGGACCGGTGATATCATCGAGAACGATATTTTGTTAGCTCACACCTCCGGTGCCGGTATTTTGGGGTTTAATCTTAAAATTTCCGGCAGCATTGCCAAACTTGCCCAAACCGAAAAAGTTCGTGTAAAAACATTCTCTATCATTTATGAGCTATATGAATATGTTGACGAATTGTTGCTTCCAAAGACTATGGAAACGGTAGTTGGCCAGGCTCAGGTTTTGGCTGAGTTTAAAAATAACGCCGAGCGGGTTGCGGGTTGTAAATGTACTGCCGGTCAGCTGGATAAATCCGCCCGTGTCAAAATTACCCGGGGTGAAAAACTTATAGGTGAATCCCGTATCAAATCCCTCCGGTTGGGCAAGTCTCCGGTTGATCATATCAAACTGGGATCTGAATTCGGGTTGGTTTTATCTCCGTCAGTTGACTTTAAAGTCGGCGACGCTATAATTGCGACTATAGGTTAACATGTCAAGATTGGATACCTCATATTTGAGGACACTTTTGGACCCCGCCCGCCATATAAGTCTCCTGATTAAAAGCCAGCCGAATTTCGACGATGTTGCTGCCGCCCTCGGCTTGAAAATGGCTTTGGAATCAACCGGCAAGACTGTCAGAGTCGTTTGTCCGGATCCCATGTTGGTGGAATTTAACCGCTTGGTGGGTGTCGATACGGTTTCTTCGGTTTTCGGCAGCCGTAACCTGATTATTTCTTTTCCTGAACAGACTGAACATGTGGATAAAGTCAGTTATAAACTGGAAAATGGTGAGTTACAGCTGGTTATTTCTCCAAAAAGTGATTCTCCGGAACTGGATCATCAAAAACTTAAGTTTATCTCTGGCAGCGCCAAGACAGATTTGATGGTCCTTTTGCATGTTAATCAGTTGTCCGAATTGGGTCAGATTTATACCGATGCTAATGAACATTTTCAGAATACTACCTTGGTTTCTATCTCTCACGAAACTCCCGGGGAAAACTACACTCTGCATCAGTTCCACGATACCGACAGTTCTTCTTTAAGCGAGTTGGTCACCCATCTGATAGATTCTCTGGGACTGCCTCTTGACGGCGATTCAGCCTCCAATCTGTTTGCCGGATTGGAAAAAGCCACCGGGAATTTTCAGTCTGCTCTGGTTTCCGTTTCCACTTTTGAAGCCGCCGCTGTCTTAATGCGCAAAGGTGCCAGGCGTCACCAACCGCTTTCTGCAGGTGATTTTCCGGTTGGTTCCATTCCCACTGCTTCTCAACCTCCCCCGGTTCCCGCAGACGTCCCGCCCCCGGCTCCTCCCAAACCCGCCAGTCAAACCGGTTATGGTACGGATAGTACCTTCCAGCCTGAACCTAAAAAAACCAAGGATAAAAAAACCGCCCCTGCCGATTGGTATGAACCCAAAATCTACAAAGGCCCCATGCTTCAATAAAAAATGAATGAAAAACCTCACGATCGTTACGATCGTTTTACTTCCAGAAATTTCACAGCGGAAGATTTACCTGTCGAGCTTGATTCGCCTGAAAACGTTTCAGAACCTCTGGGGCTTTTTCAGTTGGGATTGACAGAGTACCTCAAAATAAAGATTCATAATATCCGTGCAAAGATCCTTAAATGTCTGGATAAAGAACGCCGGACCGGTTAATTTGTGTTATAATATAAATCTCTTCGGAGACATTAACGGTTGCTTGGAAGGTTTTCTTCTCTCGCAAATACCGCCTTATCTCTGAAATTTTTAATGCTAAAAATATGTCTCTAGATATCACCGCTAAAAAAGAAATCATCAAAAAGTATGCCCAGGGTAAGGGTGATACCGGCAGTCCGGAAGTTCAGATTGCCCTGTTGTCAGAAAAAATCAATAAGCTGTCGGAGCACTTGAAAGTCCACAAAAAAGACAATCATAGCCGCCGGGGTCTGATCAGCATGGTTTCCAAGCGTCGCCGGCTGCTGACGTATTTACAGAAAAAAGATGCCGATCGGTTTAAGGATGTATCTAAAAAACTCGGCCTTTCCAAATAATTTAAAATAAATTAAAATACCACAAGCATAAAAAGAAGCTTCTAAGAACTATTAAAGAACTTAAGAAATTTGCTTCTGGAACTTTTCACAATGAAAATCATTACTAAATCAACCGAAGTTGCCGGACGGACTTTGTCACTCGAGGTTGGCCGTTTTGCCAAACAGGCAGACTCCGGCATCTTGGCCCGCTATGGCGATACAATGGTTTTGGCTGCTGTTACTCTTGGTTCAGAAGATCACGGCAAGGATTATTTCCCCCTGTCAATTGATTATCAGGAAAGACTGTATTCCGGAGGCCGTATTAAGGGTTCCAGGTGGGTTAAAAGAGAAGGTCGGGCTACTGATGCGGAAACCTTGTCAGCCAGACTTATTGACAGATCGGTCCGGCCCTTATTTCCTAATGCATATAAACGGGAAGTCCAGATAGTCATTATGGTTTTGTCCATCGATATGGATAACGACCCGGATATTTTGGGTTCCATTGCCGCTTCTGCAGCCTTGGCAATTTCCCCGGTTCCCTGGAATGGGCCGCTGTCCACTACCAGAGTTGGCCTGGTTGACGGTCAGTTGGAAGTTAATCCCAAGAATGGGCACAAGGCCGGTGTAGATCTGGATCTGGTAGTTTCCAGCACCGATAAATTGATCATGATGCTTGAGGCTGGCGGGAAACAAATTCCCGAAGACGTCATGCTTCAGGGCATGGAAATGGGCTTGAACGAAAATAAAAAGGTCATTGCCCTGATTAATGAACTCGTCGCCGAGGTCGGCGTTTCCAAAGTTGCAGCTATCCCGGTAGTTCCTCCTTCTGACCTGGTTAAAGAGCTTAAAGTCAAAGCCAAAGACCTGATTGCTGACTATATCGCCCAAAGCGCCACCAAAGAAGGTGTCGATATGGCAGAAATGTTAGATAAACTTTCACAGGGTGTTGACGAAAAAGATCAGCCATTTGTCAGCCCTATCGTAGAAGATCTCATGCATGACACTATCCGGCAAGCGATTTTGGAAAAAGGTCAGCGTCCGGACGGCCGCAAAATAGATGAAATCAGGCCTTTGCATATCGAAGTCGGGGTTCTCCCCCGGGTTCACGGCTCGGCCATTTTTGAGCGCGGACAGACCCAAGCCCTCACCGTGGCCACTTTAGGTGCCCCTTCTTTATCCCAATCTTTGGAGTCTGCAGAAGGAGAAGACACCAAGCGATATATGCACCATTATAACTTTCCTCCGTTTGCTACTGGTGAAACCGGTAGATTAGGTACTCCCAGCCGCCGCGAGATCGGCCATGGTGCATTAGCTGAAAAAGGCTTGCTGCCGGTTATTCCGTCAGAGCAGGATTTTCCTTATGCCATTCGTGTGGTATCCGAAATTATGAGTAGCAATGGCAGCAGCAGCATGGCTAGTACCTGCGGTTCCACCTTAGCCTTAATGGATGCCGGAGTGCCGATCTTGGCCCCGGTGGCTGGGATTTCCACTGGTCTGGTGACTCCGGATGAATATCCCCAAAAAACTGATGGTTTTGTTTTGTTGACCGATATTGTCGGCATGGAAGATCACCACGGTGATATGGATTTTAAAGTAGCCGGTACTGCCAAAGGTATAACTGCTATCCAGCTGGACGTCAAAGTTCCGGGATTAACAATGGAAATTTGTAAAGAAACTTTAACCAGGGCTAAAAAAGCCCGGGAAGAAATTCTTAAGGCTATGCACAAAGTTATCAGCCAGCCTCGTACTCAATTATCCCAGTATGCCCCTCAGATAAGTACTACCCAGATTCCCGTCGACAAAATCGGGGAGTTGATCGGACCCGGAGGTAAAAACATCAAGCAATTAATGGCCGATACAGACACTACTATTGACGTCAGAGACGACGGTAGCGTTTTTGTATCCGGTACAAATCCCGAAGGAGTTGCCAAGGCTATTAATTGGATAGCCGGTCTTGGTAAGGAAGTTATGCCCGGAGAAATTTATGAAGGTACTGTAGCCAGAATCCAGCCTTTTGGAGCTTTCGTGAATATTTTGCCAGGAAAAGACGGTCTGGTTCATGTTTCTCAGATGGCTACGGGCTATGTTTCAGATCCTTCCGAAATCGTCTCCGAAGGCCAGGTAGTCAAAGTCTGGGTTACTGAAATTGATTCTCAGGGAAGGATTAACCTAAGTATGTTGTTTGATGATAACGGCCAGCCGGTAGTCAAAGTCACTCCGCCTCGTGAACCCGGACCCCGAAATCTCCGCCCGGATCCTTTCCACGGCCCCAGGAGACCCGATAGGGGAGACCGCCGTCGCCGCTACTAAAGCCCCTTATTCTTCTGTGCTATCATAAACTTGTGGATGATAAATTAACCTCAGATATTCAGGTCATTCAGGATCAGATAAATAAAACCCGATTACCCGAAGAGCTCAAAGTAAAGGCCCAGGAAATGGTCGACCGCCTTGCCCGGGCGGCTAAATATGGCAGTTACAATGCCGAATTCGAAATGGTTCAGCATTATATTAACTGGATTACCAGTCTGCCTTGGTACCAGTCTACCCAGGACATCTTGGATTTAGGGCACGTTAAACAGGTTATGGATAAAAACCATTTCGGTCTGGATTCCTTAAAAGACAGGTTTCTGGAATATATTTCTTTGATGATTTTAAATAAAAGAAACCCTCAGAGTAGTTTCCGCGCTCCGATTTTATTGCTGGTCGGTCTGGTAGGTACGGGTAAAACCACAATTAGTGCCAGCATCGCCGAAGCACTGGGTCGGCATTTTATCAGAATCCCCTTCGGCGGCATGAGCTCGGCTCTGGATTTGCGCGGTCAGGCCAGGGTATTTGGTGATGCCGAGCCGGGACAGATCATTAAAAATATCCGCCGCGGCGGGGTAAAAAATCCGGTCATCCTCCTAGATGAAATTGACCGTGTGTCCGAAAATGCCCGCGGTGAGATCATGGGTGTATTGGTGGAACTTTTAGATCCGGCTCAAAATAATTCCTTTGTTGACCATTATATTGATTATCCCTTTGACCTGTCTCAATGTCTGTTTGTAGCTACCGCCAATAATACTACCCATATCAGCACCGCTGTCATGGACCGTTTGGAGCCGATCCTTATGCCGTCATATTCTGATGAGGAAAAAATTCACATCGCTCGCGAATATATTCTTCCGGCCCAACTTCATAAAGCCGCAATACCTCCGGGCGTCATTACTTTTGACGACGCTGTCTGGCCAAAAATTACCCGGCCTTTGGGTTTTGATGCCGGTATCAGGACTCTTGAACGGACCATTGAAGGCATTGTCCGTCGGGCGGCCCGACTTTTGGTCGAAGGCAAAGCCAAAGAATTCCATATTACTATCGACAATGTTAAGCAATTTATTCCGACTTATTAATTTATGAAAATCGCTGTTCTTTCTGATATTCACGATCACATTGATAACCTGGATGCTGCCTTGGAAAAAGTGAAAAATTTAGGTTGTCAGTCGCTTATTTTTTGCGGTGATTTGGTTTCCCCGTTTGTAATTCCCCATCTCTTGGCATCCGGCTTGCACGTATATTTGGTTTTTGGCAACAATGAAGGCGATTTATCCGCCATCTACGCTCAGATTAAACCGGATCAGGTAGAAATTTGGGGTAAAAGCGAGGAGTTTGGGGAAATCTCCCTGGACAATCAGAAAATTGCCTTTTGCCACTACCCAAAAATTGCCAGATTACTGGCAGGAACGGGTCAGCATCAGGCTGTTTTCCACGGTCACAATCATCAGGCATCCGAAGAGCATTTGGGCCGGACTTTACTGGCAAATCCGGGTTCCATTAGTGGTATCATCTCCGGTAAACCCGGTCCTGCCTCTTTTGCTACCTATGACACTACCGATGGAAAATATGAACTCATCTACCTCTTTAAATAATTAAAGAAAAATATTAACTATCGCGGTTGTGAATTTATATAAATAGGAATTAGTATGTCTGAAAAATTCAGTAATATTCTTTTGTTGGGCGACAGTCATTTATCCAGAAATAGTGGAGATGCTGGGGAAAGTTTAATTCTGCTTTTTAAGAAATCTTTTCCAGATACTATTATTCAGAATTTGGCCAAAGGTGGTGCAGACACCCGTTACGGAAAATCGATCTTAAGTCAACATCACATTATTTTACCCACTCTGGCTCTGGTTCTTTTTGGTACAAATGATGCTGCGAGTTGGAAACAAGTTCCTCTGCAGGAATTTTCTGAAAATTACGCGGATATAATTTCCAAATTAAAATCTGATAATGTGTCTTCCATCATTCTAATTACCCCTCCTCCGGTAAATCAGAAAAAACAGACCCCCCCCGGACGATCCGATACGGATATCCATCAGTACGCTCAGGAAGTTATCAATTTAGCCAATAAATATCAACTGGACTGTCTGGATCTATATAGTCTATTAAAGTCAGTCATGATTAAAGAAGATATCCATTATCGCGATGGGGTTCATCTTAATGAAAGAGGTTATATAATATTCTTTAATGCATTATGTGATTTGATCACCAAAAAACCATGACCACTCAGGAAAAAATTACCAAACTGGATGAAATTGCCGAAGAGATAAAATCCTTCAAAGGCTTGGATATTGCAAAAAATTGCACCCGTCCCGTTCCGGGGGAAGGTAATCTCGACGCCCAAATTATGTTTATCGGGGAAGGTCCCGGTTTTAATGAAGATATGCAGGGCCGGCCTTTTGTCGGTCAGGCCGGCAAACTTCTGGAAAAAACCCTTCTGGAGTCTTTGAATTTAAAACGTACAGATGTCTATATCACCAATATTATTAAATACCGGCCTCCTGATAACCGTGATCCTTTCCCTGACGAAATCGAAGCCTGCCGTGACTGGCTGGATCGCCAGATTGCCGTTATCAAACCCGGAATTATTGTTACCCTCGGCCGTTTCAGTATGGCCAAATTTATCCCTGACGTTTCGATTTCCCGGGTTCACGGTCAGTCCAGATTCGTGGAATTCGGCGGAGTCAGATATATTATTTTCCCCATGTATCACCCGGCCGCTGCTCTCAGATCCGGTACGGTCATGGACGGGTTCATCCGGGACTTTAATAAATTAAAGAGCCTTTTACATCAGGAAGTAGCGGTTCCCGATATTCTTCCTCCTGTTACCAAAGCAGCTCAGACCTCCTTTTTTTAAATCATATGGATACGCCTACATTAAAAATTATTTCCCTGGGAGGTTTCGGTAAAGTCACCTCAAATATGTTTGTCTATGAGCTGGAAAACGATATTCTGTTGGTAGACTGTGGTATGGGTTTCCCCACCGAGGAAATGCTGGGAATAGATATGCTTATCCCGGATATTTCCTATTTAAAAGATAAAATGGCCAAAATCAGAGGTCTCGTATTAACTCACGGTCATGAAGACCACACCGGAGCTTTGCCCTATATTTTACCTCAATTGGCCAATGTCCCGGTCTATGCCAACCGCTTGCCTGCCAATCTGGTCATGGATAAATTGGCAGAATATGAAAATATGCCCCGGACGGTAAATATTTTATTGCCCGGCAATCCGCTTCAGCTGGGTCAGTTTACCGTCGAATCTGTCCGCATTTCCCATTCCATTCCCGATTCTACCAATCTGATAATTAAAACTCCTGCGGGTACTGTTTTTCATGGCAGCGACTTTAAATTCGACCTTACGCCCGTGGACGCAAAATTGCCTGACATTGGTCGAATGGCCAGAGCCGGCGATGAGGGGGTGGATTTGCTGCTTTCAGATTGTTTGGGAAGTGAGCGTCAGGGTTACACTCCGTCTGAGCTGACCTTGGAAGGTACTTTTGAAAAAGAGATTGCCGACTGTGAAGGAAAATTTATCGTCACTACCATGAGCAGTAATATCAGCCGATGGTACCAGGCCTGTAAAATCGCGGTCAAAAACGGCCGGCGCATTGCTGTTTCCGGCCGCAGTATCGAACGCAATCTTGACGTTGCCTCCCGACTGGGTTACTTCCCGATTCCCAAATCTGCCTTTATAGAACTTCGGCAGGTCAAACACCTGGCTCCCAAAAATGTCTGTATTTTGATTGCCGGTTCCCAGGCGCAAAGCGGTTCGGCACTCGAACGTTTGGCTACCGACGATCACAAAGATTTGGACATCAAATCCGGTGACAAGGTGGTGTTTTCTTCCGACTATATTCCCGGAAATGAGAGTGCGGTACAGACCTTAATCGATTCCCTTTCCCGTTTGGGAGCCAAAGTTGTATATTCGGATATTACGGACAATTTACACGTTTCCGGTCACGGCAGCCAGCAGGACCTGCTGCTTTTGATGGCCCTTACCAAGGCCAAATATGTGCTGCCGATAGGTGGTACTTACCGGCATATGGTGCAGTATGCCAATCTGGCCCGTTCCATGGGCTACAGTCCCGACCGGGTGCTGCTTCCGGAAGCCAATCAGTCCATCCAGGTTTCCCCTGACAGGATCGGCCTCGGTCCCACCGTCGGGGTTCGTAACGTGCTCGTCGATGGCCTGGGTGTTGGTGATGTCGGCAATCTGGTTTTAAGGGATCGTCAGCATCTGGCAGAGGAAGGAGTGGTTGTCGTAGTTTTGGAGTTGGACCAAAACGACCTCTCCAGTATTCTTAATTTGGAATTGGTCAGCCGGGGTTTTGTTTTTGAAAAATACAGCTCCAGTTTATTAAATCAGGCCTCCGAAAAAGTCCGTCAGATAATCGTTCAGAAAAAAGGCAAAATCGAATCGGATCGCCACGCCAAGGAAATTGTTGTCGAACACTTGGGCAAGTTCCTTTTTGACCAGACTCATCGCCGCCCCATGATCCTGCCGGTCATCGTCGAAGTTTGATTTAATTAATTAAACTTCTTTTCTCTGCTTCCCTATTTCTTCTTGCATGACTTTTTTTAGTTCCGGATTCTTTTCCTTACTGATAAACTTTTCTATTTCTGAAATCGGACGTCCTTCTTTGACCCAATGAATAATACCGTAAATATACAGTCTCAAATCATAGGGTGTAGGTTGGTATACTCTTTCCGTCATATTCAGTAACTGTCTACATATCTCACTCTTTCGATGTATACCAGCGATTTGGCATTTTTTACTTCCATCATTTCTTCAAAACTGGCAAAGACATGATCAAGTCGTTTAAACTCTTCTTCCGTCATCCAGATATTCTCTCCTTCTGGAACTTTCGTTTTCAGTTCGCCGGTGGGATTTTCCACCCAGTAAATCCAAAAATATTTATCCTCCAGAAAAGTCCCGTCTTTATGAATATGCTGGTAATGGACGATGCCTTTCAGCTCGAAATTGCCGGTTAATCCGGTTTCTTCCAGAAATTCCCTTTTGGCTGTTTCTATAGGGAATTCTCCCCATCTGATCTTTCCGCTGTGGGTTCCGTACCATCCGTAAAAGGGTTCTTTTAAACGTTTATGAATCAGAAATTCTGTTTTACCGTTTCCCGTTCGGAAGGCATTTATGGCAATATCCAGTTTCGCCTGCCTTTCTATCTTTAATGTCTCCGTATCCATTCTGTTGGCAAATTCCTTTCCTACAGTCGTCAGATAATATCCTCCCTGCTTTTTTTCCATGTATCCCTGCCCGATCAGTTGGTTCACATGAAAGGTAAAATGGTCATTGGGGATATCTACTTTTTTCATGTCTCGAAATCTCGCTCCGGGTTTAAACAATAATTCCCTCAGGATGGAAATCTGGTAATCGTGCATACGCTGGCTTTATCTTACCCCCGGATTCGGCCCTGTCTAGTCAAGTCCGCTTAACCTGTTTTTTTGATCTTTGACTGGTCTTTTTAAGTTATAATGGCTTTATGGCTCGGAGGAGATCATTTGTCGGTCGTAAAAAAAGCTACGGTTTAAAACTCAAAAAAAATACCGTCTATTCCATCTCCGCCCTGATTCTATTTTCAGTGGCGGTTTTAATCTGGATCTCTTTTATCCGCCAGGGGCTTTTACTCACCCACCTTAACACTCTTTTGGTATCCCAGCTGGGCCTGTTTTCCTCTTTGTTCCTTCCTTTTCCTCTGATCATCGGCGGTTTGATGGTGACTAAAATCAAGTTTTTTATGTCCGAACCGCATGTTTTTGTGGGCAGTCTGATTATCATTTTTGCCGTTACCGGCATCTTTCATGACGGCCTGCTTGGCGACAAGTTGTTTTTAAGCACCGGTTTGTTTCTGTCTTCACCCGGGGCATACATCTTCTTACTCACCGGTCTGGCAGTAGGTTTGCTGGTCATGCTGAATATTCCTTTCGAAGATATTATAAATTTTTTCATCCGCCTGACTCAAAAATCCCCGGGCCCCGCCAAAATCGGGAAACTCCCTGCTCCCCTGAAAGTTTCCGGTATGGCTCCGGCTCAGGTCTCCAAACTCCCGGATAACAAGGCCGCCATCCAGTCTAAAAAGGGTGAATTTACGGTCAAAGGCCTGCCCGAAAAATCAAAAGAAACCCCGTTTCAGACAGTTTTGCCTACCACTCCTTCTGCGGCTGCCAATTCCCCCTGGCATTATCCGCCGCTCTCTCTTTTAGGTGAAAACATTTCCGGTAAAGCCGATCGCGGCAACGTCAAAGATAATGCTGCCAAAATCGAAGAGACCTTGGAAGCTTTCGGAATATCTGCCCACGTTGCCGAAGTCAACCTTGGTCCGGCTGTTACCCAATATGCTCTGGAAGTTGCCATCGGCACCAAGCTCAGTAAAATAAACGCGCTTAGTAATGACCTGGCTCTGGCTCTGGCTGCCCCCACCGGTCAGATCAGAATTGAAGCTCCCATCCCCGGCCGGTCACTGGTCGGGATCGAGCTTCCCAATCGTTCACCCGAGTTTGTTGGGATCAAAAAAATCCTGTCCGAGGACGTTTTAAAGCATCACAAGAGCAAATTGGCTGTAGCTATGGGTCTGGATGTTTCCGGTCAGCCTGTGGTTGCCGACATCGCCCGCATGCCTCACGTATTGATTGCCGGTCAGACCGGATCTGGGAAGTCGGTGTGTATCAATGCTTTTTTGGCCTCACTTTTGTATCGCTGTAGCCCCCAGGAATTGAATCTCATCCTGGTTGACCCGAAAAGGGTTGAGTTGACCGGTTATAACGGGGTTCCGCATTTACTGTCCCCGGTGATTGTCGAACCGGATAAAGTCCTTTCCGCTCTCAAATGGGCCATGAATGAAATGGATCGCCGTTACAAGATGTTTGCCGAGGTCGGGGCCAGAAATCTTGAATCCTACAACGAAAATGCCGGTTTCCAGGCATTACCGTATATTGTGATTTTTATCGATGAATTAGCCGATATCATGCTGTTTGCTCCCGTAGAGGTCGAAGATACCATTACCCGTATAGCCCAGATGGCCCGGGCCACCGGTATTCACCTGGTGATTGCCACTCAAAGGCCTTCCGTGGATATCATCACCGGTCTGATTAAGGCCAATATCCCCGCCCGGATTGCCTTTGCTGTTTCCTCCATGATTGATTCGCGGGTGATTATTGACCAGCCGGGGGCTGAAAAACTGCTGGGTAAGGGTGATATGCTTTATGTTCCACCCGACCAGGCCAAACCCAGCCGTATTCAGGGCGCGTTTATTTCCGACCGGGAGATCAGACAGCTGATTGATTATCTGAAGAAGCAGGGTGTGGCTCCCAACTATACCGAGGAGGTGATTACCCAGCCTTTGGGTCTAAAACGCGGCAAAGGCTCCTCCTTTATTTCTCCCAGCGGGGAGGATCGGGATGAACTCTTCGAAGATGCTTTGCGCCTTATCATTCAAAACGACGCTGCCTCCGCCTCTTTTCTGCAGCGCAAACTGAGTATCGGTTATGCCCGCGCTGCCAAAATTTTGGATCAGATGCAAAATGCCGGTATAGTTGGCCCGGCTGACGGTGCCAAGCCCCGTGAGATTCTTATGCGTCAGTTGTCTGACACGCCAGGTCGGGAAGTTTCCCCATGAAGTCTGCAGGTTTAATTCTTAAAGAAGCCCGTCTTACCCGTCAGATGGAACTGGCTGACGTTGCCAGGATCACCAAAATCCGCCCGCATTTTTTAGAACTTCTGGAATCCGATGATTTCAGTCGCCTCCCCAATGCCATTGTTGCCAAGGGTTTTATCAGAAATTATGCGCAATTTTTGGGTTTAAACCCCGATTATCTGCTGGCCGTATTTCGGCGGGACTTTTCCGAAAACCCCAAAGGGCAGATTGTCCCCCGGGGTATGGTCGAGCCGGTAGCCAAAACCAACCTCTGGACCCCGAGGAGTACCGTCATCGCTGTAGTTGTCTTATTCTTCACTCTTTTCTTGGGCTATTTGGGTTATCAGTATACCTTACTTGTCGGTCCGCCCTCATTGGTGCTTTCCTCTCCGCCCGACCGCAGTTCTACTACACAGGATACCGTGGAGGTCTACGGTAAAACCGATCCCGAAGCCACTATCTCTGTCAACGGCAATTACATCACCCTTGATAAGGGCGGCCAGTTTTCGGTCCGCCTGCAATTAAATCCCGGAGCCAATTTGGTTACTGTAACTGCCAGAAGTAAAAACAATCGGTCGGTCACCGTCAAAAGGCATGTTTTCTTGACAAGTGGTCCTTAAAAACGTTACTCTGAATAAAATTTATGATTGCATTCATCCAGCTCCTCTTGGCAGTCGTCATTACCTCCCTGTCGTTCATGTTGATTCTGATTGGATTTCAGATTTTTCACCTGTTTCATGAATTCCGCCAGTCAGTCAAAAAACTCAACCGTATTCTCGATAATACCCGGGAATTGTCCGAAACCGCTTCCCGTCCGGTCACCGCCGTCAATCAGTTTTTTACCGAGGTCAAGGATTTGGTCGATGTTACCCGGGATCAAATGATCCGGGAAACTCCAGACAAGGTAATTCCTGTGACCACGGCTAGGGAACATAAAACCCTTCAGCGCTTCTTCCGACGCTCCGGTCTTCCCCTGAGATCTTCATGAAAAGTTTTTCGTGGTTAATTCCTCCCTCCCTGGCTTTGTTGATTTTTTGCCTGTTTAGCTATATCCGTTCCTGTCCCCTTGTTCCGGCTACAGTATCTCAGACAGTCCGGATTTCGGCAGTTATATTACCTCATCACGACTTGGTTAAATCCCAAAGGCAGCTATTTTTAACCCGTCTGGCAGCTTTGATTACTCCGCCCCATACCGTCATTCTGGTCTCTCCCAACCACTTCGATTCCGGCAATGCCGATATTCAGGTTTCCGGCCAGACTTGGCAGCTGTCCGGCGGGAGGGAAATATTACCGGACATGACTGTCATCAGCGCTTTGGTCGGCCTCGGCTATTCCGATAGCCCGGAAAGCTTTATGGGCGAACACGGCATCCGCTCTGTCCTTCCCGATTTAATTTCCGTTTTTCCAAAAGTACGTCTCGTGCCTATAATTATCAAAAATCGGGTTACTGCCGGAGAAATTCGGCATCTGGCCGGTCTTCTGGAAAACACCTGTCCTGATTGCCTGCTTGTCAGTTCGGTAGATTTTTCCCATTATCAGCCGGTCCTGCTTTCAAATTTGCATGATGATTTATCCGTCCGGTTGTTGTCAAACCTGGACTCGGACGGCCTGTTTTCCAAAGCCGAAGTGGATTCACCTGGGGCATTAAGTCTGGCGGCTCTTTGGGCCAAATCCCATCAAACTTTAAAGTTTGTTTTGGCCGGGCATACCAATTCCGGTCTGATTCTAAACCAGCCGGATTCCGAAACCACCGGTCATACTTTCGGCTGGTACGCGGATGACTCCCAGGTAATACCGGACGCAGAGGTTAGTTTTACTGTCGGTGGTGATGTCATGTTTGATCGGGGGGTTTCAAAAACATTTCCCGGCAACCGGCTTTATCAGAGTTTTTCCCAAATTGGTGACCGGGTATTTTGGGGCACTGATGCTTCTTTAATTAATCTGGAAGGACCGGTCAGTTCCGGCCTGCTTTCCGGCCGGGTTAATGACACTGGTATGATCTTTGATTTTCCCGTCACTGCCGTCAAAGCTCTGGCCTTTTTACACGTCAACTCCGTCAGTTTGGCCAATAATCACACTGCCAACGCCGGAACTGACGGATTAGTCACTACCCGCAAATTGCTGACCGCTGCTGGCATTATTCCCGTCGGTGGACCGGGAGACAGTGATGTAATTCGCATCGCCACTTTTTCTGGGCAGAGATTAAATCTGGTGGTCATCGGCGTCAATACTCTCAGTCCTTTTCCGGATGTTTCCCCGCTGATCGCTCGGGTAAAGACTAAAGCCGACACCCGGGTCCTGGTTTTTCCCCACTGGGGGGAAGAATACCGGGCTTCACATTCTGCCTCCCAGGCCGCTCTGGCCCATGCCTGGATTGATGCCGGTGCCGACATTGTCGTCGGCTCCCATCCCCACATCATCCAGGATATGGAAGTTTATCACGGTAAACCGGTATTTTATTCATTGGGCAACCTGCTTTTTGACCAGAATTTTTCTCTGGCTACGCGGCAGGGGCTGCTGCTGGCCGGAAAATTTACCCCCCGGGGGCTTTCGGTTTTTGTCCTGTCCGAACAGATAGATAACTTTCAGCCGTCTCTTCTACATGGTCCGGCCGCCCGGCAAATACTTCAAAAACTCTATTCTCCTGCTTTGAAATACCAGGTTAGCAGTGACGCTGGCACTTCGCTCTTTTTCCCCATATAATTGGAATCGGTGAAAAAAGCTCCTGAAGAAATAAATCCACTCTTGCCCCCTGCCTCGCCTCCTCATGGTTTACTGCCCTTGCTTATTTCGGTTATCGTCCTTTCCATCAGTGTCTGTCTGTCCGCTGTCGCCGAAATCAGATATTCCGCCAATAATTCAGCCAGAACTTCAAAAATTCTCACTCCTTCGCCATATCCCTGGCCGACGTATGTTACCCAAGCGGCTATTCCTGTAGTCACCGCCGGGCCTACCCCGACCATAATTCCCCTGGCTCCTGCCGGGCCAAAAATTGTTCATCATGCTGTCTGGCTTGCCGCTCCCCAAAAAATCTCTGACCCCGGCGTGTTTGCCAAAGAAAATTTCTCCGCTGATTGGGGAGATCCTGCCGGGGTCAAATATTATCAGGTCGGCACTGATTCGGGTGGCCGGCTGGTGATGGCGGATATCCCCGTAAATTCCCCGGGAGGCAATAGTTTGGCTATGCTGCTGATCCAATCCGATGGGCAGGCCTCGCTGATAGCCAACTATTCTCCTGATATCATCTCCAAACAGGATAAATATTTTCGGGGGCCGACTTTAAATGCCGGTGTCAAAATCGACAGGCAGATTGACTATCCCGACCTGGATTACGATAAAACCGTCACTGTCTCGGGTTTTACCCTGTCTACACCCATGGCCAACCCGGTTTTTTATAACGACGTCGGTCAGGGCGACAAAACTTTATTATCTCAAACTTCCTGGGGCCCGCTGAATCTGATGAATAACGGTGCTCAGATCCGGTTGGATTTACCGGATTTTTCCTATCTGTATTATTACCGGAGCTATGCTTTTGTCCCTGATGACAATGTTTTGAAAATCACCTGGGACACCGGTGTTCCCAATACCGGGGCCTATGATGTGCTCACCCGTGGCGGTTGCGGGGGATGGGGATATCGGAGCCGTGAAATTTTGGATTCAGCCGAAGTTAACGATTTAACCCCCGTCGGTAAAACTTCCGCCGGGGAAACAATTTACGGTTTTAAAAATCCTGATAACCCCACGCTTTTGAAGCATTTCGGCGAGGTTTATAACCCTTCCGGCCAGGATGCCTATACCATTTCTGAATACAATTCTGATCATGGCCTTATAGTTTACTATGACCGCTTGATTAGCCGGTATGTCGTCTTTACGAACGGCAAATACGTACCTGCAGCCGAATGTGCCAAACCCGTTATCTATCTTTACCCCCAAAAAACTATCCCGGTTTCTGTCAGACTGAATGTCAGTCTTAAAAAATCCGATCCGCCCTACCAAAACGGCTGGCAGGTCATCGCCCGTCCGAACGGCCAACTGGTTTCGGATGGCCTGACCTATCCTTATTTATATTGGGACGGCACGGGTCAGATTTATCCCGAAATCAATTTCGGCTTTGTCGTTCCTCATTCCGGATTGGAAAATACCCTCAGACTCCAATTACGGGAACAGGGATTGAATCAGAAAGAAATCACCGATTTTATGTCTTACTGGTGGCCCCTAATGCCAAAAACCCCTTATGTCCGGCTTACTTGGCTGACACCGAATCAAATTAATCTTTTGGCCCCCATGACAGTTAATCCCCGTCCTGATACCGTTATCAGAATTTTCCTGGATTTTATCGGTTTGAATCAGCCTGTCCCTCTCATACCTCAGACTCTTTCTGCCCCCAAAAGAACCGGTTTTACTTTAGTCGAGTGGGGCGGCCTCCGCCGCTATCCCTGAATACTATCGACGCTTCTCCTCCTGAGGTGTGTTATCCAATATATCTGCAATTTCATCTACAGTCTGTATATGATTTACGTCTTTTGCTACTATCAATGCCACGTTCCATCGGTCTACCCCCTTAAGCCTTCTAAGCCAGGTAGCCGTCGCCTGATTTTCGTTCATTTCCGGGTGATCTTTTATAAAATTTTCCAGTTGCGGGCCATATTCATTCGGTAATTCCAGATCCTTTTCTGTGTACCTTCTGTCTGACCCGGCCCAATTTTTTGCCAATCCATAAATGAATCTTAGCCCCAATAGAGATGCTGCCCCGCCTAGAAAATACTCCAGATATTGTTGCTCCTTTTTATTATCTTCGGCCCTTATTTCCGACGGTAACAGGATTTTTACGGTGGATCTTCTGTTCTTTATCAGACTTGGATCAATACCTTCCCCTATGCTGGCAGCTACTGCATTTTGAAACTGGCTTAGCTCGATTTTTATAACGTCATTTTTTTGGTCGGTAGTATTGGTGATATAGAATTTTTGTCCCTCGTAGATATAACCAAAGACTCTGCTATAACCGTAAACGCTTCCCCCTTCACCCAATACCGCCATCAACTCATCAAAATGTTCGTTGTCCTTCTCGCTTAAAATTCCGGCAATTTTCGGCACATTGACAGAAGTATTTGGACAGCTTAACCGGACCAGTCCGCGATCCGGGTCAAAAAACATATCACAGACACTCTGTCCGATCCCGGATTCGTTTGTCTGAAAAATATTCCGTACCCCCATATCCCACACCGTAACTTTTTCGAAGCAATCTTTCAGAAAACCTCTGCGTGTTTCGGGAGTGTTATTAAACATGTAACGATTATAATATTGACCTATAGTATTGTCAATTTTCTTTATGCTACAATTGGTTTATGCCGACAGGTAGCGATCTGCGCCAAAAATACCTTGATTTTTTTAAGCAGCGTGGTCATGTGGTCATACCTCCCGCTCCTCTCGTTCCGGAGAGTGATCCTTCCACACTGTTTACCAGCTCCGGTATGCAGCCGCTGATACCGTTTCTTTTAGGAGAGCCTCACCCGCAGGGCCGGCGTCTTGTGAATATCCAGCCCTCTTTCCGGGCTCAGGATCTGGAAGAGGTTGGTGATAACCGCCATACCACCTTTTTCGAAATGCTGGGCAACTGGTCGCTCGGAGATTATTTCAAGGCGGAGCAATTGGCCTGGTTCTGGGAATTTCTCACCTCTGTTTTAAAGCTTTCCCCGGACCGGCTTTATGTTACCGTATTTGCCGGTAACGACGCCGTGCCCAAAGATACCCTGTCGGCCGGGATTTTGCAAAAAATCGGCCTGAAAAAAGATCATCTGTTTTACTATGGAGTTGAAAATAACTGGTGGTCCCGTTCCGGCCCGCCTGACCAGATGCCGGAGAGTGAACCCGGAGGTCCCGACTCGGAAGTGTTTTATGATTTTGGGGCGGATCTGGGTATTCATGAAAAATCGGGGTTTAAGGACCAAAAGTGTCATCCCAATTGCGATTGCGGCCGGTTTTTGGAAATAGGTAATTCGGTTTTCATGCAATATCAAAAAAATGCTGACGGGACGCTGGGTGAACTGCCCCAAAAAAATGTGGATTTCGGCGGGGGATTGGAGAGGACTTTGGCTGCCGTTCAAAATACCCCCGATATTTTCCGGACGGATCTTTTTTATCCCATAATTGATCTGGCCGAAAAAGCCGCGGACAAATCTTACGCTGATCCGGCTTTCCAGCCTCAGTTTCGGGTGATAGCTGACCACTTAAAAGCCTCGGTCATGCTGGCCTCCGACGGTGTTTTTCCTTCTAATAAAGCTCAGGGGTATATTCTGCGGCGTCTGATCAGAAGATCTGTGGTCAAAATGAGAAAATTAATTTCCGGTCCGGTCACGGACTTTTGTGGCCGGATGGTTGTTGCTGCGGGCAATATTTACCGGGAGGTTTATTTATCCGATTCCCAAATCAGACAGGCTGCTGAAATTATCTCCGCAGAAGTTGACAAATTTGACCATGTCCTGACGCGGGGCCTGAAGGAAATCACCCGGTATCCGAAACTTGACGGCAAAATAGCTTTTAATTTGCTCCAGACCTATGGTTTCCCTTGGGAGTTGACTTATGAAATTGCCACGGATTTGGGCCAGCACATCAATCCGGCCGATTTTCAGACGGAGTTTGCCAGACATCAGACACTTTCCCGCACCGCCTCCAGGGGTATGTTTAAAGGCGGTTTGCGGGACCAGTCTGAAATAACCACCAAATACCATACCGCTACCCACCTGCTGCATCAGGCATTAAGATCGACTTTGGGCGATCATGTCAGCCAAAAGGGGAGTAACATTACCTCCGACCGGCTGCGTTTTGATTTTTCCCATGACCAAAAACTAAACCCCCAGGAGATTCAGGCAGTCGAAAATCTCGTCAATCAGAAAATTTCCGAAAATCTGCCCGTTACCCGGCAGGAAATGGCCAAAGACGAAGCGTTAAAAACCGGTGCTCTGGCCTTTTTTGCCCAAAAATATCCGGATGTTGTCAGCGTTTATACTATTGGCTCCCAGAATAATTGGTATAGCAGGGAAATTTGCGGCGGACCCCATGTCAGCTCGACAGGTGAAATCGGAAAGATTAAGATTGTCAAAGAGGAGTCCGCAGGTTCCGGTGTCCGTCGCATATATGCCCAAATAATCAAATGACCAAATGGATAAATGGTTAAATAAATCGTATGTTCCTGCCTTTTTTTAAGAAAAAATCCGATCATCCCCGCCGTGAATTTCTGTTTGCGCTGGAAATTGGTTATGAAACCGTCAAAAGTGCCATCTGGACGGTTGTCAATGACAAGACTCAGATCCTGTCCTTCGGTAATAGCATCCGCTGTCAGACCGATAATACCGACTCTTTAATCCCCGGCTGTGATCAGACTTTATCGGATGCGGCCCAGGCGGTCGATCAAAACGGCCGGATACAACCCGAAAAAATGATTCTCGGTTTGCCGTCGGCCTGGGTTTCGGATGACAAGATCGATGGCGCCAGGCTGCATCTGCTCCGCGATCTCACCAAAAAACTTTCTCTTCAGGCCATCGGTTTTGTCGTCACCATTCAGGCCCTGGTGAAGTATCTGCATTTAACCGAGGGCACTCCGCCTTCAGCCATTGTTATAGGTATTTGGCAGGCAGTTATCGAAATTACTTTGGTTCACCTGGGAAAAATTGTCGGCACCCAGCTGGTTAAAAGAAGCGGCAAAATCAGTTTGGATGTGGTCGAGGGTTTGTCCCGGTTTGGCCGCCAGGACATGCTGCCTTCCCGCATTCTCATTTACGATACCGGTGCCAATCTCGAAAATACCCGCCAGGAACTTTTAGCCTTTCCCTGGCAGGCTCCCCAAAACCGCCTGAATTTTATGCATTTTCCCAAAGTCGAAATTCTCCCCGCGGATTTTTCCGTCAAAGCTATCAGTTTATCCGGTGGCAGCGAAGTGGCGGTTGCTATGGGTTTGATTACTCCCGATCCCCGGGTTTCCGAAACCCCCCTCGTAGGTGAAAATGCAGACCTCGCGCCCGGGGATTTGGGCTTTGTAGCGGGTGGTGATATCGCCGTCTTACCCGCGGCGGCGGCTCCGGAAATTATTGCAACTCCTGTTGCCCGGGCAGACGAAACCCCGGTAGAAGAGACATCTCATCCTCCGCCCCGGTTTCATTTCCCGAAATTTAAATTGCCTTCTTTTCACCTCTTCCTCCCCGAAACTTCTTTTTCCGCTAAAATTATCCTGGGTATAGTCTTTTTGGTTTTAATTGCCGGTGGTCTGTTTGCCGCTTACTGGTATTTACCCCGGGCGACTGTGGTTATCAGTGTTACCCCCAAAAATTTAGCCGATAGTTTTGACGTCACTGCCGACACTACTGCGGCCGGTCCGGATCTGAATGCCCGGGTTTTGCCGGCTAAAACCGCCAGTACTACGGTTTCCGGAAGTCAGAGTAAGTCAACTACCGGCACCAAGCTGGTCGGGGATCGGGCCACCGGTACTGTCTCGGTTATAAATGGCACCCCCGCCGACCGGACTTTTCCCCAGGGTACGGTCATCTCTGCTTCAGGCCTGAAATTTTCTTTTAATAGCCCGGTCACTGTCCCGGCTGCTTCCGGTTCTGCCGACCCCAGTTCCTACCAGCCGGGCAAGGCTGATGTCAATGTCACCGCCCAGGCTATCGGTGTGGAATCCAATCTGTCCGCCGGTTCCGCTTTCACCATCGGTACTTTTTCCACTATGGATTATGTGGCTAAAAATAACACGGCCTTTTCCGGTGGTACCAGCCGCCAGGTATCCGCCGTCGCTGCCCAGGATTTAACCGATTTGAGGTCCCAATTAATCTCATCTCTCACCGGCCAGGTTAAAAATCAGTTAGCTTCATCCGTCTCCTCGGACCGTCAGTTGGTCGTCGATTCCGTCCAGACCGGTGTGATTACGGAAAAATTTGATCATGCCGTCGGGGATGTTGCCGATTCCTTAAATCTCAGTCTTACTTTAAAAGCTTCCGGCTTAAGCTTTGCTGATGTTGATTTGAATAATCTGATTTCTGCCCGGACTCAGGCCTTAATCCCCGGGGGTTATGAAACCGAAGGGGAAGTCTCACACAATTTTTCCGTCAAATCGGTAAAAAATAATCAGGCTGTTATCACGGTTCAGATTTCTTCCCAACTGACCCCAATTCTGGCCAATGATCAGATTATCAAAAATATTACCGGCAAGTCAGTCTCTGCAGCCAAAACCTATCTGGAAAATATTTCCGGTGTTTCCCGGATAGATTTTAAATTTACCCCGCCCCTGCCTTCCGGCATCCTCACTTTGCCGCACCAGTCCAAAAACATCGGTGTCGTCATTAAGACCGCTCAATAGTATGCGCTTTTCACTTCGGCGGGTTTTCCCCATATTGTTGATGACCGCCGGAATTTTTATGTTATTAAATGTTGCGGTACCTTTGACTGGCGGTATTATCGCCGTGTTGCTCACCCCCAAAAATTTACTTGATCCAACGGCAGTTTCCCCATTTCCCCGCCCCATAGTCCAAACCGACTACGGGATGTCCGGTGTGGTTGATTATTCAAATGCCGGGAGTTGGTTTTCCGCCCCTGCCGACTTGCCGCCGCCCAAAAATAGTCCCGTGGGTTACTTTACCGTCAGTCTGCCCCGGCTGAAAATGGACAACATTACCGTGGAAGTAAATGGCAATAATTTGCACAAAAACGCCATTCATTATCCCGGCACGGCTCTCCCGGGGGAATTCGGCAACAGCGTCATTTTCGGCCACTCGGCCCTGCCTCAGTTTTACAGACCCGGTAATCCACAGACGGTTTTTAATCCCTTAACCGGCGCCAGAATCGGAGACGAAATCGACATCAAATTTGACGGGGTTTTATATACCTATGTGGTGAAAAAAATATCCCAGGTTGACCCGACTGCCGTCGAGGTCCTGGGGCAAAAATATGACCGCCGGGATTTGTCATTAATTACCTGTGTGCCTCTTGGCACTTACTGGCACCGCCTGGTGGTTTTAGCAGAACTGACAGACTAAAACTAAAGGCAGAATTTTTGTTTTAGGAATACTGTAAAATCTTTCATTTCTGACCGGTATTTAACTAAATTTATTTGTCTCTGCTTCAGCGTTAGGGTTTCTTGAAATTCCGCTCCTGCCGATTGCAGCCTGCCGATTCCGTCGCCAAAAAAACTTATGGTCAGCCTCACCCCGTATTCCACTTGCCTATTGCTGTAAAACTCTTCCAGATACAGCCATAATTTCTTAGATAACATCATATTTTTTGCTTTTAGTTTCACTCTCAGCTGATGATGTCTGGTCCATAATTTATCAGTTAATACACTGGCTTTTCCTGCTTTCATAGCCAGGTCCGCTTCTTCCCAGCTTTTTTTGACTTCATCTTCGAGTCTATGAGTGTTCTTGGCTTCCATATCTACCCATGGTGCACATACCCCCCATTTTAAATGCCCTTCACACGATTGCCTGGTATTTATTCCCAGGACGTTTAATGCCACCACTGTTTCCAAAATGCCCGGATCCATGCCCTTACCCAGTTTGTCTCCCGTACCTGTAAATTTTTTCAGATATCTATCCCAAATCTGTTTTTGGTTCACCATCCTGGGAAGGATTATAATCCATCCATGACAAATACCGAATTAGCATCAGAAATTATCGCCATGGGGGAAAAAGATCAGCAGATGCGGAAAAACGGCCAGGCAGGAATTGCTCCGTTTGACAAACAGGTGGATTTGCAAAATACCACCCGTTTAAAAGAGATAGTCAGCCAATTCGGTTGGCCGACTATCTCCCAAGTCGGTGAGGAAGCTTCTTATGCTGCCTGGCTGATTGTCCAGCATGCCGATCAGGATATCGGGTTTCAGAAACACTGCCTCGTTTTGATGCAACAGGTTTCTTCGGATGTTCTGCCCTCAAATATTGCCTATTTGACTGATCGGGTAGCGGTTAATACAGGTCAGGATCAAATTTACGGCACCCAGTTTTATCAGGATGACACGGGAAATCTTGTACCCCGCCCGATTCTTGACCGTAAAAGTCTGGACGACAGGAGAAATCAGATGGGCTTGGAACCATTTTTAGTATATGAGCATAAAATGAAAGGACTCTTTACCTATCCGGATGATTATGAAAATCCCAAAATTGGCAGGTTTTATAAATCCCCATAAAGCTTATATAATCAGGCTAATGAATTATTTGGGTCTTGATTACGGCCAGAAGCATTTGGGTGTAGCGATTTCCAATGGTTTGCTGACTGAGCCTTTAACCACTCTAAATCTCGATAGCGCTCCCGGTAAAATTGCCCGCCTGGTGGAGGAACACCGGATCGGTACTATCATAATTGGTCTTCCCGAAGGCCCGGTTAGAGCTCATGTCGAAGAATTTGTTCACACCTTAAAGCACATCGGTCTGCCTGTTGTCACCGCGGATGAAACTTTATCTTCCCGGGATGCCATCAGATCTTTGCATCACACTTCCAAATCCAGACGCCGGACCAAAGAGCACTCCGTAGCAGCGGCCCTAATTCTTCAGAATTGGCTGGATAACAAATCTTGAAATCCGTTGGCCCTCCCCTCTTACGGTAAAGCCACGACCAAGGGGAGAAAATAAGAGGGGAGTTAGAGGGGTGATATGGTTTTTAACCTTGACTCTCTTTCCATTTTTGGTAAAGTTTATGTATGTTTAAAAATGTCATTGCTCCCGTCCAGGCATGGCTTTTATCGCAGGGGCGCTGTGTCGGTTGCGGTACGGATTTATCCGAGGGCAAAAAGGCATCCCACGCCCAAGGTGAAAAAGTTACCTGCAACAAATGCGGCCGTATCTTTATCAAAGACAAAGATACCGGGAAATATCGCCGCGCGCTTTTTGAAGAAGTATAATCAGTTTTCTGTGAGCCAAAAAATTGTTTTCACCTTGCTTGTCGTTCTGGCTGTCCTGGTTTTCGGTCTTCTCGGCGGCGTTTTTTTCTGGTATCGCAGTTCACTGGCACCGGTTCCCGATAAAATCCCCGGGCAGCAGATTTCCCTGCTGATTTCCCCGGACGAATCAGCCCTGTCTGTTTTGCAAAAACTTGAGTCGCTTTCGGTCATCAGGTCGGCCCTGGCCGTCAGAATTTATCTCAAGATTCATGGTCAGAGCAGTAAATTGCGGCCCGGCAGTTATCTTTTAACTTCAGGGCAGTCTGCACCGGAGATTGTCGGCAGGCTGATTTTGGGCCCCAGGGATATCAAGATTACCTTACCCGAAGGCTGGCGGCGGGAGCAGATGGCTGCCCGTTTGGACAGTCAGTTATCCGGTCCCCTGAAGACCTTCTCCGCTTCGGAATTCATCAAAGCCACCGCCACTTTGGAAGGTCAGCTATTCCCTGATACTTATCTGCTGCCTCCCCAAATTTCAACCGCCGGGGTTATTCAGCTCTTAACCGCCAATTTTTACCAAAAAACCGGTCTTAATCCGGCCCTCCCGGTTGATAGGCAAACTCTCATCTTGGCTTCTTTAGTCGAAAGGGAAGCCAGAAATAATACCGACCGGGGCCTGGTAGCTTCTATTCTTAAAAAGCGCCTGGTCGCAGGCTGGCCCCTTCAGGTTGATGCCACTGTGGAGTATGCCATGGATAACCGTCTTTGCCTGGCGGATTTACTGCACTGTAATTGGTGGCATGCCGGCGTGGACCCTAAATATCCTTCCTCCTTCAATACTTATTTGCAGCCGGGTCTGCCGCCGGGGGCTATATCAAACCCCGGTCTGGCGACTATTGATGCGGTAAAAAACGTCTCTGACACGGCTTATTGGTACTATCTTACCGACAGTGACGGTATTACCCATTACGCCAAATCTTTGACAGAGCATAATCTCAATATTGACAAATACTTGAAACCCTGATATAAAATACGGCACTGTGTTTGTGGCTAGTAACTAGCCGAGATTTTTTGCGCCAAAAGCGCATTTTTGTTTTTCCAAAAACCGTCCCTTACCACCGATGTCTAAATCCAAAAGAATCTATTGGGGAAAAGCCTACCCTAGCCTCCCAAACGTAAACCTAAGTCAGCTGCAGCAGGATTCATGGCAATGGTTTTTAAAGACTGGAATAAAGGAAAGTCTTCAGGAAATTTCCCCCGTTGACGATTTTACCGGTAAAAACTGGCAGTTGGAATTTTTGGATTATGCAGTGGAAAAGCCAGTTCTTACTCCTCAGCAGGCCATTAAAAAAGGCCTCACATTTTCTTCGGCTCTCAGATTACAGACCAAGCTTACCAATCTCCAGACTCAGAAAGTCACCAGTGGAGAAGTCTTTTTGGGCGACGTCCCCCAGATGACCGATCGGGGGACTTTTATTGTCAACGGAGTGGAAAGGGCCATCATCAACCAGATTGTCAGATCCCCCGGTGCTTATTTTGGCGCCGATTTGGATGCTGCCTCCGGCCGCGTTCTGCATACTGCCGAGCTGCGCCCCATCAGGGGTACCTGGTTGGAATTTGAAATTTCCAGAAATGACATTATTTCCGTCAGAGTTGACCGCCGCCGGAAATTTGTGGCTACCACTCTGCTTCGGGCCATGGGCATTTCCGGAAACGATCAGCTGCACGAAATGTTTAAAGATGCGGATACGGATGAACACCACGCCTATTTGGATAATTCCATTGCCAAAGACCCGACTCATACTACGGAAGAAGCCCTGATTGAAATTTACAAGAAAATGCGCCCCGGTGAACCCATTGTTCTGGACAATGCCCAAAAACTCCTTTTTGACCTCTTTTTCAACTCCCGCCGGTATGACTTGGGCCAGGTCGGACGTTATAAATTAAACAAAAAATTCGGCCTGGATTCTGATCAGCAGTTTTTAACCCGCGACGACCTGATTATGACTGTCAGGTATCTCATCAATCTCCAAAACGGCAAAGGCAAGGTCGACGATATCGACCATTTGGCCAATCGGCGTTTGCGGAGTGTGGGTGAATTGGTCAGTCAGACGGCCTTCCGTGATGGCCTGCTGCGTTTGGAAAGAACCATCAAGGAAAAAATGAGCCTGGTTTCCACCGAAGACCTGGTTACCCCGGCCCAGTTGGTCAACGCCCGGCCGGTTATCGCCGCTATCAATGAATTTTTTAGAAGTTCCCAGTTGTCCCAGATTCTGGAACAGACCAATCCGCTTTCGGAAATTGATCATCTCCGCCGACTTACTGTTATGGGCCGGGGCGGTATTACCCGGGAAAGAGCCTCTTTTAGTATTAGAGATGTCAACAGTAGCCAGTACGGCCGTATTGACCCTGTCAGATCCCCCGAAGGTACTAACATTGGCTTGGTGACTTATCTGGCCTTGTTTGCCCGGGTCAACGAACTGGGCTTTTTGGAGGCTCCCTATCGCAAGCTGTCTAAAACCAAATCTGGTGATACCGTCAGTATGAAATTCACCGACGAAATTATCTATCTCACCGCCGATGATGAGGAGGGATACCATATTTCCCACGCCGATCTGCATTTGGATAAAAACGGGGTCATTCAGGAAGATTGGCTGCCTATCCGCTACCACGGGGATTTTATGGAAGGCCCCGCCTCTTTGGTCGACCTGGTCGATGCGGTTCCTAGGGAAGTCGTCGGCGCCTCTGCTTCTCTGATTCCCTTTTTAGCCAACGACGCCGCCAACAGAGCTTTAATGGGCTCCAACATGCAGACCCAGGCCGTTCCTCTGCTTCGCCCTGAAAGCCCGGTAGTCGGTACCGGCATGGAAAAAGACATTGCTTCCTCGATGGGTTGGTGTGTCTACGCCCGTCATTCCGGGAGTGTCAGCTATGTCGATGCCCGGAAAGTGGTTATTAAATTGGATAAAAAAGTCGATGATGCCGTAAATTCTGAAAATATTATCTTAAAAGGGGATTTAGAAACCTATCATCTATTAAAATTCAAACGCACTTCCCAGAGTTCCTGTTTCAACCAGCATCCGGTAGTCGTCGTCGGCCAGAAAGTTGCCCGGGGAGATCTTATCATCGATGGCCCGGCTGCCGAGGACGGGGAATTAGCCCTGGGCCGGAATCTGGTCATTGCCTATGCTTCCTTTGAAGGTTTGGGTTATGAAGATGCTATCGCCATTTCCGACCGCCTGGTCAGGGAAGATGTCCTGACTTCCATCCACATCGAAGAACACGAAGCCGATGTCGTTGACACCAAGTTGGGTCCCGAGGAAATCACCCGCGATATTCCCAACGTCGGTGAAAGTTATCTGGCTAATCTGGACGCCGAGGGCATCGTCACCATCGGGTCTGAGGTTGAACCCAATGATATTTTGGTTGGTAAAATCGCTCCCAAAGGCGAAACCGAACTTTCCGCGGAGGAACGCTTGTTAAGGGCTATTTTTGGCGAAAAGGCCCGCGATGTCCGTGATACATCATTAAGAATGCCTCATGGTGAAAGGGGTATCGTCGTCGAAGTCCAGGTCTTGGACCGCGAAGCCGGCGACGAACTGCCGCCCGGCGTCAATAAACGGGTCATCGTCAAAGTCGCCCAGATCAGAAAAATCAGCGTCGGGGATAAATTAGCCGGCCGCCACGGTAACAAAGGCGTCATCAGCCGGATAGTTCCCGTTGCCGACATGCCTCATCTGGCGGACGGCACTCCGGTAGACATTCTTATCTCCCCGATTTCCGTTCTTTCCCGTATGAATCTCGGCCAGCTTTTGGAAGCCCGTTTGGGTTGGGCTATGAAAAAGCTTAATAAGACTGTGGCTGTTCCCGCTTTTGAAAAAATTTCCGAAGACCAGATTGCCGAAGCCATGGGAGAAGCCAATTTGGCAGTTACCGGAAAGGCCATGCTTTATGATGGCCGCACCGGTTTAGCCTTTGATGAGCCCTCGGTTGTCGGCATCGGCTACATTATGAAACTGCATCACATGGTGGAGGACAAGACTCATGCCCGTTCCACCGGTCCTTACTCCCTGGTGACCCAGCAGCCCTTGGGCGGTAAGGCCCAGATGGGCGGCCAGCGCTTGGGAGAAATGGAAGTCTGGGCCCTGGAAGCGCACAAAGCCGCACATACCTTGCAGGAGATGCTGACGATTAAGTCCGACGATGTCGTCGGCCGGGCCAAAGCTTTTGAAGCTATCGTCAAAGGTACAGATATTCCTACCAGCTCCGTCCCCGAATCCTTTAATGTTTTGGTCAAGGAACTTCAGAGTTTGGGACTGCAGGTCATCCCGATTGGTGCTAAAGTCAAAACAGAGGATTCCGCCGCTGCTTCTGGTGACTCTGCATTGGCAGATGATTCCGCCAAATCTACCGCTTTTACTACCATGGTTCAGTCGTCAGCCGTTAGTGATTCTGTTGATACTACGGAAGAATTATAAAATCTATGCCGCAAGCTAAAACCGATCAATACCAGGATTCATTCAAAAACATTGTTGACTTCAGTGGCCTGCAATTAAAGCTGGCCTCCCCTGACGTCATCAAAAAATGGTCCCATGGTGAAGTCACCAAACCCGAAACTATCAACTATCGCACTTTGAGGCCCGAAAAGGACGGCCTCTTCGATGAGCGCATTTTCGGTCCGGTAAAAGATTGGGAATGTTATTGCGGCAAATACAAAAGAATCCGCTACAAAGGCATTGTCTGTGATAAATGCGGTGTGGAAGTGACTCACAGCCGTGTTCGCCGCGAGCGTATGGGCCATATTACCCTCGCTTGTCCGGTCGCCCACGTTTGGTATTTTAAAGGTTCCCCCTCCCGCCTTTCCCTGCTTCTGGATATTGCCCCCAAGGCTTTGGAATCGGTTATCTATTTTGCCCAATATATAGTTATTTCCGTCGATGATTCCGTCAGAGCCGAAACCGTAGACCGTTTGCAAAAGGAGGGGTCGGACAAAAAAGAGGCCATCGGAAAAGATTATTCCGCCAAAATCACGGCTGCCGAAAAGGCCGCTGCTGAGGAAATAGACAGTCTTAAAAGTCAGAACCTGAATGAGGATGCCTTGGCCCTGGCTCTGGACCAGTCCGGTTTAAAGTCCAAACAGGCCATTCAGACTCTGCGTGATCAGCAGGCTGCCGAACAGGATAAGGTTTCCTCTCTCTATCAGCGCCTGGTGGATATTGTCTCCGGCCTGAAAACCACCAGCATAATTTCCGAGGATGAGTATGCCAAACTTATGGAGTACGATGCCCTTGATTGTGCCTCGCTGGGGATGGGTGCTGAAGCCATACTGGACGTCGTCAAGGTTCTGGATTTGGGAGCCATGGCCAATGATCTGCGCCAGGAAGTCAATACCACTTCCGGACAGCGCCACATTAAAGCCACCAAAAGACTTCGCGTGGTTGACGGTTTGCGCCGTTCCGAAGTCAGCCCTGCCTGGATGGTCTTAAAAGTTTTGCCGGTTATTCCTCCGGATCTGCGCCCCATGGTTCAGTTATCGGGTGGCCGCTTTGCCACATCGGACCTTAACGATCTTTACCGCCGCGTAATTAATCGCAACAACCGTCTGAAACATTTAATGGATCTGGGTGCTCCGGAGATCATATTAAGAAACGAAAAACGCATGCTCCAGGAAGCTGTTGATGCTCTGATAGATTCCTCTCAAAGGACTGCCAGAACCAGCCGCCTGCCTGCCGGTGCTAAATCCAAATCCCTGTCTGATATTTTAAGGGGTAAACAGGGCCGCTTCCGCCAGAACTTGCTGGGTAAAAGAGTAGATTATTCCGGCCGTTCCGTCATTGTTGTCGGTCCGGAGCTCAAAATTAATCAGTGTGGATTACCCAAGGAAATGGCCCTGGAAATGTTCAAACCTTTTGTTCTCCGGCAGATGATAGTTCAGGGTCTGGCTCCCAACGTTAAATCCGCCAAAAATCTGTTGGAATCCCGTCCGCCCGAAGTTTTTGATATCTTGGAAAGTATTACCAAAAATCACCCCATTTTATTAAACCGGGCTCCCACTTTGCACAAACTCTCAATCCAGGCTTTTTATCCGATTCTGATCGAAGGTTCCGCCATTCAGATCCACCCCTGTATTTGTGCCGGTTTCAACGCAGACTTCGATGGTGACCAGATGGCCGTCCACGTGCCGTTAAGTCAGGAAGCTATTGCCGAAGTTGAAGAACTGATGACCCCCGAGAAAAATCTCCGAAAACCCGCCGACGGCACTCCTATTTCCGTCCCCTCCACCAAGGAAATCGCTTTGGGTTTTTACTATCTGACTTCGGTCGATGCCAAACTGGATCCGGCTCCGGGTATTTTTTCCACTAAAGAGGAAGCTATTATTGCCAACCACACCGGATGCATTAAACTCCGCCAGCGTATCAAAGTGGTCATCGAGGGCCGGGTTTTGGACACTACTGTCGGCCGGATATTCTTCAACGAAGTCCTGCCTGTTGAGTTGAGATTTGTTAATGAAGCCGTCAAGCGCGCTACCATGGTCAAGTTGTTCGACCGGGCTTTCAAACTTTACGACACCACTACCATTACTAAATTAATCGATGACATCAAGGATATCGGTTTTTGGGCAGGTACTCTTTCCGGCGTCTCCGTCAGTATTACCGACTGTTTGATCAGCCCCGACAAGGACGCCACTATAGAATCTGCCAATACCCGGGTGGCTGAAATTGATTCCAACTTCTCCCTCGGATTAATCACTGCTGAAGAACGCCGTCGTCTGGCTCAGGAAGTCTGGCTGGAAACTACCGAAACCCTGGCCAATCTTACCTGGTCCATGTTTGATGACGCTAACCCCATTAAATTGATTATCGACGCCGGTGCCGGCAAAGCCTCCAAGGAACAGGTCCGCCAGCTCTCGGCCATGAGAGGTTTGGTTGTTGATCCGTTGGGCCGCATCGTCGATTTGCCCTTAAAAAGTAATTACCGCCAGGGTTTTTCTTCCTTTGAATACGTTTCAGCTGCCCGCGGTGAACGCAAAGGTTTATCGGATACTGCCGTCCGTACCGCCGACGCCGGTTATCTGACCCGGCGTCTGGTGGATGTTGCCCACGACGCTATCATCAGAATCGAAGACTGTCAAACTGAAAACGGTCTTGTCATCACTAAAAATGACAAACGCGGTAAAACCTTTGCTGCCAGGATTTTTGGCCGTGTCCTCGCCGCAGATGTCACCTCTCCCAAATCCAAAAAAGTGCTGATTGCCAAAGGCGAGGTCTTAGACGACGCCAAAATCGACCTGCTGCTGTCCGAAGAAATCGGTGAAGTCACGCTCAGATCGCCCTTAACCTGTGATGCCAGATACGGCCTTTGTGCCAAATGTTATGGCTGGAGCCTGGCCAGCATGTCCATGGTGACAATAGGCGATCCTGTCGGTGTCATCGCCGCCCAAAGTATCGGCGAGCCGGGTACCCAGATGACCCTTCACGGCAAGCGCGGTGGTTTATCCGTCGGCAGTATCGACGTCACCCAGGGATTGCCCCGTGTGGAGGAGCTTTTTGAAGCCCGCACTCCTAAAATGGTCTCGCCGCTGGCTGAGATTTCCGGCAAAGTGGAAGTCGTGGAAACAGATGAAGGTTATAAAGTCAGAATCAGAAATACCACCGTCAAGCCTATAGAAGAACGCGAATACATTATTCCTTTGGCCGCTGAATTAAAAGTTGCGGATGGTGATCTCATTACCTCCGGCCGCCAGCTGGCCTCGGGAGCTTTGGATATCAAGGAGGTTTTGGAAGTCAGGGGTTTAAGGGGCGCCCAGGAATACCTGATTGAAGAAATCCAGCTGGTTTACGAATCCCAAGGTGTGCCTATTCACGACAAGCACTTTGAAGTCATTGTCCGCAAAATGAGTGACCGGGTTCGCATTCTCTCTCAGGGTGACACTGTTTTATTACCGGGGGATATTGTTGATAGGGCCGTCTTTGAAATCGAAAATGCCAAGGTCCTGGCCGCCGGCGGTGAACCGGCTACTGCCCAGGTAGTCGTCTTGGGGATTACCCGCGCAGCTCTTAAAACCGGTTCCTGGTTGTCCGCCGCTTCCTTTATCGAAACCACCTCCCAGCTGGCCGAAGCGGCTGTCGAAGGCAAAATCGATCCGCTTTTGGGCTTAAAGGAAAATGTCATCATTGGCCGCTTAATTCCCACCAGCCCCGACCGCGCTGTGATTAATTAAAAATTATCTTTATGCCTACCGTCAATCAATTAATCAAATACAAACGCCACTCTAAAATTAAAAAGGTCAAGGCCACGGCCCTGCGCCGGTCTTTTAACGCCAAAGACCGCCGTTTTGTCCAGACCACCAATCCTTTCAAAAGGGGAGTGGTTACCATCGTCAAAACCATGACTCCCAAAAAGCCCAATTCGGCTTTGAGAAAAATTGCCCGGGTCAGGCTTTCCAATAAAACTGAAGTTACTGCTTATATTCCCGGTATCGGCCACAATATTGCCGAGCACGGAATAGTTTTGGTCAGGGGCGGCCGTGTCAAAGACTTACCTGGAGTTAAATATCATATCGTCAGGGGCAAATTTGATGCCGGCGGTGTGGAAAACCGCAAACAGGGCCGTTCCCGTTACGGTGCTAAAACCCACGCCGGTCCCAAAACTGCCGCCGCCTCATAATTTTTATTTTTTTAATGAAATTTAATTGATATGCGTTCCAAGCCCGCTCCCGCCAGAAATTTACTGCCCGATCCCGTCTACAACTCGGTCATTGTTACCAAATTAATCAATCGGGTAATGAAGGACGGCAAGGTTAATCCCGCCAGAAAACAGATCTATGGGGCTTTTACTCTTCTGGCTGCCAAAACCCAAACCGACGCTCTCCAATATTTTCTGACTGCTCTGGAAAATATCAAACCCCAGATGGAGGTCAGAGCCAGGAGAATCGGCGGGGCTGCCTACCAGGTACCGTCTCCGGTTCGTGGTCCCCGGAGGGATTCTTTGGGCATCCGCTGGCTGGTCTTAGCTGCCCGGGCCAGGCCGAGTACCGAATTTCATACTTTTGCCGAAAAACTGGCAGCCGAACTTGTGGATGCTGCAAATAATGCCGGAGCTGCCGTCAAAAAGAAGTTAGATACCCACCGTATGGCCGAAGCCAATAAAGCCTTCGCCCACTTTAGATGGTGATACTAATTAAAAATTAATATTTAAACATTATGTCCCACTACACCGGACCAAAAAACAGATTATCCAGAAGGGAACAACTGGATTTATTCGGCAAAGGTCACAAACTCCGCCGGGCCCAAAACCCGCCTGGTCAGCACGGCGGCAAAGGTGTTCCCCGGATGACGGACTACGGTCAGCAATTGCGGGAAAAGCAGAAAACAAAGAGACTTTATGGTATAATCGAAAGACAGTTTCGGGGGTACTTTGAAAAGGCTAAAAAGGTTCGCGGTAAGACCGGAGAGCATCTCCTGCGTCTTTTGGAAACCCGTCTGGATAATGTGGTTTACCGGTTGGGATTTGTCCCGACCAGAAACATGGCCAGACAGTTGGTTTCCCACGGACACGTCCTGGTAAACGGTAAAACCGTCAACATTCCTTCATTCCAGACAGTAGTCGATGAAGTCGTCTCGTTAGACCATGTTGCTTTGAATATCCCGGTTATCAAGACCCGCCTCGAAAATACCCAATTTAGTCTTCCTGCCTGGCTGAAACGTGTCGGTCCCCAGGGACAAATTGTCAGTTTGCCCAAAAGGGAAGACATCGACAGTCCGGTTAATGATCAGCTCATTGTGGAGTTTTATTCCAGATAATATTCAACCTATATCATGACCAAACCTCAATTTACAATTAAAACCGAAGAGGAAAAACCTCAGTATGGTAGGTTCGCTATCGAACCGTTGGCACAGGGTTTCGGAGATACCTTGGGTAACGCCTTAAGAAGGGTCCTTTATACCGCGATTAAAGGTTCTGCTTTGACCAGTGTCAAAATTGTCGGCGTCAATCATCAGTTCACGGCCCTTGACGGTATGCGTGAGGATATTGTGCAATTGGTTTTGGCCTTAAAACAGATTCGTCCGGCCTACCAAGGTGACAAACCGGTAACCATTACCTTGGAAACTCAGGGGCCGGGCCCGGTTACCGCAGGTGCTTTCGAAGTTCCCTCTGATGTCAAAGTCACCAACCCCGATTTTGTCATTGCCAATTTAGCCGACAAAAATACCAAGCTGGAAATCGAAGCCACTATTGAATCCGGTTTTGGATATTCGCCGGCGGAAGACAGAAAAAGCACCACCGTAGGCCTGATTCCTTTGGATGCCACATTTACTCCGGTGGTTCGTGTCAATTACAAAGTCGAATCCACCCGCGTCGGCCGCATTACCAACTTTGACAAACTAATATTGGAAATTACTACCGACGGTACGGTTTCCCCCCGGGAGGCTATGATCTCAGCTGCACAGACTTTGGTCAATTATTTCAATGGCGTGGTTAATCCCGATTCCACCGATGCGGTCAGCCTGGCCGGCCCGGCAGCACCGCGCGCTCAGGTAGGGGCCAATATTTCTGTCGAAGAGCTCGATTTACCGACTCGGATTGCCAACGCTTTGCAAAAAGCCGGCTTTGCTACTGTAGCCGATCTGTTAGCAGTATCCAGAGCCCAGTTATCCAAAGTCAAAAACCTTGGCGGCAAGTCTGTCGAAATTATTGAAAAAGCGCTTAAGGAGCGCAATTTTGACCTGGCCCAATGAAACATGCGTCACAATGTTTTCGGAAAACAACTCAATCGTGATACCGGACAGCGCCAAGCCCTGTTAAAAGGATTGGCGGGAGCTCTGATTCGCTCGGAAGCCATCGAAACCACTGAAACCAAAGCCAAAGCCGCAGTCAGCTTAATTGAAAAATTGATTACCAAAGCCAAAAAAGCCAAGCTGGCAGATATTCAACATATCGAATCCGTAATTACCGATCGGATGCTGGTCCAAAAGCTGGTCTCCGATATTGCTCCCAGATTCAAAGATAGAAAAGGCGGTTATCTGCGTCTGATAAAATTAGGTACCCGTACCGGAGATAATGCTCCCATGGTTCGGATGGAATTTACTTCGGCTGCAGTTGCTCAAACCGGGCCGGAAAAGACCGCAAAACCGGAAAAAACTGCTTCTCCGACTCCCAAATCCAAATCTCATAAATCATAAATCGTACATCATCAATCATGACTACCCATTCTCCCAGCGCCAATGATATTACCCGTAAGTGGTATCTGTTGGATGCCGATAATCAGATTTTGGGCCGTTTGGCCACCCGGATAGCCAAACTTTTAATGGGCAAGGGCAAGCCGGACTTTGTCCGCCATCTGGATATGGGAGACAATGTGGTGGTTACCAACGCTGCCAAAATCTCGGTCACCGGTAATAAGGTTACCGAAAAGCTCTACCGTCGCCATTCCGGTTTTCCCGGAGGGATGCACGTTCATACTTTCAGCCAGGTTATGGCCAAAGCCCCGGAAAGGATTATTATTTCAGCTGTTTCCGGCATGCTTCCGGATAACAAATTGCATGATAGAATGTTGAAGCATCTTCACGTCTATGCCGGTCCCGACCACCCCTATCAAAAACAATTTAAAAAGATAGTTGAATAATTGATTTCATGATTAAATGACAAAATGCTTAAATGATTAAATAATAAGTTTATGTCCGATTCCAAACCCAAAATTCTCTCTTCTGCAGTCGGCCGCCGCCGCGAAGCCGTAGCTTCAGTCAGAATTGTCCCCGGCGACACTGAAATGCTGGTTAATGGCCAACCGGTTTCCGCATATTTTCCCGGTCTTTCTGCCCGCACCAGATACGAACAACCCTTTAAAACTCTCGACCTGGCCAAAAAGTATACGGCTACAGTTACTGTTCACGGCGGTGGTAAATACGGCCAGTTGGATGCCATGGTTCTTGGTCTGGCCCGCGCCTTGACAGCATATAAATCCGATTTCAAAAAACCCCTTCGTGACGCTCAGCTTTTGACCCGGGATTCCCGCACCCGCCAGCGCCGTATGGTCGGCATGGGTGGTAAATCCCGCCGCCGCAAACAAAGTCCGAAACGTTAATTTCCCCAAATTTCCCCAATCTCCCCAACCACCCCGATTTCCCTGTCTCCGTCCGTTCTTCATCGCGTATTATTTTTCTTTTTCAATTATTTCCAATACCGGCATTAGATGGAACTTTGCCTGCATATTGTCTCCCAGTTTCAGCTTGACCATCGAAAACAAATCTGAATTCATCACGCTGGTATCCCAGGTTAGTTTCGGATATTTGGCCATAAAGCTTTCGAAACTCTCCGGTATCACCAGTTCCGCGTGTTCCCATCCGAACCTAACAGTCTCGCCTTCTTTGGGAGCGATTAATTCCGCCGCCGGAATTGTATATTGTTTGTAAATAATCGGGTGGTCTAATTTAAAAAACGCCACCTTCCTGTCTCTTACCGTATTTTCCTTCACCAATTTTCCGGTCTTTTTCATCCGGGGCATAATTTGCTCATACTCCTTTAATGAATTGGTTTTATAGCCCACATGATCCATAGAAAGTCCTGACACATCTACTCCTGCTTCTTTCAGATTCCCCATAAATTTATCCAAAAATATCTCCAGGTTCGAGAACATGAAATCTATTTTAACTTTTTCGGTCCTTTTTATTAATACTCAGGTCAATTTTGATGGTAAAATTACCGATGTGTCATACCCGGGGCGGAGTTTGACGGTAGAATACGCGCATGGGGTGCGTGTGGAGGCAGTTCAATTCTGCCCGCCCCGACCATTGACGATAAAGCCCTTTTCAAAGAAGTCTTTGAAGGGCTGATTTAGTTGATAAGACGACACATTCTTATCTTTTAAAGTAAAGTTCGAGAAGATTCTTCGGATAATTTGGTCTTTGCCTTCTATAGTCTTAGTTTTTCCCAATATATCGGGCAGATTGTTAAATAGTTCGATAAAATCTGAATAAGCAATAATTGCACTATTTCCCTGTAATTGAGCTTCTTTTATTTTGTTTCCCTCATCAAGAAGTGCCTTTAACTCTCTTTCTTTGACCTTTAAATCCTCTTTAAAGCTCTTTTTAATGTCGTCATCTGTTTCATCAAGCAGTAAATCTTTAATCTTACCTATGCGTTCTTCTAGCTGTTTAGCTGATTGTTGTAATGATTTACGTCTGCCCTCCAATTCCTTTACTTGTTTCTCACTAACCACTTTCATTTCCTGTAAATAGTGTTCGTATGCTTTCTTATTCCCAAACTTGTTTTGCTCAAGGAATTGATACACAAAATCGAGAATAACTTTAGCTCTAACATTTTGGTTTACCTTATTACCGCTTGGTAATTTAATTTTGCACCCTTTCGTATCACATCTGAAATTGAAATAGTTTGTTACTCCTGATTTACCATACTTGACTGTAACTCCTGTACTCATGGGATTGCCACAATGACCACAATATACAATTTTTCTCAAGAAGTCTGCCTTAACATTCCTTTTAGCTCCTCTTTGCTTCATCTGAAACGCCTTTTTAATATCACTGAATCTGTTTATTTTTAAATAATCTTCAACAGATACCATAGGCACAAAATCATAAATATCCGTTAAGTCTAATGGCTCGCCATCCCCATACTTTAAGACGCCTGTATAAAAAGTATCCCTAAATATTTCTGATAATAATTTATTGGTCATGTTAAATAGCTTGTGTTTGACCTCTCCTAAACCCTCGCTTCTTTGATAGCCTTCTTTGTTTACATACTTTGCAATTTCTTCTTGTGTTTTCCCCTCCAGCCGTAACTGCCATGCCTTTTTAAGCAGTACGTAATACTTACCATCAGGTCTTAATAGTTGATTCCTGTCCCTATAGTAGCCATGTTTTGCTTTGCTTAGATACTTGCCTTCTTCTGCACTTCTCCTCATGCCTCTTTTAACGTCATCACTCAATTTATCTGAATATTGTTTGGAAAGAACAAATGATATACCCAATAACATTTTACCTGCGGTACTATTCTCAAATGTGAAGCTGACAAACTGTAAATCTTTGATGATCTGCTTATCGATGAGGTCGATGATTTCTCCTGCATCTTTCATGTTGCGAGCAAGTCTGTCAGGATGCCATGCAATAATCCCGTCATACTTGCCTTTCTTAATTTCCTCAAGCATTTTCCTAAATTTAGGGCGTATGTCAGGCTCTTTTGCACTCTGCTTTTCTTCAATGGGGCTATATGGTCTTTTAAGAAGCTGTAAGCCTTTATTCTCGGCTAGTTTCTCGCACTCGATAACTTGGTCGCCTAACGACCTAACCTGCCTTTCTTCACTTTCCGTGGACTTGCGAGCATAAATAGCATAACGGTATTTAGTAATATCTTTTACTTCATTCTCACCTTGAATACCTTTTAATAAACCTAGTAAATCTTGCGTAGTTAATGACGCCATATATTTTCTTAATTCTCTTAATTTTCTATTTATCCAAACAACAGAACTAGTTCAATTATAGCGGGAATAGGAGCTTGTATTCAAACGACAAAGAAGAATTTAAACAATTAGATCTTGCTCTTTTTGACTACCAACAACATCAGTATAGAGTTTATATTCAGGCTTCTGCATGTCTAAAGCTAATGTCCAAATTGTTCTTATTTCATGATTTTGACAGACATAAAAGTTAGGATTTCCAAGTATTTTTATCACGTCTGACAATTGAAATTTATCCTTGACCATATTGATTTTTTGTAGCGTTTCATAATATCTGATATATGTATTGTGAACTGGAGTTTCAATTAAGACCCTATCAATATTTGATAATTCTGAATCTATATAGTGATTGGTTTGAATAAGAATATTATCTTTTGGATAAACAACTTTATATTTGTCTGAATTATGTTCAACAACAACCATATTTCCTTGTTTGTCTGCTATAAAAAAGTTTTTAGGGACAGAAACAGGTATCTTTTTAAAGATATTCAATGCTTCATCAACTGTTGCGCAACGCTCTCCAATAATTCTTGTCAATTCTTTCCAAGACAATCCATATGACCAAGTGTTACCATACGCAAAAGTAATTCCAACAAACAACCCTTTTTCGTTTATAACATCTATCGCATCATAAAGTAAAAATTTATTATCAACATCCGAAGGACTACCGATAAACATATCGGAAACAGCTAAAATCTTATAGCAACCTTCCGCCTCTCTTTTGTATGGTTCCATTACTTTTTCAGTAATAGGTAACCAATCTAAATTCCTACCGACAAAAGTTCCTTTACTATTTTTTATCCCAAAGATTGTGCAAGACAAGGGCATTTTAAATCTATTTGCAAAACCAACAATTTCAACGGCTAGATAGATATGTAGTAATTTCTCTTTATCAAAATTGCCCCCAACCGCAATACCTTCGATTTCTTCAAGAACTTGGGGATAGTGTTTCTTATAAATATCTAATTGTTTTGAAACAATTTCCTTGTTTACCTTAATAGAAGTTAAATCTAGGCCATTCTGTCGATATATTTCACCTTGTTGTTTGCCTATTTCAAAAAAAGAGCCTTTAAAAATTTTCATATGGAATATTCAAACTTTCACTACTTATTTTATCATTTTCCTAATAAATTAACACTGTTTATAAGCTCTTGATATTTTTTTTCTAATTGTATTTAGTGCTTTTTCTTTTTCTTCTTTTGGTAAAGCGATAATTTCCTGTGCATACTCAAATACTTGAAGCTCTGCAGACTTTTCTATTGGAAGCGGTAAGGAATCCAACCCTTGTAGTTTCTCAAGCCTCTCAATAGCCATTAAAGCAGTTCTTAACGCTCCTACGGCTTCTAGAGTGTTTTTAGAGCTGTTTCGTAACTTCCACGCCTCTTTGACTATTTCCTCTGTTTTGCGGATGAGTTCTTTCCTTTTAGCTTGAAGTTCATCCGTATTGGTCGAATCAGCCCAACGCTCTTTAATCAGTCGGATATATGTCTTAGCGGTATTAAAAGAAATATTTAAAGTATCCGATATATCCGTAGGGGATTCTGTGCCTTGAAGGATAAGACTTTCACACTTAGTTAGTAGCTTATCCCGTTTTGAATTAGAAATTAGTTTTTGTGCCATATGTCAAGTATCCCTTTTGGTGTACACACCTTCTAAGAACGCTGATTGTAAATGTGCTTGAATTGGATCGGTGACATTTTGAGTGCGGTGTGAATCCGGGTTTGGTTGTAGTACACGATGGTTTGATGAATGGCTTCAATTAGCTCACCTAAGG